>DAIOWV010000006.1:3266-72446 GCA_036758285.1 Taishania sp. | reverse complement strand
TTACTATCCTTAAACTCGGAAATTAAACATGAGTTAAAAGAAAAGATTGATAGCAGATTTACCATAGATGATTATTCTCAATATACACCTACGTTAAGTGTATATGCTTTAAACACTTTAGGAATTAAAGGAAAACATAATCTAAGGGAAAGATTAATAGTTAGTACAATTTCTCATCTAATTATGGGTATTTCTGTCAATTCGATTAAATCGACAGGAAATGTCATAAGACCAGATGGCAGTAGTAATAATTCCTTTCCATCTGGACATACAGCCATAAGTTTTGTTGGTGCTGAATTTCTTTGGCAAGAATATAAAGATGTTTCTATATGGTATGGAATTAGTGGTTATTTAATTGCATCAGGAACAGGTTTTTTTAGAATGTATAATAACAGACATTGGCTAACAGATGTCTCCATGGGCGCAGGTATTGGAATTTTAAGTACTAAAATAGCTTATTGGACTTTACCTTACGTTGATAATAAATTATTTAAGAGCTTCTTTGGTTCAGATGAAATTACAATTCGACCACAAGGAACCGTTGAAATTGGATTAGGTGTCAATTCTTCTAGATATGATAATCCTTTATTACCAGTAAAACAAAGACGAATAACTCGATTTGATTTTAATCAAAACATTAACTTCAATGTTGTAGGTCAAATTGGTACAAGAATGAAGCTAGGGATGAGTTACAATACTCAAGCAAACTTCGAATTTGATAATGTTACAAAATTAGAATACAACGGAGATGAAGATCAAATTGTTCAGAGTATAGCTTTGGGTAATGTGTCTTTAAATCTTCCAACAACTTTAATTCCAAGTTCAAAAACACTGTTTGGGGCAAGTACAAAACTTAAATTTGGTAGGACAACTGTTGACATAATCGCAGCATCTGCAAAAGGTCAACGTAAAGAAATCAAAGTTCAAGGTGGAGCACAAAAACAAACTTTTGAGTTGAGTGCAGATCAATATGAAGCAAATCGTCACTATTTCTTGAATTTTTATCATAGAGATAATTACAACGTTGCAATGCAAGCTCTACCAATTGTAAATTCTGGAGTGAATATTTCAAGAATTGAGGTTTGGGTAACAAATAGAACAAATACAACTGAAAATACTAGAAACATTGTTGCTTTTACTGACTTAGGTGAAGGTTTGTCTCAAAATGCTGAGGGTACGCCAGGCGGTTTTACAAGTAATCCGTTGCCAGATAATGCTGCGAATGGTTTATACCAATGGGTTTCTTCTCAACCTGGAATTAGAGATTTCTCGAATGCTGTAGGAGTTTTATCTTCACAAGTCGTTCAACCAGGACCTTTTACTCAAGCTGTACACTATGAAAAAGTAGAAAGTGCAAAAAAATTAACTGAGTCTGAATTTACTTACAATGCACAACTTGGTTTTATTTCTGTTAATATACCTTTAAATAATGATGAGGTTTTAGCTGTAGGTTATGAATATACATACAGAGGTCAGACTTATAGAGTAGGGGAGTTGTCTACTGATGGTGTTGAGGGTAACAATGCACTAGTACTTAAATTATTAAAACCTACGATGACCAATCCTTCAATTAAATTGTGGGATTTGATGATGAAGAATGTATATTCATTAGGCGCGTATCAAGTAGATCAAGTAGGATTTAGATTAGACATCCTATATAATAATCCTGAAAACTCTTTGTATATTCCATTTTTCCCTCAAGATGGGATGGAAGACGTACAGTTAGTTACACTATTGGATATGGACAAATTAAACCAGATGGGACAACCATTCTCTGATGGTGTATTTGACTATGTTCCGATGACTCAGAGTGGTAGTAGATTTGAAAATGGTGGTACAATTAATGCCCGAAATGGACGTGTTTACTTTTCTAATATCGAACCATTTGGTGAATTACTGGCTCAAAAAATGCTCGCTGAAGGTTTGCCTCAAACTTTAGTTGATAGAATTGCGTTTACTGAACTTTATGATTCTACTAAAACAGCAGCACAACAATTACCATCTAAAAATAGATTTTTATTCAAAGGTGAATACCAATCATCTGTTACTGGGGATATCCCATTGAATGCCTTGAACGTTCCTGAGGGTGCAGTGTCTGTTACAGCTGGAGGTATTAAGTTACAAGAAGGTGTAGATTATAGTGTAGATTATAATTTAGGTCGAGTAAGGATTTTAAATGAAGGTTTGTTGGCCTCAAATCAGCAGATTACGGTTAATGTTGAAAGTAATTCAGCATTTGGATTTCAATCTAAGTCCTTAATTGGTTCAAGAGTCTCCCATCGATTTAGTCAAGACTTTAATGTAGGTGCTACATGGATGAGAATGATGGAACGACCTGTTACTCAAAAAATTGATATTGGAAGTGAACCATATAAAAATAATATCATTGGATTTGATGTGCAATATCGTACTGAATTACCAATGTTAACTAAGTTAATTGATTTATTACCAGTTATTTCCACAAAAGAAAAATCTTCTCTTTCCTTTTCTGGGGAATTTGCTCATCTTATTCCTGGTCAACCAAAAGCAATTAGTAGTGCAGGGATTTCTTATGTTGATGATTTTGAAGGTTCTCAAAGTACAATTGATTTAGCAAGTAGTTTGAATGCATGGCATTTGGCTTCTGTTCCTCTTGGACAACCAGCACTCTTTCCAGAAGCATCTTCTACAGGCCTTAGTAAAGCCTTTAACAGATCTAAAACTTCGTGGTATCGAATAGATAATATTTTTTATCGTCAAGATCAAAATACACCTACTCATATCGCCAATGATCCAATGGTTAACTCCGATAGTAGAACTAGAAACGTAAATTATAAAGATGTCTTTCCTTTACAAGAAAATCAATACGGGACAATACCGAATCTTCAAATTTTAGAATTAGCTTATTATCCGAAAGAACGAGGAATTTATAATTACGATACAACAAGTTTTATTGATGCAGATGGCTTCTTCACAAATCCTACTGATCGATGGGGGGGGATTATGCGTGCATTATCTACTACAGATTTTGAGTTAGCAAATATTGAATATATTCAATTTTGGGTATTAGATCCTTTCAATATTGATGCCGAAAATGCCAATCCAGGTACCTTAATGTCAGGTGGTGATTTGTATTTTAATTTAGGAAATATTTCTGAAGATATTCTACCTGATTCTAGAAAAAGTTTTGAAAATGGATTATCTCCATCGAATTCACCTGGACCAAATGATATGGACACAACCCTTTGGGCTCAGGTTCCAAACACACAGGTTGTTGTAAATGCATTTGACAACAATCCTAATTCTAGAATCAACCAAGATGTTGGTTTGGATGGTTTTAATAATGCTGCTGAACGAGCTCATTTTCAAGGATATGTTAATTGGATTAATTCGAATCCCACATTATCGGCTGCTGCAAAAGCTAAAATGATAAATGACCCATCAAATGATGATTACAACTATTATTTAGATGATAATTATGATCAATTACAATTAGGAGTTCTTGAAAGATATAAAAAATACAATGGAATGGAGGGTAATTCACCAACTCCAGAAATGTATGATACTATGAACACAAATGGTTATAGTACCATTGGACCAAGAATTGATCCAGATAGAGAGGATATTAATCAAGATAATAATTTACAAGAAACAGAGAATTATTTCCAATATAAAATTAGTCTTCGACCTGGGGATATGAATAATGTTGGAACAAATTACATTACAAACATACAAGTTTTCGAAAAAGGGAATGGAGATAAAGAAAAGTGGTATCAATTCAAAATTCCTGTTAGAGATTTCTCAAATCGAATTAATGGGATAAATGATTTTAGATCAATTCGTTTCATGCGAATGTTTTTAAAAGATTTTGATGAAGAAGTTTTATTACGTTTTGCTAAATTAGAACTTGTTCGAGGAGAATGGAGAAGATACGCACAAGACTTGAGCCAACCGGGTGAAGGTGTTGTTACAGATCCAAATCTAACTAGTTTTGATATTGGAGCGGTTAATGTACAAGAAAACTCAGATAGAACCCCAATTAAATATGTTATTCCACCAGGAATTCAACGTGAAATTGACCCTTCTCAACAAGTTCAAAGACAGATGAACGAACAGTCGATGACATTGGAAGTTTGTGGATTACAAGATGGTGATGCCAGAGCAGCTTTTAAGAATGTAGCTTTCGATGTTCGTGGTTATAAAAAATTAAAAATGTTTGTCCATGCAGAATCAATGGTAGGACAAGTTCCTTTAGATAATGAAGATTTAACTGTATTTGTTCGATTGGGAACTGATTTTACAGAAAATTATTATGAGTTTGAGCTTCCTCTAAATATCACACCAAATACAGCAAGTTTAGATACAGATATTTGGCCAGAAGCTAATAATGTTGAAATCGTTTTTGAAGATTTAATTAATCTGAAGAAGAAAAGAAATAATCTTATTGAATCAGGTAGCTCTAGTGTTTCTTATAATTTGGAATATAGTGCTCCAGATCCGAATTATCCAAATAAGCGTATTCGAGTAAAAGGAAATCCAAACTTGCAAGGAATGAGAACCATCATGATTGGTGTTCGAAATCCTCGAAATAACGCGTCTAATCCATGGAATGACGATGGAATGCCTCATTGTGGAATAATTTGGGTGAATGAATTACGACTTTCAGATTTCGTATCCGAAGGAGGTTCAGCTGCTATTGCTCAAATGCAAGTCCAAGGAGCTGATTTCTTTAACATTTCTGCTTCCGGAAGTTATTATGGTTATAATTGGGGTGCTGTAGATAGCCGTGTGCAAGAACGTCAACGTGAACAAAGAATTAATGCTAATTTCAATTCAAATTGGCAATTAGGTCAGTTTTTTGGTAAAAAGTTTGGTTTATCATTACCTTTCTTTTTAGGTTACTCTGTTGGAATTGTTAACCCTGAATTTGATCCATATAACCCAGATATTAAATTAGCTGATTATGATTTTTCTGAGAGAAAAAGAAGAGCTAAAGAAGGACAAGAATTTAATGAACGCTTGTCTTATAATTTTACAAATGTTAGAAAACAATTAGCTCCTGGCGCAAAACCAGCATTTTGGAGGATTGCGAATTGGTCTGCTTCTTATGCATATTCCGAAGATTTAAAAAGAGATTTTAATATTAAATATGATAGAACACGCTTGTGGACTGGTAATTTGAATTATAATTATTCTTTTCAAGCAAAACCGTGGGAACCATTTAAAAATGTATTTAAAAGTGAAAAACTTAAAAAATCAAAATGGTTAGCGATAGTTCGAGAAGCAAATATCAATTATTTACCGAAGAACTTTAGTTTCACAAATGATTTATTGAGAAGCTATAATGAAAGACAAGTTAAAAATAACATTGTACCAAATTATGAATTTAAACCTGTGTATATTAAAAGATTTACATGGAATAGATCATATAATTTAGGATATGATATTACGAAGAATTTGAAACTTACATTCACAGCAAATAACCGAGCTATTTTTGAAGAAGCTGATGGTCAGGTTGATAGAAAAGCTGATCCAAACTTGTATAGAGAGTTTAAAGATTCTATCAGAACTCAAATGGCAACTTTTGGTAAGACAACAGATTATACTCACAATTATACCCTAAACTATACCTTGCCTTTAAATAAAATTCCAGCTTTAGATTGGACAACAGCAACTGTAGCTTATGGTGGAACTTATAACTGGCAACGTGCACCACTTGCACAATCTGAATTTGGTCATACTGTTCAAAATAACAGAACAATTAATGCTCAAACACAGTTAAACTTTACAAATCTTTATAATAAATTACCTTTCTTTAAGAAAGTACTAGCTGATGGTAAAGGGACTGGCAGAACACCTGCAACAGCTTCTGCACCAAGATCAAAAGCAATTTCTGATGGTTCAAATTCGAACACTAAAACTCCAAAATCAAAAGAACCATCAATTGAAGAAAAATATCCCAAGCCTGTTCCACCAAAACCTGAGGAAGATATGACTCCAAAGGAGAAAAAGAAGTGGGATAAGGTGATTAAAAAATGGGAAAAGAAAGTAGAGAGAGCAAGAAAACGAAAAGATAAAGTTCATCCAGTAACTGGTTTCATTGCTAGATTAGTTATGTCTGTAAGAAATGCAGGTGTAACTTATAATCAAAATGACGGTACATTATTGCCTGGTTACGCTCGCGAAACTAGAGTTTTAGGCTTCGATTCCGGCTTTGATGCACCAATGGGTGGTTTTATCTTTGGACAACAAAGATATGGTGTTACCGGTAAAGAAACTGGATTTGACTTTGCGAGAACAGCGGCTCAAAATGGTTGGTTGGTACAAAATGAAAATATTAATCGTCAGTATACAAATACACATACTCAGAATTTAACAATCAGAGCAGGTTTAGAGCCAATTAAGGATTTGACTATTGAATTGACTGCAAATAGAATGTATGGAAATAGCTCCACTGAATTTTTTAGATGGAATTCTATTTCTAATGCTTACGAAGGACAAAGTAGAATTGACATTTCTCAACTAACATATACTAATATTTCCATTGGTTCGGCTTTCGCTTCAATTAGTAAAAGTGATTATAGCACAGAAGTCTTCCAAAAATTATTAGATAACCGTCGAGAAGTATCAGGATTAGTAGGACGTAACAATGCAAATTCATCACAATTAGGTTCTGGATACTATTCCGGATATAGTGGAAGTAGTCAAGAAGTACTTATTGGTGCATTTTTAACTTCTTATACAAATAGAAATGTGAATGATAAAAATATCAATCCTGTTAAAAACATACCTCTTCCAAATTGGTCTATTAACTACAATGGATTAGCTAAAATGGATTTCATGAAGAAATATGTTCGCCAATTTGTTATTAAACATGCCTATACTTCAACTATAAGTGTTTCTGGAATGCAAACAAATCTAAATGCTGCTTTTGATGCTAATGGAAATGCAACGGCTCGTGATATTAATAACAACTTTATTGCAAGTAATCAAGTTCAAAATATTACGATGTCTGAAAGGTTTAATCCTTTGATTGGATTTGATGCAACATGGTTAATTAAAAAACAAGGTCTAATAACTAAATTTGAAATTACAAAAGATCGTAGTTCGACACTTTCTTTAAATAATAATCAAGTGACTGAAATGTTGGGTACAACATATGTAATTGGTACAGGTTATAAGTTTTCACAAGTTAAATTACCAATTAAAAGTCTTAAACCAAGCGATATGAATTTCCGTTTAGATTTCTCGTTAAGAGATAATTTAACTGTAATTAGAAAGATTGTTGAGAATACAAATCAAGCTACTGCAGGGCAGAAAGTTATGTCAATCAAAGGATCGCTTGATTATAATGTTGGTAAATTCTTAATCATTCAACTATATTATGATCAAGTGATTAATACACCAAAAATCGCAACAGCTTATCCAACAGGAAACATGAGTACAGGTATTAAATTAAGATATAATTTAGCTGGAGTACAGTAGTTAAAGTAGTGAATAAACTGTTTTTATAGTGAGTAACTAAAGAATATTAAATGTTAAATTAAAATTAATGTTGTTTTATTGTTTTTTACTTTCTAAATTTGTAGGTAACATTATTTAAAAAAATAAGAATGAAAAATAAATTACTTTTTGGAGCTTTTATATTTGCCGGTATAGGAAGCACTTTTGCTCAGACTTCTGTTTACAGAAAACATGAGTTGAATCTTGAAGCGGCAAAACCAACAACTATTAGCACTCCTAAAGCTTTAGGTACAGTTGTATGGCGTGATAATTTTGATTCAATTGTTTCTGGAGCTGGATTAGCAACAGTTTCTACTTCTTCTTGGACAGCTGATAATTCAGGTCAAACTGGAGCTAACTATGGATGGACAACTGATGCTGTTTATAATGGTTGGTGGATCTCTGGAACAGGAACTTCTATTTTTAATTCGACTTCAAGAGGTAAATTTGGTGAGATGTCAAATGGTCCTACAGCAAGTCCAGGTATTGGTGTTGTTTATACATTGACAAGTGGTGTGATCAATGTTCAAACTTTAGCTGGAGGAAACAATGCACTTCTAAGATTCCAACAAACTGGAGCTAAATTCTATGATTTAGGAGAGGTTTTAGTAAGTGTAGATGGTACTACTTGGACAAAAGTTTATGATACAAGTCATAAAGCAATGCATACTCAAACTTCTAGTAACCCTTGGCCTAATCCAGAGACTGTAGAAGTTGATATATCAAATGCAATTCAAACTGGAGCTTCAACTGTACAAATTCGTTTTAGATGGACAAGTGAGCGTGATATCACAACTACAAATCCAAATGCTTGGGTTTCATATGGTTGGTATATTGACGATATTGAAATTGCTACTAAAAATGATTTTGATTTAGTTAATACTTATAGTTTCGCTCATACTGAAATGTATCAGTATTCTCAAATTCCTTTATCTCAAATTGCTCCAATTACATTTAGAGCTGGAGTTAAGAATCAAGGATCTCAAAATTTGACAAACGTTGTTTTAAACGTAACAGGAAATGGTATTACTGAAACTTCAACAGGAGTAACGCTTCTTCCAGGAGCAGTTGATACGCTTGAAGTTGAATATACACCAACTGTTGTTGGATCTTATACTGTTAACCAAAACTTGACTTTAACTGAAGCTGATGATAACCTTACGAATAATTCAATCTTCACACCAGTTAAGTTTGATGTAACTAATCATATTTATGCTGTAGATAAAGGAGCTCCTTTTACAGAATATCCGTTAACAGGATTGATAGACCAATCTAATAATCCAGTTGTTATTGATGGTGTAGGTAATGCATTTGATATTTTTAATGATCAAGAAATCCATGGTATTAATTTTAGATTATTTACAGGTACTCCTGTTGGAGCTGAAGTTTATGGTGAGTTATATGAGTATAATCCTGCTGCAACTCAATTGAGTAATCGTTGGACTGGTCCATTGACAGAAACAGATATGTTTGCAGTTGCTTCTGCTTCTCAAGCAAATCAAATTCAGACGCTTCAATTTTTGACTCCTTATTATTTAGAGTCTGGTAAAACTTATTTAGTATTGTTACGTATTGCAGGATCTTTACCTGTTAAAGTAGCTGCTGGAGGTGAAACTTATACTGGATCTGGTCAATGTTGGATTAGAACAGTTGGTGGTAACACATGGGGAACTTTTACAGATATTCCTGTTGTTCGTGCTAACTTTAATCCTTCTTTAGGAATTGAAAATCAAGATTTATTTTCTGGTGTTTCTATCTTCCCTAACCCAGCGAAAGATAAAGCAACGGTAGAATTTAACTTAGCAACTTCTTCAAGTGTTTCTGTTGAAGTAACAGATATTACTGGTAAAGTTGTTGAATCTGTATCTTTAACTAATGTTGCTGCTGGTAACAACTCAACAACTGTAAATGTTGCTGGTTTGTCAACTGGAGTTTATTCTGTAGCAATTAAGTCTAATGACTCTAAAGTTACTAGAAAATTGATTGTACAATAATTCAATTATATATTGTATAAAAAGTCGCTGGATTTCCAGCGACTTTTTTGTTTTATGTATATTTACAAAATGAATGTTAGAATAGAAGAGAGTTGGAAACAAATTCTTAAAGATGAATTTTCAAAAGAGTATTTTGATCAACTTATTACTTTTGTAAAGTCTGAATATCAATTAAATAAAAACGCTATTTTTCCTCCTGCAGGAACGATTTTTAAAGCATTTGATTCTTGCCCTTTTGATAAATTAAAAGTTGTAATTCTGGGACAAGATCCATATCCTACAAAAGGACATGCCAATGGACTTTGTTTTTCAATTAATCCGAATGTCCGTCCATTTGCTAAGAGTTTGATAAATATCTTTAAAGAAATTGAATCAGATTTGGGGCAACCTATTCCGGAAAATGGAGACTTGACAAGATGGGCAGATCAAGGAGTGTTGCTTTTAAATTCGATTTTAACGGTACAAGAAGGGAAGCCGCAAAGTCATCAACGAAAAGGTTGGGAAATGTTCACAGATGCCGTTATTGAAAAGATTTCACAGGAGAATGAACATGTTGTATTCATGTTATGGGGTGGATATGCTCGAAATAAAGGAAAAAATATAGATAGACAAAAACATTTGGTTTTGGAATCAGGACATCCATCACCTATGAGTGCAAATCAAGGACTGTGGTTTGGGAATAAACATTTTAGTAGAACAAATGAATACTTAATTAGTAAACAAAAAACACCAATTATCTGGTGATTTAAATGGAATCTACAATTTCTTGAATTGATTTATTAATTCCCTTTAGTGCTAATATTTTTTGTATTACTTGATCTACAACAGCATCGGGACAAGAAGCACCAGATGTAATTGCAATGGTTTTTGCTCCACCTTCAATAAATTGATTCAACGTTTCTATCTCTTTTGAATGTATATTGAACGATCGAACTTCATTTTCTGAAATAATTTCATTGACATCTTTTATGAAGTAACTAGGGAATTTTTGTTCCAGTAGCTCGACCAAATGCGTTGTATTTGAACTATTATATCCTCCAACAACAACAGCTAAATCTGCATCAATTTCCATTAACCCATAAGTTGAAGATTGATTGTCATTCGTAGCATAACATAAAGTATCTCTTGTGTCGGCAATATGATCTTTAATATCGTCTTCTCCGTATTTTTGAATCATGATTGAACGCAAATAATCAGTAATTTCTTGTGTTTCTGTTGCCAACATTGTTGTTTGATTAACAACGCCTATTTTATTTAAATCGTTGGATGGGTCAAAATTTATTGAAGTTCTATTTTCAAATGTTTGATTGAATTCTTCTATACTGATTTTACCAAGAATAAAATCACCCAGAATCATTGTTTCTTTCATGTCTTTTACCACTAAAGATGCTGTGGTAGAACTACTGTGTGAAAAAGTTGCTCTTGTTTCTTCGTGATTGAATTTCCCATGAATAATGATTGTATGCCCATCTTGCCCTAGTTTTTCAGAACGATTCCATACTTTTTCTACAAATGGGCAAGTTGTGTCATATTTTTCAATGTTTAAACCAATTGCTGTCAGTTTATTCATGATTTCAATAGTTGTTCCAAAAGCAGGGATGACAACTACATCATCTTGGGTAAGTGAATCCCATTCAATTAGTTGATTTCCATAGGTGTCTTGAAGAAATTGTAGCCCATGACTTAATAAATCTTCATTAACTCCTGGGTTATGAATCATCTGACTTAAAAGAAAAATTCGTTTTCCAGGGTTTTCATAAATTGCTTTGTATGCAATTTCAATAGCATTTTCAACCCCATAACAAAACCCAAAGTGTCTTGCAATATAGAATTTAACATTCCCAAAATCTAATAGCGTAGGTGTAAAGTCCTTTTTTCGAGGATCTTGTGTCTTACGAATAGATTTCACTTTACTGATAATAGGTGAACGATAATATTCAGGAATATCAAAACTTTTCATACAAGACAAAGGTAGTTAATTTGGTTGAATGTTGCTTTAAACCTGAGTTCGATTACAAATTATGTTCAGGACACTTGAAAACACTCAGGTTTTAGGCAGGAAAGCGAAGAAATGGCGAGTCATTTCAAGGATTTTTAACGACAAAACTGTGTTTTTTCAAGTGGGTAAAGAAATATAGACAATTAACTTTGTGTTTTTAGTTGGTTTTCCTCGTTGATTTTTCTCGAAATACTTCAGTATTACTTGAGAAATCGTCTAAAAAACCACAACTAAAATTCACAACCTGAATGCAATTTTTAATCGAACTCAGGTTTTAAGTTTGTTGGATTGAAATATTGTGTTGCGTAAAGTAAAATTCTATATTTTTAACAGATTAATGATTCATTTTTCGTTTGCTTTTAGCATTTTTGTAGTATGGAGATATTGAATTTTATTTTTCGATTAGGAGTCGTTTTTGCCATTTTTGGATTTATCTGGGGATTAATCAACTTAGGTATACGTTTACTAACAATAGGAAGACAACGTCAAACAACCGAAGTGTATCTTTTGAAAGCTGTACAATATCTTTTTTTGGTAAATGTTACTTTTTTAATCTGTTACAATAAAGATATTGAGGGATTGGATTATAATCGCCAAATTGTTTTTGGAGCAATTATTCTGTTAATGTATTTTTTAGGAAAATTACAGCAACGTCAAAATAAACAAATGATGTTTAAAATCTATACACAAGGGATGATTCAAACTGATTTTGGTTTTAACCTAAAAGCTGAAATAACTGTCATTACAGTTGCTATTTCTACATTTATCTTATTTTGTTTTTATCCTCAATGGGCTGTCAATCCAATTTCTTTATGGTTTCAAGAAAGTATATTAAATATTGAAGACACTCCTATCTTTGGTTTTATTTTTAAAATAATAGGATTCTTTTTTTTAATGAATATTATAATGAAAGTTGTAAATTCTGTAATGATGCTGGTTTCTGGTCGTGCATTTGAAAATAAAAATCCGAACTCTAACAATGAAGATAGAAATGATAATCATTTTGATGATTATGAAGAAATCAAATAATTGGAATGAATTTTATTGATATACTTTTTTTTATACCCATTGGATATGGTGTCTATAAAGGTTTTAAAAATGGATTTATTATTGAAGTCTGTACTTTATTGGCATTATTAGTTGGAATTTATGCAGGAATTAATTTTTCTGATGGGACAGCTAACTTTTTAAAAAATAATTGGAATTTACAAACAACTTATTTGCCTGTAATTGCCTTTACGGTCACTTTTTTAGCTGTTGGAGCGATGGTGTTTTTTGGCGGTAAGATGCTTGAAAAGGTTGTTGATATTGCTAATTTAACACCAATAAATAAATTTTTAGGTGTTGTTTTTGCTTTGATAAAAGTGCTTTATATACTCAGTGTTTTTATCGTTTTACTTGAATCGTATGACGAAAAAAGTGATTTTATTAAAGAGGAAACAAAATCAGAATCCATATTGTATGAACCTGTAAAAGAAATATCTTTAACTACTATCCCAAGAATAAAAGAAAGTACCATTTTCCTTACAAATTCTTTAAGGTCGGAACAAGATTCTACAGGTTTGACAGTGAAAGATATTTTACGAGCAAAGGAAATAGCCGATAGTTTAGGTATTGATGCTAATGATGCCGTAGAGTTGAAACGAATCCACGATGAATATTCTCAAAAAGACTAATTCATTTGTTAGTTAATTATTTCAAAAACATCATTTAGTGTATTCATAGGAGGTAAACATCCTATTTTTTCAGAACATACATAGTATAGCGTTTGTTCTTTTTGTTGTTTAAACTTTCCTAAAGGAATAATTTCTGAATAATATGCTGTAAGTGTGTTTGGAGTGTATTCCTTTAACCATTTTAATCTTTCTTCAATTACATTATTATCTGATATTACAACTTCATAAAAAGGATTGATATTGTTTAATAGTAAAATACCCCAGTTGCTATAACCAGAACCGTACATTTCCATACCATCATACATGTTTGCTAATTGCTGACGTGAACTATCAATCCATTCTTTATTTTCAAATAAATGGCCTAAATTCCAAAGGTTATTAGCCATAATTGAATTGCTCGCTGGAATGACATTATCATTAATGTCCATTTTACGAGCAATTAACTGAGATGAATTGGATGTGAAATAAAACATTTTACTTGAAGGATGTTGAAAATGTTCGATTGCATAGTTCATTATATCACGTGCTTTTATGGCGTATGATTCATCCCCAGAAATTTCATAATATCGTGTAAAAGCTTGAATAACCGTTGAGTAATCTTCTAAAAAGCCATCAATTTTACTGATTCCATTTTTTCTTGTTCGAAGTAGAGAATCATTTTTTTGTAGCTGATTTGTTACTATCCATTTTACGATTTTGTTAGATAAATGTTTGTATTCTTCTTCTTCGAATGCTGTATATGCGTCTGATAATCCAATTGATAATAAAGCATTCCAAGAGGTAAGACATTTATCATCGATGCCTGGTTTTATTCTTTTCTCTCTTTCGTTTCGTAAAATATCATTGATTTTAGCGATTTTATTGTTTAATTCAATATTATCAAGGGAATATTTTTTCTTGAGTTCTTCATCTGTTAACACCCTCAATGGAATATATTTTCCATCCTCCCAATGTCCTCTCCAATTAAAACTATACAAATCGGAAGCAAAACCAAAATCATCAGACAAAAACTGTTTATATTCATCCATTGACCAACAATAATATTTCCCTTCTTCACCTTCACTATCTGCATCAATTGCTGAGAGATAACAACCTTCTGAATGAAACATTTCTTTTTGTAACCATTCAATTGTTTGTTGAACAATTCTTTTATAGAGAGGTTTTTTGAAAATTTTATATGCTTGAGAATACAAAGAAATCAATTGGGCATTGTCATAAAGCATTTTTTCAAAATGAGGAACTTTCCATAGCATGTCAACAGAGTAGCGAGCAAATCCACCACCTATTTGATCATAAATTCCTCCCATTGCAATTTTGTCAAGAGTTAATTCAACATGTTTTAAAACTGTGTCATCATTAAATTGAATGGCATATTGGAGCAAAAATTGATAATTGTTTGGTAGTGGGAACTTTGGAGCTTTTGAATTTCCTCCTTCATTTTGATCAAATTGACGTTTCCATCTAAGAATAAGTTCGTAAATTTTATCTTTTTCAAATGGAAGTTGCTCTTGTGGAATAGAAATCAGTTCGCTGTTTACAATTCCTTCATGTAATTTAACTGCATACTCTTCTGCTCTATCTTTATCATTTACAAACATGTGTTGCAATGAGTGTAATATGTTTTTCCATTGATCTTTCGGGAAATACGTGCCACCATAAATTGGACGACCATCTGGTAATGTGAAACAATTTAAAGGCCAACCACCTCGTTGTGTCATTAATTGTACTGCAGTCATGTAAACTTGGTCAACATCAGGACGTTCTTCTCGATCAACTTTTACATTAATAAAATGTTCATTCATTATATCAGCTATTTCCTGATTTTCGAAACTTTCATGTTCCATTACATGACACCAATGACAAGCTGAATAACCTACACTAATAAGTACTAATTTATTCTCTCTGGCTGCACGTTCAAAAATATTGTCAGACCAAGGAATCCAATTTACAGGATTGTAAGCATGTTGTTGTAAATATGGAGAACTTTCGTTTATAAGAGAATTTGATTGCTTCATTGTGTAAAAATAATCAGTTTAAAGCTGAATAATTGAATGAATCTCAAAGATCTTTCATAGAAAATTTATTTTTTTTTATAATTCAATTGATTTTTGCAGATAAAATATAGTTTTTTCCTTTGATTAATATTATTAACTTCAGATTTACTATACCTTTGTTGAATGATTTATTCTGTCATAGATGTTGAAACTACAGGTGGTAATCCGAAATCTTCTAAGATTACGGAAATTGCCATTTATCGTCATGATGGAAAAGAGGTAATCGATGAATTCGTTTCTCTTGTAGATCCCGAAACTCCAATTCCAGAATTTGTGTCTAATCTTACTGGAATTACAGATGAAATGGTAGCTAGTGCTCCTAAATTTTATGAAATTGCAAAAAAAATAGTTGAATTTACTCAAGACACTGTTTTTGTAGCTCATAATGTCAACTTCGATTATGGAATGATACGAAGTGAGTTTCGTCGTTTGGGTTATGATTATAGATTGCCACATTTGTGTACTGTGCGATCATCAAGACATTTTATTCCTGATCAAAATTCATATAGTTTAGGGAAGTTGACCAATTCTTTGGGAATAAAACTTGTTGGAAGACATCGAGCTGGAGGTGATGCTCTCGCGACTGCAAAGTTGCTTACTTTGTTACTGGAAAAAGATAAAGGTGAGTTAAGTAGTTTTATTGAAAGTGAATTAAATCCAAGGATTTTACATCCTCAATTAAATTTAGATATTCTTGAAGAAACATCAAATAAAATAGGTGTTTATAAGTTCTACAATGAAGTAAATGAGATGATTTACCTTGGGAAAAGTAAAAATATTAGAACTAGTATAGAGCAACATCTAAAAGATTCAGCAATTAAAAAAAGTGCGAAATGGTGTAGTGAAATTATTCGTTTTGAAACTGAACAAACAGGATCAGAACTTATCGCTTCGATTGTTGAATATCAAAATTTAAAGAATGGAATCCCGAAATACAATCCAGTTCCAAGAAAAAAAACATCTGTTATAAGTGATTTGTTTGGTAAAATACTTGGAGAATTCGATTTTAATAGGGAA
This sequence comes from Taishania sp., assembly GCA_036758285.1. Lineage (GTDB taxonomy): Bacteria > Bacteroidota > Bacteroidia > Flavobacteriales_D > Crocinitomicaceae > Taishania. The sequence goes on along the minus strand of DAIOWV010000006.1, from coordinate 56,224 downwards.
TCGTTTTTTATCATAGGAAAGGGAAGAAGTAAGCAAGAAAAGAGTTTAGTTTTAATCGATAAAGGGCAATATGCAGGTTTTGGTTATGCGCCTTTTCATTTACACAGATCGAATCCAATTTATTGGAAACGATTTATTCATTCCGATTCTGGTGATGAAGAAATTCAACGCATAATAGCTAACTTTATTAAGAAAAATAAAACAGAAAAGATCCTTTTTTAAAAAAAGCTTTATTTTTCATTCTTAAATTTATAACACAGATTTATATTTGTATAATATTCAATCAAAATGACAATCAAAATGTATCCAACTTCAAATATTTTATTTTTTTGTTTATTGTTCTCATTATTAGTTAGTTGTGGTGGTGAAACAAAAAAAGAAGAAAATGTTGTTCTCAATAAAGAAAGCGATGATGATTTGTCTTTGCCATTTGATCAAAGAATAAAAAATCACGTTGAACGCAAAATTGACATTACTCAAGGTGAAAATTATTCATTAAAAGTTTATGAAGATCATTTAAATGATGACAATAAATTAGATTACGTTATCACAATCAATCGATTTGAGAATGCACTAAAAAAAGCCAAGGTCGAAAATAATGTGGCACGTTCCTCAGAATTAGGTTTTTTTGGAGAACATAATTATATTGTTTATTATAGCAGTATCACGAATAAATTCTCTGATCCAATTCCTTTTGGTTCATCTCCTCAAAGAGAATTGGGGATATCTTTCGAAAACATTTCATCGGATAAACATAAAGATGTACTTGTTGATTATTCAATTCGAAATTCACAATTCCGTAAGGTTTTTCTTTTTATGAATGATAAACCAATTTATGCTTTTCATTGGCAATTATATGATGGTTGGGGAACAGATAAATTAGAAGCATTTTGTTTTGAATATGGAAAAGGGTCTTATTCTGATGTAAAAGATATAATTTTGAGAAAAGCGACAATGAAAAACATTTCTTCAACAGATGATTATTATAAAATTACTCCTGAAATTGAATGTACGGATGTCTTAGTAAAACGCTTTTTCTTTAATTCAAGAGACGGTAAATATTACACTCCAAACTAAAAATGGACGAACATTTCTTTGAAATAAAAAAAAATGTACGATTTAGTACATTAGGTAATGTAAAGGCAAAAAGGTTATTAATTGCTTTGCATGGATATGGTCAGCTTTCTAAGTATTTTATTCGAAAATTTATTGGTTTAGAAGAAGATTGGTTTGTTGTTGCTCCAGAAGCTACACATCGATTTTATTTAAATGGAAGTTCAGGTAGGGTAGGAGCTTCATGGATGACCAAAGAACTTCGAGATGTTGACATTGCAGAAAATAATCTTTTAATAGAATCTTTATTAAACACATTGTTAACCTCGGAAACATATGAAGAAGTTGTTTTACTCGGATTTTCTCAAGGTGGTGCAACGGCTTCTCGATATTTTTACTCAAATCAAAATAAGATTAATAGATTAATTGTTTGGGCATCAGTTTTTCCTCCTGATATTGATAAAGAAACAATTTTTAATCGTTCAAGTACACATTCAAAAAATACGTTTGTTTTAGGCGCGAATGATATGTTTTTTAATGAAAATCAACAGGTTGAAGCGTTTGTTTTTTTTGAAGAACTAGGTTTTAAAACTAAAAAATTTGATGGAAATCATGATATTGATTTAAAAACTTTGCAAGATATCCTATAAAAACAATAAATTTGGCACGCTTTATGGTTTTAGTGCTCAAACAATTTATCAATTATGAAATATTTATTTTTAATAACATTACTTTTTTCTGTTTCATTTAGTTTCTCACAAGATGAAAAAGCTGATAAAATTTTATCTGTATTTTCAGGAAAAGTTAAAAATAGCTCTTCTTTCTATTTGGAATTTTCAGCTAATATAAAAAATGCAAGTACTGGTACAAATGAGAATAATACAGGAAAAGGTTGGGTGAAGGGTGACAAGTATTATGCTTCTTATGGAGAGTTGACTCGCCTTTCGAATGGAAAAAAAGCATGGACGATTTTAAAAGAAGAAAAATCTGTTTATGTTTCAGATGAAAATGGTGAAGAAGAAACAATCAACCCTAAAAAATTAATGACGATGTGGGATACTGGCTTTAAAAGCAAGTACGATAAAGAATCAAAATTAGGGAATGATGCGGTTCATATTATTAATTTGTTTCCAAAAAACCCAAAAACAGCTGATTATCATACGATAACTGTTTATATCTCAAAAGATGGAAATGAGCTTAAGAAAGCAACTTTAAAAGGGAAAGACGGTACTGTGATGAATTATACTGTAACAAAATTACAATTCAATGTAGATGCTCCGGATTCAAAATTTGTGTTTGACAAATCTAAATATCCTGGATATCAAATTATAGAGGATTAATTACAAATTAAATACTTTGAAGAGCATGTAAATTTTTACATGCTTTTTTTTAAAAATTTAATTGAGCTTGTATACGCAATAAACTACCTTTTTGAAGATTATCATGAAGTTCATAATCTTCATATCTACGATTAGAAAATGTGTACATAGCAACAAACTCCATGTATTTTATTGGTTGCCATTCTACACCTACTTCAAATTCTTCCAAATGATAGCTTCTAGCATCTAGTTCAAACTTCTTACCTCCATCATAATATTTGTACTTAGTAAAAGGAATAATTAGCTGATTTTTAAGTTTTAATTGATAATTCAACATGATATAACCACCAGAAAGACTTTGTGTTTCAATTGAATCTGTAAGTTTATTAAATTCAGGACCATTTCCAATGTTATATTCAGCTTGAATTCCAAATGGTTTTGGGTACCAAACTGCTCCAATCCCTATTCTTTCATCTTTGTAATTTAAATCGTTGTTATGTTTTACTCCTGGACTAATATCTTCATCCATCATTCTGTACATTCCTGAATAAGCTTGGATATTGGCTTCAAAAATTTGATTTTTTATAGCAAATGGGTAAGCCGCCCTAAATAAAACATGCTTTTGTTTGTTTAATTCTCGGGTGTTTAAAGGCTGACCATTGATAATACCAACTGTCAGCACTCCGTAATCTCCACTTCCTTTGAGACCACTATCTACAAGGTACTTAAATAATTCACGTCTTTTCGTTGAAGCCCACATAAAATGAACTCCTAGATCTCGTTCGTTTGTAAATGAACTATTTGTTCCATCATTTCGATCTAAACTAATTCTATTTCTGCTAGATTGTAAATTTTCAAAGCTATATGGAACCTTTGATTGACCTATTCGAAATCGGAATTCATTTTTTTTATCTAAACCAATATCAAAATATGCATCTCGAAGTTGACCAAAATTTTTACCTCCATCTATGGAACTTGCAAAATCTGGTTGAACATAAAAAAATAATTGAGGATGAATTTGTCCTGAAAAAATGATTCGTGCTCTACGGATTGAAAAATTTCCACCGCCACCCCAAGACTTATCACATTGATCGCAATTTAGTTTATCATTCGTTTCAAATAAACCATTGTATCTTATTTGAACATATCCGCTAATAGAAAATGATTGAAACCATTTTTTATCTGGTGATTCATTTGATACTGTATCCACTTGACTTAAAACATTTATTTTAATCATTAAAATAAATATCAAAGTTACTTTACTTAATAAACGTTTTTTATTCACGATTTTTACTTTGAATAACAAAAGTCGTTACTCTTTCTCATATTATGTCTTTTTCTTTTCAATTTAACTTTTTAATAAAGTTGTTAAATGGATAACTGTCTAATATTGTTGTAGTTATTTAAATAAGTTTAATGGGTTGAAAAATAGGTTTTTAATTATTAATAAAACTTTTATATTTTTTGTTTGTGAATTATGAGTTTAATTTAATCTTAATGATGCCTATTATTCATTTAACTTAAGATTAAACTTAAGTTAATCCATCACAAATATTCGGAAGCTAACTTTGCAAAAGTTTAATATTCAAAAGTTATGACAGCAAAAAATCACACCATTTTATTGGTCGACGATGATCAAGATATCCTAAGTATGTTGTCTTATAATATTGAAAAAGAAGGTTATAATGTAATATGTGCTGAAGATGGAGAAAAGGCAATTGAGTTAACATTATTGCATAATCCGTCTTTAATTTTAATGGATTTGATGATGCCAAAAATGGATGGAATCGAGACGTGTCAGTACATTAGAGAGTTAAAGGACATTAAACAGCCATTGATTACTTTTCTTACTTCAAGAGCTGAAGATTATTCTCAAATTGCTGGTTTTTCTGCTGGTGGAGATGATTATATTACAAAACCTATTCGTCCACGTTTATTGATTAGTAAAATTGAGTCATTGTTACGAAGATATGATGTAACCCAAGTTGCCCCATCTATTTCTAATGGGTCAATTGTAATCAATCGCGAGAAGTTTTATGTAGAAATTGAAGGTGAAAAAATTACATTACCTAAGAAAGAATTTGAATTACTTGAAGTATTGGCAAAACATCCAGGTAAAGTTTTTACACGTGATCAGATTTTATCAATGGTTTGGGGAAACGAAACAATTGTTGGTGAACGTACCATTGATGTACATATTAGAAAATTACGAGAAAAACTAGGAAATGATTATATTCGCACTATAAAAGGTGTTGGTTATACATTTAAAGAAAATTGAGGAATTTTAGTCCATCTCAAATATTAATGACAGGAAGTGTTGGGGTTTCCTTTTTATGCTTCTTATGTCTTTTCATTATTGATGTTTTTACATCATCAGTATCTTTATTCTTGTATTTGGCAATCATTTTAGTGTCTGGAATAACGAGCTATCTAATTTTTTATCTAATTGTAAGGAAATTTATAAATGATAGATTGTCAGTTTTATACCGTTCAATTAGAAAAGGAAAATTTACTTCTAATAGTGATTTGAAATTTAAATTAACGGAAGATTCTATTGCTAAAGCTGAAAAAGATACACAAGATTGGTCTGCTGAAAAGCAAAAAGAAATTGTTCGATTACAGGAACAAGCAAAATTTAGAAGAGAATTTCTTGGGAATTTAGCGCATGAGTTAAAAACTCCAATTTTTTCCATTCAAGGGTATTTATTAACCTTACTTGAAGGAGGCTTAGAAGACAATAATGTGAATGTTATGTTTCTTGAACGTGCTTCAAAAGCAACAGATAGAATGGTTCACTTAATTGAAGATTTAGATCAAATTATGAAAATGGAAGTGAATGAACTTCCACTAGATATTCGAGAGTTTAATTTAAAAGAATTGGTAAAAGAAATTTTCGAATCTCTTGAAGCAGAATCTCAAGAAAAATCAATTAAGCTTAAGTTTGAAAAACAATACGAACCGATTTACGTAAAAGGTGATAGGGCAAAAATTTCTCAGGTATTTATTAATTTACTACGAAATTCAATTGCTTATGGTAATGAAGGCGGTAAAACAACTGTCCGATTTTACGTAGTTGATGATAGTGTTACTATTGAAGTTTCAGATAATGGACCAGGTATCGATGAAGCATCAATAAAACGAATTTTTGAACGATTTTATCGAGTTGAAAAAAGTCGAAATCGTAATGATGGGGGCTCTGGATTAGGTCTTTCAATTGTAAAGCATATTGTGGAAGCACATCAACAAACCATTAACGTGAGAAGTACAGAAGGTATGGGAACAACGTTTGTGTTTACTCTTGATGCAGTTGACTATTAATGTTCTTGGTAACTGATAAATAATTGGTTTTCATCAGTTATTAAATTAGATACGTGTCACATATTTTCATAATTTTGTAACATGGATTTTCAACTTGTTTCAGAATTTCAACCAACTGGTGATCAACCAGAAGCAATCTCAGAATTGGTTTCAGGAATTCGTTCAGATAGACAGCATCAAACACTTTTAGGAGTAACAGGAAGTGGTAAAACATTTACAGTAGCCAATGTAATCGAACAAATTGGTCGACCAACCTTAATTTTATCTCATAATAAAACACTTGCTGCTCAATTGTATGGAGAGTTCAAACAGTTTTTCCCTAATAACGCAGTTGAGTATTTTGTTTCCTATTACGATTATTATCAGCCAGAAGCTTACTTGCCTGTTACCAATACATATATTGAAAAAGATTTACAGGTAAATGATGAATTAGAAAAACTTAGACTTTCCGCTACTTCAACACTTTTGTCAGGTCGAAAAGATATTGTTGTAATTGCTTCAGTTTCTTGTATCTATGGTATAGGAAATCCGAATGAATTTGAAAACAGTATCATTTATTTAAAAAGAGGAACAACTATTTCGCGCAATAAATTTTTGTTCAAGTTAGTAGAGAATTTATATTCTCGCTCTCATGAAGAATTTAAACGAGGAACTTTTAGAGTTAAAGGGGATACAGTTGATATTTATCTTGCCTATGCTGATTATGCTTTAAGAATTGAGTTTTGGGGGGATGATATAGAAGCGATTACTTCGATTGATCCCATCTCAAATGAAAAGTTAGAATCTTTTGAAGAAATAAATATTTATCCAGCAAATATCTTCGTTTCAAGTCCTGAAAATACGAAACAAGCTTTAGATCAAATTGGAGAAGATATGGTCGTGCAGGTTGAAAATTTCAAAAAGGAAGGTAAAATTGAGGAAGCAAAACGTCTTGAAGAGCGTGTTTCTTATGATATGGAAATGATTCGTGAATTAGGATATTGCTCGGGTATTGAGAATTATTCTCGTTATTTTGACAAACGAAAACCTGGAGAAAGACCCTTTTGTTTGTTGGATTATTTTCCAGATGATTTTTTACTTGTTGTTGATGAAAGTCATGTGACAATACCTCAAATAAGAGCGATGTATGGAGGTGATAGAGCCAGAAAAATTAATTTAGTTGATTATGGTTTTCGTCTTCAAGCTGCTATAGATAACAGACCGTTGAAATTTGAGGAATTTGAGGGGATGGTAAATCAAGCTGTTTATATATCTGCAACACCCGCAGATTATGAACTTGAGCAGTCTGAAGGTGTTGTCGTTGAACAAGTGATTAGGCCTACCGGACTTTTAGATCCTGAAATTGAAGTTCGACCATCACTCAATCAAATTGATAATTTAATTGAAGAAATTCAGGTTAGAAGAGATCGAGATGAACGAGTTTTGATTACAACCCTAACAAAAAGAATGGCTGAAGAACTTCAAAAGTATTTTGATAAATTAGGAATTCCTTGTCGTTACATTCATAGTGAAGTTGATACATTAGAACGTATTGAAATTTTACATCAATTAAGGATGGGAGTATTCGATGTTCTAATTGGTGTGAATCTTTTGCGAGAGGGATTGGATTTGCCTGAGGTGAGTTTAGTTGCTATTTTAGATGCTGATAAGGAAGGTTTTTTAAGGAATGAACGTTCGTTAGTACAGACTGTTGGTAGAGCAGCTAGAAATGTGAATGGATTTGTCATTATGTATGCTGATACGATTACTAAATCGATGCAAAGAACAATTGATGAAACTGCTCGTAGAAGAAAAATTCAGATGGATTACAATGAAGCAAATGGGAAAGTGCCACAACCATTAATGAAATCAAAAGAAAAAATGCTTGTGATTCAATCTTCGAAAACTAAAGACGATTATAACTCTTTAACCAAACCATTAAATGTAGCTGCTGAGTCTGGTGTAGGATATGAAAGCAAACAATCATTAGAAAAGCAAATTGCAACTACGAAAAAGGCGATGGAAAAAGCTGCTAAAGACCTTGACTTTATTGAGGCAGCTAGATTGAGGGATATTTTATTTGAATTACAAGCGAAATAATCGCTAAAAGTTGATATTAAAAAAGGCTGTTTCTTATGAAACAGCCTTTTCTTTAATCGTTATTTTTTCTAGATTGACTAAAGTCTTTCATTTGATTTCCGATGAAAGTTCCTTGAATAACTTGGTCTTGGAAATCTTTCATACCTCCAGGAGAGTGAGGCATTAATATTGCAGAATTTTTAGAGTTTGAACCGATGTCTTTAATTGTATCAAAATATTGAGTCATTAATACAAATTGCATAATTTCTTCATGGGTAACATTTTCCATTGATTTCTTAAAGTCTTCAACTGATTCTTTGAAACCACGAACAATTTCTAAACGTTGTTGAGCAATACCTTCACCAGCTAATCTTTTTGACTCCGCTTCCGCTTCTGCTTCTTTGATTATCTTAATCTTTTTTGCTTCACCTTCTTCTAAAGCTGCTTCTTTTTCTCTTTTAGCAGCATTAATTCTATTCATTGATTCTTTCACTTTAGCATCAGGATTAATGTCTGTAATCAACGCTTTGATGATAACATATCCATATTCCTGCATACTCTCGGCAATGTTTTGTTGAACAGCAATGGCAATGTCTTCTTTTTTAGCAAAGACATCATCTAATTCTAATTTTGGAACCTCAGCTCGAACATCATCAAATACATAAGAAGCGATTTGGTTTCTAGGGTTGTCAAGTGAATAATAAGCCTCTCGAATTTTGTCTCTTGAAATCTTGTATTGAACAGAAACCTGTAAATGTACGAATACATCGTCTTTTGTTTTTGTTTCAATTTCTACGTCTAACTGTTGTACACGTAAGTTTACCATTGCAGCTTTTCTGTCAATGAATGGAATGATTAATCCAAAACCTGAATTGGCTACTCGATTAAATTTTCCAAGACGTTCAATCATTACAGCAGTTTGCTCACGTACAATGATGAATGCTTTAACAATAATTATTGCAGCTAATGCAATCCAGAATAAATTCCCAACGATTGATACTGGTATTTCAGTTTGTAAAATCATAATTTAATTATTGAATAGTTAACTTTTTTTCTAATTCCTCTAAATAACCTTTGAATTGTTTGTCTGTCTCCGAAAGATTAACAACTGTTCTGCATGCGTGAAGAACGGTAGCGTGATCTTTACCTCCACAATGTGCTCCAATGTTTGCCAATGACGATTTTGTCATCTTTTTTGAGAAATACATTGAAATTTGACGAGCTTGAACAACTTCTCTTTTTCTTGTTTTAGATTTTAACATTTCAATTGGTAAGTCAAAATAATCGCAAACAATTTTTTGAATATATTCAATAGATACTTCACGAGCTGTATTTTTCACAAACTTGTCTACCATTTGTTTCGCAAGCTCTAAAGTAATTGCTTTCTTGTTAAGGGAAGCCTGGGCAAGTAATGTATTTAATGCGCCTTCCATTTCACGAACATTCGTATTGATAGAATAAGCTAAGTATTCCACTACATCTTTTGGTAATTCAATTCCATTGCCGTACATTTTTTTCTCAAGAATGGCGATACGTGTTTCTAAATCAGGAGTTCCTAAATCAGCGGAAAGACCCCATTTAAAACGTGAAAGTAATCGTTGCTCCATTCCTTGCATTTCTACAGGTGGTTTATCAGATGTTAAAATAATCTGTTTTCCATTTTGATGCAAGTGGTTGAATATGTGAAAGAAAACGTCTTGAGTTTTTTCTTTCCCTGCAAAGAACTGTACATCATCAATGATTAACACATCAATCATTTGATAAAAATGAATGAAATCATTAGATGTTTGATTTTTAATCGCATCAATGAACTGGTGAGCAAATTTCTCAGAACCTACATAAAGTACAGTTTTGTTAGGAAATTGATTTTTAATTTCAATTCCAATTGCATGTGCTAAATGTGTTTTCCCTAGTCCAACTCCACCATAAATCAACAATGGATTAAAAGCAGTTCCTCCGGGTTTGTTGGCAACAGCATAACCAGATGCTCTAGCTAATCGATTACAATCTCCTTCTACAAAATTCTCAAAAGAATACGATGGATTTAAATTAGATTCAACATTGACCTTTTTTAAACCTGGAATTATAAATGGATTTCGAATTTGCTTTTCACCCATGTCAAGTGGCATAGATACTGGAGCATTTTTTAAAGGTTTTTTAGCCAACGCAGGCAGTTTCACAGTGTACGGAGTAGAATTGGTTGAATTATTCTCCATGATGATACTGTACTCTAAACGACCATCTGCACCCAACTCCTTCTTAATCACTTTTTTCAATAAAGTAATGTAATTCTCCTCCAACCACTCATAAAAAAAGTGAGACGGAACTTGGATTGTTAGTACATTTTCTTCCAATTTAACAGGGATAATTGGCTCAAACCATGTCTTAAAAGCTTGTAAAGAGACATTGTCTTTAATTACTTTTAAACATGAATCCCAAATGCCTGTGTGTAAGTTACTCATTTACGTCTTTCTCGTTAATATGGTTAAACAAATATTTTTAATATATAATCTCAAGAATTTCTTGAGGGCGACTCTGTTTTTCAACACTGCAAATATTTACATAAAAAAGTTTAAAAAAAAGTCAGAATGCTATTGATTTTCTAGATTTTTTTACTTCATATAAATGTTTTGGTTAGTGTTTTGCTTGTAAGTGTTTAAAATACTGGTTTGTATGGTGAAAGTTAGTGTTTTGTTAGTTTGTTTGTTAATAAAAAAATGAACTTTGGCTTATTAACAATTTACTTTTCAAATATAACTCGATTTCGTGTAAAAAACTGATTTTTGTTTATTAAAATTGAATTTATTTTACAATACAATGAATCTTTCATATAATAATAAAACAAAATTACGAGTTCGTTATGGCGAAACGGATCAGATGGGGTATTGTTACTACGGTAATTACGCTCAATATTTCGAAGTTGGAAGGGTAGAAGCAATGAGAAGTGTAGGTATGAGTTATCGTGAAATGGAAGCTAAAGGAGTGATGTTGCCTGTTTCTGAATTTACTGTGAAGTATTTTTCTCCTGCAAAATATGATGATGAATTAATTATTACAACGTTTATTTCATCGGTTAAAGGTGCTAGACTTTTATTTGATTATGAAATTCATAATGAAAATGGTGATTTGGTTGTAAAAGCTCATACTACTTTGGTTTTTGTGGATATGAAATCTACGCGGCCAATAAAAGCACCTGAAGATTTTATCAAATTATTAGAAAATTACGCAATATGAAAACGAATAATTTTGAGTTTGTCCCTTTTTCTATTGACGATATTCTGAAAATTACGAATGTAAGAGAAGGAGAGTTGAAACTTGGTGAATGTATTTCAGCTGGTTGGTCTTCAGGGGCAAAGTATGTTTTGATTGGTGTGTCTGAAGATGTTGGGCCTCAATCGAATGGGGGAAATGGTGGAAGTCAAAATGCTTTTAGAGTAACTTTGTCACGATTTCTAAATATGCAATCCAATCGTTTTTATAATGGAAGTGATTTGACTTGTTTGGGATATGTTAAACAGCTGGCGAAGTTTACGTCAATTGAAAAAGGGAAGGCATTGATTGAAGAATTAGATGAGTTATTGATTGAAATTTTAGTTAAAATTTATCAAAATAATCAAATTCCAATTTTAATAGGAGGTGGACATAATAATGCATACGCTTTGATCGCAGCTTTTCAAAAGGTTCACGGATATTCGTTGGATGTGATAAATTGTGATCCGCATGCAGATTGTAGAAGACTGGAAGGACGTCATAGTGGCAATCCATTTTCTTATGCAAAAGAAAGGGGCTTTTTAGATCATTATTCTGTTTTAGGCCTTCATCGTGCTTACAATAGTGAAAACATGTTGAATTATCTTGATGAACAAGGATTTTATTATTCTTTTTATGAAGATTATTTGGATGGTCATTCAATTTTTCTTTCTGATTTACAGTCGGTTATTTCAAAAGGCAATAAGTCTATTGGTGTTGAACTTGATTTAGATTCTATCAAGGGAATGCCGACTTCAGCTTATACACCAAGTGGATTTGAAGTTGAGCAGGTGAGAAAGTATATCATAAATTTAGCTAATTCGAATAGAGAAATTGCTTATTTACATTTACCAGAAGGAGCTCCATCGAATGAATTAGAAGAGAAGATAGTTGGAAAGACAATTGCCTATTTAATTCATGATTTTCTGAGAAACAGGGTGAAATAATCAGTTAATTTTTTGTTTTATTACTTGATAAATCTCAAAAGTTGTTTTGTCGTAAACATAAATTAATAAATGCATATTATCAGGATTATGTACTTGACTAGCGTCTAAAGTAAGTTGATTAGGAACTGGAAAGCTGTAATCAAGGTAATATTTACCATTGGATTTTTTAAGATCATCAGTAAGAGTGACACCCCATAGTGAATTGGAAAGATGCTTTAAATGAATGTCTCTATGTACATAGTTTGGTGTATATGTTCCATTGTTATTTTGTGGTGCAACTAAACTATCTTGTTGAAGAACAATAGTCAAACCAAGATTATTGGATAATTGTTGGTCTATTTTATCTACTTCAACATGTAAAAAAGCTCCCTTTGTTGTAGGATAATAATTTACGTGTGATTTTAATTTGATTTTTAATGTAGTATTCAATGCATTATTAACTTCTGATGCTAAAATACTTGAAGGATAAAATAGTTCTCCAGAACTTTGATATTTTATTCTATTGCATCCAACGCTTGGATTTCCAAAGAACCCACTGCTTGGCATTGATCCAAAGTAAATTCCTAACTCTAAACCTTGTGTATTTGTGAAGTCAACAGGATATTGATTATTTACAGCCTGAAAACCTGTAATTCCTGATGGAGAAGCGTGGATTGAACTAACAAAAACCCTTGAAGGATATTGTGTGTGAAGATTGTGAGCTGCTACTGCTGCTGCTGGACAGTATTGACAGTTATGTCCTGTGAAATCATCAATTAAAATATTGCGATTCGAACTAGCAGTTATTGTGTCAAAATTAGGCCATTCATTATCAATGTAATTTTGCCAAGAACCAGGGTAAAGTGATACATCTAAATTTGTGGAATAACTCGAAGGTTCATATATCTTTTCAATTTTATCGCAACTTGTTAAGAAAAATAAAACAGAAAGGATAGAAGTAATATTTATAGTTAAATTCTTCATTTTTTTATTTTTTCTTTGTTAGAAACTGTGAGTTATGGACATGGTTAGTCCGTTTGAAGCGGGAACAAATCGACATACTCCACCGACACAAAACATACCAGCTCTTTGTCTGCCATAAGAAGCCATTATTCGGGTTGCACCAGTTACGTACCCAATTGTGAAATAGGGATGATGTGCTCGTTTTGCTTTATCATGGTTTCCAAAGTTGTATTGATTCATAATACTTACCATCCAATTCGAGTTGATTGTATATTCAATGAGTAACGTTCCCCAATCGCCATTGTCCGTTGCTCTGGAACCAGCAGTGTTAAATGGTACTCTATGGTTGTTTGTATCAATTCTGTTTACTAACATTAATTGCATCTCAGTACGTAAAGACGATCGATTTTTAAATTTATAACTTAATTCTAGTACAAATGTGTTAGAATATATGTTTCCAGGTTGTTTTGTTACGGATGCAATGTTGTTGTTTAAGACTATATGATAGTAGCTTAAAATTGCATTGAAATTTTTAGAGAATTTTCTTGAAATACTTGCATTGATGTCTAGCCAATACAAGGAATCGGTCATTGAAAATGGTTTAGTAGAATACAAAATCCCTGTAGAATCTGTATTGAAAGTTGGATTTAATTCTCTTTTTGGTCGAAAAGCAGTTGATGCATTTAAATTGATTGTAGTCCCATATTTACCACCTAGTTTAGTTTCCTTTGGGATTGTATAAACAATTTCTCCCTGAAATGCCACCTCGCCTGTAGGTTGAGTTGCATATGGATAAAGTGAAGAAACTAGATTATACGTGTGTGTTTTATTCATTGCTGGAAGAAAGTTGATTAATCCAACTTGTAATACTTTGGTTCGGTCTGACCTAAAACTCATGTTGTCAACAGATTTCGCAGATAATAATATTCCCAAACCTTTTCTCGAATATCCGGCGTTTATAACAGTTGCAAAACCAGTGTTATAAATATAATTATTGTCTGTAGAAGGATCTTGACCTTTCGTAACATATTCTCCATCTAACGTAAATCCTTTGTAACGTAATCCTAAACGACCTCCGTAAGTTGCTGTGTTTTGAGGTAAAATTAATAAATCGTCGTTGTCTTCCTGAAATTTACTTACAAATGAACTTCCTATAATTATTTCTAAAGGTTTGTCTTGTAGTTTTTTAATTAATTGATTTGCATTTACTTCTCCGTCAAATCCACGAACAATACCTGGTGAATGACTAATACCATTTCTAAATGCTAATCGTTGTTGACCATAAATTCCTTTGATTACAATTCCTTTGTAAGGATTTAGTTTGATTTTTAATCCATCAAGCATGTTGTCATAACCTAAAGCTCTATCTTCATAGATTCTTAATGCTAAACCACCACCAAATTGTTCGTAAAAATTACCAACTGTGACATCTATAAAACTATTATTGTAGCCTACATATCTCATTCCTAGTCCTGTACCTTCAAATTCTGTTGGATATCCTTGAATTCTTGGTAAATATGATTCGAATCTCAATCCTGCTTTAAAATTCCCATGAGTGTAATAGACATTCATATAGGAGTTTAAAAGCCCTTTTGAGGCTGGTTGGGTTGCACCAATTAGTGAATCTTCATTTAAATATTGGAAAATCGTTTCTAAATTTCCAGTAAAGTTTCCACGTTCCAATTGACCAAACGACGATAAGGTCACTAACAAAGTGAATGCAGTTAAGAGTTTGTTCATAAGTTAAATTAAAAAGGAGCCCCTAATTTTTACTTAGTTTCATTAATTCTTGGTATAATAATTCTTCATCACCAGGTGCGTAGTTGTTGTGAGAATAAACGATCGTTCCATTTTTATCTACTAGAAAAGTATGGGGAACATTGTTAACTCCCATAGCTCTTCTAAAGTCACTATTTGGATCCATTATTACAACATATTCCCAAGAACGACCATTAACATATACAGGAACTGAGTTTTTAGTTTTTTCATCATCAATAGATACCGCAACTAGGGTGACATTAAATTGATCTTGCCACTCAGAATATACTTCATGTATTGTATTTAATTCTCTTTTGCAAGGTGAACACCAAGTAGCCCAAAAGCTAATTATTACTGGTCCGTTTTTAGTTAATTCATTGATGTTGATAGATTTTCCATTCATGTCTTTTAACTGTACTGAAGGAACTTGTTTATCCTTGTTTTTCTCTTGTCCAAATACATTTGTTACGAAAAGAAAGGAGAGAAAAGCAAAGATTATATTTTTCATAAATTCTAGTTTTTTGAGTTGATATGTAATAAAATTGAAAAAAGAATTTCCCTTTTAACCAAAGGTAACATAGTTTTTTAAGATTCAGAATAGTGATAGGGATAAAATCTTAGCATCTTTCTTGGAATCCTAAAATTTATGATGAAATAATATTTGTAGACCATTTAAACATTGTTAATTATTTTTCAGTATATTAGCATAACAGTATTTGAATCAAATTGATGATAGCTGTGAATGTTAATTAATTAACTATTGTAAGTTTCGAAGCGGATGAAAAAAATATTACTTTCTTTTTTATGTTTTACAATTTGGGGGGTTCAATCTCAAATAGAGATTCGTTTGCCAAATGAAACAAATAATGTTGCTGGGACAACGTTGACTTACAATGTTACGTTGAATGATGTCCCAAACGATGATGAGTATGCTTATTGGGAAGGGGCAAAATTTTATGTTTATAACATGTCAAATGCAGATGAACAATATAGATTGAAACGTGTTAAAGTTTCAGCTCCGTCAGATTGGAAAGATAATTTATGTTGGCCTCCAACTTGTTATAACTATTCGTATTTGGAACAAAATAATTCTACAACTCCAGTTACAGGGGCTCCAAATGTTATAAGTGGCTCTTCAAATACTGATCAAGGAGGACCAGCAGAAATAAAACCTCAATTTTATCCAGGTACACCGGGTTCAACAGCAACCTATAAATATTATGTGACAAATATGGCAGGAACTGAATATTATGATTCAATTACTGTTGTTGTGAATTATTTAAATAATTTAAGTATAAGTACTGTTCAGAAAAGTGTGGAATTAAGTTTATCACCAAATCCTGCGAATGATTATGTTTCAATTCTAGCCGAAGGATTAAATGATGCGAAAATACGTGTTGTTGATGTTTTGGGTAATATTGTATATACAGGTGATTTTAATAACAACAAGAAATTAAATATTTCAGAATACAAGAATGGTGTCTATTTTGTAACTATTCAAAATAATTCCGTAAAAGGATTGACGAAGAAATTAGTAGTAAGACATTAATAGGTTTTATTAAGTATGAATGTAATGAGATCGTTTATTCACGGTCTCATTTTTTTTAAAAATGTAATTTGATTACCAAAAGAAAATGATTCAACTGGATAAATTGTACATAAAGGCTTTAGAAACTTCTATTCAAGCATCTGAGGAAATAATGCGTATTTATCAGACATCTTTTCAGAAAAAACTGAAAACTGATGGTTCTCCAGTTACAGAAGCAGACACGGCTTCAGCAAAAATTATCGTTGATCAGTTACGAGACTTTGGTATTCCAATAATTAGTGAAGAAGACCCAAATGATGCGTTTCAAGAGCGCAAAGAATGGAAGGAAGTGTGGATTATTGATCCATTAGATGGGACAAAAGAATATATTAGAAGAAATGGCGAATTTGCTGTTAACATTGCTTTGGTGAGAGAGGGAAAACCTGTGTTTGGAATTATTGCAAGTCCTGTTAATAGAACAATTTTATTGGGTGGAGATGAAATAGGTGCTTATATACTCGATTTTGATCAAATTTATTCACCAAGCAAGTGGGAAAAATTAACCATTTCAACAATTAATTCTCCAATAGTATTAGCCAGCTCAAGAACTCCCTACCGAGGACGAGAGGTTGAGTTTATTGAAAAAATAAAAAAACACGATGAGGTTGATTTTATCAAAAAAGGATCGGCATTGAAATTTTTTGATTTAGCTGAAGGACGGGCAGATGTTTATCCAAGATTTGCACCAACGATGGAATGGGACATTGCAGCAGGTCAAGCTATTTTAGAAGCTTTGGGTGGTGTTGTATTAAATGTTGAAGATGGACTTCCTTTGAAATATAATAAAGAATCACTTCTAAACCCACATTTTATTGCAAAAACAAAAGGTTTTATCGATTTAATGGGTTGATTTTAAAATGTTATTAAATAGATTTTTGTTGCTATTATTTTTATTGTTTTCTCAGTTTGGGTTGACACAACAAAATAATATCCCTTTAAATCATTTTTATAAAGATCGATTGTATTATTCATCAAGTAAAATACAGGGTTATAGAGGGAATAGTTTTTTCCCGGTGAATGAAGATCAATATGATTTACACAAAAAAATACAAGATACATCGAAACAGTATTATACTGTAACCGAACATCTTTTTCGGAAGCATTTTTTAGAATTTAAAGGAGATAATTGCTATTTAACAATTTCACCTGTATTTGATTTTTCTGGAGGTAAAGATTTTTCAGATACAGCTTCAAGAAAGCTCTTTCAAAATACACGTGGCTTTCATATTGAAGGTGATTTATTTCATAATTTTTCTTTTTCAACGAGTTTTTATGAGAATCAGTCAAGAAATCCAATTTATCAATCAAATTATTATAATTCTATTGGAGAGTCTTATGTAAATGCATCCGATTCAAGTTATTTTACTCAAAATGCAGTCATTCCAGGAATGGGAAGAACAAAACCATTCAAAGGTGATGGGTATGATTATGCTTTTGCTATGGGAGATATTATTTATAAACCGTTCGAAGTTTTAACTTTGTCAGCTGGAAATACTCGAAAATTTATTGGAGATGGTTATCGTTCTTTGTTATTGTCAGATAATAGTTTTAGTGCCCCATTTTTTCAAGTAAATTATCGCTTTTCACCTCGTTGGGAATTAATTTATTTGAGAAATAAATTAATGAATTTGTTACGCCGTCCTGCAAGTACAACTGTAGAGTCATATTATGATCCAAAAGCGATGGCAGTTAATTATCTTTCATTTCAAGCAACGAAAGATTTAACCATTTCCTTATTTGAAGGATCCATTTATTCAAAAGGTGATTCGATTGTTTCCAAAAAAGTATCGCCTTTATTTTATAATCCATTACCAATTTTAGGAGCATTAATTTCAAATGAAAATGAAGTAAACTCAATAATAGGTTTGAATATTGGTTATTCACTTTCAGACATAATACGGTTATATTCTCAATTTGCAATGAATCCAAAGTCTGATGGTTTAGGTTTTCAATTAGGAGCAAGATTTTCAGAGCCATTCGATGTGAACAATCTATTTTTACAATTTGAAGGGAATTATGCCACAAATAATTTATATCGTACAAGTAATCCACGTTTAAATTATAGTCATTTTAATTTACCTCTGGCACATGTTAAAGGTGAGGGGTTTACTGAAGTTGTTGTTCGAGCAAATTATGAAATTAAAAGGGTTTATGCTGATTTTAAAACAGTTTTTTATCAACTTAATAATTACTCTTCTACCAGTCTTTTAGCTTTGTATAATGAAGGATTAAGAGAAAAGGGTACAATTTCTCATTCCAGTATTGAATTGGGTTATCGATTCAATAAGAAGATGAATTTCTCTGTGTTCTTGAATTATTTATTTAGAAATGAGAATATTGGAAGTGTTAAGTTTCAAACGAATACTGTTTGTTTTGGGATTAAAACAAGTTTAATTAATAGTTATACAGACTTTTGAAATTACTTTATTTACATATTATTTTTTGCCTTTTATTGGTTTCAAATACAAGTTTTTCTCAATTTGAAGTAGGAACTATTTTTGAAGAATTACCATCGGATAAAATTTATAAGAATTCAACAGAACTTCATACAAGTTTTAAACCTTTTATTCGTCAAAACACCTTTGAAAAATCAGATAGTATAAAAAAATATTTTCATATTAATCCTGCATTGGATTTGAATGGAGGATATTCTCAAAAAGCCAATTATCGAGTTGGAGCTGGATTGAATTTGACATCGCAAGTTGGTAAATGGTATTTTCGTTTGGGTGCAATCGGAGGATTGGGGACTATAGATTCAGTTTTTAATACACGATCATTCTACTATGAGGAAAAAAACAACGATTATTATTATACAGACATAAGAGGTCGGGTTAGTTTTACACCAAATGAAATTTTTAATTTTCAAGCTGGTTTAGATAATCATTTTATAGGAGAAGGTAGTCGATCATTATTTTTAAGTGATTATGGCGTACCACATCCATTTGGACAAATAAGAGCTAAGTTTTGGAGGCTTGAATATACTGTTTTATATCAGTTTATGAGAGAGAGGTTAGCAGGTTCTTGGAAATCAAAATATGCTACTTCTCATCATATTAGTTTAAATGCAACAAAGTGGTTAAATTTTGGAATATTTGAAACAGTTTTATTTCAACCTAAGGATACTTTGTTGAATAGAGGATATGATGTTGAATATCTTAATCCTGTAATTTTCTTTCGTCCACAAGAATACTCATTAGGTTCGGCGGATAACATATTGATTGGTGTTTCAATGGATGCAAAGTTTAACAATCAGATGTTGTATTCTCAATTTATTTTAGATGAATTCAATTTAGCTGAAATAAGAAATAATCCCAGTTGGTGGGCAAATAAATATGGATTGCAAGTTGGGATTAAAGGTAGATTTCATCCAACTTTAGGTTCATTTTTCTATAGATTTGAGTACAATATGATGCGACCTTATATGTATTCACACGTTAATGAAATGCAAACATTTGGTAATCAAGGGCATGTTCTTGCTCATCCATTAGGAGCCAATTTTCATGAGCTTTTAGCTGAGTTGAAATGGCAAAAGGGTAATTATTTAATTAAATTTTTTACTACTTACCGGTTGAAAGGAGAAGATAAAAATGGATTTAGTTATGGCGGCAATATTTATCTACCTTATACACTTCGACCAGATGATTATGGACATTTCACAGGCCAGGGGAGAGGAAAGAATACTAGCAGAACTATAATAACTTTTGACTATCAAGTCTATAAAAAAGCACAATTACATTTGTTTTTTGAAAACCATTTGTTAATTAATGGAAATACAAGTAAGGTTGATTATATTCCAATTATTGGTATTCGAAGTCAATTATGGAATGATTATCGAAATTATTAATACTCGCATAAATTCTAGATATTATCAAGAATATTAGGCGTTTTTTCAATTTTACTATTGATTGAAATATTCATCTTGATTAGTGCAGACAAAAGAAAAGCAATTGCTGAAATTACTAAAACATAGCATCCCATATCTGGTTTAGATTCACAATACACACAGTATGAGCTAAATAAAAATTGAATGGGAATTGTTGGGAAAAATAAAAGAATGGAAAATGTAAGCATCAACCATTTGCTTAGATGAGAATGTTTAATGAACGCTAATACAACTAATGGTAGAATAATCCAAAGACTCATAAAAGGAAAAAAGGTTTCTAGTTCATCTATTCCCGAATATATAGGGTTATCCCGTTTATTTTCTATACGATAAGGTAAGAATAAACTAAAGACAAAAATCATTAACCCAACAATAGCAAATGTTTTTGATAAATTTAGTTTTGTATTCATAGCTCTAAGATATTCCCTGTAAAGAAGAGAGGTATGAATACGTTCCTCCTTTTTGAAGTAATTCTTGATGCGTTCCTCTTTCAATAATTTCACCTTTCGATAAAACAATGATTTCATCTGCATTTCGAATGGTACTTAATCGGTGTGCAATGACTAATGAAGTACGATCTGCCATTAATTTATTTAAAGCCTCTTGAACTAATTTTTCAGATTCAGTATCTAGAGCAGAAGTTGCTTCATCTAAAATTAAAATGTCTGGATTTTTCAATATAGCTCTTGCGATACTAACTCGTTGTTTTTGACCACCAGAAAGTTTGTTTCCACGCTCTCCAATTTGTGTGTCATAACCATTTTCTAGTTCTTCAATAAACTTATGTGCGTTAGCAATTTTTGCAGCGTCTATTATTTCTTCACGAGTCGCATTGGGTTTACCAAATGAAATATTTTCTGCAACTGTTCCATTAAATAAAATCGACTCTTGATTGACTATCCCTATTTTACTACGTAAATAGTCAAGTTTCATATCGCGAATATTCGTATTGTCAATTACAATCTCACCATTTTTTACATCATAAAATCGAGGTAACAAATCTGAAATTGTGGACTTTCCGCTTCCGGATTCACCAACCAAAGCAACCGTTTTTCCTTTCGGAATGGAAAATGAAATGTTTTTTAAAATAGGTTCATCGTTGTATGAAAAATTTACATTTTTATAATGAATACCTTCAGAAAAATCGATTTTATCGATTGCATTATTTACTTCATGAATTTGATCATCAGTATTAAGAATTTCATTTATTCTATTTTGGGCTGCCTGTGCTTTATTCAAATTGGCTATAGATGTAGAAATACCCTGAATTGGTCTTAACAATTGAGAAAAAACCAAAATGAATCCAATAAATTGTGGTCCATCAAATCCATTGGTAGTTTGATTGTCCAATATCATACTACCACCATACCAAACGATTCCCAGCATAACAGCTACAGCTAAAAATTCGTTTAAAGGAGGAGATAAGTCTCTTTTTCGAAATGCTTTTGTTGTTAATTGTTGATGTCTTAAATTGGTTTTCCCAAAAGAGTCTTTAATGAATTTTTGAGCATTAAAAGCTTTAATTATTCGAATTCCTCCAAGTGCTTCTTCCATTTTAGAAAATAAAACACCCAATTCGATTCGTTCTTGTCCTGCTGTTCGTTT
Source organism: Taishania sp. (assembly GCA_036758285.1). Classification (GTDB taxonomy): domain Bacteria; phylum Bacteroidota; class Bacteroidia; order Flavobacteriales_D; family Crocinitomicaceae; genus Taishania. Next base: position 34,504 of record DAIOWV010000006.1, on the reverse strand, counting down.
TAAGCTTTTTCCAATTCTTGAAATGACCAATGCAGAAATTGGCAGTAGAATAAAAGAAAACAAAGTAAGTTGAGGACTCCAATAGAGTAAAGCAGCAACATTTAAAATTACAGCAATAGGTTCTCTAAAAAAGAGTTCCAATACTGCAATTACAGCGATTTCAATTTCACCAACATCGCTTTGTATTCTGGACATTAAATCACCTTTTCGTTCATTACTATAATAAGCCAAAGGTAATCCCATTGCTTTATCGAATAAATTTTGGCGAACATCTCGAACCACCGCCATTCGTAATTGAGATTGATACCAAATTGCACCATACCTAAAAAGATTTTTTAAGAAAAAAGCAATCATTACGGAAATACAAACAAAGAGTAAAGCATTTTTTGGACTTTCAGCAACCATGCTTTGAGTGAAATAGCTGTAATAATTTGATATATATTCTATGCTACCTTTAATCGAACCATCAAATACTGGTTTGATTGGTGTTATTGTTTGGTTGAGATCAGATGGGAAAATGAGTTCTAAAAATGGGATAAAAAGAACCATTGATAGAAGATTGAAAATAACAAACAATAAATTATAAAAAATAACAACAAAAGCGAGTCTTTTGTATTTGAATGTGTGTTTGTATATTTCTAATGTACTTTTCATAGATTGTAAAATTAATAAAATGATTCAATGTAATTCAGTATTGTTTTGGGTGAAGGGAAATGTCAAATTGATTTTTGAAATAATTGACTATCTTTAATCTTAGAAAAAAGTAAAGTATATAAAAATGAGTACTGTCAATTTTGAATCATCACAATATGTTTCGGTTGAATTTTCCTTAGCAAGTTCGGGGCAACGATTACTTGCGGCGATGATAGACATGGCTGTATTTTTCGTTTACTTTCTAGTAATCATCGCATTTTTGGGAGAATCGATGATTTTTAGAGCCAATAGTTTTTCTGAAATTTTTTGGTTGTTTATTGTTAAATTACCATGGATTTTTTATAATCCTATTTGTGAATATTTCATGAATGGACAGACTTTAGGTAAATATATTGTTGGTGTTAGAATTGTAACAATTAACGGTGATAGGCCAAAATTAAAAGAAGTATTTACTCGTTGGATTTTTAAGGGAGATTTTCTTTGGATTTCTGCCAATTTTTTGATTTTTGTTTGGTTCGGAATGGGGGTAGTAGCTATTGCTGTTATTGGTCTTACATCTAATAGACAACGATTGGCAGATGTGTTATCAAATACTATTGCAATTAAAACAAAACAGCGAAATTTTTATACTTTAAAAGATGTGTTAACTATTAAAAATAGTGCAAATCATGAAATTAAATATCCACAAGTTGTTCGTTTTACTGATGAGGATATGATGTTGATTAAAAATACAATAATTCGTTTACGAAAATATCCAACTCCAGAAACCATCAAATTTGGAAAGGAATTGTGTGCAGAAACAACTCGTCTAATGGGGATTGAGCCAATTGAGAAACAACGTTTAGAGTTTCTTGAAAATGTACTACAAGACTATGTTGTTTTGACAAGATAGTTTTTCTCCTTTATATTTAATTTTTATGATTGCAATAAATAGCCTAGCCTTAATTGATTAAGACTAGGACTTTATTAAGTTTATTTCATCTTTACGATGATAAATTCTGTACGTCTGTTTGTTTGATGTAATACTTCTTTTTCAGCTTCAGTTGACACTTTGTTGATTTCTGCATCACTAATTTTTAATTTGGATTTTCCATATCCCTTTCCAGTTATTCTGGTAGCATCGATTCCTTTAGAAATTATGTATGCTGCGGAAGATTTTGCTCGTCTGTCCGATAACCAAAGATTATAATGGTCAGTAGAACGACTATCAGTGTGAGATCCTAGTTCAATCACCATTCCAGTATTTTCTTTCATGATTTTCACTACTTTATCTAGTTCAGCTGCTGCATCTGGTCGTATAATAGAGCTATTTAAATCAAAATAAATGGGATTAATTTGAATAACATCATTCAAATCAGTTTTTCCTAGTTCTATTTTTGTCATTTTGAATAAATTGTTGCTAACTTCTATTTTTTCATTTCTTTGAAGTACTTCTACTAATGAAATTGTTTTAGAAACATACCCGTTTTTTTCTAATGAAAAATCATAATATACTTCATCCTTATATTCATATGGAATGACAGAAGAAGAGAATTTACCATTACTATTGGTTTTTAAAGATTCAAACACTATCGACTTTGATTTATCTCTTATTGAAATTTTTACATCATCAAGTGCTTGATTTGTTTCCTTATCTTTAATCTCTCCTATAAAATGATATTTTAAAATTGGAAGTAATAGAATTTCTTCTTCATAATCCGTTTTGTCAGGTTGAACAATTATTGTTTTTGTTTCACGCACATAGCCATCTTTGTTGGTAATAAGCTGTAATCCTTCTTCAATTTCAGGAAGTATAAGGTTGAAACTAGATTGATTCACTTCCATACTGTCAATTATTTTTCCATTTTTGTCAGCAATTAAGACCTGTACATTCTCTAATTCTTCTCCAGTTAATAAATCCTTAACTCCTCCCTTTAGGGATTTTCCAGCTTTAATAGGATTGATTTGGTTGAAATAATAAATATCATCACTCCCCAATCCTCCAGTTCTATTTGAAGAAAAGAATCCTCTTTTGTTATCGTTACTCATTACAAATGCGAAATCATCAGATCGTCCGTTAATTGGAGCACCTAAATTTACTGGTTTGGAATATTTATCGTCTTTTGATAGAACGGCATATACATCTAATCCTCCGTAGCCCATTAATCCATTAGAGGAATAAAAAAGAGTTCCTTCAGAGTTAATCCAAGGAAATAATTCATCTCCTTCCGTGTTTATTCCTTTACCTAAATTAACAGGGGTACCATAACTTCCATCAGTATTTACATCCACTTTCCAGATGTCTGCTCCACCAATTGAACCAGGCATATCAGAAGAAAAATATAAAGTTTTACCATCCTTAGATATGGAAGGGTGGCCAACTGAATAGTCTGTTGAACAGAAAGGAAGAATCGATTCATTTGAAAAACTACCATCAGAATTTACATCTGCACTGTATATTTTTAAATTTCGTATTCCGTTATTATCCCTTTCTTTTGTCTCATTATTTCTTGTATAATATACTTTTGTTCCATTGGAAGAAAAGCAAAGAGGTCCTTCATGAAGTTTTGTCGTTAGTTTTTTTAGTTTTTTGACTTCAGACACTTTAAAATCAGCTTGGATATCAGATTTATAAATATCCAATAAATTACTTTTGTTCCAAGCCCATTCTCTTTCAATCATAGCATTATTTTTTCTTCCAGATATGAAATAGAGCGATTTTCCATCAGCACTAATGTAACCTCCAAAATCAGAAGTTGCTGAATTAAAATCCACGGTTTTAATTTCAAATAGTGGCGATTGTTTATCAAGTGATTTTTTGTAATTTTTATTTTCTGAAAATAATTGCCCTCGATAATCAGAGGCCTCTCTTTTATGAAAGCGATTCATCCATTCATCAGATTCTTCATATTTCCCGTTTTGTTTTAATACTTGGGAATAAGTATAAAAATCTTTACTTGTTGCGTCTTCGGTTAAAATCATTTGACGGTAAACAGATTCTGACCTTATTAAATCACCAGTTTTATAGTATGAATAAGCTAATTTTGACTTTAATTCGGGACCGTCAAATTCACTACCGATTAATTGTTGATATAATTCAGCACTATAAGCATAAGAAAGCTTGGAATAATAATCATTTGCTTTATTTAACTTCAATACCTGTCCAAAAGAAAAATTCAAAATGAGTATTGAAATAAGAAATATAATTTTTTTCATCGTCGTTAATTAATGATTATTTAAAAATAACGTGGAGAACGTATACCTTGTTTTTTAAATCTGAAATCATATGATAATAATACTTCAAACGTTCCGCTATTATAATTACGTATTGATTTGACCCCAAATTCTGATGCCAATCCTATTTTAAACTGACGAGTCAAATGAACTTGAATAAATGCACCAGCTGCAGCATCCCATCTATACATACCTCCAATCCAAAATAGATCATTATAGATAAAAGCTGCGCTTAGGTCATAACTTACAGGTGCTCCTTCAGTCATTTTAACCTGTACAGAAGGTCTGATTTTCCACATTGTAGATAATGGTAAAACACCTCCGATAATACCAAAGTAGTGACGTTGTTCAAGATTTGTTGAGCTTACTTCGTAATAACTACGTTGCATCATTTTTGGGCTACTTACACCTACGAAAAATTTAGGAGTGTGATAATAAATTCCAAAGCCAAAATTTGGATTGATTTTGTTTGAAATGTTTTGCATCAATTTTGCATCGTTAGCTACACTTGTTTCAAGTTCTGAAAAACGACCATTGATAACATTTATTCCCCCTTTTACACCAAAAGCTAAGCGACTTTTACTGTTCTTAAAACGTAGAGTATATGATACATCTCCATAAATCATAGTCTGATTCATAGGTCCAACCTGATCATTTACAGCAGTTAACCCAACCCCTATGGATTCATAGGGGAGAGGTGAGTGAATACTAATTGTTGTAGAACGAGGTCTACCATTGAATCCTGTCCATTGTTCACGATGGATAGCAGTGATATTTAAAACCTCTTTACTTCCTGCATATGCTGGATTCACAAATAATGTGTTATCAAAATACTGAGCAAAGTGAGGATCTTGTTGAGCTCGTACCTGCATACTTATACATGAAATCAGGATTCCCGTATAAATTATTATGTATTGAAAATTATTTTTCATATCTTTTTGTTATTTCAATTCCTTCTAATTATCGTTGTAAATAGATATATCCTTTAAGTACTCCTACAATTTTATCTTTTGTATCAAGTACATAGAAATAAGTTCCTGTTGGTAATTGAGTTCCTTCTAACCCTTTTCCAACATTCATAAACCCATCCCACTGATTTGAATAACCAATTTCTCGATATACTTCATTACCCCATCTGTTGAAAATAATTAACTCATTTTCGGGGAATTTGTCAATTCCTTTAATGACAAGGAAATCATTAACACCATCTCCATCAGGAGTGATAGCCTCAGGAACTTTTATATTCGTTGTATCACTAGTAGGTGTACCACAATATCCGTTAGGATCAATAACAGTTATGCTAAAGCTACACACAGCTTGAAGTCCTTGATCGTCGGTTGCTGTATAGGTAACGATTGTTGTACCAATAGCAAAATTATGACCGCTATTATGTGTACTTGTTAATGTCACTCCAGAACAATTGTCCAATGCAATAGGAGTAGACCATCCTGCTGGAACCGTACACAGCCCTTCTTTAACTTCTATCGTTTGATTTTGAGGACATGAAGTAATCTGCGGTGCAGAGATATCAGTCACATTTACATTAAAAGAGCATGAATTACTGTTTCCAGCGACATCAGTTACTGTATAAGTAACAATCGTTGTTCCAACATTGAAAATATCTCCAGATTGATGAGAACTATAAATGATTGAATTAGAACAAGGATCTGAAATTGTTGGTGCTGACCAGCTAACTGGCGATGCACAGATATTATGCAATGAATTTACTGTAATATTAGAAGGACAGTTTAATAATATAGGTGCTGTAACATCTGTAACTGTAACATCAAAAGAACAAGTGCTTACATTTCCTGCATTATCTGTTGCCGTATAAGTAACAGTTGTTGTTCCAATCGGAAATACGGTACCTGAATTATGAGTTGAAACAAATGAAATATTGGGGCAATTATCAGTAGCTACAGGTATTGTCCATGTAACAGTTGCTCCACAAATACTATTTTCACTATTCACATTAATAGTTGAAGGGCAATTTGTAATTACAGGTAATTCAGTATCATTCACTGTTACTGCAAATACACAAGAACTGGTGTTGCCTTCACTGTCGGTCGCTGTGTAAGTAACGACTGTTATTCCAATCGGAAATATGTCACCAGAATTGTGAGATGCTGTTAATGTATATGAGCAGTCATCTGTGATTATAGGAGTTGTCCATGTTGCAATGGCACCACAAGTGTTTACATTATTATTCAGATGAATATCTGAAGGACATCCTGTGATAACCGGTGCTGTGTTATCTTCAACTGTTATGTTGAATGAACATGAATTACTATTTCCTTCAGTATCCGTTGCTGTATAGGTTACAGTTGTTGTTCCTATAGCAAACAGATCTCCTGAAGAATGAGTGCTAGTCAGTGTATATGTACAATTATCTGTAACTGAAGGGGAAGCCCACGATACAATTGCTCCACATAAACCAGCTTCATTATTGACATTTATATTTGAAGGGCAATTCGCAAAAACTGGAGAAATATTATCTCTTACGGTTACATTGAACGAACAATTACTTGTATTTCCTGAAGCATCAGTAGCTATATAAGTTACCGTTGTTGTTCCTATTGAAAACGTATCTCCTGGTGTGTGTGATGAAGTCAGAGAAACATTTTGACAGTTATCAAATACTCCAGGTACAGCCCATGTAACAACTTTTTCACAGCCATTATCAACTTGAACGATGATGTCAGCAGGACATGTATAGATAGAGGGAGCTTGATTGTCAATAACATTGACTACAAATTCACAAGTTTCAGAAAGGTTACCTGCAGATGTAGCCGTGTACACAACAGTTGTATACCCAATGGGTAATAATGTACCTTGTTGATGACTAGCAACAAGAGGCAGAACTGTATTATTAGAACAAATTCCACTTGTTGCGACAGGTATAGGCCAAGTACTCGTAGCTTCACAAGAATTAAAATTGGTATATAATGTAACGGTATCTGTATTACAGGTTGCATTAAATGTTGGTTGAGCACCATCAACTACATGAATAGTCAATTGGTATTGCTTACCATAAGCACCATTATAATAATAATACCATATATCATATGTACCTATCGGAAAAGATTGATTGGCATTGTTTTGATAAGGATCAACATTGTTTGTCCACCAATTACTAGAATAGTTATTTACCCCTATTGAAGATGTAAAACCACAATAACCTCCAAATTGAGGTGTATCCCAATTGACTGTAGCTCGACAAGTAATTGGATCTGTGAAAATAATAGTATCGCGAGAAGGGAAAACAAACGTTGAATCATGAAACATTACTACAGGTCTAAATCTACATGTTTCCAACACCATTCCATTTGAATCAAGTGCAGAATATTCTACATGATTTAAAGATCCAAGAGTGTAAATAGTTGTTCCTTGAGTTATCCCGGATACTTGTACAACTGTGTCTATAATACCCGCACAACTTCCATAAGATGAAAATGTAGGTACAATCCAGTCTGCAACAGCTTCACATGTAACAGGATTCATGTAAATATCAAATATTACTTCTCCCCAATTGACATTGTATGTTCCAGGGCAATTAGACGCTAGAGATGATAGTGTATCGCCAACGATTAATTCAAAATTACATTGACTAATAACGATATCATTAGAGTCTAAGGCATAATATTCAACCCAATATGTTCCTTTTTCTAATGTATCCCCCGGAGATATGTTAGAATATACAGAGTCAATAGGAGTGGCACATCCGACACTTTCAAACTGAGGTATTGTGAAATAGACTATAGCAGAATCACAAGAGTATGAGTTGTTCACTTGAATGAATGTGTCAGTTGGACAAGATACACGTATTTCAGACAAAGTATCAATAACTTCTAATGTAAAAGAACATTGTCCTAAAATATTTCCATTGGAATCGTATGCAGTATATTGAATAGGATAAGATCCAATTGTTAATGTATCATTTTTATCGATTGTTGATGTATAAACAACTGTATCAATAGGACTGATACATGTAGATGTTGAAAATGTTGGAGTTATCCAGTCAACGATAGTTTCACCACAGAATTGTAATGTATCGACTTGAATTGCCAACCAACCAGTACTTGGACAGTTTGTAATAGTTACAGGTGCGGTGTATGCATTGATATTAATAATAAAGTTACAGTTCAATGTACCACCACTGTTTCCAAGGTATGCTGTATAATTCACATTGTGAGAGCCAGGTAAGAAAACAGATCCAGGAGTGTAATTAGAAATAACACTATCAACTCCACATGGATGATTAAATTGAGGAACCAACCATGATAATGTTGTATCACATTCATTGGCACCTAAATTAATTGTGATATTACTAGGACAGTTTGTTACTGTATTCGTATAGGGTTGTACATTTACATTAAATGAACATGTTCTTGTAGAACCACCATCCTGAGGAGTAACGGTATATATAACTGTTGTATTTCCAACAGGGAATATATCACCAGGATTGTGTGTGGAAGTCATAACATAACAGTTGTCAGTTACTGTTGGTGGTGTCCAATTTACAATAGCTCCTCCACATGTATTTGCAGGAAGAGAAATGTTTGTAGGACAATTATTTATTACCGGATCAGGATTGTTTACATAAATATAGAATCCTCCTACTTCTGCTGCATACCATTCTAGCGGATTTCCACAACAATGATTAGATCTTAGAACAGAATCCATTGCATAATAGCGAACATAATAGCTTCCTGTTGCAAAAAATTGGCCTGGTTGGTAGTTGCTCCATACAGTATCTAGCTTACAATTGTCTATAACTCTAGGTGGAGTCCATGTAACACGTGCTCCTCCACAAGTATCTGCATTTATACTGATAGTATTTGGCATTGTACCGCTTACTAATTGAGGGTTTGCATAATCATACACTCGTACATTATATGAACATCTTAAAGTGTCTGCTCCATTTGTTATGTAATAACGAACGGGAGTTACTCCAATCGGAAAATTGTAGGTACCAGGAACGTATGAATTAATACCAGAACCATACCACCAATTACCACACAAATTATTAATCGTTGGAGTTGTTAGTGTGACAGGTGTTGCACATGAATCTGTCGAGGATATATTATTCCAATACATATAAATATCTCTGTCCCCTGAACATCCAGACATACTAAAGTTTGCTGGATTTGCTTTAACAATAACATCAAATGTACAAGTACTGGTATTTCCATTTACATCAGTTGCTGTATAAGTAATTGTTGTTACACCAACAGGGAAAGTAGAACCTGGGGAGAAATCTCCAATTATTGAGGCAATACCACAATTGTCAGTTGCAATCGGGGTTGGCCAGTTGGCTGTAGCAGAACAGTTACCTGCATTGGCAGTAATTGTGATATTGTTTGGACATAACGCAAAAACAGGACCTTCGGTATCATTTACTGTTACAGTAAATGAACAAGTACTCTGATTTCCAAATAAATCAGTAGCTGTATAAGTAACAGTTGTCAATCCTGTCGGGAAATTATATCCTGGATTATGACTTCTTGTTACTGTTACAGTACCACAATTGTCCGTTGCTGTAGGTTCTGGCCATGTATATGGCGTACCACAAAACCCTGTAGTTGATAAAACGATGTTTGATGGGCATCCACTGAAAACAGGAACAATATTATCGGGAGTTATAATTGTAAAGGGGTTGTTGTTCGCACAATTGTTAGCATCTACAATTAGTACATTGTGATTTCCAATAGGTATATTGGATGAGGTATTACTTACCTCTGCTATATCATTTGACCAAACATATTGAAATGGTGATGTTCCTCCAACTACAGATGTAGAAGCACTTCCTGTCGTATTACACCCAGTTGGATTAACGACCGTAACAGAACTTGTAAATGCACCAGTTTGTACCGGTACAACAGAACTTAATGTGTCTGAAATACATCCAATAGAATCGGTTACAACTAATTCATAAACTCCATCATTTAATTGATCTGCATAAGTTGTCGTTTGCACAGGAGTTGTATTCCATGAATAGGTGTAGGGAGCTATACCTCCTGTTGTAGTAGTAGAAATATATCCTGTTCCAACTGAGGTAGGATCACAATCAGGATAAATAGAAGAAGCTACAACATTCAATTTGGTTGATGGACCTATAATATTAGTTGTATCGGTAGCAGAACAACCTGATGTGTCAGAGACTGTTACTATGTATTGTCCTACAGGTACGCCTGTCAGTGTTTGTCCTGTTTGTATAGGTACACTGTTCCATGAATAAGTATACGGGCCACTGCCGTAACCTATTGGGTTTGCAGTTATTTCTCCTGTTGGATTTGATGGATCACATACAATTGAAGAGCCTGGTGAGCTTTCAGCCAAACTCACGGATAGTTGATCTAAAACAGTAAGAGAAGCTGTGTAATAACAATTTCTCCCATAATTAGCTGTAGCCGTGTATATTCCAGGGCTATTAACAACAAAGCTATCCAAAGTGGATCCGTCGTGCCATACAAAAGATGTATTGGTATTACCATAAAATCCATTGGTGTTTAAAGTAATTGGAAGGTTTGTAGAACAAACAGAAAGGCTATCTGTACCAAAAGGATAAAGAAGTGAAAGCGGTGCATACGGAGCAAAAATAATATTTGTATTGTTTGCAATATCAACACTTCTAACTCCTGCATGAATCGGAGCGGAAGAACCAGCGGCTGTTACTCCCCAAAAGCGAATATAATCATATTCTGCAGGATCAAGTTGATTGACAGTTATAGTTGCAGTACTAGTTGCTCCGACATTATATACTTCTGTGAAGTAACAAGGGTTTCCACTTGCATACCATTTCTTGTTGACTGTATTATTAACTCCTACACCAAAACGATAAGTATACCCAGGCGAGAATACTAGTGTATCCATTATGTTTCCAGTACCATGCATCCACCCATTGATATTGTATTCTAAAAAGCGAATTCTGTTACTATTTCCAGATAAATAACCATGATTATCAAAATATGTTTTAGTTATATTGTTACTGGCTCCATCGATAACACCTCTTGATTTAAAAAATACATAGCCAATCTGAGTTCCGGTTCCGCTTGTAGAAAGGTAATGTTTATTGACAGCATTGGGATCATTTGAAGTTGTGTTAAACAGTATCGAATCAGCTTGCAAATTTGAACCAGCTACTTGATCAAAATAACTTGAACTGGTAGTGTTATAAATTCCTCGGAATTCAATTCGTTTAAACCTTGTTCCGGAACCGCCCACATATCTGTAATAATTGGGTTGAATGCCATCTATTCCACATAATACAGTATCAATAATACCCGATGTAGAACTTATGTTATGAGCAACTGGCCCATCAATTGTTATCTTATTTATGATTGAATTTGAATAAGTTGAACTGGGAACTGTTGTTGCTGATGATTTGATGTGTTCAAAATTATGAAATGTTAATTGTGTACCACCACTTATATTTACAGCATTATATGGATATTCGATTCTAACAGTTGAATTTGCTGCATTAACTGTTTTGTTTGTCCCTATATATGTAAAACAATAACTACTACTGGTTATTGTTCCAGATGAATTTTCATAGTAATCATAAGGATATCTAGGTAGAGTTGGTACAATTGTCGAACTTCTGAAATGCATAATAGAATTTTGCATGTTGATATGCCTTGTTCCATTTCCATCTGAATAAAAACCATTGGCATATATGTTATTCCCTTTCAAATCAAAGGTACCTCTGTTTAATACGATTGTACCTGTGCGAGCATGTGTTTCACTCACATGATATAACATAAGACTATCTGCTAGTGTAACAAATGTATTCGGCTTATCTATGTAGATATTCCCACCAATTCTGCATCCATTAGAGGTAATTACAGCAGGATTATTCCCAGAAAAAAGTATTTGTGCTCTGAAAGTAACATTTGCCTGTAATGTAAGGTTTCCAAGAATTACAAATGGTGTTTCAGGATGCTCTTCAAAAATAGGAGCGTTTGTAACTCCACTAGTCCATGTCATATTTCTACAAAGAGCGCCAGAAAAAGCAGATGTTCTAACAATGTTGTTTCCTACAGAGAAACTGTTATGATCAAATACAACATCATCAACAGGAGAAGGAGGAAGTAAATAAGAACCTCCTGATCCATTTGAAACATTGGACCAGTTTCCAGGAGAACCCCATTCTCCATCACCAGCATCACCAACCCAGTAATAGGTGTTTTGACTAAATAAAAAAGTACTAAAACAGACGAAAAAAGTCTGCAACCAAAAAAAGGATAGCCGTTTAATCATAAGACTTGTTTTGTTAAAACTAAATTAAGGAAGTATGGTTGTGGTGCAGAATGTTAGCTTTTTTCTGTGAATTAGACCATTAACTTCTTGTTTTCGAGGACAAAAGTAGAAATATTTTTATAATAGCAATATTTTTTATTTAAAAAAAATATTTTCAGGCTGTTAGCACCTTTTTTATAGCGTATCCAATCTATATAAATAAGTAATGATACTTTGTAATATTCGTTAAGAGTTAAATAAATTCAGAAAGTTCGAGCCATCTATTTGTTTTGTCATCGAGTTCTGAAACAACTAAACCTAATTCTTCTCCAGCTTTCATTATTGTTTCATTATCACTATCTGAAGAAGATAAAATAACAGTTAATTGATTTTTTTTCTCCTCAAGCTGTTCGATTTCACCTTCTAACGATTCATACTCTTTTTGTTCTTTGTAAGAGAGTTTTTTCTTTTCTTTTGAAATAGTTTCTTCAGCAGAAATTGTTTCAATTTGTAACTTTTTTTCTTCTTGTCGTTCTTCTGAACTATTTTTTTTCTGTTGTTGACGGTATTCAGAATAGTTTCCTATTATGTCTTTAATTTCCCCATTACCCGTAAAAACAAAAAGATGATCAACCATTTTATCCATAAAATATCGATCATGTGATACAACGATTAAACAACCTTCAAATGAGCGGAGATAATCTTCTAAAACGCTCATTACGAAAATATCTAAGTCATTTGTTGGCTCATCTAGAATCAAAAAATTTGGATTCTGCATTAAAACAGTCATTAATTTTAATCTTCTTTTTTCTCCTCCACTAAGCTTATGCACAAAGTTATAATGCATATCTCTTGGGAAAAGGAATTTTTCTAAGAAATGAGCAGCGGACATTTGTCTCCCCTTTTCCAAAGGAATAAACTCAGCTACATCACGAATTACGTCAATAACTTTTTTGTCATCTTCAACTACCAACTGTTCTTGATTGTAATAACCAAAGACAACCGTTTCACCAACTACAATTTTACCTTTATCTACTTTTTCTTTTTCTAAAATCATATTTAGAAAAGTAGACTTTCCTGTACCATTGTTTCCTACAATTCCAACACGCTCTTGTCTTTTAAATAGATAGGAGAAATCATTTAATATTTGTTTGTCTCCAAATGCTTTTCCTAATCGATGGATTTCTAAAATTTTTGTTCCAAGACGTTCCATTTTAACAGGAATGTCAAGTTCGTCTTTATCCAAGCGCTGATGTGCTGTCTTTTTTGTTTCATGAAAAGCTTCAATCCTCGCTTTTTGTTTCGTCCCTCTAGCTTTAGGTTGACGACGCATCCAATCCAGCTCTTTTCTGAATTGATTTTTAGCTTTTTCTACAGTAGATTCAAACTGCTCTTCTCGTTCGGCTTTTTTTTCTAAAAAGTAAGAAAAATTACCTTTGTAACGATATAAAGTTTTATTGTCTAGTTCTAAAATGGTATCACAAACTACTTCCAAAAAATAGCGATCATGTGTTACCATTAATATGGTTGATTTTGACTTAGAAAGGTATTCTTCTAGCCATTCAATCATGTCTAAATCCAGGTGGTTTGTTGGTTCGTCTAGTATTAAGAAGTCAGGTTCAGCAATTAAAACTTTTGCTAGAGCAACTCGTTTTTTTTGCCCCCCTGATAAGTTTGAAATTGAAATACTTGTATCATTTAAATTTAAAACAGATAAAATTTGTGATACTCGTATTTCTACATCCCAAGCATTTAATTCTGAAATTTTTTCAAATGCTTTCTGAACACCTTCATCATCATTCATTAATGTTGCAGTGTTGTAGTCTTTTATAGCTTTTAATTCGGGTAAGTCATGTGAGAAAACCTCCTGCAAAATTGTATGTTCAGGATTAAGATCTTCACTTTGCTCCATGAAAACCATATTGATTCCGTTTCTGAAAACCACGCGTCCAGCATCTAAGGTTTCAAGTCCTGTAAGACAACGTAAAAGTGTTGTTTTTCCAGCACCATTTTTAGCAACAATTGCTACTTTTTGACCTTGATCTATCCCTAAAGTGATGTCTTGAAAAATGACTCTATCACCAAAAGATTTAGTAATGTTTTCTGCAGAAAGGAAATTCATTGGATAAAAATTAAAATATGATGTTAATTAACGCAATCTATTCAATGAATCAATTGTTTTTTTATCTTTTCTTATATTGATAAATGCTAAATGTGTACAAGGAAGTCCAATAACCAATAAGTAAAATGCATATGAGTAATTGGAGTGAAGAATTTTCCCAGTTGTTTGTCCTGGTGCAATTAAGTAAAACCAAACAGCAATGCCAATTAAAAATAATAAATAACACCCCCAAAGTAACTTTGAATATTGTAATTGTTTGTTTAGTTTTTTGTAGCTAAACAAGATGAAAACTGTAAAAACAATCAAAGCTATAGATATAACTATGATTGGTATTGATGTTTGTGAAATTAGTACTTTCCCATCTAAAGTAAATTTTGAAATTCCAAATGAGTTAAATCGAAATCTTGCTTCGTCTGTGACTATTTCAAAGAAATCACCCCAAAAACTCACAATTGAAAGCATGACAATTACTGCAAATAAATAAACTGACTGAATTCGTTGAATCATATTTTTACTTTTCTGCGAAAATAAGGATTATTCAATTAATTTACGGCATTGTTGGTAATTCTTCTTTAATCTTTAGATTACATTAAACAATTCGTTTTATGTTAATCTTATTTAATTACTAATTTCTTAATCGTCTCCTGACCATTTTCAGACCTAAGTTTAACTAAATATATTCCAGAATTAAATGTTGATGTATTAATTTTAAGTAGATTTTGATTGTCTTGCATTGTGATTTGTTCTATCGTTTTTCCAAGCGAGTTTACAATTGAAATTTCCCAATTCCATTTATTTGAAGGTACATCAATATAGAAAATATCATCCGAAGGATTGGGGTAAATTGAGACTAGGATTGAACTATTTTTTGATTGTAACGATAAGTTTTGTGTACAAATGTTGTCATGTACAAAATCAATTATAAAATTTGCAGTTGAAGCAGGGAAGTCACAATGTCCAGATGTTGGAACACTCATGTATGTACTTGTTACACCAACATTCAATGCTCGTTTATGTATTAATGAGTCTCCATAAAGCATAACTGGAATTACAAATCCAATATTTGGATAGCCAGCTAAATTTGGAACAGTTGGGTCATTGATATTGTGTATCCCTAAAAACGGTTGGTCTCCAGCTTCTATCATTAATGTGTCGCCAATAGCACCACACATGCTCAAGCTCATTTGAGGAACGCTGCTAAAACCATCATTACCAGAATTACCTTCTATTCCACCATTACTAATTGTGAAGCTCTCAACATCTGTAGGTATTTTAGATAAGTCATCTAAATAGGTTGTGTGATTTGCCATCACAGCACCTGCAGAAAAGCCACCAACAATAATAATGTTAGGGTTTATTCCATAAGGATTTCCTCCTTCATCAACTGATTTTCTGAAAAAACGAACAGCACTTCTCATGTCATGTACAGCTCTAATAACACCTTTTTGAAACTCAACAGCTATGTTGGCAGGTGTAATAAGATCAGTATCTATCAATCGGTATTGAATTGAAGCAGTAACATAACCTAAACTTGCTAATGCTCTACACTGACTTGTTAGACTATTTTTATTTCCTTCAACAAATCCACCACCATGTGCAAGGATAATTAAAGGTCTGTCTGTATCTGTATCATTTTGTGGGTAATAGATATCAACTAGTAAGTTTACAGGAGTAACGCCATCGTGTTGAATGTTAGAACCATATTGAATGTTATTAACTTCCGTAATTTGACTAAAAATAGGCAGGTAATACCTATTTCCACTACAGTCTTGGCTGTACAAATTAGCTGTACAAAACAAAAGTGTAAAAATAAGGCATAGATTTGTTTTCATAATTTTTTATGTGTTAAATTAATTTATTGCTTACATATAATATTATTTATACCATTTACTTTGACTAGATAAGTTCCCCTAGCAAGTTTTGATAAATCAAGCATTATTTTTTCATTTACTTGTATGACATCAATCATGTAAGTAATCTCTTCTCCAAGGGGACTAAAAATATAAATAGTTTCTAGATTGATATCCTCTCCTTCTACTGTTATTGACTTCGTTGTTGGATTTGGATAGATGGTGAGGTTTTTGGTTTCAAAAAATACGGTTTTCATAGGTGAATAATTGGTATTCCCATCGTAATCAGTTTGTTTTATTCGGTAGTATGAGATTCCAGTTAGAGGGTGATAATCATTGTGTTTATACTTTAATAATGTTGATGAATTTCCACCTCCATTTATTGTGGCGATGTTTTGCCAAACTAAATCCCCAGAACTGCGTTCAAGTGTAAAATAATCATTATTGATTTCAGAAGCGGTGTTCCATGACAAGTTGACATATCTATTATTAATATTCACAACTTCAAATAGTGTTAAATTAGCTGATAACGGAACAATCATATCCATTCTTCCAATTGTGATAAACCACGTACTGTTTTTAGGTATTATTGAGGTGGGGATACCACTTACTGTTAAAATAGGGTGAGAATACGAAAATGTAATTCCATGTACTGTATGGTAAATATCGGCATTAGAGAAATTTCCATCATTATCTACCAATAAGGCTAATTCCCCAAGATGGATTACCCTTAAATTTATTGTATCCTGAAGTCGTAGATCTATATTAAAAGTGCCATCAAAATCGGTGTTTGTTACTTTCCACTCACGTTCAAGTCTTGCTAATATACCTGCTGGTTTTTCAAGATCAGCGATGACAGTATTTCTTAACGCTTTATTATCATCTCCAATTACTAAATACTGTTTGTCCGATGTGAATGTACCTGTATTTGAAGAGTTTAAAGGGGATAAGGTACTTATGTATAGTCTTGTAGAATCAGAAATAGTTTTTGATTGTTTTTGATGGAGAGAGGTGATTTTATCCTCTGCGATACCTATGATATTGTTGTTGTAGGGTAAGTTGTTTAAAAAAACTGTTGTACCAGAAGAATTCTTATAATTGGTAGATAAGGTCATTCCGTATTTTATAGCCAGATAAGATTGTATCTTTTCTATTACGCTCGTATTGACTGGCCCGCCAGAAGTAGCAGGTATACCTGTTTTATAAACAATTACTTCAGCAATGTTTCCAAGCATACTTTCACTAAGTGAACTTCCATCATTGCTTATATCAGAACCTATTCCCATTTTATTTGAGTTATAGGTATAATTGTTTGTACCAGCTATGTTTCCAGTGGTTCCATTCCAGTGTATAACACGTTGGCTGTCTTTTGGAAGAATATGAGACGTTACACCATAGTTTATTCCAAGAGCAAGGCTGATTGGATACTGATTTACACCTGTCCAGACAGAAGGCTTGGTTACACTTCCTCCGTTGTACCATTGTACATGTGTTGCGTCTCTTCCAAATCCATAAATACTTCTCCAGCCATTATCATTTACTTTTGACATTGCGAAAACATGAATAGCCTCCTGACCATTAGCAAAGGAGTTTGTAATCATAGCATCTGACCCATCAAAATAGACGGATGGATTATAGTTGAAATCATGCTCTATATATCTAGGCTGATTACTTGCTGTACTTTGAGTATGATTGTTTTTATTGGGTGAATTATCATTCCAATAGGTTAACGGATCGTTATTAATTTTTGTATTTGTTCCTGAGTCCGCTTTTAGCCATAATTCTAAGCCTGTTAATTCTCCCCCAGGAGCAATGGAAAATCCCCCAAAAGTAAAATATTGACCGTTTATCAAATTTACTGGAGTACTTTGGTGTTCATCTAAAGGTATCCAGGTGTCACTATCATCAAAGATAGGGTCATTACTAACAATAAGATAGGTAGAATATGGATTATTATTTTTTAGATAAATAGTTCCTGTCTCTCCAGTTTCCTGAACTTTCCATACACGATCCATAATGCTGTTTACTGTAGATGAATGGATTGATCCTGTGTAGTTAAAACTTCGATAAGCAGTAGACAGATTATTGTCTCCTACTATCAGAAAAGTTTGATTATTTATATTTGTTCTCCCTGTAGTGTTATTAGCTGTAAAGTCGTTACTTGTTGATATGATAAGCGTCGAATTGTCATTAATTGACTGGGATACTTTTTGATGTAAGGCTGAAGCGTTATCTCTTCCAATACCAAAAATATGATTTTGATATCCTATATTACTTCCACCTGTCCAGATATTATTTCCACTGGCGTCTATGTAATTGGGTTGGAATGAAGTATCTAATGTTATACCATATTTTAAAGCCAGATAGCTCTGAATTTTTTGAAGATCGGAAATATTAATGTCAGCATTGCCAGCACTTCCTGTATATATAATAACTTCTGCAATATCACCATTCATATAATCAGTGTTATTTCTGTCGCAACCTATGGTATAAGTGTTATTTGCCATGGTGTAGCTTCGTTTAGTGACGTCTGTTGGTGTGCCATTCCAAATTACCCTTGGAGATGGAACAGAAGTAGTGGTGCCATTGGGCAAAATATAAGCATTTAATGCAAAAGTTTGGTTAAGAGTAGCTCCCGCATCTTCGGCACAAGTTAAACGCATTCGTGTATTGATACCAAACCAGTGGGAATGGATACAGTCCCCATTAAAGCTATAAGTTGTGTGCCAGGTCGCACCACCATAGCCAGATTCTGTATTTAGTCTTGAAACTACAAAAAGATAGACCGAATTTGTCAGTGAAGAATGGAAGCTGGGAGTTTCCATTCTGTTCGTATTAGCCCTTTTAAAATCAACTGTAGGGTTAAAGTTGTATAGTGCATTTACCCCACTGTTTACATACAAAGGTCTTCTTGCATCTGCTGTCTGTGAATGATGTCTGTTGTTTCCTGATTGATCATTCCATTGAGTTACTTTATCCACAGATAATGAGATTCCAACATCTGCTTTTAACCAAAGTTGTAAGTTCGCATTCGAATTATTGACCCCTCCTGGATTCTGCCCAAAAAATATTAATGGGGTTGTTAGGACGAGTGTAAAGATTACCTTTTTCATAGTTTCGAGTTAGTTCACAACATGTAAATGAATGGTTTAAATAAAACCAAACTCAATACTGTTTACTGTGTAAGTAAAGGTAAGTGATTTTTTAATTTTTTCTTACTTCATTTTAGCAAAAGTACTCTTTAAAGGAATAAATCTCTTACTTGATTTAATATTTATATAATATGGGGATTTTATGAGCAGGTGTTTTCTATTTATCTTAGAAAGAGACTATAAGCTTGGAATTATCTTTGATTTGCTTTTTGAAATCTAAAATTTAATTCATCACTGCAGTTGGTCGGTATCTTTCTTTAATCGAATTTTAATGATCTTCTCCCAGTTTTTCCCAGTTAAATAGATTGCATCTTCTTGTTTATTAAATGCAATTCCATTAAATACTTCACCAATTTGTCCTCTACCGATTGTAACTAAACTACTTCCATCAATAACACCAATCACACGACCAGTTTCGGGCTCTATAACTGCGATATTATTTGTCATCCAGATATTTGCAAAAACAAAACCATTAATATATTCTAGTTCATTAAGTCTAATTACAGGTTGTTCGTGTGTGTAAACTTCTATCGTTTTTTCAATAGCAAAGGTTTTTGGGTTGCGAAATGTCAATCGTTCAGTACCATCTGACATGATGATTTGTTTTCCATCATTACAAAGACCCCAACCTTCTCCTTGATATGTAAAGTCTTGAGGAAGAATTTCTAGCGTATTTTTGTTATACAGGAAGCATTTGTTTGTTGTCCAAGTCAGTTGGTAAATCGTGTCTCCTAGAATCGTAATTCCTTCACCAAAATGAGTAGCGTCTAATCCTATTTTGTTTATGTCTAGTCCTGTTTTTAGGTCAATTTTTGCAATTTTACTTTCACCTTTTTGTCCAGTAGCTTCATAAAGTTGATTGTCGCTAAATTCAAATCCTTGGGTGAAATTTGCAATATTATGTGGTGAAGTAGAAAGTACTTCATAAGTCCATAATTCGGGCTTTAAGTCAGAAAGCACCCTAACGATTCTTTCATCTCTAAATATTTCTCCATTTTTTGCTTTTGCGATTAGATTGACTCCTTTAGCTCCAATTCCTAATTCTTTTGAATTTAAAGTAAATTTCAATT
Source organism: Taishania sp. (assembly GCA_036758285.1). Taxonomy (GTDB): domain Bacteria; phylum Bacteroidota; class Bacteroidia; order Flavobacteriales_D; family Crocinitomicaceae; genus Taishania. The sequence continues at coordinate 14,205 of DAIOWV010000006.1, read as the reverse complement.
TATTTTTCCTAGGATTATCCCATTTCGAAACTATTTTATCATCAATTTCAAGTTCGATAGATTTTAAGTTTTCTACCAAAGGTTCGATTTCAATTTCTACTTCAGAATTAAAAGGTATTGCTAAATTCTCTTTGAAAGTGAAAGTGGCAAAGTCCTTTTTTTCTTCATCACATGATGTGAAAAGAATTAAAAAAAGTGAAATACCGATAATCGTCTGAAGCTTTGTCATTTGATTTTTTTTGAAAATTAAGTTGCTTTATTTGTTTACAAATTTAGTGCATTTAAGCTTTCCTGAAACTGAATAGCATTATGACTGTTGTTATAAATTACCTTACCATTTTTCCACACAATTAATTGTGGAGATTGATGTTCAATATTCGTCAGTTCTGCAATTTTATTTGAGATATTTCTATAATTCAACAAGTCTAGATAAAACAATTTAAAAGGTTGATTGGGGTCTTCCCATTCTCTTTCAAATCTATTTTTTGCTAGTTCTGATATACTACATCTAGTGCTATGTTTGAAAAAAAACAACGTTAAATCTTTCGAATTCAATGATTCAATTAGTTGTTCCTCAGATGTTAATTCAGTCCAAGGAATTTCTTTTTTAACAGATTTTGAAAATAATCCCATGTTATTTCTAATTAAAATTCTGAAGTAAATTGCTTTAAAAATCGCACGTCATTTTCAGAATACAGGCGTAAGTCATTTACTTTATATTTTAGTTGAGATATACGCTCAATTCCCATTCCAAAGGCAAAACCGGAATAAACTTTTGAGTCGATGCCAGAAGCCTCTAAAACATTTGGATCAACCATTCCACATCCGAGTATTTCTAACCAACCAGTGTATTTACAAACATTACAACCTTTTGAGTTACAAATCGTACAAGATACATCAACCTCTGCACTTGGTTCAGTAAACGGGAAGTAAGATGGTCTCATTCGAATAACAGCTGTTTCTCCGAATAGTTCTTTGGCAAAATATAATAATGTTTGTTTCAAATCGGCGAATGAAACATTTTTGTCAATATAAAGCCCTTCCACCTGATGAAAAAAGCAATGAGCACGAGCAGAAATTGCTTCGTTTCTATACACTCTTCCTGGAGAAATTGTTCTGATTGGTGGAGTTGAATTTTCCATTACCCTAACTTGAACAGAACTTGTATGTGTACGTAAAGCCATTTCGTTTTCACCTTTTTCAATGAAAAAAGTATCCTGCATGTCTCTGGCTGGGTGTTCTGGTGGGAAATTAAGTGCTGAGAAATTATGCCAATCATCTTCAATTTCTGGACCTTCAGAAACAGTATAACCAATTCGCGAAAAAATTTCAATTATTTCACTTCTAACTAATGAAAGTGGATGTCTTGAACCAGTTAATTCAATATTTCCAGGTTTCGAAAAGTCAAAGTTAGTTTCTGTTGAATTAGATGAGTCAAGTGATGATTTATAATCTTCAAAAAGTTGTTCAACATTTGTTCTAAATTGATTTAACAACTGACCAACCTCTTTTTTTTGCTCATTTGCAACATTTTTCAATTCACTAAATAAATCTTTTACAATTCCTTTTGAACCTAAATATTTGATTCTGAAATTTTCTAAATCTTGTATTCCAGAAATGTTTGTAGATTTAATTTCTTCCCAAAGTGTATCAATTTTATCTTTCATTTGCTCAAATTATTCCAACCTTTATTCATTTATTTACGTTAAATATTCAGTTGACTGTAGTTAACTGTAATTTTTGTTTAAAATTGTAGCTGTGTTTTACATCAAAAACAAAATTTTGAATACGAAGTTAACAAATATATGTTCAATTTTTTGTTATAATTGGTTAAAATACTTTAACTTTATAGGCTGATATATTGTATGATGAGAAGATTAGTGAATAAAATCGTATTTTCTGGGGCTGTTTTGTCAGTTCTGGTTTTACATTCTTGTAAAGATAAAGATCCAAGTGTTGCGAAAATTTATGTTCGTTCTGCAAGTAATGAATTGTTAGCAGATGCTAGCGTAGTAATTATTGCTGATATTGATGGAAATGAATCTACTCAGGAATATGTTGATACATTAATCACGAATGGTTCAGGTTTTGTTGAATTTAACTTGAGTGACTACTATTCAAAAATTGATAAGAATATTAAAGTTGCAAAATTTGATATCATTTCAAGACGTTCGAATGCTGAAGGTTTTGGTACAATTAGAACAAGAATTAATACAACTGCTGTTGAGACAGTTAAGTTAATAAAGTAATATTTTAAAGAAGCGTTTTATGGCAAGGAAATTTGGTTTTCTGATATTGATGTTAGTATTTGTTAGTGGAATGAATACAGGATGTCGTAAGAAAAAAGACACAATTGCAGAAATTACAGTTAGAAATTCTGCAGGTGTTGTTGTTCAGGGTGTTACTGTTAGGATGTATCCTAAGCCTTCAGATCCAGGAGGTACTTCAAATACATTGTTATGGGATTACAAAGCGACAACTAATTCTTCAGGTGTTGCTACATTTAATTTCAATGAGGTTTATCAATTGGGACAAGCTGGTGTAGTTGTGTCGCATATTGAAGTGAAAAATGGAATTAGTTCTGGTGGAGGTGTGATTAAGGTGGAACAAGAGAAAGTTTCGACTGCCACAGTTTTCATTTAGAATTATAAATAAAAATTAAAAAATGCTACTTATTAAGAGTGGCATTTTTTTTGTTGTATTTTTGCTCAAATTAAAATTAGAAATATGAAAAAAATTGTTTTTGCTTTATTTTTTGGTTTGATGATGTTTAATAATGTAAATGCTCAAACGGTAAATCAAGGAGATCAAATTATTAATGTAGGACTTGGTGTCGACCCATTTTACTCCTTCTCATCTTATAATGGGGCGAGTAAGAAATCTTTTGGACCAATTGTAGCTGGTTATGAATACATTGTTACTGAAAAATTAGGGATTGGTAGAATTGGTGTTGGTGGAATTATTAGACAATCTTTTTATAGTCAGAAATACAATTCAAATTACTATTCAAGTTTTAATGATAAAGCGTCTCGAACTGCAATAATAGCTAGAGCAGCTTACCATTTTGATTTACCAGTTAAAGGTTTGGATTTATATGCTGGAGTTGGTGCGGGTTTTTATTTTCATAATAGAAAATCTACATATACAACTTATTCAGGAATTAATAGTGAGTCATCAGATGTAAGTGTCGCTCCTGGTCATTACATTTTCGGAGGTGTTCGTTATTTCTTTACAGAAGGTTTTGGTGTTTATGGTGAGTTTGGACATGGTTTAAACGCATTAAGTCTAGGATTGGTATTTAAGTTTTAATACTAACTAATAATATTTTAAAGAAAAAGCCCAGATAATTCTGGGCTTTTTCTTTTATTTGGTAAATAACATTTCTCTGAATTTTGGCAAAGGCCATAACTCATCTTCTACTAGCCATTCTAATTTATCAGCATGATAACGAATGTCGTCAAAGTATATTTTTACTTTTTCACAATATTCAAAAGCTTTTTTGTGATAATCACTTATTTTATTTGCAGTTTTTCTAGCTTCAAGCATTTCATAATTTAACTTGATTAAATTATTTAAGTGAAATGAGATCTTTTCGATAATTTTTAATTGCGCTTCAGCAGCTTCGGAACCAGCTTTTTCTCCTAAGAGTGCTTTTAATTCCAGTACATTTTTTAAAAGTTTATTTTGGTACTCAACAGTTGAAGGGAATATTTGGTTTTGAGAAAGTTCATTCATTATTCTTGATTCAATTTGAACTTTCATAACGTAGTTTTCAAATTCAATTTCTTGACGAGCTAATAATTCTCTTTTTGTCAATACTTCCATTTCTTCAAATAAGTCAGCGACCCATTTTTCTCCCCAAACATTTAATGCATTTGGTGTGTCTTTGTGGTTTGAAAGACCTCTTTTTTTAGCTTCTTTCACCCATTCTTCACCATATCCATTGCCCTCAAAGCGAATTTTTTTGGATTCTTTAATTAATTTTTGTAATTCTTTAAGAATGGCTTCGTCTTTCCCATCTCCATTGTCAATTCTTTTATCTACAGAAACTTTGAAGTCTTTTAATTGTTTAGCAATTATTGTATTTAAAACATACATCGCTTGACCACAATTAGCAGATGATCCAACTGCTCTGAATTCAAATTTATTTCCTGTAAAAGCAAAGGGTGATGTTCTATTTCTGTCAGTATTGTCAAGTAGAATTTGAGGAATTTTTCCAATATTTAATTTTAATTCTGTCTTGTCTTCTGGTGTCATCTTTCCAGCTTTTACATTTTTCTCAAGTTGATCAAGTAAATTACTTAGATAAGTTCCAATAAAAACTGAAATAATTGCTGGTGGTGCTTCATTAGCTCCTAATCGATAGTCATTTGTTGCTGAAGCAATACTTGCACGCAATAAATCTGCTCTATCAGCAATTGCTTTTATCGTATTTACGAAAAACGTTAAGAATTGTAAATTAGATTTTGGATTTTTCCCAGGTGCTAGAAGATTAACACCAGTATTTGTACTTAATGACCAGTTATTGTGTTTTCCTGATCCATTTAAGCCTGCAAATGGTTTTTCATGTAGTAAAACTCTGAAATTATGTTTTCTAGCAACTTTCTCCATTAAATCCATCAATAATAGATTATGGTCATTAGCTAAATTACATTCTTCAAAAATTGGAGCACATTCAAATTGATTAGGCGCTACTTCATTGTGTCTTGTTGTAACTGGTATCCCTAATTTTATTGCTTCAGTTTCAAATTCACGCATAAAAGCTGTAGCTCTAGCGGGAATTGAACCAAAGTAATGGTCATCTAATTGTTGTCCTTTGGCAGCAGTTTGACCAAAAAGTGCTCTACCTGTCATCGTTAAATCAGGTCTAGCGTTGTAATGAGCTTGATCAATCAGAAAATACTCTTGTTCCCAACCAAGTGTAGCGATTACTTTCGTTACGTTTTTATCAAAATATTGGCAAACATCAACTGCAGCTTTATCAACAGCACTTAAAGCTTTAAGTAATGGCATTTTGTAATCTAGAGATTCACCTGTGTATGAAAGAAAAACACATGGTATACAAAGTGTTTTGTCGATGACAAATGCTGGAGATGATGGATCCCAAGCTGTATATCCTCTAGCTTCAAATGTATTTCTAATCCCTCCGTTTGGGAAAGATGATGCATCTGGTTCTTGTTGAACTAATAAATCACCATCAAATCTTTCAATTGCTTTTCCTGGACCAACTGGTTTGAAAAAAGCATCATGTTTTTCAGCAGTTGCACCAGTTAGTGGTTGAAACCAATGGGTATAATGAGTTACTCCTTTTGTTAAGGCCCAATCTTTCATTGCCGAAGCAACTTGGTCAGCGACTTTTCTATCCAGTCTTTTCCCCGTTTCTATTGTTTCAATGACTAATTTGTATGCATCATTTGGAAGGTATTCTCTCATGACTTCTATGTGAAAAACATTCTGTCCAAAAAGTTCAGATATTTTTCCATCATAAGTTGAAGGTTTTGGTTCTCTCTGTAGAACCTCAAAATTTGCTTGTTTTCTTTTTGTTGCCATTGAAGATGTGTTTTTTTACAAAAGTACATCAAAAATTAATGGCTTTTCATTCTGAAGTGTTATTTTTTAGAGGTGACCCCCTTAAATTAATAGGGGTGTTTTGTTTTTTGTGTAAAAAAAGGGGTGATTTTTAAAAAATCACCCCTTTTTTAGTTTTTTTAAAAATTTTAATTTTTGATAACTCGTTTAATTATAGAGTTGTCATTATGTTTAATCAATAATTGATAGACACCAGCATTGATATGATCAATATTTATACTGTTGTTCGTCTTTTCTAATTCATTTTCAAATACAATTTTTCCATTTATGTCATATAGTGCAACAAATGATTTACCTGGAAGATTATTTATATTCAATTGTGTAGAAAATGGATTTGGAAAAATTGAAATTTGTTCCATTTTATTTTCATCAAGTGACAAAGAACTGTAGGTTTGACCATTAGAACTTGCTTGTGAAATTAATCCAGCACCATTGATTGCTTTGATTGAAACATAATATGTTTGTCCAATTACACCAGATGTAAATGCTTCTGTAAAATTTGTAGAAGTAGTACTCGTCCAAGCGATGATGTCATCAGAGTTTGAAGAGGTTCCAACTGCATATTCGTATTCTAAAATACCAGAATGTGGGTCATTAAAGTCCCAATTTCCACTTATTGTTAGTCCTTGAAAATGTGTTAAGTCGCTTCCAGTTCCATCGTTAATGAATGATTGTACAGGTGCTGATTTATCAATTAATAAATTAATATCGCTATCTACAGACCAAGTTGTTGCATTTTTAACGTTTGCAATAATTCTACCTGTTGGTTGAGCACCAATACTTTCATATCTCATTAATCCAGTTGATCCTGTTGTGATATTTACAAGACTTCCACGGCTTTGGTACATTCTCACGTCATCAAATTCAACGATTGAATTTGCAGAACGTAACGAAATACTATTTCCAGATTGGATTGGATTTGGGTCTTGCCATGAACTTGCAAGTGCACCATCTACATAAACTCGAATCCATCCAGTTGCAGCAGAATAGGTAACTTTTACATCGTAATCAATATTGTTATCAATTGTGAAGTTGTCATCAGTTCTCAGTGTAAAAACATTTCCTGTAACAGAATAAATTTGTACTTTATCATTCCCCTCTCTTAAAAAAACAAAGTATGATTCACCTCTATTGTCAAGTGTAGAATTACTAGACATAAAATGTAATCCAGCTCTTTGATTCGTTCCAGATCCAGTGAATTTTTGTTTCCAAGTGTATAAATAACTGACACTATTGGATTGTGCTACATTTAAATACAGGTTCGTATTTGATAATGATTCATCCGCATTGACAATGCGATTACTGTTTATTGTGAAGGTACCTGTTTGTTGTGTCCAATTTGCAATGTTATTAAATTCTTCAAAAACAAATCCTTTTGATGGTTGTGCTTGCCAATCGCTAGTATTATTTACTCGGTCAAGAGCAAGGTAATAACTTTCTTCAACTGAAGATTGCGTACTCACATCATTAATTAAGATATCAAAATCAGACGTTTTCCAACTCGCCCCTGGATTTATATTTGCTTGTGGCAATACGATTGTACCTCCATTTCCACCTCCGCTATTAGATGATGTGTAATTAATCGTCCAACCAGGTGCTGTTGTTGCACAATCAGAACGAAATTCGATTAATATACTTCCTGCTGATGAAGTGATTGTCCCTGGAGAGGTTGTTCCTGTGTATTTTCCTATTAATGGAGCGTTTGTTGTTGCCCCATCATAAATAAGCATAAAATCCCAATTTGCTTCTATGTTGAATTGAGAAAATTGAAGGCTTACAGATGTTGCACCAGCTGGTTGTACTAACCATAACAAACGTTCATCATTTCCGTAATTTCCAGCTGCACCTCCGGAGTCATGTAGTGTTCCACTTGCAGCCGTTACAGGTGTAATTGATGGTGAATTGTTTATTAATTTATAATATTTTTCCCAATTCCAATTGATTCCTGGGTCTGTATGAGTTTGATTTGCGTAATGTTGATGCCCCTTAATTTTTGTACAATTTCCTAAAGTGTTAGTACCTGTTGTAGCGGCTCCAAAAAATGTTCTCAATGCGGGAATTCCGTATCCACTATTTACGATATCTCTTGATAAAGCTGCAGAACTTTGGTACATTGCTTCTGTATACCATCCTGTTTGATTAACCCATCCTTCATGTTCATAACCAATAGTGTATGGATTAGCACTTCCTACATGCCAAGCTTTATTTGCTTCCATTACCATTTGAGTAACTTGTCCGTCGCTTGAACGAAGTACATAATGAAATGATACATTTGAACTACAATTTTGAGACCATGATATGGCACCAGCATAAGAACCTTGTATTGTATGTATTACGATTGCCGAAATTGCAGTTCCACTTCGTGAACTATAATTACAACTTGGAGCAGGATTCCAAACGGCAGGGCCATATTCTGTCGATTTAGCTGCAGATAGTGAGTAATTATCCCCTAATTCATTTGTTACTGAATTTTCACCTAACATTACTTTCTGAGCACTTAAAATTCGAAAGTTTTCAATTCCGAATACATGTTTTAAATCATAATTTTTGATAGAGAAATTATTTGTAGATGCAAATTCTTGGTCTTTCATAAAACGCATAATCTGATAGATTTGTGCATCTAAAGCGAATTGATTAACACGACCTGAGTCAGGTATTTCACTTAAATAATTTAAGGTAAAATAAATCGATAGTTCTTCCGAATTAGTTTGTGTTTTATAACCATTATAAATCGTGTTAAAAGCATTTGCGTAAGCAAGTATTTGATTTTCTGGGTTATTTAATTGTTGTTGAACAGAAATACCAGATAGATTAGCAACTAATTTTGCATTTTCTCTAAAATAATTTTTACCATCTACGAACAAACCCATTACCCCAAGTGCTCTTGGCATTTGACTACAAGACTCCTCCTCAAGGCCAGTTAAATGATACATACGAGTGTTAGCCCAAGAAACCGATTCTAATAATCCTTTAGGAATATCTGGATATTGATTATATGCATTTTGGAATGTTGACGAATATTGAGAAAAAGCACTAAGTTGAAATAAACATAGCGTTATAAGTAAGAGGTTTTTCATAGTATTTTGATAAAAATAAGTGAGGTAAATATAGTTGATTTTTTTTGAAATAAAGATATGGATTGTCATTTTTTTAAGTTAGACAACTTCCTTTTTATTTAATTCATAATTGATTCTTCTTAGAAACTTATTATTCAATTTTTTATAGTTCTGATTAAATTAAAAATGAAATATGCTCAATGAAAATTTAATAAAAGAAAAATATATAATGTCATATATAATGACAATTTTTAGTTGTTTTTTCTGTCATCCTGTCCGAAAAATAATGATGGCAAGCTATTTGAGTGCCAAGGATAAGCAAAATTTTAAGTAAAAGTTATGTCAGAAGAGAAAGATACAACAATTCACAATGATGAGTTGACAGATAATACTCAAGAAGTAAATGTTAATTCGAATGAAGAGACAATTTCGGAGCAAACTCCAGAAGATAAATACAACGAATTGAATGATAAATTTCTTCGATTATACGCAGAGTTTGATAATTATAGAAGACGAACGAATAAGGAAAAAGTCGATTTAATTGCAAATGCAAATGAAAAATTACTACTTGATATTATTCCAACTTTAGATGATTTTGAACGAGCGATTTTGAATAATGAAACTGTTGAAGATTTGGATTCTTTGAAAGAAGGGTTTGAATTGATTTATAATAAGTTTAAGTCAAGTCTTGAATCAAAGGGCTTGAAACAAATGCAAGCAAAAGGCGAAAGTTTTGATAGTGATTTACATGAGGCTATAGCTAATATTCCAGGTGATTCTTCACAAAAAGGTAAAGTTATTGACGATGTAGAAAAAGGTTACCTATTAAATGAAAAGGTAATCCGTTATGCAAAAGTTGTTGTAGGACAATAAGATAAGAGTTCGAACAGATGAGTGAAAAGAGAGATTATTACGAGGTATTAGGAGTTGCAAAAAATGCGGATGAAGCTGAAATCAAAAAAGCTTATAGAAAGTTAGCATTAAAATATCACCCAGATAAAAATCCTGATGATACCAGTGCTGAAGATAAATTTAAAGAAGCTGCTGAAGCCTATGAGATTTTGAGTGATTCTCAAAAACGCGCACAGTATGATCGTTTTGGCCATGCTGGTATGGGGGGAGCTGGATTTGGTGGCGGTGGAATGAATATGGATGATATATTCTCTCAATTTGGTGATGTATTTGGCAGTGCCTTTGGTGGTGGAAGCTTTGGTGGATCAAGAGGTGGTGGACAGATGAGAACGCGTGGAACCAATCTTCGAGTTAAAATTAAATTAAATTTAGAAGAGATTGCCAACGGTGTTAGAAAGAAAATTAAAGTAAATAAATTAGTTAATGCTGAAGGTGTTACTTATAAATCTTGCTCAACATGTAATGGATCTGGTCGTTTAACAAGAGTTACACAAACTTTTTTGGGTGCAATGCAGACTCAGACTACCTGTAATGTTTGTCAAGGAGCAGGTAAGATGGTTGATAAAAAACCTTCCGATGCCGATGCACAAGGTTTGAAAAGGCAAGAGGATGTTATTGAAATAGATATACCTGCAGGTGTTGAAGAAGGAATGCAGTTGAGTGTTTCTGGTAAAGGTAATGCAGGGGCGTTTGATGGAATTCCAGGTGATTTAATTGTGGTTATTGAAGAGGTTCAGCACGACGAATTAAGAAGAGATGGTGAAAACCTTCACTATGATGCTTATGTGAATTTTGTTGATGCCGTTTTAGGAGAGTCAATAGAAGTTCCAACAATTTCAGGTAAAGCAAAAATTAAAATTGAACCGGGTACACAAAGTGGAAAAACACTTAGACTTAAAGGAAAAGGTTTGCCAGTTTTACAAGGGTATGGTACAGGCGATTTAATGGTTCACATTAATGTTTGGACACCAAAAAAGGTTTCGAAAGAAGAAAAAGAAATATTAGAGAAGTTGAAGAAAAGTGAGAACTTTATTCCTAATCCAGATGCAAATGAAAAAGGATTTTTTCAGCGTGTAAAAGATATGTTTCATTAGTTTGAAACAAATAAGCATAAAAAAACCTCCAATTATTAGGAGGTTTTTTTATGCTTATTATTTTTTAGTTTTTCCTTTTGCTTTACTTGTAGTCTTCCCTTTTGCTTTAGGTTTTTCCTGATTTTGACTAATTGTTATGCATTCTTCATACGTCAATTTTTCAGGATCTGTACCTTTCGGAAGTTTGAAGTTATTCTTTCCTATTTTTAGATAGGCACCCCATCGACCATTTAATAATTGAACATTTTCGTCTTCAGGGAATATTTTGATAATTTTATTTGCGTCTGC
>DAIOWV010000006.1:0-3256 GCA_036758285.1 Taishania sp. | reverse complement strand
TTTTTACCTGACAAATGGATATTTACATAGGGTTTTGCTTTTAAAATTTCAACAGCTCTGTCGTAAGTTACACTCATTGGATCTTCTCCTTTCGGTATAGAAGCAAATATTTTTCCATGCTGTATGTATGGTCCAAATCTACCTGCATTAGCTTTTAAAGTTTGACCCTCAAAATCACCTAATGTTCTTGGAAGTTTAAATAATTCTAACGCTTCTTCTAGAGTGATTGAGTTGATTGATTGTTCACCTCTTAAAGAAGCAAATTGAGGTTTTTCACCATCTTCTTGTTCATCTCCAACTTGAATCATTGGCCCAAATCGCCCAATTCTAGCAATTATTTTCTTGCCACTAACAGGATGATGACCTAATTCTCTTTCTCCTGTCGCTCTTTCTGAATTTTCTAATGTATCCTCAACATTTGCGTGGAAAGGATTGTAAAAATCATGAATCATTTTAGTCCATTCAGTTAGGCCTTGAGCAATCTGATCAAACTCTTCTTCAACGCTAGCCGTGAAATGGTAATCCATAATTTTAGAAAAATGACTTTCTAAGAAATCAGTTACAACAGTTCCAATATCAGTTGGAGATAATTTGTTTTTATCTTTTCCAGTGACTTCTGTTTTAATTGTCGATTTTACAGTTCCTTTTTTTAATTCATAAACTGTATAACTTCTTTCTTCACCTTCTCTTTCTCTTTTTTCAACATATCCTCTTTTTTGAATTGTTGAAATTGTTGGAGCATAGGTAGAGGGTCTACCAATTCCTAATTCTTCTAATTTCTTTACAAGGGAAGCTTCTACATAACGTGATGGAGGTCTTGTAAAACGTTGAGTTGCAATGATGAAATCAGTGTCTAAAACTTCATTAAGTTCAACAGCAGGAAGTAAGCCTTCTGTTTGATCGTCATCTTCATCATCTTCTAATGAAGATTCGATATACACACGAAGGAAACCATCAAATTTAATTACCTCACCTTTTGCTTGAAAATGTTGTTTTACGCTTGGTGATTCGATTGTGATGGTAGTTCTTTCCAATTCTGCCTGACTCATTTGTGAAGCAATTGATCGCTTCCATATCAAGTCATAAAGTCGATCTTCATCTCTTCCCATATCAATTGAATGAACTGAGAAGTCTGTAGGTCGAATCGCTTCGTGAGCTTCTTGAGCACCTGACGATTTTGTTTTATATTGAGTTGGGTTAGCATATTCTGCCCCATAACTTCTTGTTACTTCAGCTTTTGCCCCGTTAACTGCAGTGTCAGATAAATTTACTGAATCTGTTCTCATATACGTAATATGTCCAGATTCGTATAAACGTTGTGCTACTGACATTGTTCTAGATACTGAGAATCCAAGTTTTAAACTGGCTTCTTGTTGTAAAGTAGAAGTAGTGAAAGGAGCAGATGGTTTTTTAGTAGCAGGTTTTTTCTGAACATCACTTACTGAAAAAGTGGCGTTTTTGCTTTTATCTAAAAATTCTTCAACCTCTTTGTCCGTTTTAAATTGTGAAGATAATTCAGCTTTTAGTTTCCCTTTTTTCGCAATAAAGTTACCATTCACTCTAAAAAATGAAGAAGTTTTAAAAGCTTCAACCTCTCTTTCTTTTTCTACAATTAATTTTACAGCAACAGATTGTACCCTTCCTGCAGAAAGACTTGGACGAACTTTTTTCCATAATACTGGTGAAAGTTCAAATCCAACTAAACGGTCAAGTACCCTTCTAGCTTGTTGAGCATTTACCAATTCTTGATTTATTTTTCTAGGATTTTCAATTGCTTTTAAAATCGCATTTTTTGTAATCTCATTAAAAGTAATTCGTTTTGTTTCCTTTTTTTGTAAACCCAATGTTTCATATAAGTGCCAAGATATTGCCTCACCTTCACGGTCCTCATCGGTAGCGAGCCATACAGTTTCTGCATCTTTTACTAATTTTTTAAGTTCCGAAACGATTTGCTTTTTATCTGGTGATACTTCATAAGAAGGTAAAAAATCGTTTTCAACATCTATGGCAACTCCTTTTTTTACTAAGTCTCTAACATGACCAAAGCTTGATTTTACCAAGAAATCTTTACCAAGATAACCTTCTATTGTTTTTGCTTTTGCCGGAGACTCGACAATGACTAGATTTTTTGCCATATTATTAGAACGAATTTTGCGAATTGGATTTGCGAAATTAAAAATAAAATCTTTTTTATTCTTATTAATATCAAGTAAAAAACAAAAATGTGTGTCTTACAATGATTTTTTTCACTTAAAAATGAATGAAAAATGATTAATTATATCAATTTTTAATTAAAATCACTAATTTGATAGACTGAGTGAGTTGCTTGATTTTGAAAACCATCACTATTTCGTAGCTACTTTCACATACCTTTCCCCAATTTTGTACATTAAAAAGATGGTGATAAGAGATACAACACTTACTACAATTCCTACAATGTTGTAATTTTGAATAGGAGCAAATTCATTTTGTTGTGTAATAATTTGTCCACCGATTATTGCAGCGATACCACCAGCAATTTGTTGCAAAGAAGCATTAATACTCATGAAAGCGCCCCGATCGTTTGATTCAGGAACCATTGAGATAAGAGTAGTCGATGGAACAATTCTACTTGTAATCGAAGACATCATTAGGATGTTAATGATCAGGACGATGAAAAACGGAGTCAGGCCTAAATTGGTATAAACAAGGCAAATTACGACCAAAGCAGCAGTTGAATAACCGAAGAGTTTCACTTTGTTGATTTTGTCACTCAATCTTCCCATGAGCGGCATTAAAATCAATGAAGTAATTCCGGATGCCATGAATAAAAATGGCAATTGATCTTGTAAAATTCCAAGATTATTGACTGCGAAAATTGTTCCGTAAGGCATCATCATAAATCCACCAATTGCAATTGATGCTGTTGTTACAAACCCAAGTGCGTAGGATTTTTTAGATAAGGTATTCCAAAAATGCGTTAGCGGATTTACTTTTTGATGATTGGCAAGGTGCGATGTTACAGGTTTGAGGTAAAAGAATAACAAAAGTCCGATGACTATTGCCAAACCAACGATCATTAAAAACGGAGCTTCCCAACCCCACAAATTGGCAACGTACAATCCAATTGGAATCCCTAGAACTTGGCTAGCTCCAAATCCCATTTGTATTGTTCCCATTGCTCTACCTCGTTTTTCAATTGGAAACAAATCTGTTAAAATGGCCATTGAAATTGATCCCATAACACCACCAAAGATTCCTGTGAATATTCTAGAAA
>DAIOWV010000005.1:63168-75250 GCA_036758285.1 Taishania sp. | reverse complement strand
TTTTCTTTTTTTACCGCTTGGCATAACTTTATATTTTAATTATTAATTTCTCTTCTAAAAAATGTTTTTCTAAAAAAAAACACCCCCGTAAATTTTCACGGGAGTGCAAAGATAAAAAATTCTGTTAAATAACAATGATATTATCAACAAAATAATGGTGATTATTTCACAACAACTTTGTTTTTTACCTCCTCTACAAAAGTTTTAGAAGGCTTAAAAGCAGGTATGTTGTGTGCTGGTATAATAATAGTAGTGTTTTTCGAAATGTTACGACCTGTTTTTTCAGCTCTCTCTTTTACGATAAAACTTCCAAATCCACGTAAGTAAACATTTTCTCCTTTTGCTAAAGAACCTTTTACTGAAGCCATAAATGCCTCAACAGTTTTTAACACCTCCGCTCTTTCCAATCCTGTCTCGTCTGCAATTCCTGCAACAATGTCTGCTTTAGTCATTTTTTTTAATTTAAAAAATTGTTCAATATTGTGATTTCCAACACAAAAGTACATTACATATTCTTTATATGATTGTTTTTTAACGTTAAAAATTGTTTTTTTTAGTCTAATTGATTGATTTTTACATATAAACTATGGATTCACTTAGATAAACGATGTGAAAAAAAATATTTTTGAGTTTTTAAATCAATATTTTAATCGTTTTACCATTCATATTAGAAGTTTTTGAATTGTATCTTTGCAGCAAGTTATGAATGATATGTCTTCTTCTTCTTTTTCAAATCGTATTATTGATTGGTATTTAGTAAATAAAAGGGATTTACCTTGGAGAGAAACGCAGGATCCATACAAAATATGGCTTTCAGAAATTATTCTGCAACAAACAAGGGTAGATCAAGGAATGAATTATTATTTCAAGTTTATTCATAATTACCCTACAATTTTAGATTTAGCAAACGCAACCGAACAACAGGTTTTAAACGATTGGCAAGGATTAGGTTATTATAGTAGAGCAAGAAATTTACACGCTACAGCAAAGCTTATAGCTTTTGATTTGAATGGATTATTTCCGGATAATTACAATGATATTCTAACTTTAAAAGGTGTTGGACCATACACTGCAGCTGCAATTGCGAGTTTTGCGTTTAAAGAAGCAAAAGCTTTGGTTGATGGGAATGTTTATCGAATTTTAGCTCGTTTTTATGATATTTCCACACCTATTGATTCAACAATGGGCAAAAAAGAATTTCAATTATTAGCAGATTCTTTGATTTCTATTAGTCAACCCGATATTCACAATCAATCAATTATGGAGTTTGGTTCACAACAATGCACTCCAGTTAACCCTAATTGTTTAGAATGTGTATTAAATAATGACTGTCAATCCTTTCATAATAAAACAGTTGCTATTCGACCTGTTAAGGAGAAAAAAACGAAAGTTAGAACTAGATTCTTTTATTATGCAATATTTAAAGAAGGATCTAAAATTTGTTTACAGCAAAGAAAAGAATCGGATATTTGGCAACATTTGTATGAATTTCCTTTGTACGAAACAGAAAAATCGCTTTCTGACAATGAACTAGTAAACTATTATTCCAGTCAATATTCATTAGAACCAATTCATGTTTCTAATGAAATAAAACATGTCTTATCTCATCAAAAAATACTAACTAAATTTATTCATTTCAATGTAATACCTTCAAAATTAGATGAAATTTCCTTAGAATTTGAAGAGTTAGATCAATTCCCCTTACCTCGCTTAATTGATAAGTATTTAACAGATTTGAGTGGAGAAGTTTAAGTTTTTTAATATCAAAAAATCTGTTATATTTGTTTTGATTCAAATCAAATAGATTTTATCATTTATAAATTTCACAAAGTGGCAGGAAGTGTAAACAAAGTAATTTTAATTGGAAATCTTGGTAAAGACCCAGAAGTAAGAAGATTGGAAAATGGAGGTGTCGTTGCAAATTTTTCAATGGCGACAACAGAAACATTCACAGATAGAAATACTGGAGAAAGAAGAGACATTACAGACTGGCACAACATTGTGGTTTGGAGAGGTCTTGCTGAAGTAGTAGAAAAGTATGTTAGAAAAGGCTCCAAACTATATGTTGAAGGGAAATTAAAAACAAGATCTTGGACAGATAAAGATGGTAATACGAGATACACGACTGAAGTATTAGCAGATAATCTGACAATGCTTTCAAGGGCAGAAACGACAATTCAACAAAATAATGAACCTAATTTCTCTTCTCAAGGCGCACCGGTAGCCCCATCACCAATTGAACAGCTAACACATTCTCAAAATACATATTCACAAGACGACATAGACGATTTACCATTTTAATACAATATGGCTTTACCCTCAGAACCTTCCCCCGACCCCCTGGTCAACACGGCAAACATTGTGTTTGAATACAATGATTTGCTTTTAGTTGTAATAATTTTACTACTATTGGCAGCATCAGCTTTATTTGCTGGAGCAGAAGTTGCATTTTTTTCTATAAGTCAATCTGAAAAAAATCAATTAAAAAAGGATAATGCTAGAGGTGCAAAAACAGCTGAAAAGCTACTCGATAAACCAAAGGATTTATTAGCCACAATTTTAATAGCCAAAAACTTTTTAAATGTCACATTTGTTTTGATAACAAGTATTTTGTTGTCTAAACTGTTATTAATGTTGAATTTAAACAATGTATTTATTGTATTCATCAACATCATATTGATTACGTTGTTTCTAATCTTTGTTGGAGAATCTTACCCTAAAACCGTTGCATTTAGAAACAAAGCGGCATATGCAAAGTTTATGGCGTTGCCTATTTATATATTTCAAATTGTACCTCCTTTTTCATTTTTGATAAAACCGTTAGCTAAAAGCTCAAGTGTTTTAGAAAGAAGGGCAAAACGAAGAGGGGTAAAATTATCAAAAGATGCACTTCAAACAGTTTTAACTTTATCAGAAAGTGCTTCGGAAAGTGCTGGTGAGTATTCAATGTTACAAGAGGTTATCAAGTTTGGAAATACTGATGTGAAACAAATCATGTCGCCAAGAATTGATGTTGTAGCAGTTGATGAAAAATTTACGCTCAATGAAGTAATGAAAGTGGTAATTGAGGCAGGTTATTCGAGATTACCTGTTTACAGGGATACTTTTGATGAGGTTGTAGGTGTTGTTTTTGTGAAAGACTTATTACCATATTTAACTGAAGTAGGGAATTTTGATTGGAAAACAATTGTGAGAGAACCATTTTTTGTTCCTGAAAACAAAAAAATAGATGAATTATTAAAAGATTTTCAAACAAAGAAAGCTCACTTGGCAATCGTTATTGATGAATATGGTGGATCTTGCGGAATAGTTACTTTAGAAGATGTAATTGAAGAAATTGTTGGGGATATTATTGACGAATATGACGACGATGAAATTCCTTACACACAGTTAGATGCATCATCATTTATTTTTGAAGCTCGAACATCTTTGCATGATTAAACATCGATGGTAGTGAATTCGAAGAGGTAAAAGAAGATGCTGAATCAATCGGAGGGTTTATTGTTCAAACGCAAGGTCGAATATTAAAAGTAAATGAGTTTATTGTTTGTGGCAATATAAAATTAATAGTTGTTTCGGCAGATAAGAAGAAAATTAAATCTGTTAAAGCAATTGTTTTGAGTTAATTTAAAACAATTGTAACGCCATTTTCTCTAACAAATTCAAAGACAAAATGCTTGTTTTGGTATTCAATTACAACATGTTTTTGTTGAATGTCAATGGTAGTTACGTCATTTTTTAAATCAAATATTTTTCCTTCTTTTAGTTTGTAAAAAGCTTCTTTTACACCCCAAATCACCTCTAAATCATCAACTTTATGTTGAAATTGATTTTCTTTTTCATTTAAAAAATAAGAAGAACCATCTGATAATCTTTGATTTTTAACTTCAATATCAATACCAATTGGTTTGTCAGAAATGTAAACGGCAAACCAACCTTTGGAATGAGATATTGAAATAAATAGTTCAGGATGATTTTCTAAAATTGGTTGTCCACTTTCTTTGTAAGAAACAACAGGATCAAAGCCAAGAGATTGAATAGTATTCCTAACTTCTAAAAGTTCAATAGATCTTTTACTTTTTTCTTTGCTTTTCAGAATCTGATAATTATCAACTTTTCGGATAGCAAGATAAGGCCTACTTTTTACCAATTCATTGATTAATTCCATACAACAGAAAATTTATTTAATGCTTTTCAAATTTCGCATAAAAATTTGTTTTTAAACAGCTTTTTTGATAACTTCATAGAAACCTATCTTTTAACACAATGACTGAAGCGTATATTCATTTCCTTTGGAAATTAAAACGATTACCTTTTCATCAATTTAAATCTACTGACAATAAAGAATTAGTGATTTTAAAAAATGGAATTCATAACGCAACTGAATCCGGACCTGATTTTTTTAATAGTAGAATTTTACATGATGGTATACAATGGGTTGGCCAGATTGAAATACATATCAAAAGTTCTGATTGGTATAAACACAAACATCATTCTGACAATGCGTATAACAACGTTATCTTACATGTTGTTTATGAACACGACAAAGAGGTTTATATTAATGGAAGGCAACTATTAACACTTGAATTAAAGCATTTTATTGACGATAATCATTATAAAAACTGGTTAAGGCTATCAAATGCAGTAAAATCAATACCATGTGATGAATTATTGCAAAATGTCGACCCCGTTTATTTAAAAATGATGATGCATCAAGTAGTAATCAACAGATTTGACAGAAAAGCTTTATTTTTTTCAAATCAAACGAATGATGAAGATTTATACAATAGTATTTATAGATTATTTGCCATTTCGTTTGGCATGAAAGTCAATGCACTACCTTTTGAATTATTAACGAATCAGTTACCTATTTCAATTTTAAAAAAATTGGACAAAACAGTTCAAAAGAAATTAATATTAAGAACGAGTGGTTTATTTCCTTTGGAGGAAAACGAAGTAAGTAACAATAATAAATCAATAGGTAGGATCTCTCCCTCGATATGGAAAAGAAAAGGATTGAGACCAACGGCTTTTCCAGAAATTCGTATTCTACAGTTCACTGATTTTGTAATGAATTGTGATTTTGAAATACTTTCAGAATATAAATCGCCTCAAGAAGCGTATAATTACATCAAACAGTTAATTGAAAAATTAAACAATTCTACAGATGTGAAAATTTCAGATAGTTTGATGAATCATTTATTTGTCAATACGTTACTACCCTTTTATTGGTATAAAGCCATAAAAAATGAAAATGAAGAACTGTTTAGCTTTGTGATTTCTTTTCTTGAAACAATTCCATCAGAAGAAAATACCATTCTTAAAAAATGGAAATCTATTGGTGCAACTCCATCTAATTCATTTGATAGTCAGGCATTAATAGAATTGTATAATGAATATTGTTTAAATAAAAAGTGTCTGAATTGTCAAGTTGGAGTGAAACTATTAAATAATGCTTAACTTTGTTAAAAACCCGTTATGCGTTGGATTAAAAAATTGACATTTTTCTTTGAGATGCGATCTTTTGGAGTTTGTGAATGGTGGGCTCGTAAGTTGGGAATTCAAACTGATAGAGTGCGAGTGGGTTTTGTCTATGCTTCTTTTTTTACTTTTGGTTCACCTCTTATTATTTATTTAATAATGGCTTGGATTCTTGAGCATAAACATTATTTCAAATTACAACGTGAAAAACCAAAAACTTCAATTTGGGATTTATAACTTTCAATTTTCAAAAAATTATTAGATGAGAGTACTCATTACAGGTTCAAATGGACTGTTGGGACAAAAAATTGTTCAACAATTATTGAAAAAGAACATTACATTTTTAGCAACTTCTAACGCTGAAAAGAGAGATACAGATTGCCCAGATTTGTTTTATAGATCAATGGATATTTGTAATAAAAATGAAGTTCAAACTGTAATTCGTGAATTTTCACCAACCCATGTTATTCATACCGCTGCAATTACAAATGTTGACACATGTGAATTGGAACCAGAAAAATGTCAATTGGTAAATGTTGAAGGTACAAAAAATGTTATTGAGGCTACTTTTTCTGTGAATGCACATTTTCAATTTCTTTCTACTGATTTTGTTTTTGATGGCGAAAAAGGCAATTATTCGGAAGAGGATGAGGTTGGCCCTTTGAGTGTTTATGCTCAATCAAAAGTTGATGCAGAAAAACTTTTACTAGGAAATGGAAACGATAATTATTCAATAGTCAGGACAATTATTGTGTATGGAAAGGGTAATAATTTATCAAGAACAAACATTTTCTTATGGGCCAAAGACGCATTACCTAAAGGAGATTTGATGAATGTTGTAGACGATCAATTTAGAGCTCCAACCTGGGCAGATGATTTAGCTTGGGGATGTCTACGAATCTGTGAATTAAATGAAAAGGGTGTTTATCATTTAAGTGGCCCCCAAACTTTCTCAATTTATGAAATTGTAGAAAAAGTTGCACAGTTTTATGATTATTCAACCGATAATTTACATAAAATAAAGAGCTCAACATTGAATCAGCCAGCAAAAAGACCACCTAGAACAGGGTTTAACTTAACGAAAGCAAAAAATAAATTAAACTATCAGCCTAAAACTATTGAAGAAACATTAAATTTGTTTTAAACTACTGATTGTACTTTGCTGAAAAAGATTTCAAAAAGAAATAAAAGAGGAATTATTG
This sequence comes from Taishania sp., assembly GCA_036758285.1. GTDB lineage: Bacteria > Bacteroidota > Bacteroidia > Flavobacteriales_D > Crocinitomicaceae > Taishania. The sequence continues at coordinate 68,567 of DAIOWV010000005.1, read as the reverse complement.
TATTGATAATTGTTTTGACGATTATTACTATGTTTCCACGTGCTTATGGTTGGATTATTCCACAAAAACCATTAATTGTGAGTGTTGAAGAACTCAATCAAGGGGTTGAAGCCATTGAAGAAAAATCATTTAGAAAAGAAGCGTCAAATAAAAGGAAAAGTCGTTATCACGTTCCAAAACAAAAATTTAATCCGAATGATTACCAATTGGCTGATTGGGTAAAATTGGGATTATCTGAAAAACAAGCCAATGTAATACTAAAATTTTCCAAGAGAAGTATAAAAAACAATGAGCAATTGCAACAGATTTTTGTAATTGACGATGAACTTTTTCAATTAATAAAAGACTCAACGTTTTACCCTCAACAAAAAGAATGGATATCAGAAAGAAAAAGTGAAGATAAGAAGGAGCCAATCGTTTTAGATTTAAATTTTGCTACGATTGAAGAATTAGAGAAATTACCAGGGATTGGTGACTTTTATGCAAAGCAGATTGTTGAGTATAGAGAAAAACTAGGAGGTTATATTTCAAAAAAGCAATTATTGGAATTGTGGAAGTTTGATGAAGAAAAGCTAAATAAAATAAATTTACAACTGCTATTAAATGCTTCAAATGTTAAACAATTAAACATTAATATTTGTACAGCAGAAGAACTTGCAAAACATCCATATATTAAATGGAAAATAGCAAATTCGATTGTTAAAATGCGTTCAAAACATCAAAAATATTCACATTTCGAACAACTTTTAGAATCTGAGTTGATAGATAAAGAATGGTTGGAAAAAGTAAAGCCGTATCTAACATTAAATTGATACGGCTTTAAAATGATTATTTTTCAGAGATTAAACTTGTGAAGTTTTTATTCAATTCTTCAAGTTGTTTAATATTCTTTTCTGTTTTTGTTATTCCTGCGTTATTTTTTGATTTTTCATATTCAACCAAAGCTGCTTTTTCTGCAGATAACCTTCCATTGATTTGTTTCAACATAAAATCAATGTTCTGAGAAAAAAACATTTTGGTATACATTCCTCCATTTTTCTCAATGTGTTTGTACGTATCAAACGATCTAACTATTAAATCATTATCTTGAGCTGACAAATAGCTTGAAAATAAATTCACTAAACCTAATTCATCAAATCCAGACATTGTTCCATTTGTTAGATTCTTTTGGAAGAAATCAAATTTTGACGCATCTCCATTTTCAGCATATAATCCAGCAATCCCAACGATCATACTTGTTGATTTTTCGTTCTCTAAACTTTGAGCTTTTTCCATTGCTAAAGTTGGATTGTTTTTACTTAAAAATTTCAAACCTGTAGATACCACAGCATAAGAAGAATCTTTTAGTGCATTGATGAAAATAGATTCTGCATTTGCAACCCCCATTTTATCTAAGAACGCCAAAGCAGAAACTCTAACCGAAGATTTTGGGTCTTTTTCAGCCATTTCTTTTATTAATGAAATTGCAAGTTCTTTATGTGCATCTTTCAATCGAACAGCTTTTTCAATCGAAATACTCCTTATTGCATAAAAAGGATCTTTTAAACCATCTAAAATCAACTTTTGAGTTGCTTCATCGAATTTTTTAATTCCTAAATTCATTGCTCTGTTGCGAGTCCTCCAATTCGTTGAATGATAATATTGTTCAACAAATTGTGAAAGATCTTTTTTCTCATTAATAACAGCTAATAATGTTTCCTGATAATCAGGAATTACTGTTTTTAATTGACCACGTAAAGGAAAACGAAATTCATTTTCAATTTTATCAACTGTAACATTGTAAACTTGTTTACCTATTGAATCTACAACTGCTATTTGCATTGGTAATTTGAAAATTGGAAATTGAACTAAGTTTTGTTTTTGTGCAATCGAAACGACAACTTCATTGCCTTCCATTCTTTGTGAAATATCCAAAACAGGATGCCCAGAAGATGTAAACCACTGTTGGAAAAACCAATTTAAATCTTCGCCAGTTACCTCTTCAAAAGCTAATCTTAAATGATGATACTCAGCAGCTTTAAATTTGTTGTCTGTTAAATATTTATTTAAAGAAAGAAAGAACGCTTCATCACCAACATAATTTCTCAACATGTGTAGAATACGCCCACCTTTATTGTATGAGTGACCATCAAACATTTGTTCTTTTTCATCATAATCATACCAAATTAAGTCGTGGTAACCTTGCATTTGAGCTTGTTGTAAATAGCCATTTGCTTCAGAACTTGCATTAAAATCTGCTTCATCTTTACCATATTTATATTCATCCCATAAATATTGGGAATAGTTTGCAAACGCCTCATTTAAAGGTAAATTAGACCAAGATTCACATGTAACTAAATCACCAAACCAGTGATGAAATAATTCATGAGCAATAATTGACTCGCTGTTTTCATCCAATAATTCACGATCTGTTTTATAAACAAAATCACCAAAAACAACAGCTCCAGTATTTTCCATTGCTCCAGAAACATAATCTCTAACAACAATTTGATGGTATTTATCCCAAGGGTATTCAACTCCTAAAAGCTCAGAAAAGTGCTTTATCATTTCAGGTGTATTACCGAAAATGTTTTTAGCGTATTTTTCCCATTCAGGTTCTACATAATAATGTACATCAATCGTTTTACCACCTTTTGAAGTATATGAATCTTTTACCACTTTAAATTCACCAATTCCCATCATAAATAAATAGGGAGCGTGAGGTAAATCTTGTTTCCAATTGTCTGTTCTAGTGCCATCTTTATTTTTCTTACTTCCAACAAACTTTCCGTTTGAAAGAGTAACATATTTATCATCAACAGTAATAAAAACCTCTTGTGTTGTTTTTGAATTTGGAGCATCAATTGTTGGAAACCAAACAGAACTTGCTTCGGTTTCTCCTTGCGTCCATATTTGGGGCATTTTGTTTGGATCAGAACCATCATTGTTTATGAAGTACAATCCTTTATCTGAAGTAATTGCAGCACTACCACCTGTTTTTCGTTCATTCGGTTTAGCAACATAATCTATAACGATGGTATATTGTTCTTTTCGTGTATACGTTTTATTCAGTTTAATTTTTAGAAAATCATCTTTGTAAGTATAAACTAAACTTTCGCCTGCTGCTAGACTTACAGAATTAATTGTCATTCCTTTAGCGTCAAGAATTAAACTATCTGAAGGATAAAAATGTGGTTTAGCAGTTATTGTTGCCTTACCATATAAATATGCCTTATCCCAGTCTACTCTTACATCCAAACGCGTATCTATTAAATTGGTTAAGATTGTTTCTGAAGCATGAAAAATTGCTCTTTCTGTTGGAACAACAGGTTTCTTTTCATCTTCTTTTATAATTTCAGCTAATTTTTGAGCATCTTGTTCAGAATAGTTTCCTGTTGTAGAAGCAGTAGTTTCTTTTTTGCTTGTGCCACATGCAGCTAAGGCTAAAGCAATAATTACAATGTATGATTTTTTCATTTCAAAATAAATTACTTGGCAAAAATGCACAATTTTATAAAAAGGTATATTAAAATTGTGATAAATGGTTCATTTTTGATATACGTTAAAAAATGAATGATCTAAATAGTTTATTTTTACTTAATTAAAAATTACAATTTCAATTATGGGGAGAGTTTTACTGTTAATATTGAGTGTTTTTTTTGTAGTTGATTTATACTTTATTTCACAAGGTAATGAATCAAATTACAGACTATTTACGAAACCTTTTTTACTTCCTTTGTTAATTGTTTACTATTTGCAGTTGTGCTCAAAGAATGATTTGACGCTAGAAAAAGTGTTTGTCATCGGTTTGGTTTTTAGCTTTTTCGGAGATCTTTTTTTACTTTTCGATTGGGGGTTTATTTTCGGTTTGGGAAGTTTTTTAATAGCCCATGTATTGTATATTATCACGTTTTATAACTATAAAATTGTCAATAAGCCTATTCTGATTGTTTTCATTCTTGTCTATTTAGTCAGCTTTCTTTGTTTTTTATTCCCTCATTTAAATGAAATGAAAATCCCTGTTATAATCTATGCAATTATTATTTCTATGATGTTATATTACGGTTTTTGTTCAAAAAATAAATGGTTGATTTTAGGAGCTTTATTGTTTGTTATTTCAGATTCAATTTTGTCTTTTAATTTATTTATTAAAGTGTATTTGGAAACAGAACTTTTGGTAATGATTACTTATGTTACAGCACAATTTTTATTAATTAAAGGTGTAGTTACTAAATCAAATGAATTAAAAAGAGGAATAATAGTCTAATAGGCCTTTAATTCGAATCTTTTTTAGTTTAATCTTATTAAATAATCAAAATTCGCTTCCAAAATAAAGCAATGATTCCGTATATTTGAAAAAAAAACATACTCAGATGACACATGCTAAATGGAACTTTGACGGACAGGAAATAAACGCAAGCGATGGTGCTGTTATTAAATGGGATGATGAAACTTTCTTTTCAATTTCATATAAAGGAAATACGTTTTTTGGTGAAATTCTTGAAGAAAACACGGAGAGTAATTTATTGAAATTAAAGGTTAATCACAGAGTTTTTACAGTAAGTAAAAAAGGGGCTTTGGATGAGTTAATTTCTTCTCTTGGAATGGATGTTCCTAAAATAAGAAAACTAAAAGAATTGCAAGCTCCTATGCCTGGACGTATTGTTAATATAGCTGTGCAAATTGGTCAAGAAGTGAATGTCGGTGATGAAATTCTATCCTTAGAAGCTATGAAAATGGAAAATGTTTTAAAAGCAGAAGGGACAGGGATTGTGAAATCAATTTTAGCTAAATCTGAACAAGTTGTCGAAAAAGGACAAATAATTATTGAGTTTGAATAATTAGAAATCAGAAAGAAAAGTCCTGAATGAAACTTTGTATTGCCGAAAAACCTTCCGTAGCTAAAGACATTGCTGAAATTATCGGCGCAAAAACTCGTCGTGATGGCTATTATGAGGGGAATGGTTATGCTGTTACATGGACTTTCGGTCATTTGTGTACTTTAAAAGAACCTCACGATTATAAAGAATCTTGGAAATATTGGCGATTGGAAGATTTGCCCATTATCCCACCTAATTTTGGGGTAAAGATTATCAATGATAATGGAGTTCAAAAGCAATTCGGAACAATCAAAAATTTAGTAGCTCAATGTGATGAAGTCATTAATTGCGGGGATGCTGGTCAGGAAGGAGAATTAATTCAACGTTGGGTATTACTGAAAGCGAAATGTAAAGTACCAATCAAACGTTTATGGATTTCTTCTTTAACGGAAGAAGCAATTCGAGAAGGATTTCTTAAATTAAAGGATTCAAAACAATACGACAATCTTTATGCAGCAGGTAGTGCCCGTGCGATTGGAGATTGGATGCTTGGAATCAATGCTACAAGACTTTTTACCGTAAAATTTGGAAGACGTCAGT
>DAIOWV010000005.1:38909-63158 GCA_036758285.1 Taishania sp. | reverse complement strand
ATTGGAAGGGTTCAAACCCCAACTCTTGCCTTAATCGTTCAACGTCAAAAGGAAATAGATGCATTTAAAGGTGAGGAGTACTGGGAATTAAAAACAAATTACAGAGAAACAGAATTTTTATGTCAAATAGATCGTTTAAAAACGGTTGAAAAAGCAGAAAAAGGATTAGAATACCTTAAAGATAAAGAATTTGAAGTAACTTCGTTTGAGCAGAAAGAAGGAAAAGAAGGAAATCCACGTTTGTATGATTTAACTTCATTACAAGTAGAATCCAACAAAAAATATGGTTATTCTGCAGATGAAACTCTTCGTCATATTCAAAGTTTATACGAAAAGAAAATAGTTACTTATCCTCGTGTAGATACAACCTATTTATCAGAAGATTTGCATCCAAAAGTAGGAGGAATTTTAAAAAACATGTCTTATTATTCTCGATTTACAGAGAGATTATTGACAGAGCCTATTCCTAAACTGAAAACAGTATTTGATGATAAAAAGGTAACAGATCACCACGCTATTATACCAACGGGTGTTGTTCCATCAGGAATTACATCAGATGAGCAAAAAATTTATGACTTAGTTGCTCGTCGTTTTATTGCTGTTTTTTATCCTGAATGTAAAGTTTCAAATACAACTGTAATCGGTAAAGTAGGAGAACTTGAGTTTAAAGCTACTGGAAAACAAATTATTGAACAAGGTTGGAGAGAGGTGTATTTGGATATGAAGGCAAAAAAAGAGGTTGATGAAGACAAAATAATGCCTGAATTTAAAGAAGGGGAGGGTGGACCACATGAACCTTTTATTCACCAAGGAAAAACAACACCACCAAAGTATTATACAGAGGCAACATTGCTTCGAGCGATGGAAACAGCAGGAAAACAAGTTGAAGATGAAGAAATGCGTGAATTGATGAAAGACAATGGAATTGGTCGTCCGTCAACGCGTGCAAACATTATTGAAACCTTATTTAGAAGAAAATACATTGAAAAAAAACGTAAAAATATTATTGCAACACCCACAGGAATAGCATTAATTGATACCATTCAAAATGAATTATTGAAAAGTGCTGAACTAACTGGAAATTGGGAAAAAAAATTGCGTTTAATTGAAAAAGGTGAATATCAACCGGATGTTTTCAAACAGGAACTATATCAAATGGTTAGAGAGTTAACCGATGAGGTGATTTTCAACACAAGTGTGCAATCATTCAATATTCAAGAAGTTAACCCGCCTCAAAAAGAAAAAAAAGAACGCAAACCAAAAGAAAAACAAGATTTAGAAGATATCGATTGTCCAAAGTGTAAATCTTCAAAAATTATGAAAGGAAAATCTGCTATTGGTTGTTCAAATTTTAAAGTATGTGGCTTCAAAGTGCCGTTCGAATTATTAGGAAAAAAACTTACTGAAAATCAATTAATTCAACTCCTTACAAAAGGTAAAACAACTCAAATAAAAGGATTTACTATACCAGGGAGCAACGAATCCAAAGATGGAAAATTGGTGTTGGATGCTACTTGGAATGTTGGATTGGAGTAAAGAAAAAGCGGAAATAAAAATATTTTATTTCCGCGAATCATTTATTGTTTTTTACTTGATTGAATTTTTGGTTCAACTTTGGTATTTGGTTCAGATGTTTCTTCTTCTGATTTTACCACTTTTGTTGAACTTGCGTTTTTCTTATTAGAAACAATTGTTTTCTCTTCTGATTGCTTTATTGTCTCGTTTGATTTACTTTCAACAATAGTTCCTTTTTTATCACTAGAAACTAATTGAGAAAAACTTTGAGTTGTTGATAAACACAACAAACATAATGTAAATAATAACTTCCTCATTTTGATTAATTTAAAATCATTATTGTCATTTCTCCAGGATTTGTGTCATTTGCAGAATCCCCACCGATATCAACAGGACTTGTGCTAGAGAGACCTCTAAATGTTCTTAAATCAACAGTGTGAGTTCCTGCTGGAAGACTGATCATTGTATTTATAGCACAAGTATTGAAAGAATTTGAATTTGTTGGGTTTACAACATTAAATCTGTTCCAACCACCATTTGTTAGAAAGTTACCATTTACATAAATAACCATATCAACAGTTGCGTAAGCTCCACTTGTTGTTAAAGTTGTTCTACCACCAATAGTTGCCCAAATCATTACTGTAGCAGGTGCTGTAAGTGTAAATGTTTGTACCATACCAGGCTGTACTGTTGGTGTGACACTAGTCACAGCAAGTCTACCAGCAGTCCCATAAACATGATACTTATTGATAACTCCAGAAGGACCCTGTGGTCCTGCTACACCCGCAACTCCTTGTGGTCCTGCCGGTCCCGCTGGTCCAGGGGCTCCTGCTGGTCCCGCAGTACATAAATTTTCCCATGTAGATGAACTGTTTTCATAAAAGAAGAAACAATTAACATCTGTATCATAGACTAACAATCCTTCTGTTGGAGATGCTATAGCGTTTCTTTGTACAGTTGTCATTCTAGGTACAAGTACACCTTGACTTGTTGACTGAATATCTAAAGCAGCATCAGGACTTGGGGTATTTGTTCCAATTCCAACATTGTTTTGCCCTAATGAGATTATAGATAATCCGCAAATAAAAACAAGTACAGGTAGTTTAAAGTATTTCATAGTTGTGAGTTTTAATATTATTAATTTCCGCTAATTGTAAGATGACCATGCTTATTGATGTCATCAGAATTTTGTTTTGCTTTAATGGAATAAAAATAAACTCCATCAGTACATTTTTTACCTTTTGAAGTTCCATCCCAACCTTGTTTAGGATCATTTGATTGAAAAACAAGTTCTCCCCATCTATTTACAATAGTTATTTCATAATCAGTTAATCCAGACGAAGTAATCATAAATAGATCATTTATTCCATCTCCGTTTGGTGTAAATACATTTGGAATATTTAGTTTATCCGATGTGTTAACTAAAACATAAGGTGTTTCTGTACTTGGAAAGCCCCAGCTTGATTTTAATATATAATTAAAATCAGGTATATTATTTTCAGTTACATTTTTCACATCCTCCCATTGTTTTTGTGTTGGATACCAATGTGCAAAACTCATCCAATTGTTGTCATCGGTAGGCATGTAAAAAAGTTTAATATCTGAATTAGAATTTCCAGCAAATCTATTTATTGAATGAAAGAACAAATCATTTATTTCATCTATACTATTTTCATGTTGAGATAAAAAATATCCATCAACATCAGCAGTATAATTATTCATTCTTACTCCATATACTTGTTGAGTTGTCGCGTTTGGGTTAATTATAACTGGACGATATCTTCTGACACCATCACTAGAACCAACGGGAAATAAATAATCAGAAGCTTGATTCGTTTTTCTTATCAAATAACCACCTAGGAGACTACTAACAATTCCTTCATTATATAACGTTGTTGAATTTAAAACAGCACCAATAGAAATATTGTCGACTGTAAATGAATTTACATCAGTATTTAATTCTCTATCATTTATATTCAATACACCATTTATTCCTGTTCCTGAATCGGTATTTAGGAGTGTTTTCTTTCTGTTTTGGTTTGTTCCGTTACCAATTAAAGTTAAATCATTAAAAACTGTAATTGTTCCATTCGTTGATGTGATAATCTGTTCGGTATTACCAAATAAAATAACCTCACCATTATCTCCATTAAAAACAGCGTCATTAATCCAATCTTGTTCAATCGAATAAACTCCATCACCTGAGACAGTCGAATTACTGTTTAACTCAAAATTACCTGCTTGTGAAAATGATGAATTTTTGGTAGCTGTTAAATTTCCATTGTTTATTACTTGTGAGGAATTAGATAGGGTAATACCTCCATTACAAAAGAAATCAGCACCATTGCTTACATGTAAAACTGCACCATTAGAATAAAACGTTTGGGCGCTTACAAAAGATGCTATTAATAAATAGACAAAGATTAGTAGTTTTTTTATCATTTCTCGTAGTAATTAAAATAATCTATATGATTATGACGAGAAAGGTATTAAAAAAGTTGCAAAGAATTAATGAAAATTTAAAAATAACTTAACATTCTTTATAAAAATTAATACCACTTAAAAAAGGAAGCGATCATTCCTTTTGCCATTGGGCTATTACCCATTTGTTTTGTGATTTCCTCTGCAAATGCTTTTTTAGTAAATACTTTTGTTTTTCCTGTTTCGTATTTAAAAGCTTTATCTTCTACCGTTACAAACTCTACAGATTTTGCAAAATAAACAACACCACCATCTTCAGTTGCTAACCCAAGAATAGTTCCAGGCAGTCCACTAAAGGTTTCTGGGCCAACCGAAGGAACTAGTTCTTCAGCATACCAGGCATATAAACGTGTAGAGTCGTCTTTTTGATAAATTGCCATTTTACAATTATAACCCGCTAATTTTCTAGTATTATCGGTCATTTTCCAATTAATCTTATTGACTGTATCTTGAATATACACTTTATTACCCATCATGTCTAATAAGGTCATTCTATCTTTAGTCTGATGATTGCAATAAACAGTGTTTTTTGTTGTCAACATATCGGCAGGATCATTTGACATTGCTGTTTTTGGAATGAATACAGACCCATGCTCATTAAATGTCAACGTAAACTCATCTATATTATACTTTTTGTTTTCTGCTATGTCTTTCAAAAAAGGAGGCAGTTCTTTTAGTTTTAATAAATTTGTTTTTCGTTCATAAACAATCTTTCCAGATTCAATGAATTGTCCGAATGTGGAAGAACTAACAAGAATTAAAAACCCCAATGAAAGGATTAATTTAGAAAGGGAATTTCGGTTCATCTTCTCGTGTTTTAGTGTGATTAAATTTATAAGTCAATTTTAATAAGAAATAGCGTGATATAACTTGTGTTCTATTATCTACAACCATGTTGCCTGTAACTGTTCTACCTGCATTAATATTTTGATTTAGAATGTCATTTCCGATTAATCCAACAATTAAATTTTCTGTTTTTAAGAAAGATTTACTGATTTCAGCATTCCAAATAAAATAATTGATGTTATAGCCATCTGCTAATTGATTGTTGATTGTATAACGGAAGTCTGATTTTAATTGAAATCCTTTTGGTAATCTCCATGTAACTCTACCGTTGTAAACCTGTACTCCATAAGGAGTGTTTGAAGCACTACTTAATGAACTTTTTGGACTGTTCCAATCATATCGACCACCAAGATTAAATTCTAAAGAATCCCATTGAAAGCGAAACTCTCCACCTCCTCCAACATTCACATTGTCAGTTATGTTTTTTTCTCCATTAATGAAATTAGAGTAATGATTATATCCTACAACAACATTTGGATGTACCTGAATCGTTTTTCCTTTTATTGGAATACCAGCTCCACCATACGCACTGCTATAAAAATTTCCATCTACGTTTACAGTTTGTGTAAGCATACGACCAAAAGAGTCATAAGTCATAGAACTAGCAAAAGCATTGTTATCCAAATATAAATTCATTCCTGCCCAAATAAAACTTCCTTTCATCGGATTCCATGAATTATACCAAGCATTTAAACTGTGCCCATAATTCGGTTCTAAATCGGGATTTCCGACTTTAAGACGATTTGGATTTGAATTGTCTTGGACAGGTTGTAAATCATTGATTGCAGGTTGATTTGAGTAAGTATTGTAATTAATTTGTAATTGTTTACTCATGTTTGGTTTAAACTGATAACGAGCACTTGGTAAAAAGTTCGTAATGTTCTGATTGATGCTATTGTTATTCACCAAATTGATGTTGTAGATGTCTACATTTCTTACATCCATACGCACAAACGCCATGTGTTTTGTTTTATCCATTTGGAGTTTTAAACCAGCTTTGTGTTCATTTCGATTGGTTTCGAAAATATTTGACAAATCAGCACGATAAGCAGAGTAAGAACCTCCTACAAAATCATAAGTTGACCTATCTTGATCTAAATTTTCAATTTTGTAATTATACATGATTGTAGCTTTGAAAAACTCACCTAAAGGCTCTGTATACGAAGCGAATAAATTGTTTGTCATAGAGGTATTATAGTTGCTTTTCGATTGATCAACAGTATCATTTAAAGCAGGAAACATGGTAACATTCGTTCTTGTATTTAAATTACCGTCTGTTTGATTATCAACATAGTTGAAATAATAATCAAATTTAACCTCACGTCTTGGTTTCATGAATTTTCGTGTTAAACCAAGTGTTAAGCCTCCATCAATCCCAGTCGATTTGTTTTTGTTGTTTGCAAATGATTGCAATGATGGAATACTATCAGAACTTAAATAGCTTGTGATTGTGTTGTTATCTGTTAAACCTTTATCTAATCTAAATGTTGGTTTAACAACCAAGTTTGTTAGTGAGTCGAGTTGAGAGTCTAATGATAAATTAATCATATGGCTTTCACTTCTGGAAAGATTACTTGTAGAATCGTCTGTAAAATAGGTTGTATCTGTTAAGAAAAACTGCGTTCTGCTGCCTGTATTTGTTCTTAATTCTGTATTGTAGTAAGTATAGTTGAATCCAATTTTTGTGTTTTTCTTTTTACCTATTTTATCAGAAAAATAAATACCAGCTTTTAAAGTTCTTGGAATACCATTTGCATTATTATTTTCAAATGGATTAAATGGGTTACCATCACTAGACTCATTGTCTAATCCAAATCGATTGGCATCATTCCAGCCAAAATTAGAGCGTGGAGTGTTTGTACCTAATGCAAAAACGGATAATTTTTGTGTACTATTAAATCTGTTAAAAAGTAATTCGCCTTCATAAAATGGTCGATCCCTTTGGGCTAAACCAAAATCTGAAGCACCGGAAACCTTCCCAAAATATCCTTTTTTGGCATCGTCTTTTAATTTTAAATCGAGAACTTTAATTTTGTCTTCGCTTCCAAATTGTCCAACATCATTTTTTTCATATACTTGAACAGATTCGATTGCATTTGCTCCTAAATTTTTTGTTGCAATTGTTGGATCACTACCAAAAAACTCATCACCATCAACAAGTACTTTTGATATCTCTTGTCCTTGACTTTTTATTTTTCCATCTTGATCAACTTCAATTCCTGGTAATTTTTTTAATAAGTCTTCAACTACTGCATTTGGTCCAACCTTAAATGAATCAGCAACATATACCAATGTATCACCTTTAAAATAAATAGGGTCTTTGTATGCATAAATGACCATTTCTTCTAATTCTTTTGATTTTCCATACATTTTAATGATTGGAATATCTATTTCAAGATTCTCAGGACTACCTATGATGTAGTAATTTCGTTCTTCATGCTGAGGATGTGAAATAATCAGTGTAAACGTATCCATAGGGATGTTTTTCAACTCAAAACGACCATTTTCATCTGCACGATTGTAAGCGAGCAATAAGGAATCTCTCATTCTCACCGCCATAGCAATTGTGTTAGGAAGTGGAGTTTTTCCGTTTGTATCTACTACGATACCAGAAATACGCATTTCTTGAGAAAAAGCCGATTGCGATAACATAAATATTGCAAAGGCTAAAATAAGTTTGTTTAACATGTGATGTCCAGTCAAAAATTACCGGAACCAAAGATAAGTCACATCAATGTGGGACGAAGAAAAGAATTTATTAATGGTAGAAAGATTATGTTGAATGGTTGATTTTATATTTTTTAATTGACCTCTGACCTAAATTTTTACTTTTTGGTCATTGAAATAAATTCAAAATAAGGACTAAACACTCCAAAAAATGTACCTGCTGGAGTTGTAAAGTTTACTTCATAAGCAACGACTTTTTCATTTTCCCAAACACCATTAATTGAATGAAAAACATCTACTTGTGAAGAAAGTCTTTTTTCTGTATGAATTACTGCAAAATTCTGGAGTAATAATTTGGTTTCAAGTGTGCGAATATTTCTGGCCAATGAAAATACACTTAACATATTGGCCATGAATTCATTTTGTTTTGAAATGGGCGTACGTTCCAATTCTTCTTCAAAGAAACTATAAAAAGCCTTTTCTTCGTTTGTTGGTCCATAATTGGGAAAAACAATCGATTCTCTTGTTACATAAGATTTAAAGATTGATAATAAATTTGATGGGAACTCGTACGTTCTCGTTATTGTGAAATTTGAAACCTTACTTTTTGAATCAAATTCAATATCAGCGTAATATACGTTTGCAAGACCTTCTGTTTGAATACTATATATGTGATGTTCAATGTATTTAATTTTTTCAGAACTGTTTTCTATTACAATTTTTTGATTGTTGATTTTTTCTTCTAATTGCTTGTCAACCCTTCCTCTTTGTTCATTTTCAAACTTAATTTCATACAAAGAATCTAACTGCCTGTGATGATATGGTTTGATCAAAGTTGGTGGAGCGAAAACCAATGATTGATAAACTACTGAAGAATCTTTGTAAGAGTCACGAATGTATTCTCCAACAGCATTTTTTCTAGTTTGAGCAAGATTTTCACGTGTTTCGGTTGGTTCATATTTTAAACCACATGCTGACATTAAAAAAATGAATGAGAAAGAAATAAAAAACAGAAACTTCATAAAATGGTTTTTATCAAAAATAATGAAATAGTCGATGTTTTAGCAAATGATATGATAAGATTAACAAAAAACAGGTTACAGATCTACTCTATTGTCAATTGCCAAGTGGATATCGAACAACTAAATTATCTACTACCGTAAAAATATATCCATTGTAATATCGAACAAGTTTGCTACCGTCAAATTGAGTTTTTGACTGCAATTCGCCATTCGTTTTCCAGATATAAACTTTGTTTTCTAATCCATCAATTCCAGTGACGATTGTATTCCCATTATTTAATGAAAACAATTGGACATCAGTGACATCGTTAAAAGGAAGCTTTATAACTCCCCATTGTAAGCCACTTGAATTAAATAGTTTAATATGGTTTTGATCTTTTACTACAATTCCTTTTTCAGGCAGAATTGTAGGAATTAATTTAGCATTCACCAACTGATCAAAGCGACTTAATCCTCCACGTTGATCATAAGAAATCAATTGATTATTGTTGATTCCAAATAATTTCACTTCGTTGGGTAATTTGATAATTGAATTGATATTTTTAGCATCAAATGTTCTAAATGATTTTTTATTTTCTACTTGAATCATTTCAAAACGATCATTTCCAGATACTCCAATAAACGGTTTATTTGCACTCACCCATACAACAGGAGTAAGATCAATTGAATTTAATTGTGTTTTTATTATCGTTAATTCTCTACCTTGATTGTCATATTGAACAAGCCTTCCATTTGCAGTTGAAGCAATGAAAAATCCATTTCCTTTCCATCGGTAAAACAAAGGGGCAAGAATGTTTGTATGTTCATCTAATTCAATAGGAAACCCATTTGGTTGATTTCCATTAATATCAATAACGTTTATTTTTTTACCAGTTGCAACTAATAATTGGGATTTTTCATTTGCATAAACATCTATTATTGAAGCTTCTCCAACAAGATTTTCTTCAAGTGTTTGTTCCCATTTTTTTCCTTCTTTATCAAAAAATAATACTTTGTTATCCTGTGTAGTAACGAAAAAACTATTTTCGTCTATTGGAACGATGTCTTTTATAGAACTTCCCACAACATAGGATTGAACGACTTGTTGGTTTTCTTTAATACTATTATTTACAGACTGTTGTGCACCTCCTACATTTGTTGTAAGTAAGGTATTTTCGTAAACAGAAATGGATACTTTTTCATCGCTTTCAACCTTTCTATAATTTACTTTTTGAGGAAGGTTGTGAAAGATTTTATTCAATTGATCTGGGTTTTGTGACAAGGTATTTCCCAATTTATAACCTCCAATAACAGTTTCACAAGCAGATTGACTGCTAGAGATTACAACGAAATCATCTACTTGATATATAAATACACCTTTAGAATTATTTAATAACTTACCAAATGAAACATTCTCAAAATAATCATGCTCAACATCTTTTGATTCTTTTTGATAAAAATCATACAATACTTGGATAGGTTCCTGACCATCAATAAAATCTGTAATTATCACTTCTTGATTGTTGATTAAAATGCGAACTAATCCATATTTTAACCAATTGTTCATAGGACTATTAAGAATTTCAGGTTGACTAAAACGCAAATAATCTGTTTCGTAAAATTGATACGATTGAATTGAAGAAGGTACAATGGATGCAAAAACAACTTTATCATTGACTTTCTCTCCTAAAACAGCGTTTTTAAATGAGGTTTTGTATTCAACAACACCATTTTCTTTTATGTAAACATCTGTAACAGAAGGTGTTTTTTGTCCAAAAGAAATAATTGAAGCGTCACTATTTTTATCGTACTTTAAATCGATCCAAGGATTTTTGTTTTGGTTATATGATTGAGATGAAAGATAGATTGAGTGTTTGGAAAACTGTCCTTTCAAACTTCCATAAGAAATGGACTTTTTATCTGTTTTTACAGAAGAACTATTAACAAAAATATTGTTAATCAGTTTTTTATCAATTGCTTCTTTTGTTGTAATTAATAACTGACCACGTTTTTTTGAAATATAAATTCGATCTATAAAATCGGCGTTTAAATTGGGAATAAGTGATTGTATTTCAGTGTTTTCAACTTCAAAAACACTACTAACAGTATTTTGTTGCTTTGGATTTATAAGAATAAGTAATTCACCATCTTCTTTACCAAATAAATATTCTGGATTAAATATTTTACTTTGATTTACACGGTCATATGTTGCATACCCCAACCATATGAGGCTGACAATCGACAAAAAAATCAAAAAGTAACGTCCAAACATATTTCAAAGTTACATTTGATTTTAAAAGGTTAGTAAATCACAACTTCAAAGAAATCAACAGTTGATTGTTAGAGTATAAAAATTATTCGAACAAATCGAGCTGTTTTGGAGGCAATAAAGTAAAGCTCATACGGTGAACGGGAGTTGGACCATGTTTTTCTATCCCTGACCTGTGTTCTTTTGTTGGATATCCTTTATTTTTTTTCCATCCATAATTTGGATATTCTAAATGAAGTTCATCCATGATGTCATCACGATAAGTTTTTGCAAGTATTGAAGCAGCAGCAATACTCATGTATCTTCCATCTCCTTTTATCATACACAAGTGTTGAATATTGGGATAAGGATTGAAACGATTGCCATCAATCAATAATTTTTCTGGAACAGTTTTTAGTTGTTTGATTGCCCTGTGCATTGCTTCAAAACTGGCATTCAGAATATTTATTTTATCAATTTCTACATGATCTACAATTCCAACTGCCCAAGCAATGGCTTGTTCTTCGATAATGGGACGTAATTGATAACGTTGTTTATCCGTTAGCTTTTTTGAATCATTTAAAAGTTCGTTTGAAAAGTTTTCAGGTAAAATAACTGCAGCGGCTACAACAGGTCCAGCCAAACAGCCTCTTCCTGCTTCATCACAGCCTGCTTCAATAATCCCTTTAGTATGAAATAATTCTAATGACATTTTTATGTTAGAAAATATGCTAATATAAAATTAAGTTGTAAATTGGTACAACTTTTGAATGTAGAAATACGTACAAATTAAAAAAATAGAATGATGAAAACGCTACTTTTTATATTTACGTTGATTTTAACTGTAAGTTTTTCTTTTAGTCAAGAATCTGCTACAGTAAAATCACCTTCTGATTTAACTTCAATAAAAGAATCTGGAAAAGGTTTTATCACTTTACCTTCAAAATTAACAAAGGATGAAGTTGCTTCAAAAGCAAAATATTACAACTTATATTTCACTGTGGATTTTGACGAAAAATCAAAACTTGCAACCATAAATATGGTCGATAACTCTGAGAGATCTAGAATGATTATTGTCAGATTTTTAGCAGGTTGTGAAGTTCAAACTATAAATGTTGCTGGCGATATCGTAAACAGAGATCAATTATTTGAGAAGTATTTAAAGTAACGAAGAGTATTTGTCTGTAAATTTATTTCATTTTAATAGTGTTAGTGGTTCATCGTAAAAAGGGTGAGAGTATTATTGAAATGGAGTATACAAGAATATGAAAATATTAGTTTTAGCACTTTTGTTTATTACCTTACAAAGTTGCTATAGTTCTGGTTACCTCTTTGAAAATAGGCAAAAACTTTCCATTGATTGTGCAGAATGTTATAATGAACACAATACAAGAGGAATATGTTTTAATAATAGAATGCTTGTGGATGAAGAGGGAAACTCAGAAGAGTTGTGGATAATGGTTTTTAGGAATCCAACAGAAATTAAATATAACAGTGAGTGGATAATAGCAAAAAGTGATACAGAGTATTTTATATCAAACAATTCAAAATCTCCTGCTTTCATAAAAAAATATTCAAGGAAGCATTATTCAAATTTTCAAACTCAATTACAGGAATTACATATTCCCGACTCTCTTTATATTTTTCGTTAAGCAAATAACATGCTAAATAGATGTTGTTTTATAAATCATACTGAATACCTAATCCCGCACCGAAAATTGAACTTTTTCTCATATCAAGTCCCCAATTAATTTGATGTTTAATTGGTTGATTAACATTGAAAAACACACTAGTTCTAAAGTTTTTAAATGCATATTGAAATTCTGGTCGTATTCCTAAATTCCATCCAAAAGGTTGAAACACTGGAGATGTGAACGTTGGATTTATTACAAGATCTTTTTTCCATCCTAAAGTAAATTCAGCACCTACAGCAAGACGAAAATGAATTTTTTCTGCAATCTGTTGTGCAAATACGGCACCAATTGGAATCAACAAGGTGTTTACTTGAAAGCTTTGATTTCCATCTTCCTGTTTTAGGAAGTACAATGGTGGATTGGGTAAGTTTGAAGTTATTTCGTTTTCATGAATAGTACTATCAAGTGAATATAGTGTTACGTTTTGTCTATAAGTTGTAGATTTATATCCCACACCTGCCAGCAAATGAAATCGTTTACTTATTTTTTTGTTTATTTCTATTTTTCCATAAAATGAGGAAGATTGAATACGAGCTGATTCTTTTCCTGCATTAGAAAGGTTATTGATATCAATGTTTTCTTTTGACCTCATGGTAGTTCCTTCCCAACCGGTAAACGCGGTAAAATACCATTTCCGAAACCCTCCAAATGGTTTTTCTATTGATTGAACATCTCTAAAGTTTGTATTATTTTCTTCAATAGAATCTGTTACGATCTGATTGGCTATATCTTTTTCAATAATATCAATTACAAATTGATTTACTTCATCTTTTCTAATCGAATCAGATGGATTTAATGACGCTATTTTACTAGTTGTCATTAGTTTATTCGAAATAGAATTAACTGGCTTTTTATCAGCCAATGATTTTGTTTTATCTATTCCTTGATTGTTTTGGATTGATGGAACAGGATATTTTAATGAATTTGAATTTATTTCTTTCGTTTCTCCTTGCTGCGGTTGAAAAACAAAATAATCTGGTACATCCACTATTTTTTCATTCTGATTTGCATCAGAAGAGGAGTAATTTTTGGCTGCAATAGTATTTTTAACCAAAAAATCAGGATAAATAAGTGCCCAAAAAGACATTAAAACAATCGAAAAGAAAAAAATGAGAAAGAAAAATCTTCTTTTATTTTTCTTAGGAGCTATTGCCTTGTCAATATTTTCTTTTACAGATGGATCTGGAATTGCTTCAAATCCGTCAAATGTTGCCTGAAACAACCGATCTATGTCATCAAATTCTTTCATCCTTGTTCAAGTTTAATTTTAATCCATTTTTTTGCCTTTGCCAATTGTGACTTAGACGTTCCTTCCGTTATATCAAGGTAATTCGCTATTTCTTTGTGTGTCAGATTATCCAATACGAATAAATTGAATATAGTTCGATAACCTTCGGGCATTGCTGCCAATAACTCTATTAATTTTGTCTTTAAATCTTTTGTTTCTGATTCAAAAATGACAGCTTGTGTTGATTCAAAAAAAAGATCATCTTCTTTTAATACCATCTTTTTTTGAGTTTTCAGAAAATTGATAGCTGTACGAATTGTAATTGTTTTTATCCATGGTCCAAGCGGAAATTCAGGATTAATTTTCTCGCGATTTTCATAAACCCTGATAAAAGTTTTTTGAAGTATTTCTTGAGCGTCATCTCGACAGTTGGCATATCGCATACAGATACCAAACATAGAAGGGGAGTACTTTTCGTACACCCTATCAAAAGCTTTTTTATCTCCTTTGATTAATTCTTCTACGTTTTCTTCCATTTTTTCTGCATCCCAAATATAGACGTAATTGTTTCTTAATTAAAACAATGAAATGTAGATTATTATTTTGTTTTCAGCATTCGTTTAGAAATTTGTTTGCCCATTTCGTCAGTTAATCGAACGAAATAAAAACCCTCTTCCAGATCAGAAACATCAATCGTTTGTTCAACCATTTCTGCATTTAAAACAATTTGACCAAAAATAGAGATTATTTCAACTTGTTTGAAATGCTTTTCCGATTCAATTGAAAGGAATTTTTGTGTAGGATTTGGATAAATATTAAAAGTTGCTGCATCAATTAACCCCACATTTAATTCTCCAACTGTAAATGAAACTGTTTTTTGATGAACAATAACTTCTGATGAGCCAATTGTCAGATTTCCTTCCAAGTCATAATCTCCAGGTGTTAACGTTCCCAATGAAATGGTATCCACACTATGACAGATATACGTTGCTGCACCAACTGTAAAATTCACACTAAGTGTAATGATATTGTTCTCATTGTGAATGGTATAATCCGCCAAATCACAATCACCTGATGTAAAGGTTGTATAACAAACAACTTTTGTTTCCCCATTTTCATGAATGATTTTTAAGCTGTCAATTGCTGGAATGGGAGATTGTCCAAATGTTTGTTGTCCCACAAAAAGCAAAAAGAAAAGATAAATGTGTTGAATTATTTTCATGGTGTATTTTTTAAAAAGTTTGTCTTAATACAATTGTGAAAATAGAATGGTTGCCTGGCGAAAAATTTTTACTACTAATTGAAAAAATAATTATATTCATAAAAATCTGGTGGAAGGAAGTTGTGTTGGGTAGTACCACGAGATAGGAATCTCGCGGCAGCGAAGGGATACTAATAAATAATAATTTATGGGAGGACTAAGAATATTGACTATTTTGTTAATAATAAACGGTTTTTGTCATTGTCAAAATCAACATAATAATATAGATAGAAATCAAATAGTATCGTTTACAGGTAAGAAAGTGACTGAATTAAATGAATACATCATAGAGAATAATTTTTTAATTGAGAAATGTAGCTTATATTGCAAGAGAGGTAGGTATGTAGCTGGAATAAGCTTATATTTTGATAAATATTCTTTGGAAATACGATTTAAGAAGCATTTTTTGATTACTGATAAATTATTATTGAAAGATGTAGAAGATAATTGTTTGATGTCAAGATATATTAAAAAATCAAAGATTGAATCAATAGAGCTGGTAGGATGGCGCTTTTGATAGCTTGGGCTGGGAATTAGCCGTAATCTTATTAAATTTAATTACTTATGAGTAGTTTATTTGAAAATTCTTGGTTCATACTTCCATTATCCATTGGTTTAGCTATTTTCGGGATATCCAGTTTGATTGAAATAGTAAAAAAACCTGAGAAAATAGACAATGTAGGACGAGATAATTCTTTATATAGCTTATTTTTTGGACTATATTAATGGGTAGGGAAGCAACTTCTACGAAACTGTTAAAAAAAAGTACCTTCCTCCACTTAACAAGTAAACAAACCTTTAACACCAATCACTTTACCCCATAGTTATTCAGCATTTTATCTAATCGTTCTTTAATTGTTTGTTTTAAAGAATTGGGTTGATGAACTGTAATTTCACCACCAAATGATAAGATAGAACGAATTAATTCTTCAGAGATGTAAACTTCTAATTGAAAAACAGTTTCTGAATCACTTTCTTTGATAACTTTTTGAGTATGGTGTATCGGTTGAGTTATCAGATACTTTGAAGCAATATCATTTGCTGTGAATTCGACAATATCAGGAGCAGCTTCGCTTGTAGAAATAAGATTACTACATATGCACTGGAAAGGATGAAAAATCTTTGGGGTTAAAATGATGAGGTTTTACAACTTTTTCTTCCGACAATTCAACTTTTTTCATCCTTTCCAGTGCATATGTAGTAATCTTATTCTTAATTAAATCGAATGAAATGAGATACCATCTATTTCTGTATTCTTTTAATAGTAGCGGACAAACTTTTCTAGGTTTAACAGTATTAGAATTGAAATTTTCATATTCAAAAAAAACAGCAACACTTTTTTGAATTGCACTTAATAAATCAGGTAAAAATTCTCCACCACCTACAGAAACAGCAGTTTCAAATTGTACATATTCATTTAATTCAACTTGTTGTTTCGCTTGTGTTGATAAAGAAACGCGATCTACAATTTTATCAATAGCATTACCAAATTCTTTAAAAAGCTCTACATCTTTGAATTGTAATAAGGTGTTTGCAGCAAATCGAACAGCGTCTAAATCAGATTCATTCAGCGGTACATCATTGATTGTAAAATTAGGGTCATCATAATAATAGCCTTTGTTTAGCTTGCTATATTTTATTGGAGCATCGTATTCTTGACGCATCGCAAATAGATCTTTCTCTATTGTTGAATCACAAATATTTTGCCTGTCCTCACTACCAAACAATTCATTTTCACACGCCGTTCTTAAATCTTGTTTGGATGGAAATGGCTTGTATGGATTTCGAATACATTTATCAATAATTCGATGACGAAACAATGTGTTTTTAATATGTGGCATGATCTAATTTGGATTCGAAAAATTTGGATTATTAAAAAATGAATGATCTGTCATGGTCAATAGAAAGATCTTTAGCAATGCTTTTTCATTTCCATTTAGTTGAACACCTCCTTGAAAAGCAAACTCCATCATCGGATCGATTGTAGAACTAACTTTCACATTATGAGAATAATGATTGATAACTTCATCTAATGTATTGAAACGACCATCGTGCATGTAAGGAGCGGTATATTCTATGTTTCTTAATGTAGGAATTTTAAAGGTACCAAAATCGGAAGGCTTTCCAGTAACTTCTCCTCTACCTAAATCGCTAAACACAGCATCAAGTCCATTGTTGCTAAAATTATGAACTTGTATTAATGGTCCATTGTGACAGTGAAAACAATCAGCACCATTCATGCTTTGAAATAAATCATATCCTGCCCATTCTTCCATCGTAATCGACTGATAAATTTGATTTTCAGCTGTTGTTAGCGTCATGTTATTAATGTATTTATACATCACATCATATTTGGAATTACCAGATATCATGGTTCTTAAAAACTGCGCCAATGCTTTTGAAACGTAGTTCGAATCAATAATTTGTGTTCCAAATGCTTTTAAAAATAGTCGCTTGTATTCTAAATCATTTTCAAGTCTGTATTGTGCTTGCTTCCATTGAAGATGCATTTCTACAGGATCAGGTACGGGTTGTAAAATTTGTTCTTCCAATGTTTTTGCTCTTCCATCCCAAAAGAAAAATTGTTGCCACCCTAAGTTAACCAAAGCCATAGATTGCCTTCTGCCAATTGCTCCATTTACTCCAATAGACAATTTTCTGTCATCTGAGAATCCTTTACTTGGTGAATGGCAACTTGCACAAGAAATACTATTGTCTAAACTTAAACGAGTTTCGTAAAAAAGCTTTCTTCCTAAATACACACCTTCAACAGTCATTGGATTATCTTGAGGAATTGTCATATTCGGAAAATGGGAGGGAATGTTCAACGAATATGGAGTGGATTCATAAACTTTGGCTTCCTTTTTACAAGAAAACAAACACAAAACAAAAATAAAACAGAAAAAATGTTTCATCTAAAATGGTGTTAATGCCGCTTTAAAATTCTCAGCTAGTTTTTTACTCAAAGAAATTTGATCAGGTGAAGAATGCGTTGTGTGTTCATTTTTCAAATCAACGGAGGAACCAGTTCTGTGTAATAATTCATAAAAATTCACTTTCAACTTCAATTGTTCGCTTTGATTACTAATGCTTTCCCAATTTAAGTTTGATATTGATTTTTCCTGTAATGTTTCGTCCATACCAATATGAAATGAAATCGGATGATTAAAATTGTCAATACCATCTTGAAGAGTATCTGCAATCATTTCAATTTTAACGAAAATATATCCAGGATTCCAACTCCAATGCATATCACTAGCATTCAATATATTTAAAACATGGTCGTTTGGAAAAGCAGAAGGATCGGAATGATTAATGGCCTGAGGGACACCAATATTAAAGTTTAAAGCTCCCCAGCCAGCTGATGTTCCATTTACTTTTAACAGCTTTTTTCCTTTTTTAAAGCTATACATTGCAGCATCAGACAACAACTTATTTTCATTTTTAATTTCGGTTAAGATGATTTTTAGATCTCGAAGTTTCACCTCATATCCTTCTTCAGTGGTAAAAACTACATTTTCATTTGCTAGCTCTAAACCTCCAAAATAAGGAGTGATGTTAATTTCTATTGTTGGTTGTGACGTTTGTTCGACTTGTGGCTCTTTTTCTTTGTTGCGACAACTTACAATCACCATCAAAAACAGGAGCAGTTTGAAAGTCATAGTAATTTGCTTCATAACGGAGAACCTTTTTTATTTTTAATAACTGTCATATTTAATTGACAACTAAAATTAAGAAAAATAGATTTTAAAAAGTAGGAATGAGTTGAATTCTTATACTTTTTAACCAACTTTATAAAAAAATTACATTTTTGTAAGTAGTATTTTATAGAATTAAAAGAATTAATACGAATGTCAAAAAATTCATATCTACAAGTAGTAAATGCCTCAGCAGGAAGTGGAAAAACGTATTCTTTGGTAAAAACATTTATAAAATTACTTCTAGAAGATGAAGGAAGTAATAAAGATGTGAAATACAGTGAAATTCTTGCAATGACATTTACCAATAAAGCTGCTTTGGAAATGAAGACAAGAATCATAAAAGGATTAGATGAATTAGCTTATCCCGATCTGCATCAATCTGACTATATTGATAAAATGGTTGATTTTACAGGCTTAAAAAAAGAAGTAATTCAAGAAAAATCACGTCGTTTTTTAAGTGGAATTATTCATAGATATGAAGACTTTAATGTTTTAACAATTGACAAATTCAACCTTCGATTGATACGTTCTTTCAGTAGGGATTTAAACCTACCGCCAGATTTTGAAGTCGTTTTAAATGAAGTTCCTGTTATTGAGCAAGTTGTTGATGGCTTAATGGATCAAATAGGGAAAGATAAAGCCTTGTCAGAACTTTTATTTCGTTATGCAAATGCGAATATTGAAGATGAAAAATCTTGGGACTTAAGGAAATCGTTAATTGAGTTTGGGAAAGTCTTATCATCAGAACAAGACCTCCCTTATGTTGAAAGACTAATGAATATGGAATTTTCGAAAGAAGATTACTCCAAACACAGAGAAGAGTTAAAAAAATTAAATGATAACTATCGACAAAAATGCATACAACTTGCTGAAAAATTTGAACAGTTAAATTTTGATGTAAAGGATTTTTCGAGGGGAGCAGATATTTTCAGAGCCATAACAAAATTCAAATCAGGATCACTTAAATTGAGTGATGATTTTCCATTTACTCAAACCATGCTTGGGAACATTGAAAAAGCAATCGATAAAAATGTAAATGCAGCAGAAATAAACGATTTGACAATTAAATTATATGATTGGTATTTAAAGCATAGTGAGGAAGCAGGGATATATGTAAGTTATTTAAAAAATTACTTTAACATGGCTCTTCTAAAGTATATGAATGAAGCTTTGTTGACCTTAAATAAACAAGAAAGATTAATACGCATTTCCGAATTCAACACTAAAATTTCTGAATTATTACAAGAAGATACTTTGTATATTTATGAGAAATTAGGCACACGATTCAGACACTTCATGTTGGATGAATTTCAAGATACATCTCGCCTGCAATGGTTAAATCTTATTCCTCTTATTCAAGAATCACTTGGAAATGGACAAAAAAACTTTGTAGTTGGTGATCCAAAACAAGCAATTTATCGATTTAAAAATGGTGTTGCTGAACAGTTTGTTGAATTACCAGGGATTTATAACCCAGAAAATGATGATAAATTAAAGTTAGTGTCTGAATATTTTCAAAAAATGGGAAATATTGAAGAGTTAGAGGACAATTGGCGTTCAGCTGTTGATATTGTTAACTTTAATAATGAATTATTTGAAAAATTAAAAGGGCATTTAGGGATACATCAACTTAATTTTTATAAGTCAGTAAAACAGAACCCTAAATCGAACAAGCAAGGATATGTGTATATTGAAAGTAAGCTCATTGATAATAAAAAATTATTAAATGAAAAAAATGATGATAAATTTCACTTTATACTTTCCTCTGTTCAAGACGCAATAAATGATGGATTTAAACCAGGCGAAATTTGTATTCTAGGTAGAGGGAATAAATTTTGTAATTTTATTGCTACTACACTAACCAATAGTGGTTATTCTGTTGTTTCTGCTGATTCATTAAACATTGATTCTGAGTTAACTGTTCGTTTTGTGATTAGTTATTTAAAACTTCGACTAAACCCAGTAAATCAAAACATTATTCGTCAATTTGCCAATTTATATTGTGAATTATTTGAACATTCATTGGAATATTACAATTCGCTTTTTGTGCATCAAGTTGATGAAAATCAAAAATTGTATAAAATCGCAAATCTTGATTTATTTTTTGAGAAAAATCCTCAATTAGAAGAAAAATTCTTTGAACCATTTGAAACGTTGTATGATTTAATTGAAAAAACATATCATTTATTTGGATTACGAGAGTTAAAAAACCCTTACCTGCATCATTTAGCTGACTTGGTGTTCTTGTTTGAAACAAAAAATGGACCTGATTTAAACATTTTTATACAAGAGTATGAAACGATGTCAAAAGATTCAAAAGCACTCCAAATACCAGAAAGTGAAGATGCCTTAAAAGTAATGACAATTCACAAGTCTAAGGGATTAGAATTTCCTGTTGTAATTGTGGTAAATGATATGAAATCAGACGTTAAAGGTGAGTTTTTCATCCAAACGGACCAATATTTATTAAGAAGTACATTAAGTAAAGATTCTAAAATTTCTGAGATTAGAATTGCAAAGGAGGAAGAAGGTGGTAAAACAGATTTAGACACTTTGAATTTGTATTATGTGGCTTACACGAGGCCTGTTTCTAGGTTATACATCAAAAATGATTATGAAGTTAATGGATTGGGTGTATTGATTCATGAATTTATTATGCAATCTACTGAAGCCATTGATAGAGAAGGTACTCTTATTTATAAAAAGGGGAAAAAAATAAGTCAACAACACAATTCGAAAGTAGAAAACCAAGAATCGATTTTTTTCACTCCCAATAACAGTAGTGATAATTTGTGGTTTCCAGATATAGCATTACAAGATTCAGATGAATTACATTCAGACGATTTTTTATCTGAAGAACAACGATATGGTAATCAATTTCATTTACTTATTTCATCAATTCACACCAAAGCAGAAATCAATCAAACCATAAAAAAAGCAATTTTAGCTGGTGAAATAGAACAAGAATTTGAACAACGATTAACAAAAGATATAAATCAACTATTTGAAACAGAGTTGTATACTCGTTTATTTGAAAACGCTGTAGATATTTTAAGCGAACAGAGTTATATTATTTCAAAAAATGAACAAATTCGACCAGATAAAATAATTATTAAAAACGATAAAACAGTTGTTTTAGATTATAAAACAGGTCAACCATTAAAAAAACATAAGAAACAGTTACAACAATATTGTTCTGTTTTACAAGAAATGAATTATCCAAAAGTTGAAGCTCATTTGTTTTATATTAAAAACTTCGAATTGGTTACGATTGAAAATGAATGATAATATAGATAATACCCTTTTAAATGTTACTTAAAAGGGTGCTATGATTTAAAATTTTATACCGACACCAAATTTTGCTTGGAAATAATCTAAACCAGTATTAAAGTTAAAATTGACATCTTGATTATCCCCATTCTCAAGACTGGGATTGTTAGTTTTCCAATAACTTACACTTGTTGTAAAAATGTTTAATGGAATGGATACATTAAAATATAAGCGTTTATTGGCATGAAAAGTTAGTGCTGGTTGAACATAGTGATCTAAGCCAACAAAATTACCCCTATTAGCAAAGTAATTAGGAGGAACGGATTTTCCTATTCTACTGTCAAAAACGAGATGAGCACCAAATCCAACAGATGGAATCCATCTGGAGTTTTTATTTTTTACAAAGTTAATATGGTATTTATAACCAAGTTCCATATTAAAATTTTTTGAAATGGTAATTCCATTATATAGGTAAATTGGATTAGAGGCAAAGCCAATTCTTTCCAAACTAAATTCATGGAAATTTTTTCGTTCAGTCATTATAGAGAATGAAGCTGTTAGACCAGAAACATATTGTTCAGATGTCCATCCTCCTATATTATTATACTGTTTTTTGAAAAGTAAGTTTGTGGAAAATGAATATTTATAATCCAAGTATTCATTTTGTGAGTAGCCAACAGAAAGAACAACAAGTGCTAAAATTAATAATAACTTTTTTTTCATAATTTTTTAGGTTTTATATTCAATTAAAAACTCGAAAACAAATTCGAATATTGTAAATCATAAAAATTAGCAATTATTAAGAGTATTTCAACTTTAAAACACATCGACTTTAAAGTTGAAATAGTGAAAACTTCAACAGTAAAAAAAGTATAATTTCAGATGAAAATTTATCTTTGTATGTATGAACCAAAATTTGGGTAAAGAGTATAAATTATGTAGTAAAAAAATAATCGATAGATTATTTGAATCTGGGAAAAGACTAAGTTCATTTCCTTTTGGTTTAACCTACAGTTTTGAAAATTTACCTACAGAAAACATCCCTTTTCAAGTCGTTATTTCTGTTCCTAAAAGAAACTTTAAGAAGGCACATGATCGAAATCGAATTAAACGATTAATGAAAGAATGTTTGAGAAAAAACAAATACATTTTAGAAGAAGTTTTAAATAAAAAATCAAACAATAATAATCAAATGGCGTTATTTTTGGTGTATCGTCATAATGAGGAACTTGATTACGAAACATTAATGCGTAAAATGTCAAAATTATTGTTAACATTGATAACATCAATTGAAGAAAATGAAAAATAAAAAATCAATATTTAGCACTTATACACTTTCAATTTTATTTATTGGATTTCAATTTGCTTTTGGTCAATCAAATCGTTTTGAAGTAATTAAAAACTTGGAATTAATTGATGCCATCTATGAGCATTTGGATAAGTATTATGTTGAAGATCCAAAACCAGGAAGTATGTCTGTTGCTGGAATCAATGCAATGTTAGAAGATTTAGATCCTTACACGGTTTTTTATCCTGAATCTGACATTGAAGATTATCGTTTGATGACCACAGGACAATATGGTGGTGTTGGTGCAATGATTCGAAAAATTGGTGATTTTGTATATTTTGCTGAACCTTATGAAGATAGTCCCGCGGCAAAATCTGGAGTTAAGGCTGGAGACAAAATCATTTCGATTGAAGGCAGAAGCATGGAAAAGAAAAATACAGAAGATGTTTCAACAGGTTTGAAAGGACCAAAAGGAACAACGGTTGCTGTAAAAGTTATTCATGCGAATGGAAAAGAAGAAACAATCACGATTACGAGAGACGAAATTAAATTGCCAGACATTCCTTATGCCGGTATGCTAGACGCTGAAATAGGTTATATTAAATTGACCAGTTTTACTCCAACAGCAAGTGCTGAAGTGAGAAAAAACTTCAGTGAATTAAAAGAAAAAGGAATGAAAAAATTAGTATTCGACCTTCGTGGAAACGGAGGAGGATTGCTAATTGAATCGGTTCATATTGTAAATATGTTTGTTCCAAAAGGACAAAAAGTTGTGGAAACAAAAGGAAGAATAGTGGAAGAAAATCGAGAGTACAAAACAATGAATGAGCCACTTGATTTAAACATTCCAATTGTTGTATTGATTGATGGAACGTCAGCTTCTGCAAGTGAAATTGTTGCTGGAAGTTTACAAGACTTAGATAGGGCTGTTATCGTTGGAGAAACTTCTTTTGGAAAAGGATTGGTTCAAAGAACTTTCGATTTAAAATATGGAACAAAAATGAAATTGACTATTTCTAAATACTATACACCATCAGGAAGATGTGTTC
>DAIOWV010000005.1:0-38899 GCA_036758285.1 Taishania sp. | reverse complement strand
AGAGATTGGAATATTTTGATAAAAATGAAGGTACAAAACCGGAAGATATTCCAGATTCTTTGATTCATATTTTTAAAACAAAAAATGGTAGAGAAGTGATTGATGGAAGAGGAATTGTTCCCGATGTTTCGATAGAAACACCAGAAATGTCTAGACTTACAGCAATGATTTATGGAAACAATTTGATTTTCAATTATGCAACTGATTATGTGAAAACGCATCCAACGATTGCTGATGCGAATAGCTTTAAATTGTCAGATGATGAATATGCTTCATTCAAAGATTATGCGATAAAAGACACGTTTACTTATTCCACTGCTTCAGAAGAAATTTTGAAGAAAATGAAAAAAACGATTGAGACAGAACATTTGGACGAAGATTCTAAAAAAGAATATGATGCTTTAATGGCGAAAATTACTCCATCAAAAGAGCGTGATCTGGTGAAATTTCAAGATGAAATTAAAATGATACTTGAAAATGAAATAGTTTCAAGATATTATTACCAAAAAGGAAGGGTTCAAAATTCATTCAATCACGATGATATTTTGCAGAAAGGAATAGAAGTTTTGAAAAATACGCAAGAGTACAATACGATTTTAAAAAAATAGACGTTAATCGATAAGATATTATTTTTTAAAATCATGGGTAAAGGAATTTTCCCCCAAAGTACACATACTAATATTCAGTTTTTTTCATTTGTATTGATTGCAATTGGAATGCCCACAACAAAAGTGTTGATGTCTTTTGGGTTGGTATTCGCTATTGCAAATTGGTTCCTTGAAGGTCGATTTATCGAAAAGTGGCAACAAATCAAAAGCAATCAATTGTTGCAGTTAATCATTGTTTTTTATTTATTATTAATCATTGGTATTTTTTGGTCGTGGGATAGTTTACAAGGATTCAAAGATATAAAATCAAGATTACCAATGTTGGCTTTACCTCTCATTGTTGCTACAAGTCCATTGATGTCTGTTAAACAAGTCCATTATTTACTTAAATTGTTTTTAGCTGCACTAGTCTTTACATCAATTTACAATATACTTTATTATAACAATATTATTGGAAACATTTCCGATTCTGATATAAGGGGACTATCTCGTTTTGCATCACACATTCGATATGGACTGCTAATCTCCATGGGATTTTGTATCTGTATATGGTTTCAACTCTCAAGTAAAAAACTTTTGTTGCCCTATTCCTTTGTTGCCCTTTGGTTTTTTATTTATTCAGTTTATTCTCAAGTATTATCAGGAATTATTTCGCTTGTTTTGGTGATTATTACAATTATCTTTTTTGTTTTATTTCATAAAAAGAAGAAACTAGCATTTGCTTTTTTAAGTGTGATTTTGGTTGGAACAATTAGTATGATTGTTATCGTTTTAAATTTTTCACATGAAAAAGTAGATTGTAGTAAATTACCACCATTAACAGAAAACGGAAACACATACACACACGATTGTAGTGCATTTTCAGAAATCAACGGCAAAGCAATAATGACCTATTATTCTCAGGAAGAAATGGAATTAGAATGGAATAAAATTTCTGACATTGATTTTATGAGTTTAGATAAGAATGGCATGCTTCTTCGAGCAACAGCCGCTCGTTATATGACTGCAATTAATCTAACAAAAGATGCAAAAGGAGTTCATGAATTATCAAAACAAGACATTAAAAACATTGAGAATGGTTACACCTATCCTAATGAGCGAAATGATGTTATTATGCCAAGATTTTATGGAATAAAATACCAATTAATAAATCGAAACAATCCAAATGGGCATTCTCTTTTACAACGATTTGAACATTGGAAAGCCTCAGTTTTCATTATTCAAAAAAACTGGCTGATTGGTGTGGGAACAGGTGGAAATGATAAAGCTTTTGAGTGGGCATACAATGAATTGAAAAGCCCATTGAGTGAAGAGAATCGAAAAAGAAGTCACAACATGTATTTAGCTTATGGGGTAAATTATGGTGTTTTTGGAATCATCCTCTTTTTATCAATTTTAATTCTGGCTTTTGTAAAATCATGGAAAAGTAAAAACTTATTATCATTAGGTTTTTTAGTGATTGCATGTGGTTCTTTTTTAAACGAAGACACCTTAGAAACACAATTAGGTATTACATTTTTTGGTTTCTTTTTTGCTTTATTGTTGTATTCAAATAGGTTACAAGACGTGGAAAAGCACAGGAACCCCAAGTGATTTCACTATATGATAATATTGTTATATCATCTAAATAAATCAAACTATTTCAAGTTCATTAAACAATTGAAATTTAAATTCTCGATAAATTAACACTCTTCCTGAGCAAAAATTGTATTTTAGTAGCATCAAAATATTCTAATCGAATTTAATAAATGAGCGATACTCGAAAACATGTAGAAGTTTGTTTCACACCAGGAGAATATTCATATTTTCAACCAGGTTATGAAATTGTAGTTGTAATTGATGTGCTGCGAGCTACATCAGCTATTTGTGCAGCGTTTGATAATGGAATTCGTTCAATTATACCAGTTCCAACAGTTGAAGAAGCATTAGAATATAAGCAAAAAGGATATTTAGTTGGTGCTGAACGAAAAGGACAAATTGTTGAAGGATTTGATTTTGGAAATTCACCATTTTCATATATGCGTGAAGATTTTAAAGATCAAGATGTTGTTCTTTCTACTACGAATGGTACTAAAGCATTGGATATAGCAAAAGATGCTGAAATGGTGATTGTTGGTTCATTTTTAAATTTAGAGGCATTGTGTAATTTTTTAGCAACGCAAAATAAAAATGTACTGTGTCTTTGTTCAGGATGGCAAGATAAATTTAACTTGGAAGATACAATCTGTGCAGGAGCAATTTCAGAATATTTGTTAGCAACAGGAAACTTCACATCTGATGAAGACTCTTCTGTAGCGGCTAAATATTTATATCTTTCTGCAAAAGATAATTATTTTGGATATTTAAAATCAAGTTCTCATAGAAGAAGATTGAAAAATCTTAACTTAAATGAGGATGTAAAATATTGTTTAACCCCTAATCAAACGGATGTAATTCCTATTTTAAAAGATGGTAAATTGGTCAAACTATAAGAATTATATTCTTTTATTCCTTCCAGTTTTGTTGTTGTCTCTTTCTTCGGGAGAAGTAGAAGAACAAAAATCAAACCATTGGGGCTTTTTTGGACATAAAAGAATCAACAGAATGGCAGTATTTACTTTGCCTCCTCAAATGTTTGGTTTTTTCAAAGAGCATATTGAATATTTAACAGAAAACTCAGTAAATCCAGATAAAAGAAGGTATGCAGTTGAAGGAGAAGCTCAGCGACATTATATAGATTTAGATCATTTCTATAAACCAGGAGAAGATCCTTATACTGTAATGCCTAAAAAATGGGAAGATGCTGTCGCAAAATACACAGAAGATACTTTACAGGCATATGGAATTGTACCTTGGCATATTGTTGTAATGAAATTTAGGCTTCAAAAAGCATTTGAATCAGGTGATATAGATCGCATTTTGAGATACAGTGCTGATATTGGCCATTACGTAGGTGATGCACACGTTCCATTACATACGACTGAAAATTACAATGGACAAATGTCTAATCAAAAAGGAATTCATGGATTATGGGAAAGTAGATTGGTTGAAATAAATGCAGACGATTACGATTATTTTGTTGGAAAATCTGCTTATATCGAAAAACCTCTTGATTTTGCTTGGCAAGCTGTCATGGAATCTCACAATGCACTTGATTCTGTTTTAAGAATTGAATTGGAATTGACAAAGGAGTTTGATTCAGATAAAAAATATAGTTACGAACAAAGAGGACGAGTTACAACAAAAGTTTATTCATATGAGTTTTCTCAGGCATACCATGCAAGAATGAATGGCATGGTTGAAAGAAGAATGAAAAAAGCAATTATTGGTGTTGGTTCTATTTGGTACACAGCTTGGGTAGATGCTGGGCAGCCAGATTTGGAAAAATTAAGGGGTAGACCAGTTAGCCCTGAATTAGCGAAAGAATTACAAGAATTGGATCATCATCACGAAGAAGGGAAAAGTAAAGGTAGGGTTTGTGATTAAAAACAAAAACTTTATTCTTTTATATTTTTTAGTGGAGCTAATTCCACATCTATTTCCCAGTTTGCTCTAACTTTTGTTGGGGTAGAGAACGTATGAATTTCTTCAGGCTGTATTCTTTCTAAGAAGTTTCCTGTGTCCCATTCACCATTGTTATTTTTATCTAAAGTAATTTTAAAAGTATACTCACCAGGCTCTAACTGTGTAAGCTGTATTTTTTTGTTCTCAGAAATAAATTCTTTGCGAACAGTTTTGTTTTTATAAATCATTTCAAGGATAATCGGTTCTTCATATCCAGTCAATGATAGATTTATTATTCCAAATTCTTTATCAAATCTTTTAGTAATAATTTGTTCAAAATCGGAGACAGTCCAACCTTCAGTTGTTGAAACGCTTCCAGTTTTAAAATTAACTTTTACCTTTTCTCCTAAAAAATCAGGAATTAACAGATGTAATTCATTACCATTTACAACTTCAAACGTGTAGTTTTTTATTACAACGGAATCTGTCAATTGTGAAATTTTTATTTTCGATGTATCTATTCCTTGAATGATATCAGGCACTGTAAAAATGATGGGCTTGTTGGTGAAAAAATCAGTAGAAACAGTTGAAATTCGTTGTATCTTATTTCGAATAATAGGTATTCTTGTTTTTACGGTATCAGTCCATTCTTCTGTAGTTACAGTAAGAACAACGGAGTTTTCATCTCCTACTTTTTTAAGAATTAATAAACTATCTTTTTCAATAAATTTAATTTGATTTTGCGAAATAAGCTCATCATTTAATGTGATTTTAGCATTTTCCAATGAACGATTAGCACCAACAGTGAATGTACTTGGAGCATTAAACGTAAAGGTTGTAACATCTGGTTTTGCAAGCGGCGAGAAGAATCTCATTGCTAAGGAATCTACTAAATTGGTATCAGGACGAATTGGCAAGTCTTTAAAAGCAATTGCATCATTTTTACCTATTTTTCCTTGTTTAGATAAATCTTCAAATGCACGAACATAGTATTCACCATCTTTTAAATAATTAAAAGTAGCTTTGCCCATATTATCAGTTTGAGTAAGATAGATAGGTTTTAACGAATCTATATGTTCAAATAATCCAACTGAGACACCATTTTTTGGAGAAGCGTCTTTTGCATCAACAATGAACGTGCTATAAGTTAACGAATCGATAAATGAACCTGTCGAAAATACAACTTGCATGATTGAATCATTTGATTCAGAAACATCTCTAACAGTTTTATTTAAGTAGATAGAATACGTAGTATTCTCTCTTAGATCTTCTTCCCAATACAGCATTAACGTTTTTTCTTTTAATACCGATTGTATTTTCACATCATTAGGAATAATAGTAATTGTCTGGTTCGGATTATTTAGTTTAATGTATTCATCAAAAGATATTGCAATTGCTCTACCAGAAAAATTAATAGTTTGATTTGGAGGAACAATAGCCAAAGGAACAGGTGCCTTTTTATCTACGGGTCCACCTTCTAATGATTTCACTTGAGCACAAGCAACTAATAAAAAACAGATTACAAAATACCTGAAAGCCATGAACACAAATTATTTAGATACTTAGCATCAACTTCATCAAAATCATTTAATCGATTGCTATCAACATCAAGCACACCAATTACATTATTGTCTTTAATTATTGGAACAACTATTTCGCTTTTTGAGTCAGAACTACATGCAATATGACCAGGAAACTCATCGACGTTTGGAACAAGAATAAATTCTTTATTTTCCCAAGCTAATCCACAAACACCTTTTCCTTTTTTAATTCGAGTACAGGCAATCGGACCTTGAAATGGACCTAAAACAAGCTCATCTTTATCAACTAAATAGAAACCAACCCAAAAAAAATCAAACCCTTGTTTTAAAGCAGCTGAAATATTTGCAAGATTTGCAACACTATTTGTTTCTCCTTCAACCAACGATTTTATGATTGAAATTAACTGTTCATATTTTTCAGATTTATTACCTGAAAGATGGATTGATGCTTCTGCCAAAGTTTATTTATAATTTGAAATATTAGTACAAAAATGCTTCTTTTTGAATGAATCTGCAATTTTTAGTGAATTTATCTCAACAAAGTTACGTGTCCCCTTGTCATGATTTGTTCTCCATGACCGTTGTACAATTCGATGATATATACATAGGTTGCTGTTTCTGCTTCTGCACCATTATTGTGGATTTTTCCATTCCAACCAATTAAAGGATTATCAGTTTGAAAGATAACTTGCCCCCAACGAGTCATGATTGTCATTTTATACTGTGTTTGTACATAGTTTCTTAATACCGGAATAAATATTGAGTTAACTCCATGTGGCATGAAAGCGTTTGGAACATAAATCAATGGTTCAACAATAACACATGATTCATTCGATAGACTAACATTAGGGGAGTTGAATATATTTCCTCCTTCAACAGCTTCTATACGATAACATATTTTTCCATCAGTAGAAATAGGTAATAGATTATCTTCATAATTGAAAACATTTGAAGGTAAAAA
Organism: Taishania sp.; assembly: GCA_036758285.1. Classification (GTDB taxonomy): domain Bacteria; phylum Bacteroidota; class Bacteroidia; order Flavobacteriales_D; family Crocinitomicaceae; genus Taishania. The sequence continues at coordinate 32,306 of DAIOWV010000005.1, read as the reverse complement.
TGCAATTGGAGTAGGATTGTTTACATTATCAATCGCTCTGAAAACATTGTATCCTAATATACTTCCATTAAAATTAGTGTATGGTGTCCAAGTTAAATATGATTTTAAATCGGTGTCGTTTATTTGTGTTTGTAGTAAAATTGTTTTTCCAATATTTGTAGCATATCCTTCTGTTCCACAACTATCAAAATAGATTACTCTGTAAGTATAACTTTCGTCATCAACATATACATTTTCATCCGTAAAAATATAAGGTGAAGATGGGGAATTAACTTCTTCAATTGTTTCATAAACCCCTTTTTTCAAACGTTGTAATTCTATTCTTGAAACAATTACTGATTGATCATAGGTATATTCAATTATTACAGCTTTATCATCAGGTCGAACAGTTGCTGTTCTTATGTAACTAAAACTAGGTTGGGCAGTTCGTTGAACAACAAAGTCTAATGTATTTGAAAATGAAAAAGTTCCATCAGCTTTGTTTGCTCTAATAGCAACATGATAATTAATCATATTTGCTCCGGTAAAGGAATAACTATTTGTATTCGTTGTTGAAACTAATTGCCACGCATTATTATCTTCTCTAATAAAAACATCATAAGAATCAACAGTCCAACCTCGATAATCGCTCCAATTTAAACTTACATTTCCATCACATTTTGTTTGATTTTTTTGTAAGAATATAGTGGTGTTAAAATTAGGATCTCGAGCAGATAAATTAAACGGAGCACCAGTTGGAGAAGGACATGAGTCAAAAGCAGCAACGGTATAAGTTGTAGAACCACTTACATAAGGTTCCAAATAAGTATAAGTTGAGTTTAACCTTCCATAGATGGTATCTAATTCAATGAGAAATCCTGTTTGAGGATCTTGAATGTAAATGATATAACCATATGTATCTGGTTGAGGTGAAGGTTTCCAATTAATGCTCGTTTCATTTGTTAAAGTGTCAATAGTAACGCTGACAACATTAGGAATATCAGGAGGTGTTTGATCTGTAAAGACAGCTCCATTTATTTGAGACGAATAATTACAAGAAGTGTTGTTGATTGTTACCCTATAATTCAACAAAGAGTTACAAATATCAATAACCTGAGAATAATTGGTCGTATTATTTGGAACTGAGTCAATAATTGTCCACACGCCTGCTGGGAATTCTCTATGAATATAAAAATATGTACCAAAAGATGAGGTTAGTGGAGTTGAAGGTACATTCCAATCGAGAACAGCTGTACCAGGATTTGTATTACTTAAATTGAGATAAACACTGCTTATAGTGTCTGAATTTCTTCTTGCTAAACCATTACATCCTGAAACTACAACTACAAAGTAATTTTCAGAACTTGTTACACCGTTATGTGTATATGTTGTTGTAGCTATGTTGGGAATTGTAGTAAGTAATCCACTTTCTACAGAATGAACTTCGTAAGAAACAAATGTACCATTTGGATTCAAAACAGGATTCCAATTAATTGTAAATCCATCTGTTCCAACTCCTTGAATACATGTAATATCAGGTGCTTGAATAACTCCGGGGTTAACAACATTTATCGTAACAGTTTCGTATACAACTTCTGGAATAGGACAGTAATTATCTTGAACTCTGAAAACAAATTGATAAGAAACGACATCTTTTTCATTACCACTTAAGTCTAGTAAATGAGCACAATCTGTTTGCCAGTTAAACGACATCGTTGCTCCATTAATACCAGTTAGGGGAGAGGATGGGCTTACTGTTGGGCAAGGAGAAGTTAAGCAACCAGCATTTATACTTGGGTTAGGCCCGAATAGTAATCCTGTTGGGAGAATAGTATTAGATTGAGGTGTCCCATCTTGTAAATTTTCTAAATCCGTTGAGATAAGGTTAAAGTTTACTAGATCCCCAGCGTTTACAGTTGTCGAAAACGAACCCATAAATGGTGGAGTAATAACAGGAGGATTATTATTTCCTGTACAATTTGTTACAATTAATTGCATTTCATGTACAACCTCTGAGATTCTTTTTCCATTTCTGAAAGAAGTAACTTTAATTTTCACATTAAAATTACCACTCATCATGCTTAAAAATGTTATTTCACCAGATTGTGGATTTACTTGCATAGATTGACTACCTCCCATCATACTTGGTGTTGGAGTAGGGTCTGTAGCAGAAAATCCAGTAACAAAAGGAACTACCGAAGGATTTGTACCTTCTACATAGGGGTTGTTATTGAGGTTGTTTAATGGTTGATCTAAGCGAATATCGATAGAATCCAAATCTGGATCAACAGGGTTTAAGTTTAATTTAAAGGGTTTACCAACACAACTTACAAAATGAGGGTTTTGTAAAAACTTTGGAGAACTATCATGACAAACATTATTGGCAGCATTAACATTAAATATTTTTGCAACTAATGTAATTCCATAATTATAAGGTGTTTGAAGGTTTGTTATGTTGGTGTTACGAGAAAAATCATCAAATGTAAAAATCCATCCATCAGTTGGTGGAATACCTGAAATATTGATCGGATTACTTCGATATGTAATTCGTTGTACAGAACCAATTCCTAAATTACCATTTGGTGTTGTACAATTGAAACAAGTTGGTCCACCAGTTACGTTTGTTCCTTGGGGTGAAATATCTTCAGTAGAAACATAAGGAACCGATATAGTACTAAGCGTTTGATGATTCCAAACCTTCAAAGTTTGGGCATTGGTATTAATTTGTGCTCCATTACAATCTCTATAAAATACTAATTCAAAAACGTAATTACCACCACCTAGGCATTCATAGGTAATACTGCCCCCCATAATATGAGAAGCTTCTGCTTTAAAAAATAGAATTATAAAGGTTAATAAAACCAAAAACTTGTTCATCATCACTCTATATATTATTACTAATAACGTTCAATTAGAAGCATTTATTATTAATATAGACTCTAAAAATACTGAAAAGTGGCGTCTTGAAGTTAAATAAATCATAACTTTACAAAACTTCTATGCATATCGCAATAGAAAGTTGATAAAAAACTATACTTATGCTAAAATACAACTGGTTTTATTACATTACCCTAACTATTTTATTTTTAATAGTTTACCCCTATATTTTTGACGCAAAATTATTTTTAGGTGGTGACAATGCTTCCTATTATTCTTTGGGAAGAAGTATAGCAGATAATTTTGAATATGTTTCTAGTGAACACCCCAATCCTAAACCAGCAAATCATTATCCACCAGGATATCCATTTATTTTAGCAATTGCTATGAAAATAGGTGTTTCAAGTTTAATTGGATTAAAGATTGTAAATGGTTTATTTATGTTAGGGAGTGTTATTCTAACTTTTTTACTTTCTTTTCGATTTTCAAACAATAAAATTTTTGCTGGGTTAATTGCAGTTGCTTCATTGTTCAATTATCATCTGCTTGAGTATTCAAGTATCACAATGTCAGAGTTACCATTTGTATTTTTCATTTTGTTAACTTTCTATGCTTTTATCAAATTTGTAGATTCAAATTATAAATTTAAGTCAGCTTCTTTCATTATTACCATAATTGGAATTATTGCTTTGGTTTATATCAGAACACAAGGTATTGCAGTTTTAGGTGCTTTTGTCTTTTATTTACTACTTGAAAAAAGATTTAAAATAGCAGGTATCTTTATTTTAAGTTTTATTATTGGTTATTTGCCTTGGCAACTTAGAAGTCAAAAAATAGGTAATAGTTCATATGTCACTCAACTTTTTAAAGTCAATCCATATTTAGCAGATTCTAAAAAAATGGAAGTAAAGGATTGGGGAACACGCGTAAAAAACAATGCAATTAGATATGTTTCAAAAGAAATTCCAAGCTTAATTTTTCCAACTAGTGAAGTTGTTTATAACGATCCAAAAACAGGACTTCCTGTTCCTGCAAATGGAAAAAAATGGGTTTTGGGAATTACGATTATGGCTTTTTCAATTTTTGGAATTTGGAAAATGAAACAAGTAAGGTGGTTGTTGTTGTCATTCTTTGGTGCCAACTTTTTAATTTTTATGTTGTGGCCTGACGTTTGGTTTGGTATTCGATTTATTTTACCAATGACACCATTGATTTTAATCGCTGTTTTTGTTGGTATTAAACACTTAATTCAACTTTTTATTAAAGCAGATTTTGTTTCATCTGGTAAAATATATCCACTATTAATACTTCCTTATTTATTAGTTATTTTCCCAGGAGTGAAAAAACTTCATACAAAAGCAGAAGGAAAGCATGCCCCGAATTGGGGTAATTTTTTAAGTGTTGCAACTTATGCAAATGAAAAATTAAAAAGTTCTGATGTTGTAATTACTAGAAAACCAGAGTTGTTTTATTTTATTTCAGATAGAAAAACAAAAACGTTTCCTTATACATCAGATTTAGATATAATTAAAGAGGATTTTAAACAGAATAGAGTAACACATGTGGTTGTTGAACAGTTAGGTTTTAGTCAAACAGGAAAGTTTTTATATCCTTTATTACAAAAAGAACCTGATAGATTTAATTTAGTTTATTCCTTGGGTTCAAGAGATGCTGTTGATAAAGATGGTAATAAGGTAAAAACACAAGATGGTGTTTGGTTGTATGAATATAGTCAAGAAAAAGGTTATTCTGGTGTTTATAAAGATGGATTGAAGCAAGGAGAAGGTACATATAATTATTTTAATGGATCTAAGTTTGAAGGTTCTTGGGAAAATGATACAATTAATGGGCCTGGAGTACTACAAGAAGCAAATGGTCAATTAATAAAAGGAACGTGGAAGAAAGGAAAAAGAGAAGGTAAATTTTATTTAACGATTCCTTCTACAAAACAAACGATAGAGGCATATTTTAAGGATGATAAAATAGAAAAACAAGGTTACTACGTAGATTCATTATACAATCGAAAAGGATTGGTCAATCTATTTTAGTACTTTTACTCTTAATGCTATATAGAATTGTAAAAATATTAATGCGATTAGGACTTCATCTTTATTATTCTGAAATAAAGGTTAGAAATGAAGGATATCTAGAGCATTCAGGAGCAACAATTATAATTGCGAATCATCCTAACACGTTGGTTGATGCTTTATTAATTGGTATTATTTCTCCTAGACCTATTTACTATATGACGAAAGCAACTTTTTTCAATAGTAAATGGAAGATGAGGTTTTTGAGATCATTAAACATGATCCCCATCAATAGATCAACCGAAGCAAAAACTGATGGTGTGGATAATTCTTCTACTTTGGAAGAATGTTATAATTTATTGTCAAAGGGAAAAACATTAGTTATTTTTCCGGAAGGGAATAGTCAGATGGAAATGTTGTTGAGACAGTTTAAATCTGGTACAGCAAGAATTGCATTGGAAGCAGAGCAAAGAAACAATGGACAATTAAATTTGAAAGTTATTCCTGTAGGTTTAATGTATACTCAAGGAGAAAAGTTTAGAAGTTCAATTATGGTAAATTTTGGTGAAGGGATTTCTGTAACCAAATATTTAGAAGAATTTAAAGAGAATCATACAACTGCTGCAAAAAAATTAACAGAGGAATTTAGGAGATTATTAGAAGGAGTTTTAGTTACTACTCAAAACAAAGAACAGGAAGAGTTAATTGTTTCATTAAACGAAGTATTACAGTCAAAATATCTCCACAATGCTACAAATGTTGAGTCTGAGATTGAATTAATGAAAAAAATTCGTGATAGGATAGAACGTTTAAGCATTGATAATCCACGAAAGGTTGAACATATTCAGAATTTACTTTGGAATTTAAAATGGAAGACAGATAAGTTGGAAATAAAAAATGACTTTTTAGACAGAGGAGTTCGATCGGGAATGTTTATTCGTCAGATTATCACATCTTTTATTGGAATTGTTTTAGTTTTCCCAATTTATTTATTTGGAATCATCCACAATATATTACCTTTTAAGTTTACCGATTTCATTATTCCTAAAATAACATCAAGCAAGGAGTTTTATGCACCTATTGCTATACTTCTAGGATTAGTTATTTACCCAATCAATTATTTTATTTTTACTTTTTTTGCTTATTATTTTTTCAATTTTAACATCTTATTTCTTCTTATTTATTTTCTTTTGATGCCACTTACGGGAATATTTGCATACAGCTTCACCAAATATTTGCATCATATTTCATTTAAGTTAAATTATATTTTTCTCATTATGAATAATAAGGAAGTTATTCTTGAGATGAAAAAACAAAGGCAACGTTTATTTCAACTAATTTTTGAAGATTGAGTTATTTGGCTTAGCTTTTGATTGACCTTTATAAAAAAACAAAATGTATCATCTTTTAGCACTTTTACTTATTTCTGTTGTTTCTTTTTCAAAATCAGATTTTTATAAATCGATGGAATCAAAAAAAGAAACGGAAGTTTTTGCAATGGAAAAATTAGTAGCTGTATCTGAAGTAAATTCGGATCAAAAAGCATACTATGGTGCAATATTGATGAAAAGTGCTGAATTTCAAAAAACACCGAGTGATAAACTTAAAAAGTTTAAACAAGGTAAAGAACTATTAGAAAATGTTATTGGTTCAAACCCCACAAACACTGAATATCGATTTTTGAGATTAATAATTCAAGAAAATGCCCCCAAGTTGTTAAAATACAATTCAAATATTTCAGAAGATGTCAAGCTAATTCAAGACAATTATCCTAAGCTTTCTAAAGAAATAAAAACAGCGATAGTTAATTATTCCAAAACATCATCAAATTTATCTTTGTAGATAAAACAGCCTATTTTATAGTAAAAATACCTTAAAAAAGGTATTGTTTAGAATAAATCTAAATAAGACCTTTGTCATGTTCAAATTTGTTATTGAATGCAGGTGCGATTTAGATAGATAAGATAAATAGAATAAGTTTTTGAGTATAATACCATATCGCAGATAGTTTATTAGACAAAAATGCTAGTTAGTCCGGTTTAGTTTCAATTCAACAGTCAAAATAATAATTAGCAAAGTCCTGTTTTAATATAAATTTTGAACCCAAATCCCCTTAAGTTAATTACTTAAGGGGATTTGTTATTTAACCAGAAATCAGGTTATTTAGTTTGATAAAGGAGTCAATCCTTCATATTGTCTTCTCAATAAAAATCGATAAGCTGGAAATAAATGGTGATAGTATTGATTGTTTTGAGTTTTAAAAAATTCAAAATATAAATCATCAGGAACCAATGAGATTGGAACACCAGGTCTTAAAAAATAAGTACTGTTTAACTGTTTCGGCATTTCTAATCCAGGAGTTAAATCTTTTAAATAATTCCCACCGTATTTTCCTAAATATTTTTGATAGCTTTTAGAAGATTTTTCAGCTTTTCTTCTCATACTATTAAAAGCCATATTCAATACCAAACGTTTAATAAATGGTTGTTTTTTAAATTCTTTTTTTACTTCACTAAATGGATTTGGCTCGTTGATGTCTGTTATCATTTGGGTGGTAAGGGGAACTTCTGGAACAGGATCATAAGCGTTGGTTACACTAAAAGACCATTCTGCACGCATCCAATTGTCATAATCATAAGCATAATACATATTGGCGTATTTTGGAGTTGCTATGGTATAAACCTTAATGTTCAGATTCGGATAAACTTTATCTTTTTTAAGGTAATGTAACCATGAACTAAAAATTTGAGCTATTGCACCACCTTGACTGTGTCCACTTATTAGAAAATTGGTAAATCCTTGTTTATAAAGCGAATCTATTTGAGGTAAAGCATCATTCGCAATATAAGCAAAACCAGCTAGATAGCCAGCATGAACAGCTGCTCTTTCATGTTCTGCAATTTTATAATTAAATGAACTTGTTTTAGTCAACTGAATTGTTCCTTTTGGAGGCATCATTGCACAGTACAAATTGGCAAACATTGACTTTTGGTCAGGTGTTGTACCTCGCAGTGTAATAACGACTGTTGAATCTTCCCTCAACCACAAATCCCAAGTATTATCTAGTCCTATTGGTTTAGAACGATAGAGAAATTTATATCCAGGAATAGCTGTTTTAAATTTTTTATCTTTTGTTGTATCAGCAAATCCTTCATTTAAAACAAGTAGATCATCACATTCTTGTGCGATAAATCCAGATGAAAATTGATAAGACAATTGAGCAAATATGTTTTGTGTTAATACTAAAAGACAAAGAAAAAGCAGATTATTTTTCACAACTTCTGATTTAGCAATTCCAAAAATTATTCTTCAACTAACTCCAAATCAATTTGGCGTTTACGAGGTGATACTTCATAAATTCTAACCTTTACTCGGTCTCCAAAATTGTATTCTCGTTTGTATTTCTGACCAATAATTCTGAATTTTTCTGCATCAAAATAATAGCGATCTCCAGGAATTTGACTCATAGCAATCATGCCTTCACATTTATTTTCGTCCATTCGCACATACATTCCTTGTTCGGCAATTCCAGAAACTGTTCCTTCAAACTCTTCACCAATTTTATCAAGTACAAAAATTGTTTGAAAATACTTTGTTGATTCTCTTTCTGCTTCTGCAGCTTTTCTTTCATTTCTAGAAATACGTTTACAAATATCATCTAAGCTACTGCCATAAACGTGCTTTTTAGTTGTTAACTCCTCAAATAAAATACGATGAACAATTAAGTCAGCATAGCGGCGAATTGGAGATGTAAAATGTGTATAATGTTCAAATGCCAACCCATAATGACCAATATTCTGAGTTTCATACGTTGCTTTTGCCATTGAGCGAATTGCCATTGATTGAATGATAGAATATTCATTTTCATAGCGAATATCATTTAGCAAAACATTGATTGCTTTTGAAACGGTTTTTAAATCACTTGATTGCAAATCATACCCAAACTTGTCGATAAACAATTTAAACAATTCGATTTTAGCTAAATCAGGCTCATCATGCACACGATACACAAATGGAATCGGGTCTTTATCTTTTGATGGTTTTCCAATAAATTCTGCTACATATCGATTGGCCAACAACATGAATTCTTCAATTAATTTGTGGGCATCTTTCGATGTTTTTATAACAACTTCAATCGGATTTTTATCTTCATCCAATTTAAATCGCATTTCTTCAGATTCAATGTTTAAAGCACCTTTTTTTAATCGTTTTCCCCTGTAATTTTTTGCAATTTTATCCATTAATAAAATCACATCTTTGTATTCATCTTCTTTTCCTTCAATAATTTCTTGTGCTTCCTCGTAGGTAAACCTTCTGTTTGAATGGATGGCAGTTTTTCCAAACCAAACATCCTTTATTGTACCATTTTCATCCATTTTGAAAACAACAGAAAAACTGTATTTGTCTTCATTTGGTCTTAATGAACAAGCAAAGTTTGACAATTGTTCAGGCAACATTGGTACAACACGATCAACAAGGTACACAGAATTAGAACGATGTAAAGCTTCTTTATCCATTGCAGAACCAGGTCGAACGTAATGGCTAACATCCGCAATGTGAACACCAATTTCAATATCACCATTTTCTAGAGGTCTATATGACAATGCATCATCAAAATCTTTTGCATCAAAAGGGTCAATCGTAAAAGTGAGAACATCTCGCATGTCTCTTCGATTTTTTATTTCCTCTTCATCCAAATCCATGGTAATGAATTCTGCTTCAGCAATAACTTCTTGAGGCATGATGTAATCGATTCCTTGATTGACTAAAATTGAAATCATTTCAGTGTCATTTGCTGTTCTCTGCCCAAGTCTTTCTAAAACTTCTCCATATGGATTAGCCGTGGATTCAGGCCAAACAGTAATTTTTACTAAAACACGTTCTCCATTTTTAGCACCATTCAATTTTTCTTTAGGGATGTAAATATCTGTACCTACACGTTGATTATCAGGAATTAAAAATGCAAATTTTTCACTTACTTGAAGTGTTCCAACAAAATGAGTTCGTTCTCTTTCGATTACTTCAATGATCTCTCCTTCAACTCTTGTTTTACCTGAGCGAAGAATTCTAATTTTTACTTTATCTCCCCCAATTGCTTTGCCAACATTCTTTGGGTCGATATATATGTCTTTTTCTTGTCCTTCAACATTCACAAAACCAGCCCCACGATTATTTAAATCAAGGTAACCCTCAAGAAATGAATGTATTTTGTTTAATATAAACGTACTGTGACTAATAGAACGTAAAAATCCTTGTTCTGTTAAATCCTTTAAAATAGTAAAAGCCAACTGTCTAAGCGCACCTTCTCTCAAATCTAAAAGCGTACAAACTTGTTTGTGAGTCAGTTCACTTGTTTCATTTTTTTCAAAAAGCTTTCTAATTAACACTGTAAGGCTACCTTTCAGGTTATTCTTCTTTTTGCCAGATCTTTCTCCGTCTTTTTTCTTTTTTCTTTTTTGACTCATAATGCTAATTTACACCCTTTCATTGGATTTCATAGAATAATCACATTATCTTTTAATCAACTATTTATAATTAGGTTAATGAAGTTCCTAACTTGATTGATTTCCGAAAGGAAAATTTCAAATAATTTCAAAATGCAAGCAAATAATAAATAGACGCTATCGGAGTATAAATACTCACTAACGATTAATGAACTTACTTTCATTTTTGTTGAAAATATGTTTAGTATGAAAACGTCAACAAAATTTAAGATTCTATTTTCAGTTATTTTTCTTTTACTTCTAAATGCTTGCGGACCATCAAAAGTTGAATATATTCAAGTTGATCCAGCCTTTCATAAATATGTTTCTGGTTATACGTCTGGTTATATTTCCAACCAAGATGTTGTGGTTATTGAATTAGCAAATGAAATTCCAAAAGAACTAAGTTCTAAATTGAAAAAAAATAGTGACTCAACATTAATTGATGAGATTTTTCATTTTGAACCTGCTATTGACGGGAAAATAAAATGGTTGAATGACCGTACAATTCAATTTACTCCATCTAACTTGTTGAATTCTAATCAGCTATTTACTGCATATTTTCAATTAGATAAAGTAACAAATGTAGATGAACGTAAACATGAAGAGTTTGCATTTCAATTTTCTACTTATCCTCAAGATGTATTTGTTGAAAATTTAACGTTAGAAATTCAGGACGAATTTAATCCCGATGTAATGATGCTTACTGGTCGTTTAAAAACTACTGATATTGCAGACACTTCTGCAATAAAAAAGGTATTATATGTGATGGTAGATGGAAAGAAAATTTATCCTAAATTGACAAAAGATACCTGGTTTCGAAATGAGTATTCCTTCCGTTTAGATGATATTCAACGACAAACAACTGAAACAGAATTAAAAATCTATTGGGATGGAACAGCTATTCAATCGAACCGAAAAAGTTCAGAAACTATAAAAATCCCTGCATTGGGTGATTTTTCCGTTGTGAGTGTTAACGTAATAGAAAATGATGATCAATGGGTTGAAATTTCATTTTCAGAATCACTGCTTCATTCACAAAATTTGAATGGAATTATCTCAATTGAGGGAGAAGAAAACCTCTCTTATGAGGTATTTGGAAGTCGTGTCAAGGTTTTTATTTCTAAAAGAATTGTAGGAGATAAAAAATTAACAATTAGTAATGGGCTTCAAAATATTAAAGGGCATAAAAAGATAAAACCTTATGAGGAGGAATTGATGTTTAGAGAACCAAATCCAAAGTTAAAAATGAAAGGAAAAGGTTCAATTTTACCCAATTCTCAAGGATTAATATTTCCATTTGAATCGATTAGTGTAAAAGCTGTGACCGTTCGTGTCATAAAGATTTTTGAAAATAACGTGCATAATTTCTTACAGTTAAACGATTTAGATGGTGATGATGCTTTACATCGTTTTGGGAAAGTTGTAGCAGAGCAAAAGTTTCAATTAGATGAAGACAAATCTGTTAATCTTAAGCAATGGTCAACACATGTGATTGATTTAAAAAAATTGATTTCACCAGACCCTGGTGCTATTTATCGTGTTTCAATCAAATTTTCCAAAGAAGATGCTATTTGTGATTGCGAAGATTATGAAGAAACCACTGATTATTATAATTACAGTCGCAGTAAAGATGAATGGGGAGAAGGTGACTGGCATTACGGAGCTTTTGATGATGGGTATGATACGTGGAGTTACTATCACAATCATTATTCACCTTGCGAATCAAATTATTACAATGGAAATGCTATTTCAAGGAATATATTGGCATCTGATTTAGGTGTGATTTTTAAATTGGAAGAAAATAAAACCGGACACACATTTGTGAGTAATATGTTAACAACAGAACCACTTCAAAATGCAGAAGTTATCTTCTATGATTTTACAAAACAAGTTATTACAACTGGTAAAACAGATGATCAGGGAATGTTTACACATCAGTTGAGTAAAAAACCATTTTTGATAGTCGTTAAAAATGGAGATCAGCGAGGATATTTAAAGCTTGGGAATGCGTATTCTAATGCAATGAATAAATTTGATATTGAAGGGGAAAATGTTCAAAGAGGTGTAAAAGGTTTTTTATATGCAGAAAGAGGTGTTTGGCGTCCAGGTGATTCTCTTTATGTAGCATTTATCTTAGAAAATAAAGACAATACTTTACCTAAAAATCATCCTGTTGATTTTAGTTTACAAGATCCGGATGGGAATATTGTTTATCAAACAACAACTTCAAAAAATGTGAATGGAACTTATGATTTTAGATGTAAAACAGATCTTGAAGGAATCACAGGACATTATTTGGCAACTGCAACTGTAGGGAATAATACATTTACAAAAAACTTAAAGATTGAAACGATAAAACCCAATCGCTTAAAAATAAAATTAGATGCTCAAAAACATTCAGCAAATGATACACTTGCCAAGTTAAATGCTGAATGGTTACATGGTGCAATAGCAAAAAACTTACAAACAATCATTCAAGTCCAGATTAGCCAAGGAAAAACAAGCTTTGAGCAATATAAAAAATATACTTTCGATTCACCACTTCGTTCGTATCAATCGGATTTAATCACTATAGTTGATGGTAATTTAGATGAAAAGGGTGAAATACGTTTTTCTAAGCATTTAAATGTTGGAAATAATTCTCCTGGAAAATTGAAAGCAAATTACATAACAAAAGTGTTTGAACCTGGGGGAGATTTTAGCATTGATAGAGCACAAGTAGAATATTCTCCATATGAAACATATTTGGGAATTCAAGCAGCTAGTGGAACACAGTTTGACGGTTCTTTAGAAACAGATAAAAAACATTTTTTTGACATTGTAGCAGTATCAAGTGATGGAAAATTGAGAGATGAGGAAACAATTGATATCAGAATTTATAAATTGAATTGGGAGTGGTGGTATGAAAATTCAGATTCAGATTTAGCATCCTTCATTTCTAAAGATGGTGCATTTGTTGTCAAGGATACAGTTGTTAAAAGTAAACAAGGTAAATCAACTGTTTCTTTCAGAGTTAATTATCCAGATTATGGGAGATACGTGATTATAGCAACAGATAAAAAAGGAAATCATCAAACTGGAATGTCTTTTACAGTTGACTGGCCTTATTGGAATAGGGTCAATCGTGTTCAAGGTGAGCAAGTAAGTTTGTTGAATTTTACTACGGATAAAGTAAAATACATTAAAGGTGAAAAAATTCAACTTTCAATTCCTTCACCTGCGAAAGGAAAAGCATTGATTAGTATCGAAACAAGGTCTAAGGTTATTAAAAAATATTGGATTAATACAAATTTAGGAGAAACACTTCATACTTTAGAAGCAAGTGAAGACATGGCTCCCAATGCTTATATTCATATTTCATTGATTCAGCCACACGCAAATACAAAAAATGATCTTCCGATTCGTATGTATGGCGTAGTTCCGGTTTTTGTTGATGATCCGAAAACACATCTTCAACCGACTCTTCAAATGTCAGATATTTTTAAACCAGAAACTACTACAACAATTACGATAAAAGAAAAAGAAGGTAAAAAGATGACTTATACTTTGGCAATTGTTGACGAAGGATTATTGGATTTAACCAATTTCAAGACACCTCAACCTTGGTATACTTTTTATGCAAAAGAAGCTCTTGGTGTGAAAACATGGGACATGTATGATTATGTAATTGGGGCATTTGCTGGAAAAATATCGAAATTATTAACAATAGGTGGAGATGGTGAAGCTGGAAGGGGGAAAAATCCAAAAGCTAATCGTTTCAAACCGATGGTAAGATATATTGGTCCATTTACACTTGAAGGCGGACAAAGTAAAAAACATACTATTGACATTCCAAATTATGTAGGTTCTGTTCGTGTGATGGTTGTAGCTCAAAACAATGGTGCTTATGGAAATGCTGAGAAAACAGTTGCAGTGAGAAAACCGTTGATGTTACTAACAACTTGTCCAAGAGTTTTTGGACCAGATGAAAAAATTGAATTACCAATAAGTGTTTTTGCTATGGAAGATCATATTAAAAATATAAAATTAAGTATTGAAACAAATGATATAGTTGACATAATCGGGAAAAACACGCAAACTTTTGAGGTAAAAGAACAAGGGGAATTTACGAAAACATTTCAATTAAAAATTCAAAATAAACTAGGAATTGCAAAGTTAAAAGTCACTGCTACTTCTGGCAATATTACAGCAACAGAAGAAATTGAAATTGATGTTCGCGCATCCAACCCTGTTCAATTTAATTATTCAAGTTTTGTTGTTGAATCTGGATCAAATAAAAAAATTGACATTAATTATTTTGGTTTAAAATCAAGTAATGAAGCGATTATAGAGGTTTCAAAAATTCCTTCTTTTGGATTACAAAAAAGATTGGATTATTTAATTCAATATCCGCATGGCTGTTTAGAACAAACGACATCTGGCGTATTTCCTCAGTTGTATCTTGGCAAATTGGTAAATCTTTCAGAAAAAGATCAGAAGCTAGTAAAAAACCATGTACAAGGAGCAATAAAGCGTTTACAATTATTTCAAACCATTAATGGTGGATTTTCTTATTGGCCAGGAGAAAATTATGAAAATGAGTGGGCTACCAATTACGCTGGACATTTTTTATTAGAGGCTGAAATTCAAGGATATGTAATTCCAGAGAAACTCAAAAAAAGTTGGATTAAATTTCAAACAGAAAAAGCTCAAAACTGGAATACGAGTATGAATCCATTTGCACACAAACAAGCAAACGAAAGTCACCAATTGACTCAAGCTTATAGATTATATCTACTTGCTTTGTCCAAAAATCAACAGTTAGGAGCCATGAATCGATTAAAAGAAGAACGTGGTTTAACGGTGATGACAAAATGGCAATTAGCAGCTGCTTATGCTGAAATTGGGCAGAATGATATTGCAGAAAAAATGGTTGAGAATTTAGAAACTGAAATGAAATCATATAGGGAATTATCTTACACTTTTGGTTCTGAAATTAGAGATGAAGCGATAGTTTTACAGGTTCTTAGCAAGTTAGAAATGAATAAAAAAGCAGAAAAGCTATTGTTGAAAATTGTGTCAAAATTGAATTCAGAATCGTGGTTAAGTACCCAAGAAACAGCAGTATCTTTACTTGCTTTAACTGAATATGCTGGCGTGAAGAATTCAAATGAAAAATGCACCTACAATTTGCAGATAAATGGCAATCAAGTTCAACAATTATCGTTTAACCGAATTTTAGAAAAGCACTTTTATAATGAATCTACTCTTAGTAATAATTCTGTCATTCAAGTAAAAAATACAAGTGGAAGTAAATTGTATGTTTCTGTAACAACCAAAGGAATTCCGAATCAAGGAACTGAGAAAACAGTGTCACAAAATTTAAAAATGAGTATTTTATATTCCGATTCAAAAGGAACTAAAATTAATCCTGAAAAATTAAAACAGGGTACGGATTTTATAATGGAGGTTACCCTTACAAATCCCGGAAGTAAAGGAATTTACAAGGAAATAGCATTAACTCAATTGTTTCCAAGTGGATGGGAAATTATGAATGACAGAATGGATGGTGTTGATATGAATCAAGAGATTCGTTATCAGGATGTAAGAGATGATCGAGTATTTTCTTACTTTGAACTAGGACCAAACGCGAGCAAGACCATTCGTATACGATTGAATGCAAGTTATTTGGGTAGATATTATTTACCTGCTATTCAATGTGAAACAATGTATGACAATAGTATTTTTGCTTCTGAGAAAGGAAGGTGGATAGAGGTTGTAAAGTAATAATTATCCCGAACACAGGCTAATTGATAGATATTTTAATGATATGGAGCTCGATTGGAGTTGTCATTAATTAATGATAACAATATATTTGTAATAATTCTAAAGCTATTATCGTATGAAATTATTTTTAACCCTTTTTTTGACTATTTCTAGCCTTGTTGTTTCAAGAGCTCAGTGTGATGTAAATGTTCGTGAAGCTTTTGGTGGAATTTCATCAATTACAATCTACAATACTTACCTTTCAATAGGTGCTATTGCAGACTCATATGTAAATGAAGTTTATGATGCAGATCGTGTAAAAGACTTGATGAGTGAACAAATGGCGATGCTAGAATCAGTAATAGACATGCTATCTAAATGTACAACTGTGAAAAGTGATGGTTTAACGAATGATGATGTTTTATTTGTGGAAGAATTAATAGATTGTATGAAATCACTTCAAAAAGAAGCACAAGGATTGAGTGATTATGCAGTTACAGGAAGTGAAGAAGCACAAAACCGATACAATATAAATCGTGATAAGGCTTGGCAACAAATTTCAGATATTTTAGGCTTGGAGTAGTAGAAAACAGATAATAAACCATTTATAATTCTTCCAACATTTTCATTACGTCTGGTTTTTTTCTTGTAGAAACAGGAACCAGACTTCCATCTGTCATAACCAGATGACCTCCTTCTTGTTTTGAATATTCCCGAATGTATTTCGTGTTTACTAAATGTGATTGGTGTACTCTGAAAAAGCCATGATTATGCAATAACTCTTCAAAATCTTTCAAGGTTTTAGTTACCATAATTTTTCGTTTATCCGAAAAATGAAATTGTGTGTAGTTAACATCACTTTCGCATCGAACGATATCTTTTATTTCAACAACACTAATTTTTTCTTGTGAATGTAAAGCCAGTCGTTCATTGTGTTTTTGTTTGTCTTTCAGACTTTCATTCAGAAGTTTGTATTTTTCACTTTCGTTGATACCATCTGATTTGAATTTTTTAAGTGCATCCTGTAATTCATCTGGATCAACGGGTTTGAGTAAATAATCAATTGCTGCATAACGAAATGCTTTGATGGCATGTGCATCCGATGCTGTGATGAAGATAATTTTAAAGTCAATTTCTCCAATGATATCTAACAAATCAAAACCACTACCATCTTGCATTTGAATATCTAGAAAGAGAATATCGGGTTTCATTGTTTTTAATAATTTGGCTCCTTCTACAACACCACCAGCTTCTCCAACAATTTTAACATAAGGGGCATAATATTCCAAATCCTTGCGAAGTGTGATGCGTGCTTGTTCAATATCATCTATTAAAATTGCTTTCATAATTAATGTATTATTGGAATTGTTAATCGAATTAATGTACCGCTTGCGAGTTGCTCATCCGTATATAAATCAATGATTTCAAGATGTGCCATTGTATTTTCTTTCTTGAGTAAATCTAGTCGTTCATTTGTTACTTTTAATGCTGTAGATTCGTGATAGCTTTCCATGCTTTTTTCATTATTTTCTTCAGCTTTTTTTCGTCCAATACCATTATCTTTTACTTCACAAATTAAACTTTCGTCTTTTGAATAGAAATTAATTTCGACTTTTCCTTTTTTAGCTTGTTGAAGAGGAAATTTAAAACCATGTTTAATAGAATTTTCAACAAAAGGTTGCAGTAGCATAGGTGGTAATAAAATGAAATCTTTTTCTAATGATTTATCTATACTTATGGCGTAATCAAAGCGATTGTCGTTACAAAACTTTTCGATTAAAAGATAATTTTCAAGAGTTGATATTTCTTCTTCAAGAGAAATAAATGTATTCCTAGAATTATTTAAAATCTGTCGCATCAAACGCGAAAATTTTGCTAGATAATATCGTGCTTCCTGTTCATTTCCATCACCAATTTTTGATTGAATAGAATTTAAAGCATTGAAAATAAAATGTGGATTCATCTGTAATCGCAATGCTTTTTGTTCCAATTCCATTATTTCTTTTTCAATTTTGATTTTTTCTTCACGTTTTCGAGATTTTTTCCTCACGAGATTTATTCTCCAAAGAAATAAAAGGTATAATCCGAATCCAAACAATCCTATTTCTAGAGCTAAAAACCACCAAGTTTTCCAAAATGGAAGCTCTATTTCAAAACTGAATACAACAGGCTTTTTGTTCCAGACTCCATCCTCATTACTAGCCTTAAGTAAGAATGTATATTTCCCTGAATTTAGATTTGAATAGACGATATTGTGTTCTTTGGATGGCGGAGACCAGTTTTTATCAAATCCAACCAATTTCCATTGATAACGAACAGCTTCAGGATTACTAAAATTAATTGCAAAAAAATCAAAGCTGATGTGATTTTGGTCATACGGTAATTCAAGGTGTTCTATTTTGTTCCAAGGTTTAATTGACTCTTTAAAAGCGGTTTGATTGATTGGAATGTAAAACAATTTGATGTCTCTTAACTGCGTGATTGGTTCATGATTGTTACGATATAAATAAGCTGGATTGTAATGAAATAGTCCATTGATTGTTCCAAACCAAAAAGTTCCATCAGATTCTTTCCAAACAGCATTTTGACACGTTTCGATTCCTGTAAAACCTTCACTTTTCCCAAAATGTCGAATATCTTTAATTGAAAGATCTGCTTGTAATTCTATAAAATCTATACCTGTTTCTGTTCCAACGATACAATTCCCAGAATTGTCATTTGTTATTAAATAAACGTTTGAAGATGTTAACCCTTCTTTTAATCCATAAGATCGAATTTGAGGTGTTTTTTCATTAAAAGAGATTCGATTAATTCCAGCTCCTGCTGTACCTACCCAAATGTTACCATTTCCATCTTCTGACAAGCTACGAATAGCATTGGAGGATAATCCATTCTTTTCACGAATGTAATTTTTTGATACAACATCATTAAATATGTAACCAACTCCATTTTCTTCAGAACCGTACCAAACACGGTTCATTTTGTCAATTTGTAAACAAGTAATTCGGTTTTGTAATAAACCATCAGCAACTAAAAACTGTTTTTGAATAGCTCCATTCCATTTATAGATTCCTAGACCTGCAGTTGCAATCCATAAATTTCCTTGTGAATCAACTTGAATTGAGCGAATGTAAAGTTTGGAAAAGACTTTAATACTTTCAAATGTTTCACCATCGTAACGATAAATTCCTTGACCTTCAGTTCCAAAATACAGATTCCCTTGTAAATCTTCTGCTATTGCTTTGACTTTTACATCTGCAAAACCACTTGTTCCGTTGAAAGAGAAAAATTCGTTGTTGTCCTTTAAACTGATACCTTTTTGACCGTTTCCAATCCACAATCTATTTTTACTATCTTTAAAAACACTGTAAATAAAGTTTGCTTTTAATCCAGACTTCTCATCATAGCCAGTAAATTGATTTCCAGCATAATTGGCAACACCTCCTCCTGATGTTCCAAACCAATAACTATTACTATTATCTTGACAAATACTTCTCACATGGTGATTACTCAACCCTTCTTTTTCCCCAAAACGAGAAAATGATTTATTGGATTTTGAATAATGAAAGACTCCTGAAGTTAGCGTTCCAATCCATAAATCTTGATTGTGATCAATATAAATATCTAAAACTGTTTGTTTGTATAATTCGTGTTTTAAATCGATTCGGTAAAATTGTTTACCATTGTAACAATACATTCCATCTCCATATGTACCAATCCAAATATTACCTTTATTGTCCTCTTTTAGTTTTGTAATTGCATTTAACATGACTTTATTTTCTTTACCAAAATCATGTTTTTTCCAATTGTTATTATGATAGGTATAACGAAAGAGTCCTTTACTATAACCGACATAAAGACGATTTTCTTTGTCAAAAAGTAAAGTATTAATTGTTAGATTTTCTAATTTCAGAACATCATTGAGTGATTGGAAATCTTTTCCATTAAAACTAAAAACACCTTTATTACTCGATAAAAACATTTTTCGATTTTTATCCCAAACAATTGATAAAAATTGACATTTTTCTTCTTTTGGTTTGAATGATTCGAATTTTAAACCATTAAATTTTGTAATTCCATTATTGGTTCCAATCCAAAGATTTCCATCAATATCTTCTTCTATACAATTGATGTAATTTGATGACAGACCATCTTTTTCTGTAAACGTAGTGAATGATAATCCATCATAGCGAGTTAATCCACCACCTCTTGTTCCCATCCAGAGATAACCTCTGGAGTCTTGTAGCAGTGCATATATTTGAGACTGTGCAATACCATCTTTAACTGTGTAATTTTTGAAATGGTACGATTGCCCCCAAATTACTTTTGGAGAAATAAGCAAAAACAACAGAAACAGTACTTTAAGCCACCGCATAGACAAATCTATCATTTATTTTGATTATCTTAAATAATGTATATCCTAATTATTAAGTCCTCGATTTTAGGTTATAATAACTTCTTTATGTTTTATCCTGTTTAAAGATTGAAAATTTTGCTGTAATACATTATTTGCTAATGATTAGAAATCTACAATAGTTAACGAATTCTCAAAGAGAGATAACGAATAATAAAAGTACCTAATTGGAGCTTTCTACTCATCATATATTTGTTTTATCAAAGCAATTTTTATGATAATCAATAACACAAAAATTAAAATAACCGCAAAAAACAAATTAATATTGCGCTTTATATTTAAAGTACTTTTTCTTATTTTCTTTGTTTGGTATGTCGGTTGTTTGCCAAATCAATTATTCTTAAAACCAACATCTACGGTTGTTTTAGACAAGAAAGGAGAATTGCTAAGCGCACAAATTGCCACTGATGGACAATGGCGATTTCCACCTTCTGATTCAGTGCCAGAAAAATTAAAAGTCTGTTTAATTGCTTTTGAAGATAGAAACTTTTATAATCATATTGGAGTCAGTGTTAAAGGAATTGCTCGTGCGATTCAACAAAATTCAAAAAATAATAGAAGGGTAAGTGGTGGTAGCACAATTACAATGCAAACCATCAGAATGAGTAGAGGAAATCCAGCGAGAACATATTTTGAAAAATGCATTGAAATAGCAATGGCCACTCGGTTAGAAATTTCGTATTCTAAAGATGAAATTTTGAAAATGTATGTATCAAATGCACCTTTTGGAAATAATGTTGTTGGTTTAGAAGCTGCTGCGTGGAGATATTTTGGACGATCTCCCTTTCAGTTGAGCTGGGCAGAAAGTGCTACACTAGCTGTATTACCAAATTCACCTTCTTTGATGTACCCTGGAAAAAATGAGACAGCTTTGAAAAACAAACGCAATCGGTTGTTGAATTACCTCTACAAATCGGGAGAAATTAGTGGTGAAATGTATGAATTAGCCTTAGCTGAACCATTACCATCAAAACCGAAGCCATTACCAGTAAACGCAAATCATTTAATGCAATATTTTATAAAAAAAGGAAAGAAAGGAAAATTGATTCAAACAAACATAGATTGCAATTTACAGGAAAAAATGAATTCATTACTTCAAATTCATCAAGAAATTTGGAAGGATAATCAAATTAGCAATGCAGCTATTTTAATTAGTTCGGTTAAAACTGGCGAGGTTGTTTGTTATATCGGAAATACATCATCGAAAGATGAAGACAATAGTTCGGCTGTGGATTGTATTCAAGCAAAAAGAAGTTCTGGAAGTATTTTAAAACCCTTGTTGTATGAAAAGGCTTTAGAAAGAGGGTTAATAACACCTAATTCTTTGATTTATGATATTCCAGTACAATATGGAAATTTCTCTCCAAAAAATTTCTCTAAAAATTTTGAAGGTGCAATACCAATTAACACAGCATTAGCAAGAAGTTTAAATGTTCCAATGGTTCAACTTTTGGAAGAATATGGAGTTACAAAATTTCATTCAGATTTACGTAACCTAGGTGTAAATAGTATAAACAAACCAAGTAGACATTATGGACTTTCGTTAATTTTAGGTGGTGCTGAGGTGACACTCTATGAAATGAATCAGTTATACCTTCAATTAGCACAAACAGCTTCTACAGGAATGATTTCATCATTACAAGTGGAGAAATCAAAAGAAGAAACGCCTTTTGTTGCATCAAAATTGAATAGTGCCGCTGTATTTGAAACATTGGAAGCTTTAATTGAGGTAAGAAGACCTGATGAAGACAATCAATGGAAAATGTTTGCTTCTTCTCAAAAAATTGCATGGAAAACAGGCACTAGTTTCGGATTTCGAGATGCTTGGTCTATTGGTATCTCACCAGACTATGTTGTTTCTGTTTGGGTTGGAAATGCCGATGGAGAGGGGCGACCAGGATTAACAGGAATAAAAGCAGCGGCACCATTGATGTTTGATGTTTTTCGTCAGTTAAAAAAATCAGAAAAATGGTTTACATCTCCTACGAATTTATATGAAGCACATGAAATTTGTATTGAAAGTGGTAGAATTGCAGGAAAATATTGCCCGAATACAAAAAGGGAAATGCTACCTAAATGTACTAGTGAATCCAAAAGATGTTCGTTTCATCAGGAAGTAAATCTATCGTCTGATGGAAAATATCGTGTCAATGCTACTTGTGAGGACATTTATCAGATGAAAAAATCAGTATTTTTTGTCTTACCTCCTTTAGTTGAAAAACATTATAAAGTAACACATCCGAATCATCATGTATTACCACCATTTAAAATTGGTTGTCATCAACAATCAACAACTATGCACATTTTATATCCATTACCAAATAGTAATATATTGATTCCAAAACAATTGAATGAATCAAAAGGAGAAGTTATAGCAGAATTGGTACATCAACAACCCAACAAGCGTGTTTTCTGGCATTTAGATCAACAGTTTTTAGGAGAAACATTAAATATCCATCAATTGAAATTTACTACAGTCAAAGGAAAACATATTTTAAAAGCGATTGATGAAGATGGTGTAGTTAGTAATGTTACTTTTTATGTAGATCAAAAGAAAAAGGATTAAAGACTTAAGAAAACATTGATTATTTTAGCTTTTATTATTTTAATCACATGATAAAAGAAAAGTCTGGATATCAGTTAAGTGTCCGAAAAGATGAAACAAACCATAAGTTATATTATACGCTATATCAACCTGAAGATGAGTCTACTATAAAAGGAACGCTTCTTGTTCTACATGGAATGCAAGAACATAGTGGAAGATATGCAGATTTTGCTCGTTTTTTAGCAAATAAAGGTTTTGCTGTTGTAACGTATGATCATTTAGGACATGGAAAAACAGCTCAAACAATAGACGAACATGGATTTTTTATTCCAAAAAATTCAAGAGAACAAGTTGTGATTGATGCAATAAATATGGCAACATATTTAGAACATAAATTTCCAATGGTTCCTCATTTTGTTTTGGGACATTCAATGGGATCTTTTATCACAAGATGTTTGCTACAAGTGGCCAATCAACAATTTGATGGGGCAATAATTGTAGGGACAGGTGGGAAAATTAAAGGAATAAAAATTGGAAAAGCTCTTATTTCATTATTGAACTTAATTGCGCCTAGACACAAAAATTTATTTTTAAACAGAACCTTTGCCAAAACAAGTAATAGTAAATTCACAAAAGAAGGAAATTATCATTACACCAACTGGTTGAGTGTCAACAAAGCCAATAGAGATGCTTTCATAAACGACAAACTTTGTGGAATTCCATTTTCTCACAACGGATTCCATACTTTGGCAACTCTTAATATTGACGCAACTGATCGACATTGGGCAAAAAATATCATGAAAAAATTTCCAATGTTTTTTATTAGTGGAGAAGACGACCCAATTGGTGATTTCAGTAAGGGGGTAATTGAAACAGTCAATAATTTAAAAAAGGATGAATTTCAAGATATTAATATGAAAATCTATCCAAACATGCGACATGAGATTCTGAATGAAACGAACAAAGAAGAAGTTTTTGATGATATCGCAATATGGTTATATAGTAAAATCAAAAATTGAAACAAATCGCAGAATAAACACATATTTACAAATTTTATATCTTCATGATTCATACAAATATTATGTCAAAATTACCTTCTGTTGGTACAAGTATCTTTAGTGTGATGTCAAAAATGGCAATCGAGCACAGTGCAATAAATCTTTCACAAGGATTTCCAAATTTTCCAATCGATGAAAAACTCACAGCGATTCATAGTCGAATAGTTTTAGAAGCTCAAAGCAATCAATATTGTCCAATGGTAGGGCATCCTCAGTTATTGGAAGGAGTAAAGAATCTAATTCTAAACTCTTACAATCGAAACGTTGATGTGTCTACAGATTTATTAATAACATCTGGAGCAACACAGGCAATCTTTACAATTTTACAAGCATTAGCAGAAAATGGAGATGAGGTTATTGTACTAGATCCTTGTTATGATTCTTACGAATCAGCAATTGTTTTATCAGGAGCAAAACCGATTCATGTTTCTTTGAATGAAAATTATTTACCCGATTGGAATGCCATCGAAAAAGCGATAACTCCAAAAACACGCTTTATTATTACAAACGATCCTCACAATCCTTCAGGAAGAATTTGGACAGAAAGAGATTATGAAGCATTGGAGACATTGATTGAAAAAAATCCAAAGCTTTTGGTTTTATCAGATGAGGTATATGAATACATCACTTTTGAAAAAAAACACATTTCAATCAACGAACGACCAAAATTATTCGAACGAGCTTTGTCTGTTAGTTCATTTGGTAAAACATTTCATATAACAGGTTGGAAGATAGGATATATTGTGGCACCAAAATACTTGATGGACGAAATTAAAAAGGTGCATCAATTTTTGGTTTTTTGTGTTAATAGCACAGCGCAGGCTACGCTTGCTGCATATCTTAACGAAGTGAATGTAAAAGAACTAGGTGCATTTTATCAAAACAAACGAAATTTATTTCAGTCATTATTGCAAGAAAGTCGTTTTGAATTACTTCCTTCAGAAGGAACATACTTTCAATTAGCTAGTTATGAAAATATTAGTAAGGAAGACGATGTGACATTTACCAAACGTCTTTTGACAGACTATAAAGTAGCAACAATTCCTGTTTCAGTTTTTAATAATGATGGTCGTGATTTGAAGCATATCCGTTTTTGTTTTGCAAAGACAGACGAAACACTTATTCAAGCAGCTGAACAATTGAAAAAAATTTAAAGAAATATCAATGAATGATTTAAATATAACCCTCGTTCAAGCGAATCAAATTTGGGAAGATAAATCTGCTAATTTTCAAAATTATGAACGATTATTGGCTGAGATAACGAATACAGATTTAATATTATTACCTGAAATGTTCAACACGGGATTTTCGATGAATGCGTCTGATTTAGCAGAAAAAATGGAAAATTCTGAATCGATAGAATGGTTAAAAAAAACTGCGAACAATAAACAGGCTGCTATTTATACTTCGTTAATCATTCAAGAAAATGAATTTTATTACAATCGAGGTGTTTTTGTTGAACCGA
Organism: Taishania sp.; assembly: GCA_036758285.1. GTDB lineage: Bacteria > Bacteroidota > Bacteroidia > Flavobacteriales_D > Crocinitomicaceae > Taishania. Next base: position 6,710 of record DAIOWV010000005.1, on the reverse strand, counting down.
ATGGAACCATTTCTATTTATGACAAACAAAAAACGTTTGGTTTAGCTGGAGAAGATAAAGTTTTCTCAAAAGGTGAAAAAACAATGATTGTGAGTTACAGAGGATGGAATATAAAGCTTCAAATCTGTTACGATTTACGTTTTCCAGAAATTTCTCTCAATAAGCACATGAACAATGAACCACAGTATGATTTGCTATTATATGTTGCAAATTGGCCAGAAAGAAGAAATCAACACTGGAAAGGATTACTCCCAGCACGTGCAATCGAAAATCAAAGTTATTTGGCAGCAGTAAATCGAGTAGGGGAAGATAATTCTGGTCTAACGTACTCAGGAGATAGCTGTGTATTAGATTTATTGGGAAATAAAATTGTTGAAGTATCGTACGAAGAGCAAGTTTTTAACGTTAAAATTTCTTATAGTAAGCAAAAGGAACTAAGAGAAAAACTTCCATTTTTGAAAGATAGAGTATAGGTTGAACTCCTCAATAATCAACAAAATTAAATTGTATTAATACTCTGAGTTCGATTAAAAATTGTATTCAGGTTATTAACTTTATCAATTTACTAACTTTGTCTCATGCAGAATAAAATAGGTGTAGCAATTTTAGGATCTACCGGATCCATTGGAACGCAAACATTGGATGTAATTGAAACTTACCCAGACAAGTTTGATTTACAAGTTATTACAGCTGGAAAAAATGGAGATCTTTTAATTGAACAAGCAATTAAATATCAACCGAATACAGTTGTTATCACAGATGAAGATCAATATAAAAAAGTGAAAGATGCGCTGTGGAATTATGATATTCATGTTTATTGCGGAGAAGAAGCCCTTTGCCAAGTTGTAGAATCTAAAGAAATAGATATTGTTTTGACTGCTTTAGTTGGTTATGCAGGTTTAAAGCCAACTCTTCATGCTATTTGGGCAAAAAAAACGATCGCTTTAGCCAACAAAGAAACCTTAGTAGTTGCAGGGGAATTGGTGACAACTGAAGCCCAAAGAAATGGTGTAAATATTTATCCTGTAGATTCTGAACATTCTGCAATTTTTCAATGTCTTGTCGGGGAATTTCATAATAAAATTGAAAAAATTTATTTGACAGCTTCTGGTGGGCCATTTAGGGGTTTTACGCACGAGCAGTTAAAAAATGTAACAAAAAGTCAAGCATTAAAACATCCTAATTGGGAAATGGGGGCGAAAATTACCATTGATTCTGCTTCTTTGATGAATAAAGGACTTGAAGTAATTGAAGCAAAATGGTTATTTAACTTAAAACCGGAACAAATTGACGTAATTGTTCACCCTCAATCAATTATGCATTCATTGGTGCAATTCGAAGATGGTAGTATGAAAGCCCAAATGGGACTTCCAGATATGAAATTACCAATTCAATTTGCACTTACTTACCCCAATCGTTGGAAAACAAATTTTCCAAGATTTAATTTTATGGATTATCCTGAATTAACGTTTCATCAACCAGATAGAAAAGTATTTAAAAATTTGGATTTAGCATATCAAGTGATGGAAAAAGGAGGGACTGCAGCTTGCACTTTAAATGCGTCTAATGAAATAGCTGTTCAAGCATTTTTGGATGACAAGATCGAATTTATTCATATTGCTGAGATCAATGAAAAAGTAGTTCATGAAGTTCCAGTTGTTTTTAATCCAACATTAGAAGATTATATGAAACTAGATGCAGAATCACGTGAAGTAGCAAAAAAATATACCTCTAAATGAAGCATATAAAATCAGTATGTTTACTCCTGTTTTTAGCAATTAGCTTTATCTCAAACAGTCATGAAATAGATGAGCTTTTGAGTAAAGTGAAAACCGTTTCAGATCAGAAATCAAGAATTGAACTGTGGGAGAAAATCATCAATATCAGTATTTGGCAAAAATCAGAATCTGACACAAAAAACTATATCGATCAACTACAACAATATAGCAAAGAGAAAAACAATAAATTTGGGCAAGCTACAGCAGATCTTTCGTATGCAAAGTACTATGAAAGAATGCAATCGATGGATAAAGCAAAGCAACATGCAGCTGCAGCTTATGATTATTTTTCTACGAACGACGACAAATTGGGAATGTGTAAAACATTGCGCCAACAAGGGTTCAATGCGTTCAAAATGAGCAACACAGAACTTGCAACAGAGCTTGCATACAAAGCATTAGACTTAAGCATTTTGATAAAAAACAAAACCCAAGAAGGATTGTGTTTAGCGCAAGTCGGAATGTTCATTTTTAGTTCACAAGTAGAAGAAGGGATTAAGCTACAAAAGAAAGGGTTTGAATTATTAATGAAAATCGGGGCTAAAAGAGAAGCTTCCATAACAGCAGTAACACTTTCAGCTCTTTACTTAAATAGCCAGAATAATGTAATGGGAAAATGCTACACGGATACATTTCTGATGCTACAAAAAGAACTCAATGATGTTGGTTTACTTGCTGAAGGAAAAACAAATGCAGCTCTTATTCAACAGGCTCTTGGTAATGCAGAAGAAGCAGAAAAATTGATGGAAGAAAGTGGCAATTATATTTCACAATTTGGAAATGAAATAGCACAAGCAAAGTTTTACCGCATCAAAAGTATTTTTTATAGAGAGAGTAACCGTTTTCCACAAGCAATAGAAGTTGCAAAGAATGGATTGCACTTGATTGAAAACAAGGAAGGACTGGACTATGAAAAAGGAATGCTGCAATACACGCTTTTTGTTTCCTATAAAGCTCTGAAACAATATGATTTAGCAATTGAAGCTTACGAACAAGCTATCAACCATGAATTTGTGCTTTATGATGAACAAACACAATATGGGATTGCTAATTTGAAAGAAAAATACGAAACGGAGAAAAAGGAACAAGAAAACAAAGAATTAAAACAAGTAAATGAAATCAATAAATTAAAACTAAAAAACAATAGTTACCTCATTATTGGAATTGTATTGTTGGTTTTATTACTAGTTGTTGTATTTATCCTAATCATTCGAAACAATAAAATCAAAGCTCGAGAAAAGAACATTCAATTACAACAAAAATTATTGGTTTCACAAATGAATCCTCACTTCATTTTTAATTCGTTAAATTCAATTCAGAACTTCATTTACAAACAAGATTCGTTGAATGCCGCCACTTATTTGAGTCGTTTTTCAGAGTTGATGCGAATGATTTTGACTTTTTCAAGAAGAGAAGAAATCTCTCTTTCAGAAGAGAAGTTGATGTTGGAACGTTATTTAGAAATTCAAAAATTACGTTTTGGTGATAAATTAGAATGGGAAATTACTTCAGGTGAAGACATTGATGATGACAATGTACTGATTCAACCAATGTTATCACAACCTTTCATTGAAAATTCTTTGGAGCATGGTTTATTCAAAAATCAAGAAGTTGGTAAAATTACGATTCGTTTTGAACGTGAAAACGACTATTTGATTTTTGAGATTAAAGACAATGGTGTTGGATTAAATAATACACAACAAAAAGATAAAAACCATGAGTCTTTGGCAACAACAATTACTGAAGAAAGAATTGCAGGAATCAGAACACTGAGTGGAAAAAACACTACCTTTGAAGTGATAAATCTAAGTGATTTAGATCATGAACAACATGGGGTACAAGTTGTTTTTAAAATCCCTTACCAAACGATACTGTAAATTTGCATGAATGCAATTATTATTGATGATGAACAAAACAGTCGAGAACTGTTAGGAAACATGCTTAGTTTGTATTGTCCAACAATAAATATATTGGATACAGCAGATTCTGTTCAAACGGGTTTTTCAGCAATTAATCAACTAAATCCTGACGTTGTATTTTTAGACATTCAAATGGGTGATGGTACAGGTTTTGACCTGCTTTCATTATTTGAAAAAGTTCCATTTCATGTGATTTTCACTACTGCCTATCAAGAATATGCCGTTCAAGCATTTCAATTTAGTGCTGTTGATTATTTGCTGAAACCAATTTCACCAGAGTATTTGGTAAAAGCAGTTAATAAGGTTCAAAAGTTGAATCATTCTGAAACGGAAATTCAAACACTTCTAGGAAATATCAAACAACCGGAGGATAAAAAAATTGTGGTTAAAACACATGATCGAATTTATTCTATCCATATAAAAGATATTATTCGATGTGAATCAGATAGTAGTTATACAACAATTTATTTACACGAAGGACATAAAATTGTTGTGGCAAAACAGTTGAAAGAATTTGATGAAATCCTTTCACCTAATTCTTTTTTGAGAATTCATCAAAGCCATTTAGTGAATTTAAGTTTTGTCTTTTACTATCAAAAGGGGAATAATTTATTGATCATGAAAGACGAAAGTGCAATCCCGGTTTCCGCAAAGAAAAAAGATGAGTTAATGTCTTTTATTGCTTCAAAATGACTAATACCAAATAAACGCTACCCTTTACCAAACAACTACCTAATCACACCCAATTTACCTACTATTTGTGAATTTGTTTAAATAGTTTTGCGCAAAATTTAGTAATTTTTTATGAAAAGAATTTTAGTGGTGATCCTGTGTTTACAGAATGTATTTCTGTTTGCACAAGGAGTGAATTTGGAGTGGGCGGGTGCTTATCGAGGAGTAGAAGTTGTACAATCTAATGCAGTGGCTGTTGATAAAAATGAAAATGTATTTACAACAGGAACATTCAAAAGTACGGTAGATTTTGATCAAGGTCCGGGAGTTTACAACATGACTTCAATAGGAGATCAAGATGCGTTTATTATAAAGCATGATGCAGATGGGAACCTAGTTTGGGCGAAACAATTTGGTTCTACATCCTACGGAACAGGTAAAGGAAATGCAATTGCAACGGATGATCAAGGAGCTGTGTATATAACAGGTCAATACACATTTACACAAGATTTCGATCCAGGTCCTGGGGTTTTTAATCAAACATCCAACGGTGGAAATGACTGCTTTGTATTGAAATTGGATGCTAATGGAGATTTTGTTTGGGCAAAATCTTTTGGAGGTACCGGTACAGGCCATGATATTGGCTATGCTATTAAATTGGACAATGGTGGAAATGTATTTGTGGCAGGAGAGTTTAGAAGAACTGTCAATTTCGATTTGGGAGTAAGTGATTTTAGCCTATCATCAGTAAATGAAACAATAGATGTATTTGTTTTGAAATTAACTACAAATGGAGATTTTATTTGGGCAAAGTCTTTTGGAGGTACAGGATCTGAAAGTTGTAATGGAATTGCAATTGATAACCAGGGAAATGCAATATTGATTGGGACATTTACTTCTACAGTTGATTTTGATCCGAATGCAGGAGTATCAAATCTTACAGCTGCAACAACAACAGGATACATGCTAAAATTAAATGCAGATGGAGAATTTGTTTGGGTAAAGAAATTGACTACTTCTACTGAAAATACAAATAGATCTTATCCAACATCTATTGCTCTGGACAGCCAAGGAAATCCACATTTATCTGGACATTTTGTAGGAACAATTAATCTAGACCCCAATTCTTCTGCTGGAGATTATACCTATCTGAATACAGGAAACATTGGAAATACAGATGTTTTTGTTGCAAAATATATTTCTGATGGAAGTTATGTTTGGGGAAAACACTTTGGTGGAACAAATCGCCTGTTAAACGGAGGGATAGGAGTTGACAATTCAGGAAATGTATATTCCACGGGGCATTTCCATGGAACAATCGACTTTGACCCAGGTAGCGCCGTTTACAATTTATCTACTGTTGGACAGTTTGATATTTACCTTTCAAAATTGGATATCAATGGAAATTTTGCTTCAGCAGCAAGAATAGGCGGTAGCGAAACTGATTATGTTCAAGGGATGGCAACTTCTTCTAATGAAAACATCTATTTAGCGGGATATTTTACTGGAACATCAGATTTTGATCCAAGAGTAGGAACACATTATGTATCATCTATTGGAACATCCATTGGAAAAGCGGATGGTTTTATCGCAAAGTATTCTCCAATATGTGCGGTAAGTGCAACAGATACAAAAGTAGCTTGTGAAAGTTACACTTGGATTGATGGAAACACTTATAATGCATCAAACAACACAGCAACACATACTATTGTTGGTGGTGGAGTAAATGGATGTGATAGTATTGTTACTTTGAATTTGACAATCAACCAAGCGACAAGCTCTTCAGTAAATGCAACCGCTTGTGGTACTTACACATGGACGTTAAACAACCAAACGTATATAACATCAGGAGTATACACACATGTAATTCCAAATGCAAACAATTGTGATTCAACAGTTACATTGAATTTAACGATTAACCAAGAGACAAGTTCTTCGGTCAATGCAACAGCTTGTGATACTTATACATGGTTGTTGAATAATCAAACGTATACAACATCAGGAGCATATACACACGTTATTCCAAACTCAAACAATTGCGATTCTACGATTACTTTGAATTTGACAATCAATGAAGCAACAAGTTCTTCGGTGAATGCAACCGCTTGTGATACTTATACATGGTTGTTGAACAATCAAACGTATACAAGTTCAGGAGTATATACACATGTTGTTCCAAATGCAAACAACTGTGATTCAGTTATTACATTAAACTTGACAATCAATGAAGCAACAAGTTCATCAGTTAGTGCAACAGCTTGCGGAAGTTACACATGGACGTTGAATAACCAAACATACACGACATCAGGAACTTACACACACGTTATTCAAAATTCAAACA
>DAIOWV010000004.1:58191-79208 GCA_036758285.1 Taishania sp. | reverse complement strand
AGTTAGGTAAGGAGTTCGGCCATCATTTCTGATGGCCGTTTTTCATTTTGGTTAAAGAACAAATCATAAATTTTAGCTGTTACCAGATATGTTTTATACTACAATAAACATTAATAATTTAATTACTGAAAAGAGTTTTTATTGAGGTTTATAGTTCGTGATTTATTTCATTTTCCTAGATAGATTTCCAGATGTGATTATTAAGATTGTGTAATAAATCTAATATCAGCTTTACTTCAAATACACTTTTTAGCTTTGATTTTGGGGTTAAGTGTATTTTTAACAGAACATAAAAAAACCGATAAGGATATCCTTATCGGTTTAATAATAAAATTTAGTGATTGTTTATTTAATCAAAATGCGTTCAGTATGTTTACCATTTTCTGAAACGAAATTTAATAGATAAACTCCAGTATTTTCATTTAATACAATTTTATTTTTACCAGTTGTAATTGATTGACTAGAAATTGTTCTTCCTGTCAAATCGGTAATATTTAATTGCATATTTGATTGAGCTTCAATTGTGAAAGTTCCTTTAGATGGATTTGGATAAATCGATGTAGAAGCTAAAGAGTTTTCTTTGATACTTGCATTTGTAATAACAACACAAGCTGAAGTGTCTGAACACGTACCATTTGTAATTATAACAGCATAGCTTCCATCAGCAGTTGCAGTATAAGATTGACTTGTTGCACCTGAAATAGGATTGTTAGAATTTCCACAGTCAATCCATTGGTATGTTGCACCTGTTTGATCTGCTGTAATTGTAGACCAGCTAGTTGAAACAGTATTGATTACACTCGTAATCGTCAAGTTAAGTGTTACGATGCTATCACAACCTGTTGATGCTCCACCTGTAATTGTGAAAGTTGCTGTATTGTTATTTGAAGAATAAGTATTTCCATCAATCCATACATATGGTCCACAAGAAGTTTTTACATCCGTAGAAGTTGATGGAGTACAGTCGAATTCAAAAATATAGGCCGCTTCATGTGAAGGAGAATAACTTCCAACTAGAGCGTAATCAGCATCTATAGATACGGCATTACCAAACTGTTGATCATCAACCTTAGTTGTTGGTACAATTTTTTGATCCAATGCCCATGAACCACTTTCATATTTTAAGATGTATGCAGCTCCTGAAAAATGAGTCGTGTCATTTCCAACAATAAAATTCTTAGTTCTTGAACCGATTATTGCTCTATCATTATTGATTGAAACAGAAGAACCTAATAAATCATCTGTTGCTCTATCAGAAGAGGTAAATTTGAATGCCTGAGACCATGTACCAGAAGAACTTCTGTTGAAAATATATGCAGCTCCAGCATTGTAAAGAGAATTATTTCCACTAGCATCATGTGTTTGTCCTGTCGCACCAACAATTGCATTGTCATCATTTATAGAAACTGAAATTCCAAAGTTACCACCAGCAACTCTATCACTTGCAACAATTTTTTGTTTTTGACTCCAAACTCCACTTGTGTTTCTTTCTAAAATATAAGCTGCTCCTGCTAATGACAATACGTTTGATCCAGAAACATCTGTTGTTTTGAATTTTGTTCCTACAATCGCGTAATCTCCACTAATTGAAACACTACTTCCATATTGATCACTTGCAGCTCTATCACTTGCAACTAATTTTTGTTTTTGTGACCAGTTACCTGTTCCAACTCTTTCAAAAATATAAATAGAACCAGCATTATTTAAACTTGCACTTCCAGCTACATTGTGGTCTTCAGCTGGTGCACCAACTATAATGTAGTCATTGTTAATTGAAACATTACTACCAAAATTATCTCCAGTTTCTCTGTCAGAAGCGACAATTTTTTGTAATAAAACCCAAGTTCCTGTATTGTTTCTTTCAAAGATATAAGCAGATCCTGCATTTGCTATTGTTGTAGCTTCTGATGCGTCTTCATCCTCATAAGGTGCACCAATAACAATGTAGTCACCACTAATAGAAACACTTTGACCAAAGTTGTCATAATCTTTACGGATGGGGGCAACAAGTTTTTGTTTCTCAACCCAGTTACCATTTAGGTCACGCTCTAAAACATATACAGCACCAGCTTCTTCCAATGGATTGTTTCCATTAACGTCATGCCATTCTGCTAAAGCACCAACAACAGCATAATTACCACTAATTGAAACGCTTGCACCATATCTATCTCCTGCAGAGTGGTCTGAAGAAACAGCTCTTATAACTTGATTCCAACTTTGTTGGGCTTGAGCTGTCAATAGGTTTAGACATAATAATGTAAATACAATTTTTTTCATAAGATTTAATAATAAAAAGTATAATTAGTTAAGCAAATATAAGGTTATTTTTGATTCATTAATTCATAAAAATGTCATAATTGGTCAAAAAAATAATATTTTGTTTAATTGTTGATTTTCAATTTTGTTGTGAATGATAGGTCAACTTCAGACCAAACTTTTGTAACACCATTTTCAGTATGATTCTCTTTACAAGCAGCATTAAGTATGTCGATTGCTTTATTTGTATTCCATTTTGAAATGTCCATTGTTGCTTTAAAAGAAAAGTTATTGTCAATAATTGAATAACTACCTGGCACGATGCCTGTAATGTTATTCATTGTAACCTCTAATTCTGCTGAACCGTCATCTTTTAAACTTAATATTCTACCTGTTAATTGTTCCGTAGACATTGTTCCAAAGAAAAACTCAATTATTTTAGCATTTCTTGAATCATCAAGTGTCTCAATTGAATTAACTGGAATGGTAAAACCAAATGATTCTGCTAAAGTTTTAACATCATTTGCTTTGCTTATTGAAGTAACATCAATTTTATTAAACGTACCTTTTACTGGAGCTTTACTTTCAAATTTAAAAGCAGTCCATTCAACTAATGAGTTTTCAGGTGAATAACTGTATGATATATTTGACTTCGTTTCCTCTTGATCTTTTTTGTTTCCACCACAAGAGACTAATGCAATGATTCCTACTAATATTGGAATGCTTTTAAAAAACTGTTTCATATTTATCTGATTTTTTTTCGAAATTACAAAATACAAACTGAATCTAGGTCCAAATCAATTGTTAAATTTGTGCAATTATATTTGGAAATGGATCATCATGTTGAGTTGAGATTTCAAAAATTGAAATCATTATTAGAAGAGAAGTTTGGGGAAGGAATGGATGTTTCATCAATTTTATTCTTGATTGGTGTGAATGAATTGGGTGAAGGATATCAAAAATTCAATAAAAATCAAAAAACTGATTTGATGCACATTGCTATTTGTACGTTGTTGGAACCATATGGATATTATGAATTTGAAGGAAGGGATACAGATAATTGGCCACATTTTAAATTGTTAAAAAATTTACCAGCGTTGGATAATCGTCAACAACAGCACTTATTAAAAGAAGGAATGATTGAGTATTTTATTCAAAATGAATATTATACTGAACAAGAATTACAGATTGTTTAAAATGGAGCAAGAAGTAAGGGTAACAAATGATGGATCTAAAACGATTTATTTGCCACACTTAGACGAGACTTATCATTCTTCACATGGAGCAATTCAAGAAGCACTTCATGTATTTGTTAAAAATGGAATTCAAGCAATCGAAAAATCTGAAATTAAAGTTTTTGAAATGGGGTTTGGTACAGGTCTCAATGCATTGTTAACTTTAGTAGAATCGCAAAACAAGAATATTAAAATCAGTTATACTGGAATTGAAGCATATCCGGTTAGTGTAGAATTCGTGGAGCAAATGGATTATTGCAAACAAATCGGGGCAGAATTTCAACCTCAATTTGACTTGTTGCATTCCTTAGAATGGGGTAAATTACATACGCTGTCAGACTTGTTTTTTTTCGAAAAAATAGATGAAAAAATTGAAAATTTCTCTCCAAGGACAGGGGAGTATGATATCATATTTTATGATGCATTTGGACCAAGAGCTCAAGAAGAAATGTGGGCCCCTGAGATTTTGAAAAAAATGTATGATATGGTTAACGAAGGAGGATTTTTAGTTACTTATTGTGCGAAAGGACAAGTAAAAAGAGATTTGAAATTAATCGGTTTTGAAATTGAAGCACTACCAGGACCTCCAGGTAAAAGAGAAATGACGAGGGCATGGAAAAGACCTAGTCATTAAAAATTTACAATTATAAAATCAATTACTTTTTGTAACGATTCTTGCTGTTTGTCTTGTATATTGTTCCAATAATATTTCCCTATTATTCGTTAATTTAGCGATTGTATCATCGTCATAATGGCGAATTGTTACTAATTCTAAATTTTCATTATATCTCACCTCATAATCAGCTTGAAATAGTTCTAAAACTTTCTGTATATCGATCTTTTGAGTATCAACAAGAATAGAAAAACTAAGTGCTGAATTTTGCATTAAGTTTACTTTAATACCAATTTTTGAAAATCGACTGAAGATGTCACTTAAATGGGATTCTACAATGAAAGAAAAATCTCTTGTTCGAAATGATATTAGAGTCTGATTTATCTTGAAGATAAACGAAGGAATTAAGTGGTCGAAATCGGTTAGTGATTGAATTTCAGTACCATCTGCTTCAGGGTTAATGAATGACTTCACAAAAAGTGAAATATTTTTGTTTTGAAGAGGTTTTAATGTCTTTGGATGGATTACAGAAGCGCCATAGTAAGCCAATTCGATAGCCTCATGAAATGAAATTTTATCAAGTTTTATGGTGTTTTCGAAATATTTTGGATCTGCATTTAACATTCCCGGAACATCCTTCCAGATTGTCACATTTTCAGCATTAAGACAATATGCAAATATTCCAGCAGTAAAATCTGACCCTTCTCTCCCAAGTGTTGTTGTTAATAGTTCAGGAGTGTGCCCAATGAAGCCTTGAGTGATAATAATATTATTACTTTCAAAAACTGGAAGTACGTTTTGAGAAATTAATTCCTCTGTTCGTCTCCAATCTATTTCAGCATCTCTGAATGTATTATTCGTTCTAATTAATCTTCTGGCATCTAGCCACTTTGATTTAAAGCCTGAAAATTGTAAATACTCTTCGACGATTAAAGTTGAAATAACTTCTCCTAATGATACAATTTGATCATATTCATAGTTATAGTTATCAGGTATTTCTTCGTTATATCTTTTTTCTAAAGTAGAAAATACGTCATTTAATTTATTGTAAATTGGCTCTTCATATGAGCTAAATAGCTGGTCAGCAATTGAATAATGATAGGATTTGATTTCTTCTAATTTTTCATTAAAAGTAGGTTTGTCTCGTTTACATAGAGCATCAACAATAATCTCTAATGCATTTGTTGTTTTTCCCATTGCAGAAATAACAATCAATAAGTTTTGATTTTCAAATGATTGAACGATTTTTGTGACATTTTTAACGGCCTCAGCATTTTTTACTGAAGCTCCACCAAACTTAAATACTTTCATATTTGAATAGGTTTTGTTTTGTTGTTTGAAATTTCGAAGATAATCTTCAAATAAAAAACAATTTGGTTAGTTTAATTTATCCGTTAAAATTCGCATTTCAATTACAGGAGAAATTTTTTCATATAGAATGTTATATACCGCCTCAACGATTGGCATTTCTACATCAAATTTCTTTTTAATTTCCATGACACTTTTTACAGCGTAATAACCTTCAGCAATCATATCCATTTCTAATTGAGCTGATTTTACAGAATAACCCTTTCCTACCATAAAACCGAATGTTCGATTTCTGGAGAACTTTGAATAGGCTGTAACTAATAAATCTCCTAGATATGCACTTGATTTAACATCTCTGTGTATTGGACTTACTTCATCAATGAAATTTTCAATTTCTTGAATTGCACAACTAATTAAAACAGATTGGAAATTATCACCATATCCTAATCCAGCACAAATTCCAGAAGCGATTGAATAGACATTTTTCAAAACAGCAGATAATTCCGTACCAAATAAATCGTCAGATGTGGTTGTTTTGATATATCTGCAAGCCATTAATTCAGCCATGTTGTCGGCTATTCGTTCTTCCTGACAAGCAATTGTGAGGTAAGACAAGCGTTCTAACGCAACTTCTTCGGCATGGCAAGGTCCACAAATAATTCCTATTTTGCTGTAAGGTGTTCCAAATGTTTTATGAATATACCTTGCAGGTATAGCTTGATATTCAGGTACAATTCCCTTTACTGCAGAAAAAACAACTTTATCCGCAAAAATTTCCATTGGAAAATTTTCAAAAGTTTTAACTAAAAAAGCGGATGGAGTAGCAATGATTACAATGTCTGCTGGTTCAATAATTTCAACAAGATTTGTACTCACATTTATTTTATTCAAATCAAACTCTACAGATTGTAAATAATTTGGATTGTGTCTGAATTTTAAAATGTGTCGGACAGCTGCATCGTTTCGCATCCACCAATTTACAGAAGTGACATTGTTACAAAGAATTTTAACAATTGCGGTAGCCCAACTACCCCCACCTATAACAGCTATTTTCTTTTCTGAACCCATAACTTATAAGTACAAATTTATATATTATTTTGAATTATTGATGATAGAGTTCAATATTGTCAATTATCAGGACTTAAATAGTTCCAATTTTATTTAACATCCTTTTAACATAAAAATAGGATTGGGAATTACATCTTGGATTACCTTTGTTGACACTTTTGTCAAACATTATGTCAAACTTAGATTGTCAAACTGAGCATCAAATTAAAGATCGTGCGAAAATCTTATTTTTCACGAATGGAATTCTTGATGCAAGTACACAGGAAATAGCTGATTTTGCTGGAGTCAATCGAACATTAGTTAATTATTACTTCCGTTCTAAGAAGAACCTGTTTTATATCGTTTATACGGAGATCATTGAAGAGATGCGGAAGAATTACGCTGAGATTTACGTTTCAAAGGTTTCGTTTAGAGAGAAAGTTGAAGCATTAATCGATTATACCTCTGAATTTCGTGAAAGCTATCCGTTTTTAGAAATTTTTAAAATCAATGAGGCGAATCGTTTCAATCAAATGGAGACCATTCTTCAACCAAGATCTATTGATGAATCTAAAATATTTTTAGAAGAGATCGAAAATGAGATGAAAAAGGGGACGATTCCTACATATGAACCAGTAAATTTTCTAATAAATATTATTTCACTCATTACATTCCCAATTGTGATGAAGCCTGTTTTTAGAGTGATATTTAATATTTCTACTGAAGAACAATATCAAAAAATTTATAATCAACGCAAAGAAATGGTAATGACCATTCTATTTAATAAGTAAATACAATGAAAAATTCAACAATGATACGATTACTAACAACAACTACATTAGTTGGTTTATTAGTTTCTTGTGGAGGAAAACAACAAGAAGCGCCACCTAAACCTATTGGAACATATAAAGTAATTGATTTGGAAAAAACAAATACAACATTACTTGCCGAATATCCTGCTTCATTGGAAGGAATAATGGATATTGATATTCGACCAAAAATTGATGGATACATTGATCAAATTCTTGTTGATGAGGGGCAGGAAGTGAAAAAAGGGCAACTTTTATTTCGTATTAGTAATCCACAATTTTCTCAAGATATGCAAAGTTTAGCTGCTTCTGTAGCAGCAGCTGAAGCTGCGGTTGCAACAGCTGAATTGCAAGTTACAAAAACGCGTCCACTTGTAGATCAAGGTATTATTAGTGCATTTGAATTAAAGAATGTTGAATTGGCTTTACAAGCAAGAAAAGCAGATTTACAAAGAGCAAAAGCACAATATTCAAATGCGGTAACGAATGTTGGATATACTTCAATCAAAAGTCCAGTTGATGGTGTTGTCGGTACAATTCCATATCGTATTGGTAGTTACGTTAATAGTGCAACTGCTCAACCATTAACAAGAGTGTCAGATATCAATACAATTTTTGCTTATTTTTCAATCAGTGAAAAACAACAATTAGATATAGTTGCAGAAATTGAAGGGAAAACATTTCAAGAAAAAATTAATAAAATTCCAGCAGTTAATTTGTTGCTTTCTAACGGGAAACAATACGACCAAACAGGTAAGATTCAAACGTTTTCAGGGCAGGTAAATACGCAAACAGGAGCATTTAATGTAAGAGCAAATTTCCCTAACCCAAGTAAATTGTTACGTTCAGGAAATAGTGCTACAATTCAAATACCAACGCATTTGGAAAATGTGATTATTATTCCTCAAAATGCAACAATTGAATTGCAAGACAAGAGAATGGCTTATGTTTTTGTAGACAACAAAGTTCAAGCTGTTCCTGTAAAAGTGAGAGCTATTCCTGGAGGCAGATTTTTCGTTGTTGATGAAGGATTAACAGAGCAAGATCACGTTATTATTGAAGGAATTGGAATTTTAACTGAAGGTACAGAAATCAAAGCTGATTTTGTGAAAGTTGCTGATTTATTGAAAGAAGAAGTAGCAAAATAGTATTAGATATAAAACATCGTAAATATGTTTGATAAATTTATAGATAGACCGGTATTATCTACCGTAATTTCAGTAATCATCGTAATTTTAGGGTTGCTAGGATTGGTTACACTTCCAGTTTCTCAATATCCTGAAATTGCACCACCAACAGTTTCTGTTACAGCAAACTATCAAGGTGCAAGTGCAGAGGTCGTTATGACTTCAGTTGTAATTCCATTGGAAGAACAAATCAATGGTGTGGAAGATATGACATATATGACTTCTACATCAAGCAATGACGGATCAGCTTCTATTAGTATTTACTTTAAGCTAGGGACAAATCCCGATTTAGCTGCTGTAAACGTTCAAAACCGTGTGTCAAGAGCAACTCCATTATTGCCTCAAGAGGTAACTAGAGCTGGTGTAACAACAGCAAAACGTCAAAGTGATAATATTTTAATTTTCTCATTGTATAGTGAAAGTTCAACTTATGACATGACTTTTCTTCAAAATTATGCCAACATCAATATTTTACCTAAAATAAAACGTGTAAACGGTGTAGGAGAAGCAATGGTTTTCGGTCAAAAGGATTACTCTATGCGTATTTGGTTGAAACCAGATATTATGGCGAGTTATGGACTCGTGCCCTCAGATGTAATGGCCTTACTTGCAGAACAAAATATTGAAGCTGCTCCAGGTCAATTTGGAGAAAGTGGAGATCAGTCATTCCAATACACATTAAAATACAAAGGACGTCTGCAAAGCATTGAAGAATTTGAAGAAATTGTTGTTCGTTCAACTGAAAATGGAGAAGTTTTAACGTTGGGGGAGGTTGCTCGAATTGAATTAGGCGCACAAAACTATGCAGGAGGTTCTAGAACAAATGCTTATGAATCAGTTGGTGTTGCAATTGCTCAAACAGCCGGTTCAAATGCACAAGAAGTTATCAATGGTTCATTAAAAGTTTTGGATGAAGCCTCTAAAAACTTTCCAGAAGGAATTAAATATACAACTTTAGTAAATGCGAATGACTTTTTAAGTGAGTCCATTTCTAAAGTAATTAGTACATTGATAGAGGCATTTATTTTAGTGTTCGTTGTAGTGTTTGTGTTTTTACAAGATTGGCGTTCGACACTTATTCCAGCGATTTCTGTTCCAGTAGCAATCATTGGTACTTTTTTCTTTTTGAGTTTGTTTGGATTTACAATTAACATGTTGACTTTGTTTGCATTGGTTTTGGCTGTTGGTATTGTGGTCGATGATGCGATTGTAGTTGTTGAAGCTGTACATGCTAAAATGGAACAAGGTGAGACAAATGCCAGAAAAGCAACTCATCAAGCAATGGGGGAAATAAGTGGAGCAATTATTTCAATTACGTTGGTCATGTCTGCTGTATTTATTCCAGTAGCTTTTATTAGTGGTTCTGCAGGTGTTTTTTACAAACAATTTGGTATTACACTTGCTGTTTCAATTGTTATTTCTGCGATTAATGCATTAACCTTATCTCCTGCATTATGTGCTATTTTATTGAAACCACATCACCATGAAGAAGGAAAAAAGAAAAGTTTTTTACAACGTTTTTACGGAGCCTTCAATACTGCATTTGATGCAACAACGAATAAATATAAAAAAGGAGTTCAGTTTTTTGTAAAAAGAAAATCTGTTGCGTTTATTGGAATTGCTGCATTTGTTGGGATATTTATTTTGTTGATGAATTCAAGCCCAAAAGCATTTGTTCCAAGTGAAGATACAGGAGGTATAATGTCAGATATTTCCTTAGCTCCAGGTACATCTATTGAACGAACAGAAGAAGTGTTGTTGAAGGTGGAGAATGCAGTAAAAGATATTCCAGAAATTAGTAAAATATTACGTATTTCAGGTCGAAGCTTAATCAGTGGAGCAGGAAGTAATTATGGTATGATTATCATAAAACTTAAACCGTGGGCTGAACGAAAAGGAAAAGGACAAGATGTAGCTTCAATTGTTCAAGAACTATTTAAAAGAACAAGTGTCGTAAAAGACGCAAAAGTATTATTCTTCCCTCGTCCAACAATTATGGGATTTGGATTCAGTAGTGGATTTGAGTTTCAGTTACAAGACCAATTAGGAGGAACAATTGAGAATTTCAATGCAAATAAAGATAAATTCCTAGCAGCTTTAAATGCGCGACCTGAAGTTCAATATGCTGCAACATCTTTTTCTCCAAATTATCCGCAATATCGAATTGATTTAAATGTTCCGGCAATAAAACGTTCTGGATTAACAGTTTCAGATGTTCTTGGTACAATGCAAGGTTACTATGGTGGGGTTTATGCTTCAAATTTTAATAAGTTTGGAAAACAATATCGTGTTATGTATCAAGCAGAAGCAGACTTTAGAGCTGATCCTGAATCCTTAAATAAGATAATGGTTCGAAACAACAAAGGTGAAATGGCACCTATTTCGCAATTTGTTGAATTGAAAAAAGTTTTTGGACCTCAAATTATTAATCGTTTTAACTTGTTTACCTCAATTAATATTCAAGGGGCGCCTGCACCAGGTTATAGTACAGGAGATGCAATTAATGCAATCGAGGCTGTCGCAAAAGAAACGCTTCCTATCGGATATGGATTTGAATATTCAGGGATGACAAGAGAAGAGATTAATGCTGGTGGACAAACAATTTACATTTTTGCGTTGTGTTTAATATTTGTTTATTTCTTACTTTCTGCTCAGTATGAAAGTTATATGTTGCCATTTGCAGTGTTGCTATCGTTGCCAATTGGTTTAGCAGGTGCATTTATTTTTGCTTGGCTATTTGACGTGAGTAATAATATTTATTTGCAAATAACTCTGATTATGCTCATTGGATTATTGGCGAAAAATGCAATTTTGATTGTTGAGTTTGCTGCAGATGCTAGAAAATCAGGAGCAACTATCGCTCAAGCGGCTGTTCAGGGAGCTGTTGCACGTTTACGACCTATTTTAATGACTTCATTTGCTTTTATTTTGGGGTTATTGCCATTAATGTTAGCAAAAGGAGCAGGAGCGATTGGTAATAATGCGATTGGTACTGGAGCAATTGGGGGTATGCTCATTGGGACAATATTTGGTGTATTTGTTATTCCAGCACTTTTTGTTGTGTTCCAAAGCTTACAAGAAAAAATTGGAGGTCAAAAAACAAAAGATTAATGTATTGTTACCTTCCTTATGTGTTGGTTGTTTTTGAGTAAAATCAATAATAAAGGAGTGGAAAGGGAGGTGACAATACCATTTTTTCAAAAGAGATAAAATAGAAAAAGATGAAGTCAAATTTTATTAAATACATATTCATAACGATTCTCACAATTTCAATGACTGGTTGTGGTTTGGTTACAAAGAAATATGAAGAGGTTGAGTTAACTGACAGTCAACAAAAAGAACTGTATCGAGATTCTAAATCAGAAGATACATTGTCTATCGCAGATATTCCATGGCAAGATTTTTTTACTGATGAGAATTTAAAATCTTTAATTCAAGAAGGATTAAATAAAAATTACGATCTTCAAAATGCAATTTTACAGATTTCAAGTGCTGAAAACACATTGAAACAAAGTAAAATGGCGTTTTTACCAAGTTTAGATTTTAGTCCGCAGGTAACGTATAATAAAACGTCTCAAAGTTCATTAAATTTACCTCCAAATATTAATATTAATCTACAAACAACAACAGTTTCTTTAGGATTTTCAACAAGTTGGGAGTTAGAAATTTGGGGTAAGTTATCAGCTGCAAAACGCGGAGCTCATGCATCTTGGATGCGTTCAGTTGCATCACAAAATGCTGTAAAAACGGCGTTGGTAGCAACTATTGCTGAAGCATATTATTCTTTAATGGCATTGGATAAACAATTAGAAATTACCAAAGAAACGATTGCAGTTCGTGAAAAAACGGTGGTTGCTATGAAGGCATTAATGGAAGCTGGTAATTTAACGGGTGCTGATGTTGTACAAGCAGAATCTAATTTATATGCAGCCCAAGTAAGTATTCCTGAAATCAAACAAGCAATTCGCGAGTTGGAAAATACGCTTTGTGTTTTAACTGTCAGACCTTTACAGTCAATTCAAAGAGGTAAGTTAGAAGGAGAAACATTAAATGCTGATCTAAAAATTGGTATTCCTGTTCAATTGTTATCAAATAGACCTGATGTTCAAGCGGCTGAGTTATCATTTAGACAAGCTTTTGAAGTAACAAATGTTGCCAAAGCATCGTTTTATCCTTCGATAAGATTGTCTGCGGGTAGTGGAGGGATAAGCGCTTTGACTACTCGAACTTTACTAGATCCATCAAGTATTTTTGTGAATCTAGTAGGTGGGTTAACTCAACCTATCTTTCAAAGAGGACAGTTAAAAACAAATCATCGAAATGCAAAATTAGCTCAACAACAGGCTTGGAACACATTTGAAAAAACACTATTAACAGCTGGGCAGGAAGTTACAGACGCTCTATATGCTTATGATATGGCAAAAGAAAAACAAGTGATTCGTAAAAAGCAAGTTGAATCTCTTGAACAAGCAGTTAGTTTTCGTATGCAATTATTGGAATATAGTAGTAATACAAACTATACTGATGTTTTGACTTCAGAGCAAGGGCTAATCAGTGCTCAATTAGCTTCAGTAAATGATAAACTCCAAGAATGTAAAGCGATAGTTGATTTATATCGTTCATTAGGAGGAGGATGGAGATAAATTTAAAAAACACTATTGAAAAATAGTGTTTTTTTTTGTACTTAATTTGTCTATTTTAAGATTTACAAAATCATTAGATTATGTTGAAAAAAAAGAAACTAGAAGTTATTCATAATTGGTATCCGAATGCAATAACTACTATTGATGCTTTTAACAAAGTAATTAGCTATTTCGAAGATGAATTAGAGATAGATCCTTCAACAGTAATGTTTGCAGATAGCATTTGCAGTGATGATGTTAATAGTATACAATATCCAATAAGAGCGGAGGAGTTTTTAGGGCCTTTTAAATTAGGAGGTTTAAGTGGATTTCCTTTTGCTGGATTGACAGGTATGGGGGCATTTGCTAGCCATATTCCTGATGAAGGTGGTGTTTTTATCTATTATGGACCTCATGTTGGTATTTCCAAAAAAGGAGAGATAGGACATATCAATAGAGTAGGACAAAGTCATAGTACCACTTGTTGTGGTGCAACAATTTCTGCAATTGAAAATTTAGAAAAAAATAATATTGTAGAAGGAAGAATGGAGGATATGGATTATCAAATGAATACAATCGAACAGATTGTATTAAGTGATAGGGATACTATTTTACAAGCAAAAAATAAAATTTTTGAAGCAACAGAAGTTTTGTATCAAGCAATTGATAAACGAATTGAAGAATTAGTAAAAAGAACGAACTACAATTGTCACTATATTGTTCTCATGGGAGCGATTTTAATCAATGGAGATTCTGATATGGGTTCATTTACGTCAATAAGAAGACTAGAATTGATTGATTTAAATCTTGGAAAGAAAAAAGATTTGATTCACATTATTTAGTTAACACTATAAAAATTCATTTTTTCATTCAACCATTTAACACTACCTCTTTAATTATTTAGTACTTTTGCACCAAAATTGAAACACCTTACCGGTATGGTTGGAAATAAATTGAAACAGTATCTCGTATTTACTAAGTTTAGATTAGCATTTTCGGTTGTCTTGTCTGCTTTAGCCGGATATCTTTTTAATGGAGGAACAGAATGGTTAGAAATTTTCTTGCTAATTGTTGGAGGTACATTAGTGACCGCTGCATCTAACGGATCAAATCAAATTTGGGAAAAAGATTTAGACGCATTGATGAATCGTACCAAACAACGACCACTACCAGCAGGTTTGATGTCATTGAAAGAAGCATACATCGTTGTCATTGTTTCTTTAGTTGTTGGTACAGCAATGTTGGCTTATATTAACATTCCATCTGCGATTTTAGGTTTGGCTGCTTACGTTTCTTATGTCTTTATGTACACACCAATGAAACGAAAATCAGCTTGGGCTGTGTTTGTTGGTGCATTTCCTGGAGCAATTCCTCCAATGTTAGGTGCAATTGCAGCAAGCGGACAGTTTTCATTAGTGCCTGGAGTTTTGTTTTTTATTCAGTTTATTTGGCAATTTCCCCACTTTTGGGCCATTGCATGGGTTGTTTATGATGATTATAAAGCTGGAGGTTTTTCTTTATTACCTTCAAAATCAGGTAAATCTAAAAATTCAGCATTTTTTATAACATTATATTCTTTGTTTTTAATCCCTTTTAGCCTTTTGCCTTGGGTATTAGATTGGACTGGGACCGTGTCATTGGTAATTGCAACAATTTTAGGAGCATTGTTTTACTTGACAGCACACCGTTTATATCAAACATGTGATGCAAAAGATGCAAAGCGATTAATGATAGCATCGATAATTTATTTGCCAATTATTCAATTTATGTATGTTTTTGACCGAACAGACATTTTTTTAGAAAAATTGAAAGAAATCATTCCAATAGTGTTGAATTAAACAAAAGACAGAAATGAGAGAAAAGTTTGAGGCAGAGATGACTCCTGAATTAAAGGAGAAAGTGAAGAAAAATCTGGTTTATGCATCACTGGGTAGTATTTCGATGATATTTGCAGCATTAATATCTGCATATGTTGTATCAATGGGGGGATCTTTTTGGTTGAAAACTCCATTTCCAACTCCGTTTTTTATTTCTACAGGGTTAATTGTTTTAAGTAGTGTTACTTTTATTTTATCAGTTAGGGCTGCGAACGAAAAAAACAAAAAGAAATTATCAGTATTGATTTCAATCACCTTTTTATTGGGATTAGGGTTTGTTATTTTCCAATTTAAAGGTTATGGAGAATTGGTTGATAGAGGAGTTTATGCTAGTGGTAATAAAATTTTAGTGAATGAAGGTAGGTATGGTGATTATTATTCTTTAAAGTACAAAGGAAAATATTTAGTTGTTGAAGGAAATGACTATCTAATCGAAGGAAAAAAAGTTGACCAAGCAACCAAGGCGAAAATTGAATCAATTGGTAAACAATTTCAAAATGCTGATAGAGATAAAGGTTTAAATGATATTAAAGGTTATGGAAGTGACTTTGTTCTACTGTATGAGAGTGAACCCGTTGCATATTTGGATAATAAATTAGTTTTACCTGATGGAAAAGTAATTGGATCTCATGATTTGTATCGATTAAGAACTTGGGCAGAACATATTCGAGACGGAAGAGGTGACTTTTTTGTTAAAGGTGAATTTGGAAAAGATTTTCACGTTTTTTACAAAAGTAAAGAGCTTTCATATAAAAATAGAACACTTTATTTTGGTGATCAAAAATTGAGTCCTTATCTTTTAAATAAAGCAATGGATTCTGCAGATACTGCTTCTTCATATTTATATGTAATAACTTTTTTACATTTATTACATATTGTATTTACTTTATTTTTTATGGTTAGAACTGTATCTTACTCTTTTTTAGGTAAATACACCGATGGAGACTCGATAGGTTTAAGAGCTACAGGAATATTTTGGCATTTTTTAGGCACATTATGGCTCTTTTTATTGTTGTTTTTACTTTTTATTCATTAAACTTGCAAAAAAATATTTTAAGAAATGGCTGGACACACTTCTGAACACATTGATTCTACAAATGTATGGGGAGGAAAAGAATCTCCTTTTAAAGTAAGTTATGGAAAACAAATGATGTGGTACTTCTTAGTATCAGATGCATTAACATTTGGAGGTTTTTTAGTAGCCTACGGATTTTCTAGACATGCTTACGGTGGTGAATGGCCGATTGGAGAGGAAACTTTTCACTCGTTACCATTTTTACATGGAAATTTCCCGTTGATTTACGTGGCTTTCATGACCTTTTTGCTAATCGTATCTTCTGTAACTATGGTACTTGCTGTTGAAGCTGGGCACCGTATGGATAGAAAAGGGGTTATTAAATGGATGATTGCAACAATATTAGGTGGTATTATTTTCGTTGGTTCTCAAGCTTGGGAATGGTCACATTTTATTCACGGATCTAGCTTTGGTAAAGTTGAATTGGCAGATGGATCAAAAGCTGTAGTTCACGCTGAAAAATTCGGAGAAATTAAAAATTTCGATGTGCAAGTTTCAGGACACCATTATCACAAAGGACAAGTTCTTACAGATAAAGATTTGGATTTAATGCACGAATTTCAACATGCTGTTGAGGCAGGACATGTAAAAGATGAAATGATCACTTTACATGACGGGTCTATTGCAAAAATTGCAAAAGCAGCTGATGTGAAAATGACGTTAGTTGTTAAGGAAGCAGGTTCAAAATATAAATTACGTGATAAAATTGAAGGAGCGGAAGCTACAAAACTTTATTACGAAGCTGCTTATTCTGGTGAAAAACAAAGAATTATTTATGGTGCAAACTTAGAGCGTAATGAATACGGTCCTAAATTGTATGCTAATTATTTCTTCTTCATTACAGGTTTCCACGGTTTCCACGTTTCGATTGGTATTTTAATTAATATTATCGTTTTCATCAACGTGTTGAAAGGAACGTATGAGAAAAGAGGTCATTATGAAATGGTTGAAAAATCAGGATTGTACTGGCACTTTGTTGACTTGGTTTGGGTATTTGTATTTACATTCTTCTACCTAGTTTAATTCAATTTAATAACACAAAAAAACTATAGATATGGAAAGAGATGACGTAATCGAGTATTCATTGCATACTCATCATTCTGAAGAAGAAGGAAAGAAAATTCGTAAAGAAATATATAAAGTTACTTTCATTTTATCTTTTATTACTGCACTTGAGGTAGGAGTAGGTATCGTTTGGGGACGTGGAAACGTAACTGGATGGGCTTGGGAAACTATCAAATGGGGATATATTGTTTTGACAATTATCAAAGCAGCTTATATTGTGATGGTTTTTATGCACTTGGGTCAAGAGAGAAAGAATCTAAAAATGATGATTCTTATACCTTATTTGATTTTTATGGTGTATCTAATCTTTATCGGATTAACAGAAGCTACGCATGTTGGTAAAGCTTTGGAAACATACGGAGTATAAAGTTTAATAAAATTTAACCATGACTGGTGAAAAAACTGCCGGACGAATGAGAGGGATTTATGCAGTCTTGCTCTTATTTGCTCCGGCTATTTTATTGATAATCCTTTCTAGGGGGTGTAACATGAAGTTTAAAACCTTAGAGGATTTTGGAAAAGTAAATAATTACTCATTTGTTGATGTTAATGGTAAGCAATTTACACAAGATGATTTTAAAGGGAAGGTAGTTTTATTCTTTAATCTACGAGAAAATTGTGTTGATAGTTGTGGAATAAGCTTGTTTACTTTTGAGAAAATTATTTATCAGCACATTCGACCTAAAAAAACGCTTGCAGATTACAAAATCATAACTTTTGTGTATGATGAAAATGGTAATCCTGTTCAAGATCTCGGACCAACAGAAGAACTTTTGAAGGATAAAATTCACAATTACGATCCAGAGAAATGGATTTTAGCAAAAGGAGATTCGAAGCAAGTATATGACATTGAGCATAATGGAAATAATTTAATTCAATCTGGAGATAATTATTTTGGAGGAAGTTCAATCCACGAATTGATGCTGTTAGTTGATAAAGAAAATCATCTTCGAATGGTGTTAAGAGGTGATAAAGAAGGAATGTTTCGTAGAATGAAAGAATGTATTGCTTTGATGCAAAAAGAATATAGTTCGAATGAGGTTAAAAAGTAATGTTTTAGTTGTTATACTTTTAATAAGTATCCTTGTAGTCAGTTGTGATTCTCAAATCAAAGAACGTAGATTACCTATCGTCGGAGAAGTTGACGTAGAATATAAAATGGTTAATGGGAAAGAAGTTGCAGATACAATTTACCATGTTGTTCCTGAGTTTCGTTACATTAATCAGGATTCTGTTTGGGTTGATTCCAAAGATTTAAAAAGTAAAATCTGGGTTACTGATTTTTTCTTTACGCATTGTCCTACCATTTGTCCTCCGATGACAACCAATATGAAACGATTGAATATCATGACGGATGATTTAAAAGATCATGTACAATTTCTAAGTTTTTCAATTGATCCTTACAGAGATTCTCCTTCTCGATTTAGAGAATACATTGTAGAACATGGAATAAAAGCAACAAATTGGCAATTTTTTACAGGAGATGAAGAAGCTACGCATGAATTAGCAAGAGATTTTTTTAATGGTGCCCAAAAGGACGATTCTATACCAGGTGGATTTGGTCATACTCCTTATTTTTCATTGGTTGATACAAAAGGGCATGTTAGAGGTATTTATGATGGTACAGATTCAGACGCCATCGATTCTTTAGCAAAAGATATTAGATTATTATTAAAAACAGAATACAATGTTGTCGGAAGCAAAAATTAAAAGAGCAAGAATTGCTATTATTATAGCATCAATCGCCATTCCAATTGTGGTTGCTTTATTATTTACTGTTAATTTAAAAGATTTAGGTTATGATGTTCAGCCCTTGTCTTTTTTGCCACCATTTTATGCAACGATTAATGGAGTCACAGCTCTGTTATTAGTAGGGGCTTTGGTAGCAATAAAACAAAAGAACAGACGTCTTCATGAAGCTTTTATTAAAGTTTCGATGGTTTTATCGTTGCTTTTTTTAGCTTCTTATGTAGCGTATCACATGACATCTAATTCAACAATTTATGGAGATGTAAATGGAGATGGAATCAGAGATGCACAAGAAAAGCTTGAGGTAGGTAGTTCTTTATTGATTTATACTTTTATACTATTAACACATATTTTGTTAAGTATTGTAATTGTTCCAATTGTACTTTTTACTTATTTATTTGCTTGGCAAGGAAATTTTGAAAGACATAAAAAATGGACGCGTTTTGCTTGGCCAATGTGGTTTTATGTTGCTACAACAGGAGTAGTTGTTTATTTAATGATTTCACCTTACTATCATTGATAAATAGTAACTATTTTTGTGAGCACTAACCGAAAACTATTTAGCCAACGTCACCCACTTTTTTATTTTATTGCAGTATGGTCTAGACGATTAAAAAGAATATCAGAATGGTATTTTGGGGCTAAAAAATACGCTTTTAACTAAAAAAATCTATAAGTTATCTTATTTTATAGAATGTGAAGATTCAACTTTAAAAACTAAGAAATGAATAAACAGATTGCAATTAAAACAATGATAGTAATACTTTCGTTGATTGTTTTGTTTCATTTTTTAATTTTATTAAAAATAATTCCTTATTCAATTACTTGGGGAGGTAAATTAAAAAATGATTCAGAAATGATTGTTTTTGAGTCAATTTCGATTGTAATTAATACAATGCTGATGATTACTTTAATGATTAAAGGGAGATTTATTAATTATCAGATTAATCACAAAATTATCAACGGTATTCTTTGGTTTTTCTTGGTTGTTTTTTCGCTGAATACAATAGGTAATCTTTTTGCAAATACAAGTATTGAAAAATTGTTCTCAATATTGACACTTTTGTTTGTATGTCTTCTTTGGGTTATTTTAAAAAAGAAAAAAGATTAAATTCTGAATTATTTAGGATTTGTAAATTTATATCCTACTCCTCTAATTGAATGGAAATAAACAGGTTCCTTGGGGTTTGTTTCAAATAATTTTCTAAATGAAAGTATGAAATTATCGATTGTTCGAGCTGTTGGAAATTGATCTGTTCCCCAAACTTTATCTAATATCTCATCTCTTGAAATTACATCACCTTGTTTTTCAATAAATAATTGAAGTAAGCCAACCTCTCTTTTTGATAACTCTGTAATAACATTTTCATTTTTGTCCGTTACAATATATGTTTTGAAATCAATGATTTTATCTCCAATGGCTGTAGTTTGAATGATTGGTTTATTTCTCCCGATTAAAATTTTTATTCGAAGTAATAATTCTTCTAAATCAAATGGTTTACTTAAATAATCAGTCCCTCCACTTTTAAGTCCTTCGATTTTATCAGTGCTTGTACCTTTTGCAGATAAGAATAAAACCGGAACATTTGAAATTTTCCTTAACTCTTTACATATTTCAATGCCATTTACTTCAGGAAGCATCACATCAAGAATGACAAGGTCAGAGTTTGATAGTGTAACGATAGAGTTTATTGCATCTCTGCCATTGTTAAAATGTTGAACTTCATAGTTTTCTAGTTCTAGATTTAGCACTACTGCATCAGCAATTGCAGATTCATCTTCAACAAGAATTATTTTATTGTTCATTATTTTATAAATTGAATTACAAAATTAATGATATATCCCCATTACTATTTAAAATAATTTTAAATTTGAGAAAATAAATAACTTGCTTAGGTATGAAAAATAAAATTATTGACAAAACGAGTAAAATATTGTTTGTTTTATTTCCAGTTTTGACGATGGCACAGAATAGTTCCGTTTTAACAAATGATAATATCCCTCAACTTAGCTTTCAACAACCTGATTTGACTGAAATTATCAAAGAAGATATTGATAGAAGTGAAAAAGGAAGTCTTTATAGGATTTCATTTAGTACCGATGTCAATATCACCCCTCAAAATAATGGTGTTTGGACAAAAGAATCAAACGGAGACAGAG
Source organism: Taishania sp. (assembly GCA_036758285.1). Classification (GTDB taxonomy): domain Bacteria; phylum Bacteroidota; class Bacteroidia; order Flavobacteriales_D; family Crocinitomicaceae; genus Taishania. The sequence continues at coordinate 58,205 of DAIOWV010000004.1, read as the reverse complement.
TTTGGAGAATGCGT
>DAIOWV010000004.1:49312-58181 GCA_036758285.1 Taishania sp. | reverse complement strand
GGCCGGGGAACTCCTCCGCCTGATCGGGTATGATATCTAGTGGACCATTAACAATAATCCAACCGGCCTCATCTGTATGGACAACAAAAGATATGTATGATAATTCATATATAAATGTATTAAACTCGAAAGGTGAAAAAGTACATTTAACTTACACATCTGATGATGTATTGGATCATGGACAACAAAATTTATCACTTTGTGAAGGGGATAATTTGATGTTAGAATTAGTTGAGCCATCTGGAAGCAGATCTTCTGTATTAGAAATGGACCAAATTATGTATGCATATCGTGGTACAGGATTTACTAAAAATAAAGAAAAAGGATTTGGTACATCTGAATCTTGTCAAGTCAATGTTAATTGTTCCGAAGGAAATGATTGGCAAGATGAAAAAAGAGGTGTCGCTAGAATTTTAGTGGTCATACCTGGTGCACAAGGTTGGTGTACAGGATCATTGGTGAATAATACACGTCTTGATTGTACTCCATATTTATTGACAGCGATGCACTGTGCTGAAGATGTTACAACTTCAAATTTAAATAGTTGGCGTTTTTATTTTAATTATGAAGCAACTGGTTGTTCAAATCCCTCTAGTGAAGGTTTGTTAGGTACTAAATACACAACTGGTTGTGTTAAAATTGCTGCTTCTGAGGATATTTCAAGTAGTGGGAATTTGACAAAATCTGATTTTTATTTGATTCATCTAGGTTCATTTGGAAGTTCTTACCAAACAGTTAATAGATTGAAGTCATATAATGCATATTGGAATGGTTGGGATGCAAACAACACAGCTTCTCCAAGAGGGGTTGGTATTCATCACCCAGATGGTGATTTGAAAAAAATATCACACTATACAGCGACAGTTTCATCTGTTAGTTATGGAGGTGTAAATCCAAATACACATTGGATGACAACTTGGGTTTCTACTACAAATGGGTTTGGAGTTACTGAACCAGGCTCTTCCGGTTCACCACTTTTTAATTTTAATGGAGGTAATTCAAGAATTGTAGGTACCCTTTCAGGAGGTTCATCAACATGTAATTTTTCTGATAAAACAGATTTGTATGGGAAAATGTCTTATCACTGGGCGAGTGCTGGATCATCTAGTTCTCTTCAATTAAAACCGTGGTTAGATCCGGAATCAACTGGTTTAACAACAATTGATGGTTCTTCTGATCCTTGCTTAGGACAGTGGTTAGCATTAGACAAAAATAACGTTGATGTTGTTTCAATTTTTCCAAATCCAACAAGTGATAAATTGACAGTTGAATTAACTGATAATGTTCTACTAACTGATGTTGTATTGATCGATTTGACAGGTAAAGAAATGGATGTTGAATTTTCTAAATCAACAAATAAAATTGAATTAAATATTTCTAATGTATCGAAAGGTTTATATCAGTTGATCATTCATACCAATCAAGGTAAGATAGTAAAAAATATTTTGAAAAATTAATCATAAAACAGTACAAAAATGAAGAGGTTGTCAATGATAACCTCTTTTTTATTTTATGAAGTTTTAAAATTGGGTTAAATTCATGTTATTTCGAATTAAGCTTCGTATTATTTTGGTAAATTTGTTGTCTTATGTCCCAACAAAAAAAACTTAATATACAAGTATTTTTTAGGCTTCTAAAATATATTAGAGCTTATAAAACTCACTATATTTTAGCCATAATAGCCACATTGATTCTTGCTCTATTATCTCCTTATAGAGTAATGTTAATTGGAGATGTTATCAATGAATACATTGTTTCAAGTCAGAACAGTAAAATGTTATTAATTTGGATATTAATAATTATTGGAATGCTTGTAGCAGAAACACTTTTACAATTTTTATCAGCTTATTTTTCGAATTTACTTGCCCAAAATGTAATTTATGACATTCGAATAAAGTTATTTCAAAAAGTAAGCTCGTTTCGAATGAAGTTTTTTGATAAACATCCCATTGGTAACATTGTAACGCGTTTAGTTTCTGATATGGAGGCGATAACAGAAGTCTTTTCTTCTGGATTGATGAGTATAATGGGGGATTTACTCATGTTATTTATAACAATTGCGATGATGTTATACACGGATTGGGAATTATCGCTTTATGTCTTATTGCCAGTACCTCTATTATTAATTGGAACAAGAATTTTTGCTAGAGCAATGAGAAAATCATTCCAATTAGAAGGACAACAAGTTGCTAAATTAAACTCATTTGTTCAAGAGCGAATCACGGGAATGAGTTTAGTACAATTGTTTAATCGCCAAAAACAAGAATTTGAAACATTTCAAGGAATAAACGAAAAACACAAAGAGGCTCACATTAAAGCAATTTGGGCAAACTCTATTTTCTTTCCATTTGTAGAGATGCTAAGTTCCTTGTCAATTGCATTTTTATTTGTCATCACAGTATTGAATTTGAAAGGTGATTCTTCTGCTGATATGACAGCAAAATTTGGAGAAATTGTAGCATTTACTCTGTGGGTCAATCAATTGTATCGTCCAATTCGAATGCTGGCTGATAAATTTAATATTCTTCAAAGGGGAACTGTGAGAGCAGAAAGAGTTTTTGATTTACTTGATTTAGAGGAAAATGTTCAAAACCAAGGAGATGATAGATCATGTGATTTTGGTAAAGACATTAATTTTAACAATGTTTCTTTTGCATATAATGAACCGGATTGGATTTTGAAAGATATTAATTTGGAAATTAAATCTGGATCTATGGTGGCATTTGTAGGTGCTACAGGTGCTGGTAAGACTTCTATCGTAAATTTATTGGGTCGATTCTATGAATACCAAAGAGGAGAGATTACTATTGGAGGAAAGGATATTACTGAACTGGAGCTCAATTATCTCCGTAAAAATATAGCAATTGTTTTGCAAGATGTGTTTTTATTTTCTGATTCAGTATTTAACAATATTACACTTAGAGACCCTTCAATTTCTAAAGAACAGGTTGTAGACGCTGCAAAAGCTGTTGGTGCTCATCAGTTTATTGAAAGACTACCAGGCGGGTATGATTATCAAGTTGGTGAAAGGGGCGGTGTATTATCTGTTGGACAACGACAATTGTTGTCATTTATCCGTGCATATGTTTATAATCCTCAAATTTTAATTCTTGATGAGGCAACTTCTAGTGTAGATAGTGAATCGGAAATGTTAATCCAAAAAGCGACAGAAAAATTAACAGAAGGTAGAACGGCAATTGTTATTGCACATCGTTTGTCAACAATTCAAAAAGCAGATAAGATTATTGTTTTAGAGAAAGGAAGGATAATTGAAGAAGGATCACATCGCGAATTATTGCAAATTGATGGGCAATATAAACGTTTGTTTGATATGCAATTTGGAGTAGAAAATTAATTTTTCTAGTTTATTTTTAAATTGATTGTTATGAAATTAAGAATAGGAGGGGTACCAGAACATTTTAATCTTCCATGGAAATTAGCAATTGAAGAAGGTGATTTCAGAAATGAAGGAATTGAATTACATTGGACAGATATGCCTGGTGGTACAGGGCAAATGTTAAGAGGTTTTGAAAATAATACCATAGATATAGCTGTATTGTTAACTGAAGGAATCACGAAAGGGATTTTACAAGGTTTAAAAGCTAAAATTGTTGATGTCTATGTGACAACTCCTTTACATTGGGGTGTTCACGTTCCTTATAAGTCTGATTTTGATAAGATTGAAGATTTAGAAAATAAAACGTTTGCTATTTCTAGATATGGTTCAGGTTCACATCTGATGGCTTATGTTTGTGCAGATAGACATGGTTGGGAAACAGATAACCTCAAATTCAATGTTGTTGGAGATGTGTATGGTGGATTGTGGGCTCTTGAAAATAATGAAGCACAAATTTTCTTGTGGGATAAGTACATGACACATCCTTATACAGTTCAAAAGAAATGTAGATATATAGATGAAGTGATAACACCTTGGCCATGTTTTGTTATTGCTGCAAGAGAGGAAATCATTCAGAAAAACCCAGAAATTGTTCAACGTATTTCTAAAATTGTAAATGAACGCGCTCAAATCATGAAAAATAATGAACACATTGTAGAAATTATTTCTTGGCGTTATAATCTACGATCGAATCAAGTTCAAAATTGGTTAACTGAAACTGATTGGAATTACAATCTAATAAAATACCCACTTGCTTTTGAGAGAACAGTTAGTTATCTACTTAAATTGAATTTGATTTCTGAAGAAGAAGCAGAAAATTGGAGAGAAAAACTGTTTGTGTAACATTCTGATAGTTACAATTTGTACTTTTTGAAAAGAAAAACAGATGGATTGTAAAATATTTACCTGAGTTTGTTTTTTATATAAAATATAATGTGTGATTGGTAAGTTGGATTCTAAAGTTCACAAAATCAGTCCTTATTTTTTCAAGTGGAGTATTAACTTCATTGAAAAAATAATTCTATGAAAAAAATATTTTATTCAACGTGTACATTTTTATTACTAACAATTTTTGGTTTTGGACAACAAAATTATAGAATTCAATTAGTGAAAGATATTAATCCAGGTCCATTAGCAAGTAATTCAAAACAGTTTATCAATTTCAATAATAAATTATACTTTACTGCTCAAGATTTAGCACATGGAAATGAATTTTGGTCAACTGATGGTACTTTTTTTGGTACTCAGATGGCATTGGATGTTAATCCAGGGTCAGAAAGTGCTTCTCCGATGGGGCAAATCGTTTTCAATGATAAGCTTTTTTTTGTGTCGGGTTCAGCGAATGAAGGGAGAGAAATATGGTTTACTGATGGAACCCAGGCTGGAACACATATTCTAAAGGATATTTATCCGGGAATTGAAAGTTCTAATCCAAGAAATTTTATAATCTATAACGATAAGTTGTATTTTGTTGCGGATGATGGGGTACATGGGGCTGAATTATGGACTTCAGATGGAACAGAAGCTGGTACATATATGTTAAAAGATATACGTGTTGGAGATGCCACATCAGGTTCGTTCATAACAGGATTTATTGTGTTTGATGGGAAATTGTTTTTTGGAGCAACAGACAGTAGTAATTCATCTGAATTATGGACTTCAGATGGAACAGAAGAAGGAACGGAATTATTCGCTGATATAAATCCTGGTGCTGGTAGTTCAAATCCAAGACATTTTTGTATATCAAATAATCAACTATTTTTTCAAGCATTGAAATCGGGAAGTGGTTTTGAATTATGGGTTACAGACGGGACTGTTTCAGGTACAAGAATGGTGAAAGATATCCTTATTGGAGGAGGTTCTTCTCTTCCCTCAAATTTAATTAGTTTTAATAATAAATTATATTTTACAGCAAACGCTGTAAATTTAAATGGAGCTCTTCCTGTATGGTGGTGCTCAGATGGTACAGAAGCAGGGACAACATATGTGCCTGCTTCAAGTAATTTAATAGGTTATATAAACACGCCAGTAGTTTTTGAAAATAAGCTTTTTTATAAGGGAAACACCAGTCAATATGGATATCAATTATGCTCTATAGATGCAAATAACGTTGTACAGATATATTATGGTCATTTACTTGGGAGTAATCAATCAACCTTACCTAATGATCCATTGAATGTTAGTGGAGGTGGGATTCATGTGTTTAATAATGAATTGTTTATATCTGCTGTGTATAACTCAAATTTAGGTGTGGAATTATATAAATTTGGTGAATTAAAAACCACTTTGACTTCTCCCAATTTAAATTCTATCAATTGTGAGAATGAATCAAAAACATTTACTGGTAACAACGCTAACGAATATGAATTTTTAATTAATGATATTGTGGTTCAATCACGGTCAACTAATAGTAGTTTTACCACATCAGATTTAGCTAATAATGATGTCGTAAAAGTGAAAGGATATTTGGTAAATAATGCTTTTTTTGGAGCTGATTCAATTACCGTTACTGTTCTTTCAATTGATAATTCAGTGAATTTAGTAAACAATACATTAACTGCAGTTCAAACCGATGCTGTATATAATTGGGTCGGATGTAATAGTACTTCCAATCCTGTTACAAATGCGTCAAATCAATCTTTTGAAGTAGAACAAAGCGGAGAGTATGCGGTTGAAATTACAATGAATGGGTGTTTGGTAAACTCATCTTGTATTTCAGTAGATTTAAATACAAATTTATCTATCCAAGCGAATATCGAAGATCAATTTAAAATTTATCCTAACCCAACTTCTGGACTAATACATATAGATTTTAATTCATTCATCTCAAACGGAGTTATTTTTATTAATGATCTTTCAGGAAGAACAGTGTATAATACTGAAATTGATAAAACATCAGTTGAAATTCAATTAGAATGTACTGCTGGAGTTTATTTATTATATATTCAAACACCTGAAGAAACGATTGTAAAAAGTATACAAATAAAATAATTCTAGTTGTTCAACTTAAATAAAACCATCTTTCGAGGTGGTTTTTATTGTTTAATAACTTTTGTTTCAAACTTTTATGAAATAAAAAAACCGATAATTATTAAATTATCGGTTTTTTTGCTCCCCCTGCTGGACTTGAACCAGCGACCCTCTGATTAACAGTCAGATGCTCTAACCAACTGAGCTAAGGAGGAATATTGATTTCTCAATTGCGAGTGCAAATATAATATGTTTTTCTGTATTTGCAATGAAAAAAATGAACTTTTTTTATTTTTTTTTATAACTCGTTAAAAATCATCACTATCTATTGAGAAGTCAGACACATTCGAATTGAAATCCGAATCCTCATCTGTATTTTCATCCTCGTCTTCGTAGAAATCACCTTGATTTACGGTTGGGGCAGCCCGTAAAATATTTGTTTTAAAGACATTTAAACGAATTTCTGTTCTTATTGAACCATCTTCGTTGTTGAAAGCTTTCGCAAAGGGTGTACCTGTTAATTCAACTAATGTTCCTCTTTTTAAGTAATCTACTACACGCATGTTGGAACCTTCTCGTTTCCATATAGTGCAATTAATCCATGTTGTGTTTGTGCGTTGCTCACCTGTACGTTTGTCTTTCCAATTTTTGTTGTGTGCAACCGGAAAATTAATGGCTACAACACCACTATCCATCGATTTGATGGTGGCATCTTTTCCAATGTTTCCGATTAATTTAGTTTCAAATACTGTTGCCATATTTTCGATTTAATAGAATGAAAGTACAAAAAACTCTTGATACTTAGTTAATATCTAATTTATTTTAATAATTATAACGCTTTTTATTACTAGATTTCGAATGTAATTTTAGAAATACAACCTCCTGCTTTAAACTTTGATTATTTTTGTTTTCAAACAATGTAATATGAAAAAAGTATTGACGATTCATTTTTCTCAATCTGGACAATTAACTGAAATTGTTACAAATTTTACGAATGAATTGAAAGGTGTGGAAATTGAAAATCAATTAGTTGTTCCTGTAGATAAATTTCCATTTCCTTGGACAACTCCTGTGTTTTTTGATAAAATGCCTGAAACAGTACTTGAAATTCCAATTGAGATTGAAGATATTCAATACAATCATGAAAAATATGATTTAATCATTTTAGGATACCAACCATGGTTTTTATCACCTTCAATGCCAATTACAGCAATTTTGAACAATGAAAAATTCAAAACAATAGTTAAAGACACTCCTGTAATTACACTGATTGGATCTCGAAATATGTGGTTGAATTCTCAAGAAAGCATAAAGTCTTTGTTGAAAAAATCAGATGGTAGATTGGTTGGAAATGTCGTTCTAGCTGATAAAAGTAGCAATTTAGTAGGTGTGGTTACCATTCTGCATTGGATGTTGAAAGGTGAGAAAACTAGAAAATGGGGGATTTTCCCAAAACCTGGTGTTTCAGATGAAGATATTCAAAATGTAGGGAAGTTTGGTGTTTTTGCAAATAAAGCGTTAGAATCAGCCGATTATTCTCAACTTCAGAATCAAATAATTGAACACAATGGAGCTTATGTAAATACAAACATTTTATTCATTGAAGAACGTGCTAAAAAGTTATTTGTCATTTGGGCGAATCTTATTTTGAAAAAAGCTAAAAATGGTAAACGTAGTTTTTGGGTAAATGCATTTAAATATTATTTGATTTTCGTATTGTTTGTCGTTTCTCCAATTTTGTTACTAATTTTTAACCTTTTAATTTTGCCATTCACATTCTCAAGTGTTAAGAAAAAGAAAAGATATTTTCAGCATTTAGAATTAAAGTAAGTATTGACTCTTTTAAATTTGATTAGACTATTTTTTTAGAGATTATCATTACTTTTGTGGTTTTTAAAATTGAATATTAATTCACTTTGCTTTCTCACACTATGAGTTTTAATGATGTTTATATAACAAGAACGGCTAATTATTTGCCAAATGAACCAGTTTCTAATGATGAAATGGAAAATTATTTGGGTGTTATTAATGATCAAGCTTCTAAATCAAGACGAATAGTTTTGAGAAATAATGGAATTAAGAATAGATATTATGCATTGAATCTTGATGGGGAATCAACTCATACAAGTGCTCAGATGGCTTCATTAGCTATTCGAAAGTTAGCAAATGACAATGCAGAAAATTTAGCTGCTATCGAATTAATAAGTTGTGCAACCTCTTCTCCAGAACAATTAATGCCTTCTCACGGAGTAATGGTACATGGTTGGTTACCTGAAACCGGAAATGTCGAAGTGGTGTCACCATCTGGTGTTTGTTGTGCTGGTATGCATGCGCTGAAATATGCATTCATGTCGATTAAATTAGGGCAGGTTGAAAAAGCAGTAGCATCGGCTTCAGAACGTTTGTCACCTTCTTTACGTGCGGATAAATTTGAATTAGAAGTTCAAAAATTAAGTGAATTGGAAGAAAATCCATATGTTTCTTTTGATAAAGATTTTCTTA
>DAIOWV010000004.1:37141-49302 GCA_036758285.1 Taishania sp. | reverse complement strand
GCTTTCTGATGGGGCAGGGGCATTTTTATTAGAAAATAAACCCAATGCAACAGAACTTTCTTTACGTATCGATTGGATTGAAGGGTATTCATTTGCTAATGAAATGGAACCGTGTATGTACATGGGAGCAGAGAAAAATGAAGATGGATCCTTGAAAAGTTATTTGGATTTCGAGCCACAAGAAGTAGTTGATAAATCAATTTTGAGTATTAAACAAGATGTTAAATTACTAGGAGCAAATATTGTTACTCTAGGATTTAAAAAACTAAAACTTAGTTTAGACAAAAAAGGAATTGATTCTTCTGAAATAGATTATTTTTTACCTCACATGTCAAGCTATTTCTTCGAAGATAAAATGTATGAAGAAATGAAAAACCTTGGTATGGAAATTCCGAAGGAAAAGTGGTTTACAAATTTAGGAACAAAAGGAAATGTTGGTGCTGCATCTATTTATTTGATGTTAGATGAATTGTTCAATAGTGGAAACTTACAAAAAGGGCAAAAAATCTTATTAGGAGTTCCTGAAAGCTCCAGATTTTCTTATGTATTTAGTTTATTAACAGTCTGTTAATTTGTTAAGGTAATTGAAAATCCTCTCAAAATTTTGAGAGGATTTTTTATTTCAACTAATCGTCGCTCACATTTTTCAAAGCCATTAACAGCGTATAAGCTCCTTTGGTAACAATTTTTTTATTAGTTAAATCTGTAAGTACTTCAGAATATCCATTTTCAGTATTTCCTTGCTTAATTGGGATCATCTCAAATGTTTGATGTGATGTTTCAATAAAAACATATTGTTTATTGTTAAAACTAACAATTGCCTCTTCTGGTAGCGTATTGACTTCATTATTTGATAGATCTATTTGAGCATTTACAAACATTCCAGGTAATAAACCATTCGTTTTATTATCAATTTTACATATTACTTCAACAGAATTATCGTTTGATACATTTTGATTAATGAATAAAATGCTACAATCATATTTCTGTTCGGAATTTGAGTTTAAAGAAGCTTGAATTTTTTGACCAACACTGATTTTTTCTATGTTTTTTTCAAATACGGTTAGTGAAATATAAAGGTCATTTAAATTGATTAGCTCAAATAATACATCATTTTGATTGACATACTTTCCACTATTTACATTTAACAAAGAAACGTACCCGTTAATTGGAGAGATGATTGAAATGCTTCTAGAAATATTATCAGCTGATATTTTTTGAGGATTTAAACCAATCAGTTTTAGTTTTTCTTCTAAGGATTTGAATAGAATATATTCAGATTGATAATCAGCTTTTGCTTGTTCATAAACTTTATCACTTGAAGCTTTGTTTTCATTTAATTGCTTCTGACGTTTATATTCAGATTCATCTAAAGCTAACTGAGTCTTAGCAGTTAAATAATCTTGTTGAAGTTGGATGTATTGTTGATCTTCAAGAATCGCAAGTACCTCTCCTTTCTTTACACTCATTCCTGGAAGTAATTTTGTGTGTTTTAAAAATCCTCCCATTGGCACACTGATTGAAACCAAATTTTGTGGTGGTACATTCACTTTTCCGTTTGCCTGAATAATGGAAGAGATGTTTTTCTTTTCAACTGAACCTATTTGAATTTCAGCATTTTTATATTGTTCGGTTGTTAATTTTACTGTTTTAATTTCCGTTTCTGTTGAATGCTCTTCTTTGTTTTGGTTGTCGTTCCCACATGAAACAAATCCAAGAGCTAAGATGAATATATAGAATAAATTTTTCATATTTTTTATTGTGTGATAAATGAATTGATTTCAATAATTGCCATGTTTCTACTTCTCAATGATTCGATGTAATCACTCTGAATGTTGATTGATTGATTAATTAATAATATCCATTCAAGGTAGTTGATGTTTCCATTCATATATTGTAGATCAGCAGTTTCTGCAATTTTTTGAGCATTTTTCAATGCCGTTTCTTGATAATAATAAATACTTTCTTGTTGCTTTTTATAGATTTCTAAAGCTGTTAAATAATTGGATTCTAGTTGTTGTTTACTTAATTCATAATTGTTTTTCGCAATTGATTCTTGAAGTTTAGAAGCTGTTATTTTTGCTTTTTGACCACTAAAAAATATTGGAATTCCTAAACCTAAATAGACTGATTGAAATCTTAAACTTCTATCATAAGTATGATTATCTGCTCCAGTCCCTTTCATCCCCATAACATTGTAACCAATGGTTAAATCAGGCAATAATTTCTGTTGTTCCGATCGTGAAGTTGCAACCGCTAACTGTTCTTGTTGTCGATAATAATGTAAAGTTGGGTGTGCACTAAATGAACTTGTGTCTTCTGTTGATGGTAATTTTACAAGTTTTGCTTCGTTTGTACTGGGATTGAAAGAATCTTCACTATTCAAGAGTAATTGAAATTGAAGTCGAGTAATTTCTATGTCCTGATTCAACTTTATGAGTTGTAATCTTATTTGTCCTTGTTGATTTTCTGCAGTTGTTCGCTCAAGTACATTACTTTCCCCTTTATCATAGCGTAATCTGGCAATGTTATGATATTGAGTGAATAAACTGTCGTTTTTTTGTAAAATTAATTGTTTTTCAAGGAGATATGACAAATTGAAATACACTTGTGATACCTGTTTTTGAAGTTCGAGTTCCTTAATTTTTACTGTGGCAATACTACTTTTCCATTCTTCAACTAAAACAAGTTTTTGAGAGGTGTAAACAGAAGGGAAGTTTAAGTTTTGTGAAATACCAAGTCTTAAATCATTATAAATACTATTTAGCTGCCCATATTCACCTACTACGGAAGTTTGTGGTAGTATATTTCCCGTTTGAATCAACTTTTTTTGATATTCCGAAATTAATCGCTCGTTTTTTATGGATTGATTTTCACGAAGTGCCATATCAATAGCTGCTTGAAGTGAAATCGTTGTTTGTGCCTCAACTGATTGTGAAAACATAATAATTAATAGAATTAATCCACTTTTAACTACGATTTGTGGTTTGAAATTATTTTTCATAAAAATTGAATATAAAATAGGTAAGACGAATAGTGTGAGAAAGGTTGCAATGATCAATCCTCCAATAACAACGGTTGCTAGTGGTCTTTGGACTTCTGCACCTTCTCCTGAGCTAATTGCCATTGGTAGAAATCCAAGTGAAGCAACACAGGCTGTCATTAACACAGGTCTAAGTCGAGTAGTTGTTCCTTTAATTACCAATCGGCGAATGTCTGTCATTCCTTCCTTTTGTAATCTGTTAAATTCGGCAATTAGAATAATTCCATTCAACACAGCAACACCAAATAGTGCAATAAATCCAATTCCTGCACTAATGCTAAATGGTATGCCTCTCAATGCTAATGCTAGAATACCTCCAATTGCAGAAAGTGGAATTGCAGAATAAATTAACAACCCTTGTTTTATTGAGCGAAATGCAAAATACAGCAATAGAAAAATTAATAATAATGATACCGGAACAGCGATATACAATCTTGCTTTAGCGGCTTCCAAATTTTGAAATGCTCCTCCGTAAGTAATTTGATAACCAGGTGGTAGCTTAATCTGTTGCTCAATTTTCTCTTGTAATTCTGTAACCATGCTCTGAACATCACGACCATCGACATTAAATCCAACCATAATTCTTCTTTGTGAATTTTCTCGTTGAATTTGATTAGGACTATCAATTATTGAAACATCTGCCACGTTACTCAAAGGGATTTGCGTACCATTTTCTAATGGAATTAATAAATTTTGAACATCTTCTAATTCTTTTCGTTTATCTCCTGAAAGACGAACAACTAAATCAAATCGCTTTTCTCCCTCAAATACAGAACCGCTGATTTCTCCTGCAAAAGCACTGTTAACTACTCGATTAATGTCACGAATTGCTAAACCATATTGTGCAACAGCTGATCGGTTGTAATTAATTACAATTTGTGGCATTCCTGAAACAGCTTCAACATACAGTCCTGTCATTCCGTCAATTGATTTACAAATTGTTCCTATTTGTTGTGCGTAATGAGAGAGTGTGTCCATGTTTTCTCCAAAAATTTTACAAACTACATCTTGTCGAGCTCCTGAAATTAACTCGTTGAATCGCATTGCAACAGGAAATTGAAATCCAAATGTAACGCCAGGAATTTTCTCAAGTTCTTTTAACATTTTTCGTTCTAAATCTTCGTAAGAATGTGCAGAAGTCCATTGTTTTTTGTTTTTTAAAACAATAATCATGTCGGAAACATCAACAGGGAGTGGTTCAGTTGGAATTTCACTACTTCCCGTTTTAGTAACAATTCGTTCGATTTCGGGGAATTTTTCCAATAATAATTTTGAACTTTTAGAAATTGCCTCAATCGATGTCGTTAAGTTACTTCCAGTTAATACTCTTGTCTCTACAGCAAAATCACCTTCTGGTAAATCGGGTATAAATTCACCTCCAAGTCGAGTTAAGATGAATACAGAAAATATAAATAATCCGATGACGGAGATGAGTATTATTTTGGAAACGTTAAATGCTCTAGTGATTGTTTTTTGATAGATATTTTCTACAAAAGACATCATTTTGTCGGATAAAGTTGGTTTGTGAGAAATCTTTTTGTTTAAAACAATTGAAGCCATCATTGGAACGTATGTTAACGATAGAATAAAAGCCCCAACTAAAGCAAATGCAACTGTTTGTGCCATTGGTTTAAACATTTTCCCCTCAATTCCTTGTAGCGCGAAAATGGGTAAATAAACGATCAAAATGATGATTTGACCAAAAACAGCACTATTCATCATTCTTGATGCTGATTTTGAAACAGTTTTATCCATCTGTTTTTGAGATAAATTCAATTTAGTTGCAAATTTTTTATTGTGACTAAATGTGTGTAATACAGCTTCAACAATAATAACAGCACCATCTACTATTAATCCAAAATCCAAGGCACCTAAACTCATTAAATTACCACTGACACCAAAAAGATTCATCATGATAATTGCAAACAACATCGATAATGGAATAACTGACGCTACTAAAAAACCAGCTCTGAAGTTTCCTAGAAATAACACAAGTACAAAGATGACAATCAATGCTCCTTCAATGAGGTTTGTAATAACTGTTGAAATTGAATTTTTAACCATTTTCGTTCGATCTAAAAATGGTTCAATTACAACTCCTTCAGGCAAAGATTCTTGAATTTTATCTACCTTTTCTTTGATGTTTTGGATTACTTCGTTGCTATTCGCTCCTTTTAACATCATCACCACCGCCCCTGAAACTTGACTTTCGCCATTGTATGTTAATGCTCCATAACGGGTAGCATGACCAAAATGAACATCGGCAACATCTTTTATGAGAATCGGTATTCCTGTGGGGAGTTTTTTTATTACGATGTTTTGGATATCGCCAATGTTTTCTACAAGTCCTTCACTTCTAATAAATAAAGCAACAGGTCCTTTTTCAATATAAGCACCTCCTGTATTTTGATTGTTCGATTCAAGTGCTGTGAAAATGTCTTGAATTGTTAAGTTGTTTGCTAATAGCTTGTTGGGTGAGACAGCAACTTCGTATTGCTTTTGGAACCCTCCAAAACTACTCACTTCTGCAACGCCTTTAACACCTAATAATTGACGTCTGACAAACCAGTCTTGAATAGAGCGTAATTCCATTGCATCGTATTTGTGCTCATAACCTTGTTTTGCCCTAACTGTGTATTGATAAACTTCTCCTAAGCCTGTTGTTACAGGTGCTAATGTTGGAGTGCCTAATCCTTCAGGAAGTTGTGATTGTACTTGTTGTAATCGTTCAGCGACTTGTTGACGAGCCCAATAAATGTCTGTGTTTTCGTCAAAAACAATAGTAACAATTGAAAGTCCAAAACGTGAAAAACTTCTCAATTCTTTTAAACCAGGTATGTTACTGGTTGTTTGTTCTATTGGAAATGTTATTAAACGTTCAATGTCTGGTGCACCAAGGGAAGGAGCCACTGTTATAACTTGTGTTTGATTGTCCGTAATGTCTGGTACGGCATCAATAGGCAAATGTTTTACTTCATAGATTCCATATCCAAATAGAACTAATGTAAAAAGCCCAATAATTAATTTGTTTTTTATTGAAAACTCAATGATTCGAGTAAGCATAATGAATTTTGTTAATCATAAATGAAAATAGAACAGAATCACACTCGATTTTAATCGAATAATGAATTCAGTCAACTAATAATTTTTGAAATGATTAACCTAAACGAGGTGGTTGCCAAATGTTTTTTAGCTCTGAAAATGAATAGTTCTCTTCAATCGAATAAATTTTATTATCAACAAGTTCATTGGGAGTAAATTCAGAAATAACGGCTTTTGTTACGGGCAATACAATTGCTAAAACGGATGAAGAATGCTCTAATGACTTGAAAGGTAGTTTTTGATGATCTCCATGTTTGTCATCTGGATGATTGATGTTTTTTTCGTAATGAACTTTGATGAAATTTACTAAAGTTTCCGTTTCATCAATTTCTTTATGTTCTAAAAAATGATGAACCAATACAGGTAAACGTAATAATTGCCCAAGCTCAGTGTTTGCGCTTAGAAAAACAAATAGGAATGATATTGCAATTATTTTTTTCAATCTTCTGTCAAAAATAAGGATAATTGTTCTTGTGCAAAAATATGTTGTTTATTTTTTTATTAATTACTAGACCTAATTAAAGATACAACTAATGTTTTCTATTTTTGAAACTATTATATTTGAATAATAAAAATAAGCGATGGATTTTTCTTTCAAAAATACAAACACACCTAAAAAAGGAGCATTATTGCTTTCGGATCCCTTTGAAATGGATGTTCATTTTACTAGGGCTGTTGTCCTGATTTGCGATTATGATTCGAATGGAACATTTGGTTTTGTTTTGAATAATTATGTTGAAATGACTGCAACTGAATTAAATCAAAGTTTAACTTCATTTAAAGGACGTGTAAGTATTGGTGGGCCTGTAGATAAAACAAATTTATTTTATATCCATCGTTTTGCTTGGGTTCAAGGGAGCCAAAAAATTCAAGATGATTTATACTTTGGAGGAGAATTTGATGAGGTTATCGAACAAATGAAAATTCATCCTGAAAGTGAGAAAATGGTGCGTTTTTTTATTGGTTATTCTGGTTGGAATGCAGGACAATTAGAGGAAGAATTACAACAAAATACTTGGATAGTTGTAGAAAATCAAACTGTAGACACAATTATGAATACAACGAGTAATAAGTTGTGGAAAGAAATTATGGGTTCCCAAGGGACCAAATTTCGCTTATTAGCCGATTTCCCGATCAACCCTGAGAATAATTAATCACATATTATTCAATATTCCAGTTCTTTTTTAACGTTTCTCTCAAATTGAAATGCTAGGATTATCTCCAAAGAAAAATTACCTTTGTTGAATATGAAATTGACACAAATTCAACGATATTTATTTAGTATTCTATCTGGAATATTAATGGTTTTAGCATTTCCTTATACAGGAAGTATGTTTCCTTTGTTTTTTATAGCATGGATTCCTTTACTTTTAGTTGAAGAAACAGTTAATAAACAAAGATATCGATCTGGTAAAGTGTTTATTCATGCTTATTTAACTTTTTTAATTTATAATGTTGGAACCACTTGGTGGGTTTGGAATGCAGATGCAAATGGAGCGTTAATGGCTTTCACTCTTAATTCCTTGTTGATGGCAATAGCCTTTTACATTTTCCATTTAGTTAAAAAGCGTTTGGGAGATAAAATTGGTAATTATTCATTTGTGTTAATATGGTTAGGATTTGAATTTCTTCACTTTCAATGGGAACTTTCATGGCCATGGTTGACAATCGGAAATATTTTCTCCATAGCTCCAACTTGGGTTCAGTGGTATGAATTTACAGGTGTTTTAGGTGGAAGTTTATGGGTTTTGATAATCAATGTTTTACTTTATAGAATCATTAAAAATGGTATTGTTTCTAAATCGTGGAAGAATTTTTCTCCAAAATCAATTGGTGTTGTAATGATTGTCTTTTTATTTCCTTTATCCATTTCTTTATGGATGTATTATCCTTATCAAGATAAAGGTATCTATTCGGAAGTGGTTGTTACACAGCCAAATATTGATCCGTATCAGAAGTTTACGAGCATTGGTCCTGCACAACAATTACATCGAATCGTCGATATCGCGGAACAGGTAATTACAGATCGTACAAAATTAGTTATCGCCCCTGAAACTGCGATTCCTGTTTCTTTTGACGAGGCTGTTATCGATTACGATCTTGGCTATGAAATTTTAAAAGAAAGAATGGAAAATTGGGGTTCTACTCAATTGTTTATTGGAGCAGCAACGGAAAGACGATTTGAAAAGAAAGTTTCTAGAGCTTCGAAAAAAGATCCATATGGAGGAGGAGGATTTATTGAATACTACAATTCATCAATTCTAATGTCACCTACAGTTTCTCCAGAGATAATCCATAAATCAAAATTAGTTTTAGGAGCTGAAAAAGTACCATTTTCTAATTGGTTTCCATTCTTGGAAGAGA
The DNA here is from genome assembly GCA_036758285.1 of Taishania sp. Lineage (GTDB taxonomy): Bacteria > Bacteroidota > Bacteroidia > Flavobacteriales_D > Crocinitomicaceae > Taishania. Next base: position 40,793 of record DAIOWV010000004.1, on the reverse strand, counting down.
TGTCGCTTGATTTTGGAGGAACCAGTGGAACATTGGGAGTTGAACCAAAACCTAAAAATTCTACTAGAGGAGTTTTTCCTTTTACACCGAGTATATGTTACGAATCAATATATGGTGAGTTTACTGCACGTCAAACTCGTTTAGGTTCTGAAGCTATTTTTATCATTACAAACGATGGTTGGTGGGGTGATACTCCAGGATACAAACAACATTTTAGTTTCGCACGATTGAGAGCGATTGAAAATAGAAAATCGGTTGCTCGTTCAGCAAACACTGGTACCAGTGGATTCATTAATCAGCGAGGAGATGTCATTAAATCTTCAAAATGGTGGACAATAGAAGCAATTAAAGGAAATGTATTGTTAAATCAAACAGTTACCGTTTACATGAGAGTAGGTGATATTATAGGGAGAATTGCAGCTATCTGTGCTACGATTATTGTGTTGTTCTCAATCTTTAAGAATGTAAAATCAGCTGATCGTAAACAAGTATAATTTGTTGATTATTTTTTCGTTTTAATTTTAGATTTAGTTTCTTTATCAAAATTTGGCATACGCTTTGATTTAGTTTCAATTATAAAATTAAAAGTCATGAAAAAGTTAGTGTTATTTTTCGGTTTAGTAGGAGTAGCTTTTGGAATGTCAAGTTCTAATATAAAATACCCTTCTGTAAGTAATTCTGCATTCCAAACAGGAGAAGTTTTAAGATACCGTGTTACCTATGGTTTTGTTGATGCTGGAGAAGCTGTGATGGAAGTCAAATCAACTACTAAAAAAGGTGATAATCGTCCATTATATCATGTTGTAGGAACAGGAAAAACACTTGGAGGATTCAATGCGGTTTTTAAAGTAAAAGATGTGTATGAATCATATATCGATCAAAAATCTATAATGCCTTGGTTATTCGAACGTGATGTTAATGAAGGCGGATATAAAATAAATCAAACGTATACATTCTCGCAAGATAAAAATTCAGTTCATAACGGACAGAAATCATTTACAACTCCGATGGGGATTCAGGATATGATTTCTTCTTTTTATAAGGCAAGAACACTAGATTTCTCGAATTTAAAAAAGGGGCAAACTTTTGAATTTAAATGCTTCATGGATGATGAAATTTTCAACTTGAAAATCAAATACGTTGGAGATGAAGAAATCAAAATCAGAAAAGGAAAATTTAAAACACATAAATTTGTTCCTGTTGTTCAAACAGGAAGATATTTCAAAAGTGAAGAAGATGTCCAGTTCTGGGTAACAGCAGACAAAAATAAAATTCCACTATTGGTAAAGGCAAAAATTCCAGTTGGAGTTGTTAAGTTACATTTAGTTGAATGGAGTGGCCTTAAAAACGATTTGTCAAGTAAAATATAAAAACCAAACACAAATGAAAAGCCAACTTTGAGTAATTCAGAGTTGGTTTTTTTTGTTGGTTGTAATTTATAAGAGTGGAAGTGCCAGTATTGAATTAAGAAAACGAAGTAAGGCTGGGTTTAGTATTGTTTTAATCGTTCTAGGGATTATTTACTACCCTTGTTTTATAAGCTATTCACAAAACGTTTTAAGATGTGATTATCAGTAAATACTTGATTATTCTCAGGTATAATTAATGTTAAAGAGAGGTGATGTTCATCTTTAAGAATAATGAACTTATTTGTAAGAGAGTTCTGCTACACAAAAAAGGAGAGCAATCATAAGATCCTCTCCTTTTAGTATTTTCACTAATGAGTGAGTATTATTTTGTTTCTTTATAGATAGAAGTTTTAATAACAACTCTCCTATTTTTAGCTCTACCTGCTTCAGTACCATTGTCAACGATAGGTCTAGTTGGACCGTAACCTTCAGATTTTAATTTGTTTCCATCAACACCTTTAGAAATCAAATAATCTTTAACAGCTTTTGCTCTGTCTTTCGATAATTTCATATTCAAATCATCTCCACCAGTATTGTCTGTATGACCTTCTACTAAGGCTTCAACTTGAGGGTATTTTTTCAAGATTTCGGCAACTTTGTCCAATTCTGAATGAGATTCATTTTTAATGACAGCACTTCCTGTGTTAAAGAATACCATTTCAGTAGCTCTTTTTAATGTTTCCATTTCATCTTGAGATAAAGGGAATTTCATTAAAGAAGTACCATTGATGTAATAATAAGCACGCTTGTTATCATTTTCTTTTTTAGGTGTTACAATTGATTTTGCTTCAAACGTCCCATCAAAAGCACCGATCGTGAAGAATTTCTCTCCTCCTTTAGCGATAAAACTTCCTGAAACTTTCACCCAATTAGCTTTGTCTTCAATGAATTCTTCAAATACGATTTGAGGTTTCAAATCCAAAGCTTTATTATTTTTATTCTCAATTTTATCATTTGAAAAATGAACTCCTAATCCTTTAACAGCTCTTCCTGATAAATCAGCTAAGCTAATGTCAAGTGAGAAGATGTAAGTTTGACCAGCAACCAACGCTTCAGTCAACTCTCCTTGAGGATATTCACTATATTTTGTATATCCAGCAACTGAAACCCAGTCTACTTGTAAAGCTGATTGTTTTGCAGATAAATACAAATCTTCGTAATATGCTGTAAAACCTGCATAATTAGCATCTGAAGTTTGTTCTCCCATAAAATTACTTGGGATACTAACATTCGTTTTACAAGCACTTTTGTTGAATAAATCTACAGACCCACCATTAGCATCAGACCAACCTTCAGCTTTGTTGATTTGTGAGCGGTAACTAACTTTTTCAGCACCATTAAATTCATGGTTTTTAATTAAGTTTTGTGCAGATACAGAAAAGATTGTACCTAAACCTAAGATAAAAGATATTTTTTTCATTTGTTCGTGATTTTTTGACAAAAGTAGTTTTTATTCTCTTTTTAATATCAACTTTTAGAAGTTTGATTTTTTTTCTATGTAAACTTTATTTGTTTTTTTACAAATCACATACACTAAACGGTTTAGTTGTTGAGTTAAATAAATGTTAAATGGTTTGAGTTAGGTTTTGAATTTTAAGATAAACGATAATGACTTCCATCAAATATAATTTTCTCATTTAACATTAAATCTCTAATAGTTGATTTAAATAGTTGATAATCTGAAAAATAAAATTTTATTTCTTCAGTGTTTTTGGGCGATTCTGTTAGAAGTCCTAAAACAAGCTTTTCGGATTCTTTTGTTGAGTTATTCTGTAATTTTTTTTTACAATTATCACATTTCCCACATGGTGATGAGGTTAAACCAAAATAATTTATGAGTTTCACAGATCGACATCTGTCGTCTTCCAGGTAATCAATAACAGCATTTAATTTTGAAGAAGCTATTTCTTTTCTATAATGATAGACTTCAGGTTTGATTTCTAAATAATCATATGGCATTCGTTCTCTACTGAATGTTATTTTTGGAGAATCAGATTTCCACTCAATATCTAATACACCCCATTTTTCCATGAATTTTAATTGATTTTCAAGTTCTTTTTCATTGATATTTAGTCTCTTACAAAATTCTTGCTCATTCACTTCAAAAAAGTTGCTGAATATTCCAGGGTACGATCTTGATAAAAGGGTGGTGATAGGGTAGAATTTTTCATTTTGAATTTGAAAATTATACAAGGCGGTATTCCCAATAGCAAATTTTACTTTTGTTGGCTGAAATACTCCAT
>DAIOWV010000004.1:28916-37131 GCA_036758285.1 Taishania sp. | reverse complement strand
ACAAATGATAATTCTCCCATAGTTTCGAGAATTTTTAACGCATTAAAGCATAAAATAGGAGGGATGCTAAATGCTTTTGTAAACTGTGAGAGATTAAAATTGTAACTCTCACCTTTTCCCGAACCAATTGCAATTTTCAAATGGTTACATAATGCCCTATATACTCTCTTTATCTCATCTATTGGTGGGTATTTTTGCTCTAGTTGAATTTGTAGATTATTTAAATCTTCCTTTTGCCAATAATTTATAGCTAAAGCAGTTTCTCCATCTCGTCCAGCCCTTCCAGCCTCTTGAAAATAGGCTTCTAAAGAATTGGGAAATTCATAGTGAGTAACGAAACGGACATTTGGCTTATCTATTCCCATTCCAAAAGCATTTGTGGCAACCATGACCTTGATATCACCTTTTAACCAGGAATTGAGCATAGACTTTCTTTCTTCATCTTTCATCCCGCCATGATAGATACCTGCAGAAATTTTATTATTAACCAAGGTCGTGGCTAGAAATTTTACCGATTTTCTTGTTTGACAATAGACTATTCCAGTCTGCCCATGATATTGATGACAAATATGAAGTATATCCTTTAATTTATTATTTGAAATGAAACTATTGTAAATTAAATTTGGTCGTTCAAACTTTGACTGATGAATTTTTACATTTTTTAGTTCTAAATTCTTAACAATTTCTGTTTGTGTTTGTTCCGTTGCAGTAGCTGTTAACGCTATTATTGGTACATGAGGGTGAATTTCCCGGAGTTTTTTTATGTCCATAAAACTAGGTCTGAAATCATGTCCCCATTCTGAAATACAATGAGCTTCGTCAACAACAATTAAACCAACGTTCATTAATTTAAATCGCTCAATAAATAGTTGACTTTGAATTCTTTCTGGTGATGTGTATAGAAATTTGTAACCATTGAATTTTGCATTATCCAAAGTAATATCTAATTCTCGATAGCTCATTCCACTTGTTATTGCTTTTGCCATAATGCCTCTTGATTGTAAATTATTCACTTGATCTTGCATTAAGGCAATTAGTGGTGAAATAACAATTGTGATACCTTCTCGAATTAAACCTGGCACTTGAAAACAAATTGATTTTCCTCCACCTGTTGGTAATAATGCGAGTACATCATGACCATTTATTACATCTTCAATAATTGCTTCTTGGTCAGGGCGAAAGGAATTGAATCCCCAATGTTTTTTTAATATGTTTAGACTTACACTCATTTGAATACTCAATCAAAATTAAGTTTTTTTACGATTTCTTCAACGAATGCATTTTTAAACATCTCATTATTTTAGTATATTTGTAACAATCGAGAGTAATTATGAAACAAGAAATTATAGATATAAGAGTTTCTCACCCCGAAACTTCTAAGATAAATCAAGTAGATTGGGATAATCTTCCGTTTGGAAAAGTTTTCTCTGATCATATGTTAGTAATGGATTATAAAAATGGTGAGTGGCAAATGCCAGAAATTTTACCGTTTGGACCAATTCAAATGCACCCAGCAATGTCCGCAATACATTATGGGCAATCGATATTTGAAGGGATGAAAGCATATAAAAGGGAGTCAGGTGAAGTTGTTTTGTTTAGACCAGAAATGAATGCAAAACGATTTATGGAGTCTTGCGAAAGACTTTGTATGCCTCCTTTCGAAGAAGATCTATTTGTTGATTTAGTAAAGAAGATAGTAGAGGTAGACAAACAATGGGTTCCAAGTGCAAAAGGATCGTCGTTATATATTCGACCATTTATTTTTGCAACGGATGAGGCTATTGGAATTAAACCATCAGATACATATCGTTTTATGATATTTTTATGTCCTGTTGGTGCATACTACTCACAGCCCGTTAATGTGAAAATTGAAGAACATTATACCCGAGCTGCTACTGGTGGTGTGGGTAGAGCTAAAACAGCAGGTAATTATGCAGCAGCATTATATCCAGCAAAAAAAGGTCAAGAGAATGGTTATCACCAACTTTTATGGACGGATGCAAAAGAGCATAAGTTTATTGAAGAATCAGGAACAATGAATGTTTGTTTTATGATTAATGATACGCTTGTTACCCCTTCAGAAGATGAAGATACAATTTTAAGAGGTACTACAAAACGTACGATCGTGGATGTAGCAGAAAAATGGGGAATCCCTGTTGAAGAGCGTAAAGTTTCTGTAGAAGAAATTGTTACAGCTGCTAATAATGGAACTTTAGAGGAAGCTTTTGGGGCTGGTACTGCAGCAACTATTGCAACAATTGTTAAGATTGGATATCAAAATGGTGATTTGTTATTGCCTGAAGTTACGAAAGAATCCTTTTCTCAAAAGGTGAAACAATACTTAGATGGATTAAAAGCCGGAACAGTTGAAGATGTTGATGGTTGGTGTCCAATCATTTGAAAATTAAATATAAATAAAAAAGAGAATCAATTTTGATTCTCTTTTTTATTTTATGATGCTTTTGTTATCATTATTTTGTCGATTCTTTGCCCATCTTTATCAACTACTTCAAGTGTTAGTTCTTCATAGTCAATAGCGTCTCCAACATTTAATAAATCTCCTTTTAAATGAATCATTAGTCCAGCAACGGTCGAGTATTCGGATTGAACATTTTCTTCAACCACAATATCAAAATATTTACAAAAATCAAATATTGAATATTGACCATCAACAAGCCAGGAATTATCATCTCGTTGAAATATTTGATATTCATTCTGATCCATTTCAGTTGCTTCACCAACCAAGGCGTCCATAACATCGTCCATTGTAACTATACCTTGGGTAGATCCGTACTCATCTACAACAATACCATAGTGCATTTTTTCTTGTTTGAATAGTTCCAATACTCGATAGGCAGATGTTTTCTCATTAAGATACAATGGCTCCCTGATGATTGATTTCAAATCCAATTCACCAGAAACAATAGGAGCAAATAAATCCTTTAGTAAGACAATTCCTAAAATATTATCAATACTGTTGTTTTCAACAATTGGATAGGCTGAATGTTTGTCAGAATTGATCTTTTCTTTTATGCTATCCCAGGAATCATCAATGTTGAAAAATGTTATGTCACTTCTGTAAGTCAAAAGCGAATTAACTCTTCGATCACCTAATTCAAAAACCCTCTCAACTATATCTTGTTCAATGTCTTGAATTTCACCACCTTCAGCGCTTTCTCGAATAATTGATTTTATTTCCTCTTCAGTTACACGGCTTTCAGTTGTTTTTTTAATTCCTAAAAGACTCAATAGTAAATCATTTGAAACAGTTAGTAACCAAACAAAAGGTGAAGTTAGTATTGACAATACATACATTGGTTTTGCCAGGAGTATTGCGATTGGTTCAGGGAATGTCATCCCAAGACGTTTTGGTAATAATTCTCCAAGTACAATTGATAGGTAAGTTACTCCTAATACGACTAATCCAGTTCCTAATTGTGGTGCAATTGGTTTTAAAAGTGGGAATTGGGCTAGAAAATCGGAAACATAGTCATTGATGTTGTCACCACTATAAACCCCTATTAAAATTCCGATTAAAGTTATTCCTATCTGAACAGTTGAAAGGAATTTTGTTGGATTTTCAGATAAATCCAAGGCTGTTTTTGCGCCGCCCTTACCTTGTCGTTTCGCACTTTCTAGTTTAAACTTTCTTGAGGAAACCATGGCCATCTCTGACATTGAGAAGATACCATTTAACAAAACAAGAGCGATAATTATGACTATTTCCATTGAAATAAACTATCGTTAATTGTTATGAGACAAATATACATTAAATAATAATAGATATTGAATTTTAATAAGATAAAAAAAGGGAGGCAAAAGCCTCCCTTTAATATTATTCTTAATTGGAATTATTTTTTGATAAACTTATCAGTTTTTAAAACATTTCCATTAACGTCAAAACCTTGGAAAATGTACATTCCAGACTGAAGGTTAGAAACATTAACCTTTGCAGTTCCGTTTGAGATTGTGTTGTTAGAAATTACCTGACCATTCAAATCAATAATGTTAACACCTACTACTGCCTCAGTTCCAAATTCTACGTTTAAAACATCTGTAGCTGGGTTAGGGAAAACTTTAACATCTTCTTTAATGAAACCAGCAACTGATAATGGGCTAGTTAAAGTAATTTGATTAGATGCTTTGTAAACGTCTTCTTTTCCTGCTTTTGCTTTAACGTAAATCCAAACTACCAAAGGAATGTCATTTTCAATTGGAGCAAAAGCTAAACTACTACCAGAAACATAGTAATAAACTTCTGTTGCATCAAAAGTGATTGTTTGAGAGCTTCCATTTGGTGTTATTTCAATTCCAGCATTTTCAAAGAAATCTCCAGGAGTAGTTAACATACCAGGAGTAAGTCCAGGAGCAAATACAGCAGCGTAATATTTATCAACATCAGCAGTTTCAGTCGCTGGAATATCAAAAGTTACTTGTAAATCTGAACCATTATCATTATTAGCGATATCTGTTGCAACAACATTTGTAACATTTCCAGCTGGTGCTGTAGTGCTATATTGTATAGTGATATCATCAATTTCAAGAATAGATCCAGGTACTACAGGAGCAAGTGATTGAAAAATATCACCACCACTTGATACGATAACGATTCTTGCAGATTGTGGAGCATCTGCATTAAAGTAATTAACAGTAACTGTTCCACTTGTCCATTGTGTGTTATTCCCTTTTATAAATGAACGACCTTGTCCAATAATATTTGTATTATCAGGCAAAGATCCATTGTTGTTATATACTTCAACGAAAACCATTGCAGAGTCAGTCGCACCAATTGTTGACTTGAATTGGTAAGAAACTGAGTTAATTTTTGTTAGTATAGGAAATAATTGAGACAGATGGCCGGCATAATCACCATTGTGACTAGTGTTGGTAGCTCCTGATAATGTAAAGCTTGTTAATTTTGCAGCAGAACTTCCTTCAGCAGCTGGAGTTGATTGTGTCACTGGAGTTGCTGTTGCTGTACCACCAGATGTAGCTACTAATGTATTGATATTCATTGCTTCAGCAGTGTACAATCCCCAGTTGCTAGGATGACCACTTGTAAAAGTTTCAAATCCTAAATTGGATTGAGCAAAAGAAGTTACTCCCATAAATAAAGAAGCAACCATAAAGTAAATTTTTTTCATGTTTAGTTTTTTATGTTCTTAATCCAACAAATATATGTTAAAAAATAATTAAAGCTAATAAAATTAACATTTTTAATGTAAAACGATAATCATTGCTAATTAAAGATAAAATGTATTATTTTTATAACATGATTAAAGTTGAAAATTTATACAAAGAGTTTTTGCTAAATTCCAAACAACGTAAAGAGTTGGCAACAACGGATAAAAAGGCAATTGCTGTTAAGGATGTTAGCTTTGAGTGTGAACCTGGTCGCATTTATTCTCTGTTAGGACCCAATGGAGCTGGGAAAACAACGACATTGAGAATGATTTCTACAATTTTCAAACCGACTTCGGGTCACATTGAAATAGCAGGTGTTGATGCTGTTAAATCCCCACAAGAAGCAAGAAGAAAAATAGGTTTTTTAACAGGCTCTGCGGGATTGTATGGTCGATTAACTCCAAATGAATTAGTTAAATATTTTGCTGATTTATATGGCGTGGATAAGTCTACGTTTGAGGCAAGAAAAAAACGTTTATATGATGTGTTAGATATGCACGAGTTTGCTAATAAACGAATAGCGAAATTAAGTACAGGTATGAAACAGAAGGTTTCAATAACAAGGACAATGATTCATGACCCTGAAGTGATTGTTTTTGATGAACCTACTAGCGGGCTTGATGTTATAGCATCTGAAAATATCATTCAATTGATCAGAGATTGTAAGACCCAAGGTAAAACAGTAATATTTTCAAGTCATATTATGTCAGAAGTTGATTTGCTTAGTGATGATATTGGTATTATACATAAAGGTAAAATGCTGTTTGATGGAACAAAGGAGCAATTTATAGAAAATAAACAAGAAGAATCTTTAACTGCTGAGTTCATTCGAATAGTTAAGCAGGGATAGTCCTAACATTTATATAAGAAGATATACATTATGATTTTTACAATATTTAAGAAAGAATTATTAGATACATTAAGAGACCGCCGAACATTACTTGTAATGATTATTATACCGACTCTTATGTTTCCTTTAATTTTTAAATTAATGACTTCGTTTACAAATAGTATCGAAGAGAAAAGCGCAGCTAAAACCTTAATTGTTGGTTATATAGGAGAAGATAATGAATTGATTAAAAACCTAAAATTACCCACAAAAGAAATTGGAAAATTTGAATGGAAACAATTTCAAGATACTTCTCAAATTAATAAAGCAATTAGAGATGATAAAATTGAACTAGGATTGTTTTTTGAAAATGATTTTGATCAAACGATTGCAGATAATAAAAATGCTAAAGTGACAATTATTTATGATGCAACAGATTTGGGATATAAAAAGCGTTTGGAGGATAGGATTACAGCGTATAATAAGATTGTTTCTAAACAGCGATTAGATTCTTTAAAAATCGACGAATCATTATTTTCCGCTATAGAAATTGGGGCATCCAATGTGGCTTCAAATCAAGAGATGCTTGGAAAAGTTGCAGGAGGTATGATTCCTTACATATTTATTATTTTTGGTTTTTTAGGTTGTATGTATCCTGCTATTGATTTGTTTACAGGAGAAAAAGAACGTGGAACAGTTGAGACTTTGTTGACGACTCCAGTGTTGAGATGGAAAATTTTGGCAGGTAAGATGGGTGTTGTTGTTCTAAGTGGGCTTCTTGCGTCTACATTTGCACTTGGAGGTTTGTTTTTTACTACTCAGAATTTACTTTCTGGTGAAAAAATGCATCAAATTACAGTCGTTTTAGATTCTGTTTTTTCTTCTCAAACAATTGGAATGATGTTTGCTCTTGTTGTGCCTCTAATTGTATTTTTTGCTGGATTAATGATTCCGATAACTGTTTATGCTAAATCATTTAAAGAAGCACAAAGTATTATGACTCCATTAAATTTAGCGATGTTGTTGCCCGCGATGATTGGAATGTTGCCTGGAATTGAATATTCCATCCAGACAGCATTTATACCTGTTGTAAATGTTGTTTTAGCTACAAAGGAAATTATTGCTGGAACAATTGATTATACTCTTTTTGTTGGAACATTTTTGTCATTGATTTTGTTTGCGTTTTTAGCTGTTATGTTTTCTCATAGACAGTTTGGAAAGGAAACGAATATCTCTTCTAATTCTTAGTTGTCAACATCAATAGGATAATAAGTTTTTTTATGTGATTGCAACTTAGGTTGACATTCATTTTACATTTGATTTAAAATCATAACAAATGAAACGAATTGGCGTAATCTGTGGAGGATTTTCTTCCGAATATGAAATATCATTAAAAAGTGCTGCAACAATTATAGCAAATTTTCCGGATGATTATACTCCAGTTCGGATTGATTTGAATAAGAGGAATTGTAAAGCTGATTGGAAAGGTTTTTCTTATGAAATAGATTTGCTTGAAAAAGGATTTCGTGCAGATTCTGAATGGATTGATTTAGATTTGTATTTGATTTATACGCATGGAAACCCAGGTGAAAATGGTCGATTGCAAGCAATGTTTGATATGCATGAAATCCCATACATTAACTCAGGAACATTGGCCTCTGAATTATCATTTGATAAATGGTATTGCAATCAATTTCTTAAAGGGTTCGGAGTAAATGTAGCAGCTTCGAAACTTATTTTAAAAGGTGACGCCATTGATAATTCGTCAATCGTTGATTCTCTTGGGTTGCCATTGTTTGTTAAACCATGTGATTCTGGTTCAAGTTATGGAATTTCGAGAGTTAATAAATCGGAGGATTTAACTGCGGCATTAGAAAAAGCATTTAACGAAGGTAATAGTGTTGTTATTGAATCATTTTTAGATGGTACTGAAGTTACTTGTGGTGTTTATCAAAACGAAAGGGGAATTCACGCTCTACCATTAGCGGAAATTGTAAGCGAGAATGAATTTTTTGATTATGAAGCAAAGTATTTGGGTAAATCACAAGAGATTGTACCAGCTAGAATTTCAGAAGATTATACTTTAAAAGTTCAAGAAATTGCAAAACGAGTGTACGGAATTCTTCGTTTACGATCAATTGCTCGAATTGATTTCATGATTGTAAATGGAGAACCTTACGTTATTGAGGTGAATACAACTCC
>DAIOWV010000004.1:0-28893 GCA_036758285.1 Taishania sp. | reverse complement strand
TTTAGTTCCAAGAATGCTAAAACATCAAAATATTTCTCTTAAAGATTTTTGGACAGGGATTATTTCTTATGAAATAAAAAAGTAAACTTTAACTTTCTGTCGAAATTGAGTTTGAACAAAGTTGATTTAAAGTGTTAAGTTCTTCAATAGTGAAATCTCTGTAATGACCTGTTGGGATATCAAGGTGAATATTCATAATTCTAATTCTTTTCAAGCTTTTAACCTCATAGCCTAGGTATTCGCACATGCGACGAATCTGTCTATTTAATCCTTGTGTAAGTATTATTCTGAACTTAAAGCGATCTAATTGTTCTACTTTACATTCTCTTGTGACGGTATCTAAAATTGGAACACCAGCTCTCATTTTTTCAAGAAAACTTTGAGTAATTGGCATGTCAACTCTGACGATGTATTCTTTTTCGTGATTATTACGGGCACGAAGTATTTTGTTGACAATGTCACCATCATTTGTCATAATAATTAAGCCTTCACTTGCTTTATCTAGACGACCAACAGGAAAAATTCGTTCAGGATAATTCATAAAGTCAATAATATTGTCTTTTTCACGTTTCGTGTCAGTTGTACAAACAATACCACGAGGTTTGTTGAAAGCCAAGTAGACATGGTTTATTTTTCTATCTTGAATTAGCTTTCCATCAACATGAATTTGATCTTCTTTTCCAACTTTAGTTCCCATTTCAGGAATGACTCCATTGATTTTTACACGGCCTTCCTCAATTAATTTATCAGCAGCTCTTCTGGAACAGAAACCAATTTCACTTAAATACTTATTAATTCGTGTTAATTCTCCTTCACTCATATTATTTTACTTTACTTACCACGCATGAAATTGCACGATGATCGCTAAATGTATTTTTTTGAATATTAAAATTACTTGAAACTAGTTCTGGTGAATGAAAGATGTAATCAATTCGCCCAGCAGGTAATTTTCCAACATAAGTCGAACCTATTCCAGATCCACAACTTAAGAATGCGTCAGTGAGGTGTTGGTGAAATTGATTGTATACAAAAGAAACAGGTGTGTCATTAAAATCGCCACAAACGATCACAGGGAAAGGTGAATTGTTTATGTGTTCATTGATTCTAATTGCTTGATCTGCACGTTTGGGGTAGGCTGTTCTTAGTTTGTTGACAACCCCTTTTATTAATTCGGTTTTTACAGAGTCATCTTGAATTTTACTGATTCTAAAAGATTGTAAATGAACGTTGTATATTCTAAATGTGTCTAGGTTTTTTACAACATCAGCATAGATACAAAAATTATAATTTTGATCATCTTCTGTTTCGAAAATAACATCACCCTTGGCAATTATTGGTAGTCTAGAAAACAAGGTGATTCCAAAATGTTGGCGTCCAACTTTTTTGTAGATATATCGCTGGTGATAGTCAACTGCTCCAAATTTTGTTTTAAATAAGTCAGCTGTAGGAAATGTTGTAGGGTTGTCTTTATTGTAGAATTCCTGAAAACAAACAATGTCGGGTTCTTGTGAAATTGCATAATTGAAAATGCTATCTCTTGTGGTAAATTTTTGTTCTTTGTTTTCATTGTAAAGATCAAAAATCTGAACATTATTTGAAAGTACTTTTATGCTTGTTTGAGTATTTTCAGGTATTTGTAGCTCTGAACCATATGCAAAAAGCCTGAAGAAATACGAATATCCTGCCATTAATATGAGAAGTAATGTGATACTCCATTTAGCTGATTTCAGAAGAATCCAATAAATAATCGTCAAAAGGGTTACGAAAATAAGTATGGGATATGCAAGTCCGAAAAAAGGTAATATCCAAAGATTTTCTGGATGAATTAAAGGTGTTGTGTAAGCAATAAGAAGTGAAGCAATAAGAACAATTGATGTTATTCTCATCGCATTTGAAAATCGAAATATTTTCTTCAAATAGCTTGACACTTGTTATTTTTGATTACTTTGTTTGAACAATAATTCTTTCTCACTTTTTGATAAAGACTCGTATCCTGATTTTGAAATTTTATCTAAAATAGCATCAATTTTTTCTTGTTTTTGCTTTGCACTCACATTGTATTCTTCGTCAGATTTGAATCGTGTTTCTGTTGCTCTTTTTTTAGAATAACTGAATTTTCCTTTTTTTGTTTTATTTCTTTTAAAAAGATTTATGAAAGAATCTCCAATTCGAATTCCTCTATTGATAATATTTGACGAACTAAAAGGATTTTGAACTGAAAGATAGCCTAGTAATGCTCCGCCTAAGTGTGCAAAATAAGCAGTGCCATTCTGAGTTCCCATTCCAGCGTTGTATAAGTTTATCAATATGAAAATTAGGGCAAGATAGATTAATTTTAAATTGAAAAGCCCCCATATTGAAACTGTTAATTTCGGTTGATAGAAAGCGGTTGCGACCAATATTGCCATAACTGCACCAGATGCTCCGATGACAGTTGTATCTGGAAGGTTAGGTAAAATTAAATGGGATAATAATTCAAGTAATCCACCAAAAAGACCTCCAAGAATGTAAGTGTAGACTAATCGTTTACTACTGAAAAATTGTTCGAAAATCTTACCGATACTATACAAAAATATCATATTGAACAACAGATGTAATATTGTAAAATGAGTAAAGATGTTTGTAAATAGTCCCCATGGAGATTTAATGAATAGACTAAGGGATGTTTTTAATCCAAAAACTAAGTTAACACTATACATAAGGATATTTCCGATTGTTCCTCCTAGTAATCTTGCAATTACTTCAATGATGCCAATAAAAATAAAGACAATAATGTTGATGAAAATCAATTTTATTGTCATTCCGCCTGTTCGGTAAGTGTTTTTTAAGTCGTTTAAAAAACTATTTTCTGTTTGCATGTGCTATAATAAATAGTTAATAGAAATTAGAACGATCTGTTTTTCTCCAGTACAGTACCAAAACTATACCAACTATTGCACCTCCCAAATGTGCTAAATGAGCTACATTGTCTGTTTGAATAGTAAAAGCTTTGAAAGCTGTATATGCAATGTATCCACCAATTAAAAACTTTGCTTTAATTGGAATAGGGGGAAATAAAAGCATTAATTCTGTATTGGGGAAAAGTACTCCAAAAGCTGCTAAAAGCCCGAATATAGCTCCTGATGCTCCTGCCATTGAACTAAAAACTTTTGAATAATATGCGTTGTAAAGTTCTTGACTGTTTGCAGAATTTATTTGTAATTCTTTCACGGAACCACCCCAAAGGTACTCGTTTACAAGGTTGATATTGTAACCATCGGCAACTAATGCTTGTTTTAAGTTGTGAATTTCAATAACTCCGATTGAATTATATACGATTAATGCACCAATTCCACATGCGAAATAAAAAATAAAATAACGTTTAGCTCCCCACATTCTTTCTAAATGCGATCCAAACATAACAAGCATTAACATATTGAAGATGATATGAAAAATGTCTGTTGCACTGTGTGTAAACATATGTGAAACAATTTGATAAGGTTCAAATGTTGGTGCATTGAAGTAATGTGTGCTTAAATAAAACGGAAGCATTTCATGTCCCATGTTGATGCCAACCATCATGACTACATAAACAAGTATGTTGATAATTAATATATTTTTTGTTACAACTGGTATATTGTTAAACATAATCGACTAAAATAATTGATGAATATCTGTTAATGAAATTGTTTTTAATATCAATTTTCCGTCAGGAGTATAAACATGTTCCTGACACTGAAATAGTGATTCCGTAAGGTTGGTCACGCTTTCTTGATTGTTTGCAATGATTTTTGTTTTTCCAGCATTTTTTGCAATGTTTGAAATGAGTAAATGTGCAATTTCACCTTTGTCTATTTCTGAAAAAGCAAGTTGTTGGAGAATGGTATCAATACAATCATTAATTGTTTCTTCTTCTAAAATTGATGGTACAGCATTCAGAAGTAAAAAACCATTTTCAAATGAACTTTCAAATCCTAGCCTATGCAAAAGCAATTTATGACTTTCCCAAACTGTTTGTTCACCATTAGAAATTTCCTTTTCGTATGGAAATAATAATGTTTGTGATGCAATTGGATTAATGATAAATTCCTTCATCATTGAGTCGTAAATGATACGTTCGTAAGCTCTCTTTCCATGAACAACCATAAGCCCATTTTTTGTTGGAAAGAAAATGTATGGTGATTTTAAAATGTATTGATCGACTTTTTGTTCGCTTGTTTCAAGTTCAATTGTTTGTTGTTCCGGTTCTTTTGTTTCTTCAATCTCGTCGATGTTGTAAAAATTGTTCCAATCTTCTTGTGATGTATTGTTGTTGCCAAATCCAAGATTATTCAATGATTTGTTATTCGAAGAATATGAGCTCCCTTTCGATGTACTTTGTGAAGCGGTATTGAAAGGATTGTAATTTGGATTGTAATTAATTTGTGGTTCTACAGCAGGCTGCGAATGCATTTGATAAGGAATATCAAAACCTTGTTCTCTTTCAAAGTCAAGAGTAGGGGCAATGTTATATTTCCCTAAAGCCAAACGTATAGAGCTCATTAATATTGAATAGATGTATTTATCCTCTTCGAATTTTATTTCAGTTTTTGTTGGATGAACATTCACATCAATTTTTGAAGGATCGATGTCAAAATACAAAAAATAACCAGGAAAAGTTTTTGGTTGATTGAGTCCATCGAAAGCTTTACTTACGGCATGATTGAAATATGTGTCTCTAAAATAACGATTGTTAACAAAAAAGAACTGTTCTCCTCTGGTTTTTTTTGAATATTCTGGTTTTACAACAAATCCAGTGATTTTTACAATTGACGTGTCTTCGTTTATAGGTACAAGACGTTCATTTTGACGATCACCAATGATGTCAACTATTCTTTTTCTTAAAACTACGCTTCGTAAATTATATATTTCTATGCCGTTATGCGTTAATATTAAGTGGATATTGGAATGTGCTAGTGCAATTCGTTCAAATTCATCTTTAATATGTTTGAATTCAACTTCATTTGATTTTAAAAAATTTCTTCTTGCTGGAACATTGTAGAATAGATTTTTAACCTCAAAACTTGTTCCACGATTGTAGGTAGTTTCTTCATTTTCGATTATCTTACTTCCTTCAACTAAAATTTTAGTTCCAGTTTCAAATCCATCTTGCTTTGTTTGTAAAGTAACATGTGCAATTGCTGCAATACTTGCTAGTGCTTCTCCTCTAAATCCTTTTGTTTGAAGAGCAAATAAATCATCTGCAGAGTGTATTTTACTTGTTGCATGACGGAGAAAGCATAATTCTGCATCTTCTTTAGACATACCTTTTCCATCATCAATAACCTGTATTAATGTTTTTCCAGCGTCTTTTATATGGATTTGAATCTTTTCAGCACCAGCATCAATAGCGTTTTCGACCAATTCTTTAACAACAGAAGCGGGGCGCTGAATTACTTCTCCTGCAGCAATTTGGTTAGCTATATGATCCGGAAGTACCGATATGATGCTTCGCATTTTATTTTATTATTTTATTAATATTTATTCTTCTGAAATCCATTTGGTAACATATTCTAAAGGTTTTCTGTGGGCTTTTGGCCATTCTCCTTCAGGGTAGCCGATGTAGAATAAACCTAAACATTTGTCTTGCTCATTTAATTCTAAAAACGAATTCATTTCTTGTTTGTAAATAAGTTTTGGTGTAGACCAAAAACCACCCAAACCGTATGCTGTACAAGTTAAATACATGTTTTGAATTGCACATGCTACAGCTTCAATTTCTTCAATTTCTAAAATTTTACTTTCAGGTTGTTTAGTCATCGAAACAGCAATAACAACTGAAGATCGCAATGGACGTGAAATCATTTTTGCCAATTTCATTGGATTTTGTTCGCCTTCGGGAGTTAATTCCAAGTAGGTTTTTCCAAGGAAATCGCTCAGTTTTTGAAGTCCACCTTCCGTGAAAACATGAAATCGCCATGGCTGAGTGTTTCCATGATTTGGTGCCCACAATGCATTATTGATGATGAGTTCAATTTGTTCTTTATGTACTTTTCTTGAACTATATTGCTCAGGGAATATAGTGCGTCTGTTACGAATTAATTCTGTGATTTCGGAAAGATTATATTTCATGTTCAGTTAAAACGACTTTTAGTATGCAATAAATACAAAAATAGTAAAAATTAAGTAGTAGAAATGGGATATCACGAATTCGATTTTTTTAAAGTGACATTAAAAAATCGGATAAGCCTGATGTGGTGCTGATTAAGATGAAGGGAGTTATACTCTCTACCTAAAAATGTTTAATTCTGCAATACCTAAAATTAATTATTTTATTATTTTTTGTAAACTTTTTCATTGTTGATAAATTTTAATAATCTAACAATCAGTATTTTGTTGTTTATTTTTTGTAAACTTTTTTAAAATTATTTTTTTTAAATTGTTAATTAAGTTACATTTGTAAACTGGCAATTGGGTATCACAATTCATGAAATCTTATCAAATGCAAACTGAAGAAAAAGAAAAAATCGAACAATTTGAAGGAGATAAAAATTTTTCAAATTCTATGTTTCCTACAAATCGACCTGTCGAATTGGAGGCTGATGTTGTTCGTTTTCAAAATAACAAAGAAAAATGGATTGCTTTTATTGGGTTGGTTGATGGCAGACCTTATGAGATTTTCACAGGTTTGTTAGATGATGAGGATGGAATAGCAATACCTAGGTGGGTTGATAATGGTAGGATCATAAAAGGTAAGGATGCTGATGGTTCTTCGAGATATGATTTTCAATACAAAAACACTCGTGGGTACAAGACAACAATTGAAGGGTTGTCACATAAATTCAATCCAGAATATTGGAATTATGCAAAATTGATTTCGGGTACTTTGCGTTATGAAATGCCTCTCGAAAAAGTTGTGGAATTGATTAATAGTTTGCAATTAGAAGGGAGTATAAACAATTGGAAAAATGGTGTTGCAAGGGCGTTGAAACGTTATATCCCTGGTTGTTCAGAAGAAGATTAATAAAATAAAAAATAATAACAATACAGTCATGAGTATTTTTGATAAAAGAGTTAACTACAAGCCTTTTGAGTATCCAGAAGTTTTGAAATTTACAGAAGCAATTAACAAAGCATATTGGGTTCATAGTGAGGTAGATTTCACTGCTGACACACAGGATTTTCATTCAAATCTTACAATGGCTGAACGTTCAGCTATTAAACATAGTTTATTGGCAATTGCTCAGATTGAGGTGGCCGTTAAATCGTTTTGGGGGAATATTTATAATCATTTTCCTAAGCCGGAGTTTAATGGGTTGGGTAGTACTTTTGCAGAATGTGAATTTCGTCACTCTGAAGCATATTCTAGATTGTTGGAAGTTTTAGGTTACAATAATGAGTTTCAAAAATTAATGGAGATCCCTGTAATCAAAGAACGTGTTGAGTATTTATCTGGGGTACTTCAAAATACTCGTTCTGATGATAGAAAAGATTATGTTGTTTCATTGATTTTATTCACCATTTTGATAGAAAACGTATCGCTATTTAGTCAATTTGCGATTATTTTATCTTTCACTCGATTTAAAGGGTATATGAAAAATGTGAGTAACATCATTGCTTGGACTTCTGTTGACGAACAAATCCATGCAAATGGAGGGATTTATATTGTAAACACGATTAAAGAGGAGTTTCCAGATTTCTTCGATGCTGATACAATGGCGATGATTCGTAAAGCTGTAGTTGATTCAATCGAGGTTGAAAGAAAAATTTTGGATTGGATATTCATTGAGGGTGAAATTGATATCATTAATAAAAAAGATTTATTGAATTTCATGAAATTCCGTGTTGATGAAAGTATGAAGCAAGTAGGTTTTGATACGATTTTTAATATCACAAATGCAGAGTATCAGCCAATGAGTTGGTTTGAGGAAGAAGTGTTCGCAAATAGTTTAGATGATTTCTTTGCTAAAAGACCTGTAGATTACACGAAACATGATAAAAGTATAACAGCTGAAGATTTATTTTAATATATAACCTGACAAAAAAGAAAAATGGAAAGACTTTGGTGGAAAAATTCGGAAAGTGAACAAATATTAAATCGAGGGTATTTATTAAAAGGTGAAACTGTAGAAGGTGCAATTGATAGAGTTTGTGAAGCAGCCGCAAAACGCTTGTTTAAACCAGAATTAAAAGAAGCATTTGTAGAAATGATTGAGCGTGGTTGGATGAGTTTGAGCTCTCCAATTTGGGCAAATATGGGGACTGAACGAGGATTGCCAATTTCATGCTTTAACGTTCATGTTCCAGATAGCATTGAAGACATTACTCACAAGTTGGGTGAAGTTATTATGCAAACAAAAACTGGCGGTGGTACTTCTGGGTATTTTGGTTCTTTGAGAGCAAGAGGTAATGCTGTTACTGATAATGGTAAAAGTAGTGGTGCTGTTAGTTTTATGAAACTATTTGATACTGCGATGGATACCATTTCTCAAGGTGGTGTTCGTAGAGGTGCTTTTGCTGCATATTTAGATATTGACCATCCAGATTGTGAGGAGTTTTTACAAATTAAAAACATTGGAAATCCCATTCAGAATCTTTTTTATGGTGTTTGTGTTCCTGATTATTGGATGCAAGAAATGATTGATGGTGATAAAGAAAAACGTGAGTTGTGGGCAAAGGTTTTGGAGAGTAGACAGCAAAAAGGATTGCCATATATTTTCTTTACAGATAATGTGAATCGCAATAAGCCACAAGTTTATAAAGACCATAATTTGAGCATTAATGCAAGTAATTTATGTTCTGAAATCATGTTGCCATCAACTGCTGAAGAGTCTTTTATTTGTTGTTTGTCATCAATGAACTTAGAGTTGTATGATGAATGGAAAGATACTGAAGCGGTAAAATTGGCTATTTTCTTTTTAGATGCTGTATTACAGGAGTTTATTGAGAAAACAGAAGGTAATTATTATTTGGCTGCGGCTAATAATTTTGCGAAACGTCACCGTGCTTTAGGTTTAGGAGTGTTAGGATGGCATTCATTATTGCAAAAAAGAATGATTTCTTTTGAAGGGATGGAGGCAAAACAGTTGACTACTGAAATTTTCAAATATTTGCATGAGAAAACTGAAAAGGCAACACAGGAATTAGCGAGAATTTATGGTGAACCTGAATTGTTGAAAGGTTATGGTAGAAGAAATACAACAACCATGGCAATTGCTCCAACGACTTCTTCTTCTGCTATCTTAGGTCAAATTTCTCCAGGAATTGAACCATTTAGTAGTAATTATTACAAAGCTGGTTTGGCGAAAGGAAACTTCATGCGTAAAAATAAATACCTTAAAGAATTGTTGGAACTTAAAGGTATTGATAATGAAGATACTTGGAGGTCAATTATGTTGAATAATGGAAGTGTTCAACATTTAAAAGAATTGGATGATAACGAGAAAGGTGTTTTTAAAACATTTAAAGAAATAAGTCAATTAGAGATTATTCAACAAGCTTCAATTCGTCAAAAATACGTTGATCAGGCGCAAAGTTTGAACTTGAATATTCCAGCAGATTTACCAATAAAGGAAGTGAATAAGTTATTGATAGAATCTTGGAAATTAGGAATTAAAACATTGTACTATCAAAGAAGTCAGAGCGTATCTAAGGAATTGGTGACAGGTTTGGTTAGTTGTAGTAGCTGCGAATCTTAGTCTATTTGTTTGAAATTTTTAAACCCGTATTCATTTTAATTGAATACGGGTTTTTTATTGTAAATAATTTTCTTCATCCACATTCTGATGTGTAAACTAACTTTTAGGCCTGCTAATTGTAGTAGGATATCTGGTTAATTTTGAAATATGCGTGACTTAATTAATTATTTGATTGTTTTTTTTCTGGCAGTGAATGGTTTTTCACAAAGAGAATATCCTGCCTATCACTCTCCTTTGAAAATTCCTTTGATATTGGCGGGTAATTTTGGAGAATTACGACCTAATCATTTCCACATGGGGGTTGATTTTAAGACACAAGGAAAAGAAGGATTTGAATTGCATGCTATTGAAGATGGATTCGTTTCCAGAGTGAAAGTTTCGACATATGGGTACGGAAAAGCGGTTTATATTGATCATCCAAATGGAAAAACAAGTGTTTATGCACATTGTAGTAAGTTTACAGGTTTACTTGATTCATTGGTAAAGGCTGAGCAGTATCGGACGGAGAATTTTGAAGTTGAACTATTTTTTAAACCAAATGATGTTGTTTTGAAGAAAGGGGATGTTTTTGCTTTGTCAGGAAATACTGGAGGTTCAACAGCTCCACATCTTCATTTTGAAATTCGTGATACAAAAACAGAACATGCTCAAAATCCACTTGTTTATGCATTTGATTTGTCAGACACACGAGCACCTGAAATAAGAAAATTAAGAGCATATGGTTTGAATGAACAAGGGTATTTAATTCCTGGTAAAGTATTAGAAAAACCTGTTATTGTAGCAAAGCAAGGATATGTTTTAACTGGAGATACATTGAAATTACCTGCTGATTTTTGTTCAAATTTTGGTGGTGTTGGTTTTTCATTTGATATAATTGATCGCTTGAATGGTGCTGAAAATCAATGTGGTTTGTATGGGACATTTCTCATCGTTGATGGAGATACTCTTTTTGGTCAGAGAACTGATGAGATTTCATTTTTCGGATCACGTTATATTAATTCTCACAGGGATTTAAATGCCGCTGGGCAATTTCACAAATCGTTTAGAAATAGTAGTAATCCACTTGAAATTTACATCAATGATAAACTAGGGGTTTTGTCTGTTCAGCCTGGAGAATCGAAGCAAGTGCGACTTGAGGCATATGATCCAAAAGGAAATAAATCCGTTTTAACATTTGTTTTATCAATATTGCCAGGAAATAAATCTCCTGATTTTAATCCATTAGCAGATAAATATTGGTATCCAGATGAATCATTTACCAGAAAACATGAAAATTGGGAGGTATTTGCAGACTCGTTCTCAATCTATGAACCATATGAATTAAGTAAAACATCTACTCCACATATTTGCGATGTAGCAACGTCATTACAGAAAAAAATTACGATTAAAATGAAATTGGAATCGCCCAAACTTCCTGTCGAAAAGTATTATATTTCAGTTTCTACTAAAGGTGGTAAGAAAGCTCTTTCTACAACATATTCTGATGGCTGGTTGACTGCAAAAACAAATAATTCAGGTACTTTTTCGATTCAAACAGATGAGGTTTCACCAGTGATTAAACCAATTTCAACATCTTTGAATGTTATTACTAAAATTGTAAAATTCTCCATATCTGATTCTCAATCTGGTTTGTCAGATTGCGATTTGTTTATTGATGGAGTTTGGTATTTATTGGAGTATGAACACAAGGGTAAATATGCTTTTTTTGAAGTACCTGTAGATTTAAAAGGATTGCATCAAATTAAGATTGTAGCTAAAGATGAATGTGGAAATTTGAGTGTTTGGGAAAAAGAGTTGAATTTTAAATAGTCAAATACTTAAATTAAGGATGTAACTTTTATGTTTTGACCGCAAAGGAGAAAAAATCTTCTATTGACAAGAAAAAAAGAACATAAAAAAATTGTATTTTTGAGATAGTTTGTATATTTGAAAAAACAAGAACTTACATATATGAAAGCTAACAATTCCAACACTAAATCAAACACTTTTGGTAAATTTCTTTGTAATGTTAAATTCCAACATTCTTTTTTTGACCGTTTGAAACTAAATGTAAAGATGAAGTTTCAGGAAAATTACAGAGTCTTTTTATCTTTTCTTTATCGTTTAAAATATTACTTTGAAATGCGAAGGAAGGGACTCAAATCGTTAAGTTTTTATACCGTATTTGCTTTAACTTTTTTATTTTCTTTTAGTGTATCATCTCAATGTAATTTGGCTAATTTCCAGGTCACTCAAATAAATGGAACTTGTTCTGCAGATGCTCAAATTAATGTTGTAGTTCCAGGAGCCTCAACTTGTACTGGTTGGAATGCTATTCTAACACTTCCTGGGGGTACTGTTTTATCTAGAGAGATTTTACCTGATGGAACACTCAATGGAGGACCTTTTTCATCATTACCAGCAGGTAGTTATACCGTACATTTATGGGATGGGACGACAGCTATGCAATGGGGTAGTAACCCAATTATTCTTACAACGACTTATGTCCCAATGACGGTAAGTAATTCCTCATTATTAGCACCGAGTTGTTCTTCATCTTTGGATGGTTGTTTAAATGTAATCGTAAATGGAGGTATAGGACCTTTTGTATATACTATTTCTTCAACGAATTTAAATGTTGTTGATACTTCGGCGAATACATCGATGTCTTTTTGTGGGTTTGCAGGTAATGAAACCGTTGCATTTACAATAACCGATTTGGCTAATTTCCAGTCAGGCTGTCAGACGACTGCAGCAGGTGGAGGAGTTGTTCCAGTTCCATCAAGTTTTTCACTTACACCTGTAATTCGCTACATTAAACCGCAATGTGCTCCAAATTGTAATGCTTTTGATTTCTCTATAAGGTTTAATGATAACTTAAATGGGACGAGTCAGATTGCACGAATAAAAATGCCTGGAAATGCAACTATTTCTGTAAATGGTGGTGCTCCTCAAAATTTAACTCATGATTTTGTTACAACTTTTAGGTATAGTGGTGGTATTAATCCTGGAGATACTTATCGAATTCGAGTTACGGATGGTTGTGCTGTTTTTGATCAAACATACACGATGGCTGCCTTAGGAACGGATTTTAATGTTGTAACTCAAATTAATTCATTGGATAATTCTTGTAACCTTGAATATAAGGTTGGATTAACTGGTTATGCGGATCTAGGAGGGAATCTTTTTAGACAGCTGTTGTGTGATAATAATACAATAACCATAGAACAAGAGACTCCTGTAGGTTCAGGTATTTGGACAGCAGTGCCACTTTCTCCAAATCCATCAAATCCATTAGCAGGTAGTCAAGGTACTTCAGCAACAAATCCCCAAGTGGTTTATGACTTACCTGGTCCAGGAACTTATCGTTACACGGCTTCAGATGGATGTAGAACGATTACCAGAATACATGTAGTTAATCCAGTAACGATAGATCCATTGTTGCAACATTTAAATGTAACTGTGGGTACGAGCGTGCTGGAGGGTACAGCTTCTATTAGAGTTACACCTCCAGCTTTAAGTTCTCCCAATAGCCCTAATTATCCATTAACAGTTTCGGTTAGATCTTTAACTTATGGTGATTCTGTAGTAATCAGACCTAAATTACCTACACATACATGTTCTGCGGATACGATGGAGTATACAATTCATTTTCCTGTTACAGCAATATATAATAAAACAGGAGATGTAACAAGACATAATAGTCTTAATATTGGTGATTTGCCTCCAGGGCAATACGAAGTTGAAATAACAGATAAGTGTGGAAATAATAGAATAGTTCCAATCACAATAAATCCAAGTCATTTAGTGACTTATAATCCTGATACAAATGTAATAGTACGTTGTGGTACTAATAACAATTCTATTCAGTTTAGCTTGAATGCAACAAATATAAATATGTCTTTCATAAGGATGAATTTATCCCGTGCAAATTCAAGTGGAAATCCTACAGGGGCTGTTATAACCGAGGTTGGTGGTTATCAAGAAGGTATTACGAATAAACTTTGGAATAATTTAGCTCCAGGTAATTATGTGATAGAAGTAACACAATGGATTAATTATACGGGGAATAATTTTGACTATTCTGCAGCTTTGGGTGGATGGGTAGCTAATGCTGGAACTGCCATGAATACAAATAGTACGGGGAGATTTTATCGTATTTGTATTACAATTCCTCCTTACGAAAATGTTACTACAAATGTAAGTGCAGCAACATGTGCTGATGGAACAGGTGTAATTATTGCGAATATTACAGGAGGAACTCCAGTTTACCCTGTTACGTATACATTGTTTGCTAATGATGGGGTTACTGTTATACAGACTCACACAGCTACTAACGCTTCTAGTCTTAATGCTTTATCAAATACTTTTACAGGGGTTCCTAATGGTGATTATATTGTTGAGTTTCAAAATCAATGTTATACAACTAGAAGTAATGTAAATGTTGGAGTTAGTGCAACTTCCCCTGAGATTATTGCTACTAATTCTTCAATATGTATTAATGATAGCGTGACTTTAAGTGTACCGTTGTCTATAAGCGATTGGGATATTGCATGGAGGGATATCAATGGAGTTCTTTTGGATACAGGCGTAAATGAGATAACAGTTTCACCGAATACAAATACTCAGTATATTGTTAACTATCAACTTACGGGTGGTATTGGTTGTGCAACAACCACTCTTCATAGAGATACGATATTAATTGAAGTTCTTCCTTTACCAGATACATTGGGTAAAATAGTACTTAACGATACCATTTGTTTTGGTGGTAGTGGAGTGATTACTTTGGTCAATGCAAATGCAGGAATCATTTACGAACTTTATCAGAATGGCGATACTTTGTCTACAAGGATTATTGAGACGGCTCTGGTTGATGGAGCATTGAACTTTACTGTGCCTGCTTCATTGTTATCTTTTGGCGATAATGTTTTTCATATTAAGACAGCTACATCAGGATGTGAGGGAGGATTTTTAAATGATTCAGCGATTGTTCATGTCGTCCTTGATACATTAGCTCCAGTCTTTAATGGAGGCTGTGTTTTGAATACCACTCTTTATGCAGGTACAGCTTCATGTGATATTTCTGTTCCTGATTTTACATCAAGTTCTCAATTAAATATAACAGACAACTGTAGCTCGATTGCAACAGGTACGATTACAGTTACTCAAAATCCAATTGCAGGAACAGTTTTAGGGGTCGGAACGCATACAGTTTGGATCATTGCAACAGATTATAGTTCAAACGCGGATTCTTGTTCGTTTGTATTAACAGTAAATGATACTTTACCTCCGGTATTCAATGGAGGATGTATTACGAATACAACATTATACACCAATGCATCAAGTTGTGATATTTCTGTTCCAGACTTTACTTCAAGTTCTCAATTAAATATAACAGATAATTGTGGTTCTATCGCAACAGGTACAATTACAGTTACTCAAAATCCAATTGCAGGAACAGTTTTAGGTATAGGAACCCATACTATTTGGATTATTGCAACAGACAACAGTTTAAATGCTGATTCTTGTTCGTTTATTCTAACTGTTAGCGATACACTAGCACCAGTCATTTCGGGATGTCCATCAAATATTATCGTTTCAAATGATGCTGGTTCTTGTGAAGCAATCGTAACATGGACAACAACTCCTACAGCAACAGATAATTGTGGCGCACCAACGCTTACAAGTTCTCATGCGAGTGGTGCAACTTTTCCTGTAGGGACAACAACAGTTACCTATACAGCTACAGATGCTTCAGGTAATGTTGATTCTTGTTCATTCACAGTAACGGTTACAGACAGTGAATTTCCTGTTGTTTCAATTACAGGTCTTCCTTTGATGATTTTTTGTGAAGGTTCACCAGTTACATGGCAAGAAACAATTACTGATAATTGTGGAATTGCAAGTACTGTTTCTTCTCACAATAGTGGAGATATATTTCCTGTGGGGACAACAACAGTTACTTACACAGTTACAGATATTCACGGAAATGTTACTATAGATTCATTTAATGTTATTGTAAATCCTGCTCCTGTTGTTGGTATTTCTGGTACATCAAAAGAACAGACAATTTGTTCTAATGTGTCAATAAACTTGACAGTTTCAGCTCCTGTTACGGGATATACATATACATGGTATCAAAATGGTGTTCAGGTAGGTACAGGTACATCTTATTCTGTAGCTAGCCCTCAAATAAGTAATAGTGGACTCTATACAGTTATTGCTGAGAATGCATCTGGATGTACATCTGATGTTGATTCAATAAAAATTAATGTTATTTCTTGTGGAATTGTTATTCCTGAAATTTTTTCACCTAATGGAGATGCCTCAAATGAATTTTTTGTAGTTGATGGATTGAATGGTTATCCTAATACTAAAATTTGGATCCACAATCGTTGGGGAACAGAAGTTTTTCAAAGTGATAACTACCAAAATAACTGGGATGGGAAGTCACAAAGTAAATTGAATGTTAGTGGAGATGATCTTCCTGAAGGAACCTATTTCTATATTATGCAATTAGGAGCTGTTAGTGAACAATCAGAGTCTGGTGAAATTTATAAGGGATATGTTTATTTGAAAAGATAACTAAATTAAATGATAAAAAAGGAGGGCAATAGTCCTCCTTTTTTTATGTATGACGTTAATATTTATTTTATTCGTTATCCTTATATATATATTGAAAAGCTATTTTAAATTATTTTATAAATTCATTACATTTGCACCATGAGTATGAAATGGATTGGAAGTCGTATAAGTTTTGTTGATTCAAAGGAAAAAACAACAATCATAATTTATCCAGAGAAAAAACCATTAGTAACAGCACTTATGGGGGCTTGGATTTTTATGTGGTATGGAATAGGTATAACAATGATTTCGGCTTATTTTATGATGAAATTGTCTCAACAAGAAAAGTTGATTATTGTCATTTTCATGGCTTTTTGGTTGTATTATGCAATTCGAGTAACTCGCTCATTCTTATGGATTATGTGGGGTACAGAAAATATAAAAATTGATGCTTTTTCTTTTACAATTAAAAATGCAACAAAAAAAGCAGGTAGAGCAAAGTCCTATTATCTTGAAAACATAAAGAAATTTAGAATGGAATTACCTAAAGCAAAGTCGCTACAAGTTTCCTGGGAATCTTCTCCGTGGGTAAGGGGAGGAGAGAGGATTGAATTTGATTACATGGGTAAGGTCATTCGATTAGGACAAAAATTATCCGAAAAAGATACAACATTACTTTTTAATTTGATTACAAAAAAAGTTGAGGAGCAAATTAAGTTAAAAAGTAAAAAAGAAAAGCAATCCTAAAAAGATACTTGATTAGTTGATTCGATATTTTTTAAAGAAAGCATCCCAATTCCAAACAAAACTAGCAACAACTTCGTCCATTCTTTTTAAGAATAAAGGGTTTGGTGCTTGCATACGCTTGAAATATTCATCTTGAAAGTCATTCAGGTTGTATTTGTGGAAAATGGCCTTAGACATTCCGTAAATCATATTTTTTGAAGGGTGATTTACACGTTGAATAAAATTTTGATAATCTCGGATAAGTTTTTGAAAGTCTGATTTTGACATTTGATAAATAGTAGCTAGTTTTTCAAATATAACATCTTCAATTCTACCAGCTTGTTCAGGTTCAAATGTACTTTCTAGAAAAGATAAATTTCCAACTATTGTAATAATTGCAAATTCTCCATCATTTTTATTCTCAATATTGGGAGACCTGACAAAAGCAACATCATCATTGATTAGCTGTGCTACCTCAGGGAAGCCATTATCAACTGTTTCAAATAAAGCATTGATAAATATATTTGCGACCTGATTGTCCGTTAATTTCTTTTTTATTAAAGTCCCCAACATGGCTTTGTAATTTGTATTCGTACAAAGTTAATTGGTCTCCTTCTTTTTTTAGCAACGATGGTTTTTACTTTATTAACGAAGTTATTAACAATAACATAGTATTAGCTTAAAATGAGTTAAGTGAAATTTACTTAAAAAGAAAAGCACCTTTTTATAAGGTGCTTAAATATTATTTAACAGAAAGAAAGGATTTGATTAGATTTCATCATCTTCCCATTCCTCATCGTCTTCCCATTCCTCATCGTCGTCTTCATATTCTTCATCATCTTGATTGACAAGGTACTTGCTATAATCATCATCTAATTCTTCGTCATCTTCACGACCAAATAAATCAAATTCATCATCCAAATCTTCATCATCAATATAAAGAGAATCTTTCCCACTCTTTTTGTAGGCATTCATTTTTTGTTTTTTGTTTTTTCCATCAACAGTGTCGTCAAAAGCTTTTGGTTTATCACCTTCTTTCTTCTTTTTAACGGGAATTCCTTTACTAGGAATTGCTACTGGTGAAGGAGAATCTCCATCTTCATCTCTTGTTGGAATTGCAAATTCGTCTTTTGGCGAAGGCCTATCAGAATTTGGATTTTTTTGAAAAGGTTTTTGATCTCTATTAAAGGAGTTTTCAGTTCGAGGACGGAAGTTGTTATCTTTTTTGTCTTTTTGAAAACGTTGATCATTGCCACCACCTTTATTATTGGGGCGTTCATCAGCCTCTTTGATAACACATTTGCGTCCGTTAAATGCATAGCCATCTAAAGCTTCGATTGCTTTTGAAGCCTGTTCAGCATTTGGCATTTCTACGAAAGCAAATCCACGAGATTTATTCGTCTCTTTATCCTTTGCAACAGTTGCTTTTGCAACGGTTCCGTATTGTTGAAATAATTCCAACAATTCACTATCTGTTACGCCAAAGTCAAGTTTGGCAACAAAAATGGTAGTCATTTTATACTGTTCAACACTAATTTATTGAGGTCGAAGATAAAATAATTCTTTAAAATCAAAAAAAAAAATGATAAAAAAATTTCAAAAAAAAAGCAACGTGTAAAAACGTTGCTTAATTATGTATTGTTTACGTTGATTTTATTTCTTCAACAAATCACGAATTTCAGCCAACAATTCTTGCTCTTTTGTAAGTACTTCTGGAGCTGGTTCTTCCACAACTTCTTCTTTTTTCTTTATGTTTTGAAGTTTGTTCATTGTTTTAATAATCATAAACAAAACAAAAGCAACAACAAGGAAATTAATAACTGTAGCAATGAATTTACCATATAAAGCACCATTCCATGCCAATCCTTCTAAATTTTCAGCTCCAGTCGCTTTCATTGCAGGATTTAAAATTAGTGGTGTAATGATGTCAGCCACTAATGAAGAAACGATTCCATTAAATGCAGCTCCAATTACAACCGCAACTGCTAAGTCAATAACGTTACCTCTTAAAATAAACGCTTTAAATTCTTTTAACATATAAATAGATTTTTAGATTTTTTGCGAAGCTATAGAATGTAATTAAATAAAACAAATTTACTTTAAGATTGAATTTGAAATGGTTGACGATTAATTATTGATCTACCCAACGTTAATTCATCAGCATATTGTAATTCAGAGCCGACTGCAACACCTCTTGATAATGAAGTGATTTGAATCGAATATGAATTTATCTTTTTATAAAGATAATAATTGGTTGTATCTCCTTCCATTGTAGCACTTAAAGCAAAAATAACTTCTTTAATTTCTCCAGATGCTGATTTCTCTATTAATGGATCTATATTGAGTTCGTTGGGACCAATTCCTTCCATTGGAGAGATAATTGCACCTAAAACATGATAAACTCCTTTGTATGATTCGGTTGACTCTATTGCCAATACATCACGAATATCTTCAACAACACAAATGATTGAGTGGTCTCTATTCGGATTAGAACAAATACTACAAATCGGTGTGTCTGAAACATTTCCACAACCTGAACACTTTTTTACATTTTGCTTCATTTCAATAAACGAAAGTGCAAATGCTTCAACTTCCTCTTTCGAACGATTCATAATGTTTAATGCCAAACGAAGTGCTGTCCTCTTTCCAATTCCTGGAAGTGATGAAAGTTGATCAACAACGTTTTCAATATGTTTAGATGGGATTTTCACTTCACAAATGTATAGAAATGGATTGTAAGTTTATTCAAAGATTCAAAACTAATTTTTGGGTAATAACGTATATTATTATTTGTAAAGTCTCATATTTTTTCATAAATTATTACTTAATCAATTTTCGATCTGTAATTTAATTGTAATTTTGTTCTCCAATGTCACAACCAAGTGTAAATATAAAAAATAAACGAGCGAAATTTGAATATCATTTGCTTGATACTTTTGTTGCTGGAATTCAACTTTCTGGAACAGAGATAAAAAGCATTCGAAGAAGCAAAGCAAGTATACTAGAAGCGTATTGTATTTTTAGTAATGGAGAAATGTGGATTCGAAATATGCATATTACAGAGTATGAAAATGGAAGTTTTTATAATCATTCACCACGTTCGGATAGAAAACTGTTGTTAAACAGAAAAGAAATCAATAAGATTGAAAAGTTCTTAAAAGATAAAGGAAATACAGTTATTCCATTGAAAATTTTCATTTCTGAAAAAGGTTGGGCAAAAATGGAAATTGCACTTGCTCAAGGAAAGAAATTGCACGATAAACGTCACGATTTAAAAGAAAAAGATGATAAACGTGATATGGATAGAGCAATGAAAAACTTCAAGTAATGGGTAAAATTATCGCTATTGATTTTGGATTGAAACGCACAGGTTTGGCAATTACAGATGAGTTGAAAATGATTGCTTTTGGACTGGAAACGGTTGAGTCTAAAAATCTGATGACTTATCTGAAAGCTTTATTCCAAAAAGAAAAAATCGAAAAAATAGTTCTAGGTGAACCTAAACGTTTAGATGGAAGTGATGCCCATATCACTCAAAATGTTTACTTATTAAAAGAGGCTTTAGAAAAACAATTCATAAATGTTCCTGTAGTTCTTCATGATGAACGTTTTACATCGAAAATGGCATTTGATGCCATGATTGCTGGTGGATTAAAGAAAAAACAACGTCAGGACAAAGCAATGATTGATAAGGTAAGTGCAACGATTATTCTGCAGGAGTATTTGGGTGTGTTGTAAGTATTGTTTTATTTTTTTAATCCGTGAATAAATTCAACTGTAATTGGCGAAAAATAACTAAACTGCTGATTAAATGAGCATTTTTGATTTCCACAATCTTCAACAATAGATGGATAGTTTTTTGCTGTACTACTTTCGATTTTCAAAACCTCTGAGGTAAAGTTGTTTTCTCTGTCTGTAATTTTCCAAAGTGAAATTTTTTGTTGTTTATCTAAAATCTCAATCTGAAATTCGAAATCAGTAAATGAATATGCCTCTTTCGTTTTAAATAAATGAGTTGTGGGAGAAATTTTCTGATGAGATTCAATTAGATAACAAGACGGATCAGCAGATCTCATGTCAAAAATGGTTGAATCTGTAATTTTTAATGTAGACATTGTAAACCAATCTGATGGACTATAAAGACAAAGTTCATGGTTGAAGTTATGAGCGGTTATCCAGAGTTTGTTGGTAAATCCAGAATTTACTTTTTTAAACTTGAAATTATTCTTTTGAGCACATTCATCTAAAAAAGATGTGTAATAAGTGCTGTATAAGTCTGATTTTGAGTCGTCATCATTGAACCAATTGTAAAAACGGGCAGATGTATCTCTTGTGAAGTAAATGCTACCATATTTATTCTCATACAATATACTATCTCTTTGGGCTTCATAATTTATTGATTCTGTTGAAGGCTTCACTTGAGCATTTGTAGAAGAATTACTGCATGAATAACAAGTAGAGAGAATGACAACGATAAAAGTATAAAGTAAATTCATGTTTTGAATAAGAGTAATAAAGTAAAAACATACATTATACTCTAAATTTAGTTTATAGTAAGTTAACGCATCCAAAAATAATAAATGACACCCCAAATGATAGTAAAGAATAATCCAGGATATAAGACCTTTTTAAACAGTTTCATATCTTTCTTAACAAACAAAAGATATAAAAGAACAACTGCAAACACTGCAATAAGCCCTATTGGAATAAATGGATATGTCATAATTAAATTATATTACAAGATGCGCTACACTTTATATTTTTCAGACCATCGGATTATTGAATCGTCTAATCATCCTACTTTACCAATTCCATTTCCTCAACTAAATGACCAGCACCAGAATAAATATCCATTACCCATAACACATAACGAATATCTACAGTAATATTTCTGCAACGTGAAGGGTCGAACATATAGTCACTCATTGTGCTTTCCCAAGAACGGTCAAAATTTAATCCCATTAAGTTTCCATTTGCATCAATTACAGGCGATCCTGAATTTCCTCCGGTTGTATGGTTAGAACCTGTAAAACACACCCACAATTCACCATCTTGAGCATATTTACCATAGTTTTTTTTCTTTTGTAATTCTAACATTTCAGGAAGTAATTCAAAATCTGGATTTCCAGAATAATATTTGTCAATTACACCATCTAATGTCGTATATTCTAAATATTGTACTCCATCTTGTGGCTTAGATCCTTCCAGTTTTCCATACGTGATTCTCAGTGTGCTATTCGCATCTGCCCAATGTTTTTTATCAGGAAACATTTCAAGTTTTCCTTTTACATAAATCTTCAAAAGCTCAGCCATTTGAGTGTCATATTGTTCGTATTTCGAATAGTTTTGATCTATAAAATCGTTAAATAACAAGCTGAAATGTGCAAATCCAGGATCTTGATTTAGTTTTTTCAATGATTTAGCATTGAATTTTTGAATAAATGCGATGTATCGTTCTTTATTTGTTAAAAACGATTTCGTGAAAATTAACTCAGAATTGTATTTATTCGAGGGATTATTGATTTTACTAGTAGAAGGGGTTTTGATATATTTATTGTAAGCTTCTGTTTGTAATTCAAAAATTTTACGGTCTACAGCTGCATCATAGTTTTTGAAGAAACCTTCAGCTTCCGCTATAAGTCGCTGTTTGTAATTTTCAATTGCTTCAGGTTTTTGCTCAGCAATTTTTTTCAATTGGTCAATTTTTCTTGCTTGTGTTAAAAATTCACTACCAGTAAAAAAGTATTCAATTAACATCGAATATTGAAATTCATAATCAACAGATGAAGCAACCAATTTGTTCATTTCACTTACAATATTTGAATATTCTTTTTTCCATTCTTCCTTACTATTTGCACGTTGAATGTACTCTTCTTCTCGTTCTTTCTTAATTGTTAGCGCATCTAATCGTCTTAAACCATCAACTTGCCCAATCCATTTTTTATATGCATTCGCGATTCTAGCTTGTTTTGAAGCATATTTAATTCTTACTTCATCTGATTGACGCATTGCTTGATCAATAACACTCAATGATAACTCACGCATGTTGATTCTCGCAGGACGTTCTTTTTCCATGATGAATTTCAAATAATCAGAAGCGACGTGTTGTTCTGTTTCTCCTGGAAAACCATAAACCATTGTGAAATCTCCAGCTTTTCTATCGTTGAAGGCAATTTTTAGAAAATGCAGGGGAGTGTAAGGTATGTTAGATGTACTGTATTCAGCTGGTTTATTATCTTTTCCAGCATAGATGCGAAAAACAGCGAAATCACCTGTGTGACGAGGCCAAACCCAATTGTCTGTGTCGCCACCAAATTTTCCAATTGAATTCGGAGGAGTACCCACTAATCGTACATCTTTAAATGTCTCTTTTACAATCATATAAAATTCATTTCCTTGATTAAAAGGTTGTATTTCTGCTTCGTAATGAGTTCCGTTTACAGCTTCCGAAATAATCGTTTGTGTGCTTTTTGTTAATATTTCTTGTAATTTTAGTTTGTCTGTAATTCCTTGTGTGCCAAACAATACATCTTTCGTAACATCTTGAATTCTAACCATTCGAGAGGCAGTCAAACCTTTGTTTGCTAATTCTTCTGATTTGGTTTTTGCCCAGAATCCATATTTTAAATAATCTTTTTCTAATGAAGAATGCGATTGTATTTGAGAATAACCACAGTGATGATTGGTCAATAAAAGTCCTTGTTTAGAAACCAATTCAGCCGTACAACCGCCACCAAAATGAATGATTGCATCTTTTAAGCTTGAATTATTTACACTATAAATTTCTTCGGCTGTTAATCTCATTCCCATTGCTTGCATATCTGATTCGAATGCTTTTATTAATGATGGAATTAACATCCCTTCTTCAGCGAATGATTGATTAAAAATTGAAAGTGTAATCGATAAACTTAAAATTATTTTTTTCATAACTCTTTTCTTGGTTTTGCCCAAAAATAATGAAAAAATAAGAAACATTTTCGTTTCTAATTGTGAAAGAACGTGAATGCTAAAGAAATGGAATCTTATAACTCTCCCATTTTTAGAAGTATTTTTTATTATTTTTATAGCTGAAACAAAATTAGTATGAAGATTCGTTTTTTTTTATTGATTGCATTTTTCAGTATTTTTTCGTACATAAGTAAAGCTCAAACTGCTCGTTATGAACTTCGAATGGAAAATCCTGTAAATCATTATTTTCAAGTAGATTTCTTTTTGAAAGATTATAAAACAGAAGAAATTGAAGTTAAAATGCCTGTTTGGGCTCCGGGTTCATATTTAGTTAGAGAATTTTCGAAAAATATCAACCAAGTGAAAGCTTTTGATGAAAATGGGAAAGAATTAGTTGTAACGAAAAAAACAAAAAATGCTTGGTCAATTAGCAGGGGAAAAGCAAAAGAAGTAAAAGTCAGCTACGAAGTCTATGCCTTTGAGTTAACAGTTCGTACGAGTTTTTTAGATTTGACTCATGGTTTTGTTAGTGGTACAGGAGTTTTTATGTACACTGAAGAAACAAGAAACAAATCAGGAAGATTGAAGATTATTCCACATTCTTCTTTTGGAAAGATAACTACAGCATTACCACAATCAGGAGAAGGTGTTCTTGGAGATGGTTTAACAAAAGAATTTACGTTTTCCGATTATGATTATTTAGTTGATTGTCCAATTGAAATAGGAAATCATGAAGAATTTTCGTTTGAGGCTGCGGGCATTCCTCATACAGTTGCAATGTACGGTTGGGGAAACTATGATGTGTCAACTCTAAAAAAGGATATGACGAAAATTGTTGAAGCATCAACGAATATTTTTGGTCAAAATCCAAATAAAAATTATGTATTTATCATTCATAATGTTACTGATGCACAAGGAGGTTTGGAACATATCAATTCTACAACATTATCTGTAAATAGATACACTTATAATTCGGATAATTATTTAGGATTTTTGTCATTGGTAGCACACGAATATTTCCATTTATGGAATGTAAAACGAATCAGACCATTTGAATTAGGACCTTTCAATTATGATCAAGAAGTATATACGTCATTACTATGGGTAATGGAAGGTTTTACATCATATTACGATGAATTAATTTTACGTAGAGCAGGACTTTATGATAAAAATATGATGTTGAACAAATTAATGGGGAGTATTAATTATGTTGAAGGTTCTCCAGGAGTGAGAGTTCAACCAGTTGCTCATGCAAGTTTTGATGCATGGATTAAAGGTTATCGACCAAATGAAAATAGTTCCAATACGACAGTTTCATACTATTCTAAAGGTGGTGTAATTGCTGCATTGTTTGATGCAATGATTATTGATAAATATGATGGCAAAAAATGTTTGGATCATTTTTTAAGAGAATTGTATGCAA
Source organism: Taishania sp. (assembly GCA_036758285.1). Classification (GTDB taxonomy): domain Bacteria; phylum Bacteroidota; class Bacteroidia; order Flavobacteriales_D; family Crocinitomicaceae; genus Taishania. The sequence goes on along the minus strand of DAIOWV010000004.1, from coordinate 3,597 downwards.
AATATTTTGAGAAATTAAAAAGAGGATTTACTGAACAAGAATTTCAACAAGAAATTTCTAGTTTTTTAAATATGGATTTAACCTCATTCTTTAATGATTATATCTATGGAACGAAAGTGCCTGATTACAATGCAATTTATAGTAAAATTGGCTTAAATGTAGAAAATATTAGCGTTAAGACTTCTTCATTGGGAGCTACGCTTTCGCAATCGGGAAAATCAGTTTTTGTACGTACTATTCGAGCTGGTTCAGCAGCAGAAAATGCAGGATTGAGTCCAAATGATGAAATCATAGGATGCAATGGATTAAGAGTAAACCAAAGTGATTTTGAGAAATTAGTTGAAGGAATGGAAAGTGGTAAGTCTATGGATTTATTGATTTCAAGAGATGATGTCTTGTTTGAAATTAAAGTTGTATTGACTGATTATGAGAAGCCTAGATTTAAATTCTCTTTAAAGGAAGGTCAGAGAGAAATGCGGTTGAGAGATTATATGTTGCGAACAATTTTCATGTAAAAAATAGTTTATGGCAATTGAACGATTCTTAAATATTTTAATAATTGATGATGACACCGTTACTGCAAATGGGTTAAAAGAAATCCTTGCGGGATCAGGAAATAATGTGTTGTTAGCGAATGATTATTTGGAAGCGCTTCCAATTGTTCGAAAACGAGAAGTTGGCATTATTTTAATTAACTTAGATAGTGAACATTTTACAGGAATGGAAATTCTAAGAGAATTAAAGTCTGAAAGTATTTCTCCCAACACCTATAAAATTTTGATTACTCAAAATTCGACTTCAGCAGTTAAGATGGTTAAAGGATTAAATAGTGGTGCAGTAGATTTTATTATCACTCCGTTTAATCCTAATCTCGTTAAAGCAAAAATTGAAGTTTATAAATCTTTATTTTACAAGGATCAGCGAATAGGTCAATTGCTTACTAATATTTTCCCGGTTAACGTATTAGAGGACTTTAATACCTATGGTAAATTTTCACCGAAGAGAATTGAAAAAGGAGTTGTGCTATTTACCGATTTTGTCGATTTTTCAGCTATTTCAAGAAATCTTGAACCAATAGATTTGTTGAGACAATTAGAAAAATATTTCACCGTATTTGATGAGATAACAAAACGGTATCAAATTGAAAAAATTAAAACCATTGGTGATGCTTATATGGCATTAGCTGGAGTAACAGAAAACAAACCTAATCCAGAAATCAGAGCTTGTTTAGCAGCTCTGGAAATGCAACAATATGTTGAAAATGAGGCGAAAGTTTCAAAGGCAATGGGAAAAGATTTTTGGCAAATTAGAATAGGAATTCACACCGGACCATTGGTTTCTGGTATTCTTGGAAAAACAAAATTTTCTTTTGATGTTTGGGGAGATAGTGTGAATATTGCCGCAAGAGCAGAACGCGTAAGTTTACCAGGAGAAATAACAATTACTGTAGATGTTAAGAAAGAAATAGAGTCTTATTTTAATCTTGAAGAAAGGGGTGAGATTGATATTTTGAAAAGAGGTGGAAATGTAGAAATGTATTTTTTGAAGACAATCAAGTCTAAATTTGCTTTGAATAAATTTGGCAGGTTATCAGGGGCTGAGTTAAGAAAAAAATGTGGACTTCCTACGATTGATTTTGATAACATGCGTGCCGATATTTTAAATAAACTGAAGGCTTTATTACCTGAAGATTTGGTTTATCATGATGTACAGCACACATTAAACGTAGAAAAAGCTGCTATTCGATATGCAAAGCTGGAAGGGATTTCAGAATATGAAATTTATTTGTTGCGTACAGCAGTTCTTTATCATGATACAGGATTTATATTGAAATATAATGACAATGAGGACTATGCGGTTAAGTTAGCAAAAAACAACTTGCCAATATTTGGATATTCACACGAAGAAATTAAAATCATTTCGGATATTATTTTAGCTACTAAATCACACGTAATACCTAAAAATTTATTGGAAGAAGTGATGTGTGATGCTGATCATGATTATTTAGGGAGGGCAGATTACAAAATGATTGCCTCTCATTTGAGAACAGAATTAAATATTTTTTCTGGAATTGAACTTTCAGAACAGTCTTGGATTGAATTTCAATTAAATTATTTGAAAAACAGTCATCAATATTATACTGAGACAGCTAAAAATATCAGGAATATTGGGAAAAATGCAAGAATTGGTGAATTGACAATACAATTAAATAGATTAACAGCAAACAAATGAAAGTATATACTAAAAAAGGGGATGGAGGTACAACAGGTTTAATCGGAGGAACGAGAATATTAAAAAGTTCATTGCGTATAGAATCTTATGGTACTGTTGATGAATTAAATTCGTATATTGGTTTATTGAGAGATCTTGTCGAAAAGGAGGAAATGAAAAATCAACTTTTAGAAGTACAAGACAGATTATTTACACTTGGTTCACATTTGGCTGCGGATCCTGAAAAATCGAAAATGAAACTTCCCGATATTGGAACTGAAGATGTTGAAAATCTTGAAAATTGGATAGATGAAATGGAAGGACAATTAGAACCAATGCGTTTTTTCGTACTTCCTGGAGGACATTCAACAGTCTCTTTTTCTCATATTGCAAGATGTGTCTGCCGAAGAGCTGAAAGATTGGTTGTTGATTTGAATCAGACAGAACCAGTTGAACCAATTGTTATGAAATATTTAAACCGATTGAGTGATTATATCTTTGTTTTAAGTCGTAAGTTAACCTTAGATTTGAATGCAGAAGAAAAACCTTGGGTTCCTAGAAAATAAAAATGTAATATGAAGTTTTTAATTGTTTTATTTTCATTCGTTGCGCTAATCAATACAGGTGTGAAATTGAATCAATCGTATTCGATTAAGTTGAAGATTACAAATATCAGAAACACCTCTGGGAGAATTCAAGTCCAATTTTATAGAAGTCAGGAATCATTTAATAATCAAACTCCATGGAAAGTTGTTCAGGTGCCAAAAGGTCAAATGAAAGAGAAAACAATTTACTATGAAATTAATGATATCCCAGAAGGAACGTATGGAATTGCTATTTTAGACGATGAAAATAGTAACAAGGAAATGGATTATTCACTATTTAAACCAAAAGAAGGATTTGGATTTTCAAATTATTATCACACAGCTTGGAGTCAACCTAAATTTGATGATTTTAAATTTTTCTTAAACAAGAATACAGACGTATCCTTGAAACTTCGGTATGTTTAGTTTTCTTAACAAAAACTTTTAGAGATAAAATTTGCTTTTTTTCAAATTAAAATTACTTTTGCGGCTGGAATAAACCCCTTTTAAAACAAATAATTATGTATTGGACATTAGAATTAGCATCATATTTGGAAGACGCTCCTTGGCCAGCAGCTAAAGATGAGTTGATTGATTACGCAATCAGAGCCGGAGCACCATTGGAAGTAGTTGAGAATTTACAGGATTTGGAAGATGAAGGTGAAATATATGAAAGTATAGAAGAAATTTGGCCTGATTATCCAACAAAAGATGATTTTCTCTTTAATGAAGATGAATATTAATTGAAAGTCCTTCCATTTGGAGGGACTTTTTTTTGTATTTTTATTTTCAAGATTATAAA
>DAIOWV010000003.1:58119-84819 GCA_036758285.1 Taishania sp. | reverse complement strand
TCTTTTTTATCGGCATCTTTTACATCAGCTTCTTCTACACCATCAAATTTCTTAGATAAACGAGCAAGAATACGCGTTTTTTCTAAACGTGCTTGGTTAAGATTTTCTCCTTTTGAGTTTCCTAAAAAGTTCCAACCATGTACATCATCGATGTATCCATTTCCATCATCATCAATTCCATTTCCTGGAATTTCTTTTTCATTGACCCAAATTTTACCTTTTAAATCTTCGTGTTCAATATCTATTCCTGAATCTATAATTGCTACAACTACAGTTTGAGAAGGTCGTTTTTTTAATAATTTGTATGCTTGTTCTGTTTGCATACCATCTTTACCGTTGTACCAGTTAACAACTTCTTTTTTAACCTCTTGAGCGTTCAAAACATTAGTAATTCCTAATGCAAAAACTGCCAAGCTTAATTGAATGATTCTCTTTTTCATATTATTGGATAAATAAAATCTTTTAAAACTCCTCAAAGTTGCAAAAAAAAGTCCATGAATACTATCATTTTTTATCTTTACGTCTTATTTTTACAATATCTGGTTAAAATGACTGATGAATGGTTAAAATTGTTTTTTACTATTCTGGAGAAATAAAAAATATTACTAAAACTTTACATTTTATGAAGTTAACATTTACATTGATTGGATTTTTACTACTTTCATTTGTATCAATAAGCCAATCAAATTCCTTTGGGTTTAATCAGTTAGGAGAAAATCAAAAAAGTTTAAATTCATCATTTTGTTTACCGAACCAAGCAATCTACAAAACAGCTATTTTAAAAAATAAATGGCAAATAAATTCTGAAAATGAAAAATGGATTTATTTCACAGCTTCAACAGATCAGCTTCATAAAGCTTACAAGAATAATGAAATACCTGATTTTCAAATAGAATATGCTCCACCACATTTACTAAATGACTCCATGCGTGCCAATCATCAAATCAACGAAGTACACGATGGAATTGGATTGTCTTCTACGTTTAAAGGAAAGGATATCATAATTGGATTTGTTGATACAGGAATTGAATTCGATCATCCGGATTTTAAAGATGCAAATGGAAAAACACGAATTTTGAGAATTTGGGATCAATCTGTCACTACTGGAGGTACATTATCTTCTTATGGATACGGAATTGTTTGGGATAGTACTCAAATCAATGCTGGTCAATGTACAAGTTTTGATGCTGGAGGTCATGGAAGTACTGTTTCAGGAGCTTCTTCTGGTAATGGGAATGCTACCAATTACAACCAAGGTGTGGCTCCAGAATCTGATGTAATAATGATTAAAACAAATTTCAATTTACCGAATTGGACTTTAACAGTTGCGGATGCTTGTGAATATGTTTTTAAAGTTGCAGATTCATTAGGTAAAAAAGCGGTTGTTAATCTAAGTGTTGGAACCTATTTAGGAAGTCATGATGGCACAGACCCTGCTTCGGTAAGAATAGAAAATTTATTGGACGAAAAAGATGGAAGAATTGTCGTTTCAGCTTGTGGTAATTCTGGAAATTTCGGAAATTACCATTGTCAAGGGAACGTAACTAATGATACAACTTTTGTCTGGTTTCAAAACAATCCAAGTTCTTCATTTGGAGCCAATAAAATATTCTTTGACTTATATTCAAATTCTTCTGAATCGGCTTATTCATATGCATTTAAAGCAATTTCATCATCAAATGGATATTCAACTCAAGCTACGTTAAACTATAGACCTGCAATGAGTTCATTGGGAACTCCGATATTCGACACGTTGAGAAATTCAAATGGGGATAGAATCGCAACTCTAGAAATTTACACAGAAATCGAAGATGGTAATTTCCATATGCAAGTTTTGTTTAGTAATGTTGACTCTACAAATTACTTATATGGATTATATACAATTGGTTCAGGGAAATACGATTTATGGTCTGGTTCTGGCTTAGGATACAATAAAATTATTGAGGTGCTACCATCTAGTTCCGTAATTCCGTCGATTATTCACTATCAACTACCTGATGCAAACCAAACAATTGTTTCTAGTTGGAATTGTTCACCTAAAGTCGTTTCTGTTGGAAATACAAGAAATAGATCTGGATTTCCAACCTATGCCGGAGGTTATTATAGTCCTAGCGATGTAACACCCGTTGGAAAATTAAGTCCAAATTCAAGTAAAGGCCCAAACCGTCTGAATGTAATTAAACCTGATATTACAGCTTCTGGAGATGTGATGTTGTCTGTTGCTCCCATTGTAATGCTTCAAAATCCGTCAAATTTCACCAGAATGGACGTTGGTGGATGGCACATTGGAAATGGAGGTACATCAATGGCAAGTCCCGTTGTAGCTGGAATAGCTGCGCTTTACTTAGAACGTTGTTCGAAAGGAAATTATGCAGAATACATCAACTTATTAAAAACAAAATCAACATCGAATGCATTTACAGGGACTTTACCGAATAATGCCTATGGTTATGGTTCAGTAAATGCATATAACATCTTATTAGATCAAGAATATTCAGTTACAATTTCTGGGAATGATTCACTTTGTGTTGGACCATCACTTTTTGATTTTAGTACAACAGAAACAATCTCTTCTGTAGTATGGTCAAATGGGAGTACTTCTTTTACAAATCCACAATACACAGCTGGTGATGTTTTTGTAAAAACCTACAATACAAATGGTTGCGAGGCCATTTCTGACACAATAAATGTTATTCAATTAACAGTAGAAACAATTGATCCTATTCAAGTTTCAGATGATTTTTTGACACTTACAACAACTTCTTCTAATGCTACATATCAATGGACAATTGATGGCAATGATATTCCTGGTGAGACCAATAGCACTTTAATTTTAACGGAACCTACATTTGGGATGTTTGATTGTTACACAACAGGTGTCGATGATTGTAAAGCATATGCTGGAGGTATTGGAATTTATTTGTCAATTGAAAAAAATGAAATTTTAGTTCCTTCAATTTATCCCAATCCAACACAGAGTGAATTGTATATTTTATCCGAATCTCAAATTAAATCGATTCAACTATTTGATATTACAGGTAAATTGATTCCTGTTCAACTAGAAAACAATAAAATTTCAATGCAGGAATTGTCAAACGGTTATTACAATCTACTTATTGAAACAGAAACAGGAATATTTAATAAAAAAGTAATCAAAAACTAAAGAGAATTTACACCTCAATAAAATAAACCTTGAAAAAAGTTGTATTTATTTTAAGTAAGTTTCTAGAATAACTTTGTATTTTCGTACTCGAATGAGATTCAGTTCAGATATATCTTTATGGTGGTTATTGCCAATTCTTGCAATTGCAATATCCTTATCAATGTGGTTGTATTCAAAAAAAACAAATGGTTGGGTTTCAGATTTGTCAAAACGTTGGCGAATAATCTTAATTGCACTTAGAAGTTTGTCAATTTTCTTAATTGCCATACTTCTATTTGGCATCATATTTCAAGCATTCAATTACAAAAAAGAAAAACCTATCTTAATTATTGGTGTTGATGACAGTTCTTCAATGTTGAACTATTCAGATTCTGCATCAGTAAAAAAACTTATTGATGAAGTTATAACGGCAGCAAAAAGTGAACTATCTGATAAATTTGACATTCTATCTTATACATTTTCTTCAATCCCAACTACCTTGTCGGAGAATTGGAAATTTAATTCAGAAATCACTGATTTGTCTAAAGCATTCGAAACAACGAAGAATGAATTCTATAGTAGAAATTTAGCTGGTGTATTATTGCTTTCTGATGGAAATTATAATTCTGGTACAAATCCGATTTATGCTGTAGAAAAATATAATACAACCTCCGTTTTTACACTTGGGGTTGGTGATACAGTAGCAAAAAGAGATCAATTAATTAAACACATTTCTCACAATGATGTTGCGTTTTTGAAAAACGATTTCCCTGTTATCATTGATGTTGAAGGGATTAAAATGGGAAAAACTTCAACTGAAATTTCAATTGAATCAAATGGGAAGAAAATCGCTTCTCAAACAATTAATTTTAAAGATGGAATAAGTGATTACGAACAAGTTACATTTTTACTAAATGCTAGTTCACCAGGAATTCAGAGATATACAGTAAAACTTACTCACAAAGACAATGAATACAACTATGAGAATAATACACGTGTTATTTATGTAGAAGTTATTGATTCTAGAAGTAAAATATTGATTCTTTCATCTGCTCCACATCCTGATGTATCTGCATTAAAATCAGTTTGGGATAAGGACCAAAACTTAGAAGTTGATTTTAAATTATTATCAGATTGGGATCGAAATTTAAAAAATGTTGATTTAATTGTGTTGCATGAGCCAGGATTAAATGTAACTAGAGATTTACAACAAGCGATTTTAAACAACAACATTTCCAAATTATTCATTGTTGGTTCACAATCGAATTCATCTTCATTATATCAAATGAATATTGGAGTTGAAATCCCTGCAGGAAATAATTTAGACGATACAGAAGGTAGTATAAATGATGGTTTTAATCATTTTGAATTCAGTGAAGATTTAAAAAAAGCTTTTAATTACTATCCTCCTTTGAAATCAAAATTTGGGAACTATAAAACTCCGAAAGATGCTGCCGTCTTGGTTTATCAACGTGTTGGTCCTGTTGTTAAGAAAGATGCTCAAATATTCTTTTCAAATGGTAGAACTGAAAGCGGACAATCTTATAAATATGGTTTTATTTATGGAGAAGGAATTTGGAAATGGAAATTAACTGAGTATGCAAGAAATCAAAACGTTACATCTTTTGACGAATTAATTTCTAAGACTGGTCAATTTTTAATGGTGAAGCAAAATACAGAACCATTTAGAGTAACATTACCAAAAAGCTTTACTCCAAATGAAAAAGTAATTGTCAATGCAACAGTATTGAACGCTTCTTTAGAACCAGTAACAACATCAGAAGTTCATTTCATATTATATTCTGAAAATGGAAAAGAATCGAAACTACAATTTGGAGCTTCTGGAACAACTTACAAACTAGATTTAGGGAATTTACCAGCTGGAAAATATAATTGGAAAGCACATACAACTATTAATGGTAAATATCACGAAAAAAGGGGTGAGTTTGTTGTTAAACCTTCATTTTTGGAACAGTCTGAAAACAGTGCGAATCATATTTTACTAAAACAACTTTCAGAAAAAACAAAAGGTTCATTTCATACATTGAAAAATTATCAATCTGCCATAAAAGAGTTGAAAAATAGAGAAGATTTTAGTTCGGTAAGCTATCAAGAATCATCTTTTAATGAATTAATTGAATATTTCACATTATTCATTTTAATCGTTTTAATTCTGTTTGCTGAATGGTTCTTAAGAAGATATCTTGGTAGTTATTAATTTACTACCCCTATCATTCTCGAAATATTAGTTGACCATTCAAATTATTAGTACAAATTTCAGAAAATAAGAAATGACAGATGAGGAAATACTAAATGTAATTAGTAAAACTGAAATTTCTCTTGGTGGAATGACGATTAATGAACGCCTTTTTGTTTGTGGACTTATGGAGGAATTTGATAAAGCTAAAATCAAAGACAAAACAAAAGCAAAAAGAATATTAGAACTATTGAATATAGACCAATCATCAATTAAGCAAATTTTAAAAGGAGATTATTAGTTATCAAAAAACAAAAAGGCTGTGTAAAAGTAATATTACACAGCCTTTTTATAAAAATCAATACGAACTATTTCACTTCACCACCAAGGGCTTTGAATAGTTGAACCAAAGATTTTGAACTACTTAATTCATAATCTACATGATCCAATTCTGCTTGTAATTTTAACTTTTGAGAATTAATAATTTCCCAATAATTTGCATAACCTGTTAAATATAAATCATTTGACACGCTAACGGCTCTGTCCAAATACGCTACTTCTTCCGATTTAAACACTAATATTCGCTGATAACCAGCAACTTGATTCAAAAGAATACTTAATTCATTATAAGCAGTTAGAATATTTTTCTGATAATTATAAAATGCCATTTCTTGTGTGCGATTCGCAATATAAAAATCTTGACGTAATTGCCCCTGATTAAACACTGGAGCAGTTAAACCTCCTAATAATTGCCATGCTAAAGAACCCGGATTAAAAAAGGTTTCTAGTGAAAAAGAATTCATTGCTCCGTAAGCACCTATCTGCAATTTAGGAAAAAATGCTGCTCTTGCAGATTTAGCATCTGCGTTTGTTGCTAATAATTCATAATAACTTTCTGCGACATCCGGACGATTGTGAATAACCGAATCAACAGGTATTGCTTGATTCAATATTTTAGTGTGATTCGACATAAAATTTGAACCTCGTTGAATTGTTCCCCCATATTCACCTACTAAGCTCAATAATGCTTTTTCAGTTGCATAAACATCAATTTTTACTTGTTCAACTTCAGCTAATAAATTTTGCGATTGAGCCCCAAATTGTTGCACTGCCAATTCGGTGGCTTTTCCTGCAAGACGTTGAGCTGAAACTATTTCAAAAGCTTTTTGTTGAACCGTGTAATTTTGATTGTAGATGACTAATTTTTTATCCATTGCAACCAATTGATAGTACAAATCAGCAACATCAGTAAATAATTGATTTTGAAGCAACCTCATTCCTTCATGTGTAGCAAAATAGCGCTGTTGAGAAGCCTTTTTCTTATTTCTCAAACGACCCCATATATCTGCTTCCCAAGAAACCTGGGCTCCCAACCACAATTGAGGAGTTACATCCCTTCTAATTTTTTGATCTTCTTGGATATTGGGAGAAAGATTGGTATCAAAGTTACCGACCCCTTCCATTGTATAATCACCAAATTTAGTTCCAGATGCATCCAATTTTAAATCCAACGTTGGTAATAATGCCAATCTTGCTCTTTGTAAATGAGAATTAGCAATTAAGATTCTTTGTTGAAGGATTTGAAAATCAGGATTTGACTTTACAATGCGATCAAATAAAGAAATCAATTCAGGATCATCAAAATAATTACTTAATGTAATGGGTGTGAATTCCTGAGTTGTTTGTGTTATTTGATTATCAAACTTTTCAGGAAGTTGTTTAGCATCCTTTACATCTATGTTTTTAGGAAGTGAACATGCTGTTAGTAACACTAACAAAAATGTAATTCCCGTAGTATATTTTACTGTTATTTTTTTCATTTTCCTTCAGTTTTTTTATTACCTGCTTTCGCAAAAAGTATGTACAATCCTGGAATTACAATTACACCGAAAATTGTTCCAATAAGCATCCCTCCTGCTGCAGCCATACCAATTGATCTATTTCCTATCGCACCAGCACCAGAAGCTAAACACAAAGGAATTAACCCTGCAACAAATGCAAATGAAGTCATCAAAATTGGACGGAAACGTTGTCTTGCACCTTCAATTGCAGCCTCAACAACTCCAAAACCTTCTTGATTTCTAGCAATGGCAAATTCGACAATTAGAATTGCATTTTTTGCAAGTAGACCAATCAACATCACCAATGCTACTTGTGCGTAGATATTATTATCCAATCCTGCAATTACCAATGCTAAATACGAACCAAAAACACCAATTGGAAGACTCAGTAACACTGGGAAAGGAAGCATAAAGCTTTCATATTGTGCAGCTAATAATAAGTACACAAATAGTAGACATAATCCAAAAATATAGATGGTTTGATTTCCAGATAATATTTCTTCACGTGTCATCCCTGACCATTCAATTTCGAATCCTCTTGGTAATACTTTTTCAGCAACTCTTTCAACTGCCTTAATTGCATCTCCAGAACTAAAGCCTTCTGCTGGTTCACCATTGATCATTGCAGAAGTATACATATTGTATCGAGTTAAAACCTCAGGCCCATAAACCCTTTCTATTCTCATGAAAGTCGAGAAAGGAACCATTTCACCAACATCATTTTTCAAATACATATCTAAAATACTTTCAGGATTTCTTCTAAATTCAGGACCTGCTTGCACCATTACTTTATACATTTGAGTAAATCGAATGAAGTTGGTTGCATAGTAAGATCCTAACATTGTTTGTAATGTAGACATTGCATTATCAACAGAAATTCCTTTTTTCGCTGCCAGATCGTAATCAATATGAATCATGTATTGAGGGAAAGTAGCATCGAACGTTGTAAATGTGTTTTTGATTTCAGGAGTTGCATTTAATTCTGTTACAAATTTCTTTGCAATTTCATCCGTAATTTCAATTGTTCCTCCAGTCTTGTCTAGCATTCTCAATTCGAAACCACTTGTATTACCAAAACCAGGCACTGTTGGAGGAGCAAAAACTTCAATTTCTGCATCAGCAATATCTTCTGTTAGTTTTTCTAATTCAGAAATGTATTCTACAACAGAAATATCACGCTCATTCCAATTTTTCAAGTTAATCATACCCATTCCGTATGAAGCACCTGCAATTTCCGTAACTATGCTATACCCTGCGAGTGTTGTAACGTTCTCAAAACCATCAATTGTAGCAGCAACACGAGATACTTCATCTAGAACTTTTTCAGTTCTTTCAACGGTAGCACCTTGAGGTGTTGTAACATTGACATAAAGCATTCCTTGATCCTCCATTGGAATAAATCCGGAAGGTAAAAAAGTTGTTGTTCCCCAAGTTAATGCAATAAAAAGAATTAAACTACCAATCGTAATTGACGTTCGAGTAGCAAATTTGGATAATATATTCGTATATCCATTCGTTACACGATCAAACCAATTATTGAATTTATCGAAGAATCTACCTAACATTCCTTTCTTTGCATTGTGGTCATGAGGTTTTAAAATAATAGCACATAATGCAGGAGTTAACGTTAACGCATTAATTCCTGAAATTACAATACTAATTGCAAGTGTTAATGAAAATTGTCGATAAAATACCCCAACAGGACCGTCAAGAAATGCAACTGGAATAAACACCGCAGACATCACCAATGTAATTGCCATTACAGCTCCAGCAATTTCTTTTGTTGCACTTATGGTTGCTTCAAGTGGTGCCATATGTTCTTCCACCATTTTTACATGGACGGCCTCTACAACAACAATGGCATTATCGACCACAATACCAATCGCCAATACCATTGCAAACAACGTTAATAAATTGATGGAGAAACCTAGCATGGACATGAATGCAAATGTTCCAATCAATGCAACAGGAACAGCCAATACAGGAATAAGAGTAGATCGCCAATCTTGTAGGAATAAGAATACGACTAATCCAACTAAAATAAATGCTTCAATCAAGGTTTTCAAAACCTCAGAAATTGATGCATCCAAGAATCTCGATACGTCATAAGCCAAATTATAATCCATTCCTGGAGGGAAAGAAGTTTCCTTCAATTCTGCCATTTTATCTTTTACGTTTTGAATTACTTCAGAAGCATTTGACCCTGGACGCTGTTTCATCATAATAGAAGCTGAAGGGCGTCCATCTGTTTTTGACACCATCCCATAACTCATTGCTCCAAATTCAATATCTGCAATATCTTTTAATTTCAATATAGTACCATCTGTGTTTGAACGCAATGGAACCTCTTGATACTGTTCTGGTTCGAAAAACTTCCCTGTATATTTAATTACATATTGAAGTTGACTATTGATTTTCCCAGAACCTTCGCCAACCTTACCTGGAGCTGCTGCAATATTTTGTTTCTGAAGTGCATCAATTACTTCATTCGCAGAAATATTATACGCAACCATTTTTTCTGGATCCAACCAAACACGCATGGAATACTCTTTCTGTCCCATGATCTCTGCACGTCCAACACCATCGATACGTTTTAATTCCTGAAGGATATTAATATCTGTAAAGTTGAAAATAAATTGTTCATCTTGATCTTTATCCGTACTCACAATATTCAAGTACATCAACATACTATTGACCTCCTTTTCAGTTGTAACACCAGCTCTAATTACCTCCTCAGGAAGCTCATCTAAGACTGTTGTAACACGATTTTGAACGTTCACCGCTGCCAAATCCGGATCTGTACCAACTTCAAAGAAAATTTGAATCATTGTCAAACCATCATTTGACGTTACAGTTGACATATAGGTCATTCCTGGTACACCGTTGATTGCTCTTTCTAGTGGAAGTGCTACTGCATTTGCAGAAACTTCAGCATTCGCTCCTGTATATTTTGCTTGTACGATTACTGAAGGGGGTACAATGTCTGGGAATTGAGTAATTGGTAATTGGAAAATAGCTAGTAATCCTAACAATAAGAAAAACAAAGATATTACCAACGACAATACTTTTCGTTTGATAAATAATTCTACCATAATAATCTGATTTTAAAGAGAAAAAATTATTTAGTATGTTTTTTTGTCTTAATTTTCTCCCCGTCGCGTAATGATTGAGTTCCCTCTTTGACGATAACATCACCTTCATTAAGACCTCCTTCGACTATGTAAGAATCTTCCAGTGTTCCACCCAGAGTAATCGCTTTCATTTTTACAATATTGTTTTTTTCAACAATAAAAACAAAGCGTTTATCTTGAATTGAGAAAACAGATTTTTGAGGGATGATAATTGCTCCTAATTTACTTTCAGAAATAATTAATTTACCAGAAGTACCATGTTTGATTAATCCATCAGGATTTGAGAATTTTGCTTTAAACTGAATTGACCCTGTTTGTCTGTCAATTTCACCTTCAGCTGTTTCTAAAAGTCCTTTTTGATTGTATTTAGAACCATTCGGTAGAACTAAATCGATATCTCTATGATTTCCAAGTTTATTATCTGCAATCATTTGAAAATAACTATTTTCAGGAATCGAGAAATAAGCAAATACATCTTCCAGCTCAGAAACAGTTGTCAATAATGAACCATTTTGTACCAAGCTTCCTTCTTTTAATGGAATTTTATCAATAACACCATTAAAAGGAGAAACTATTGTTGTGAAGCTAATTTGTTGAACAATAGCATTTTTCTCCGCATTTGCATAAGCTACTTTGGCTTCTGCTGCCTCATGTTTCGCTTTCCCCATTTCTAATTCGTTGTCTGCAATTACTTTTTTATCAAATAAAATTTGTAATTGTTTTAATTCGACAACTGCCATTCTTAAATCTGCTTGAGCTGTTTTTAAGGTTGCCTGAGCTTTTAGTAGCTCAATTTGTAGTTCAGCATCACTCAACTTGAATAAAGTCTGCCCTTTACGAACCATTTGTCCTTCATTTACATAGATTTGATCCATTAGGCCAGAAATACGCGCGTGAATTTCTACATTCTTTTTTGCATGTATATCTGCAACAAATTTACTAGATACGATTGTGTCTTTTTTGTCTACTGTTAAAACTGGCAAGGTCTTTATAACCCCTTCTTCATTATTATTTGTATTGTCTTTACATGAAGATAAAAATAGCAACGATGCTATTAAAACTACAAAATACTTTGTGTTCATTATTTTAATTGTTTGATTCGTAAATTTTAAATTATCAACCTAAATATCAAGGTCTAAAGTGAAAAATAAACGGATCAATACAATTGAAATCGATGTAAATAAGAAATTTCTTCGTGACTCCAGAGCTCAAACTCTAGTTCATATTTTCGGATGGTATTCTTTTCAAATTTATAAAAGTCTGAAAATAATAATTGATTTGATTTTTCAGACTTTTATAAATTTGAAAAGAATACCATCCTAGAATTTTTAAGACTAGCAACATCGTCTTCGATATCGTCTATCAATGGTGAAACTTTAGCTTCCACATCTTCAACCAATTCTTCAATTGGGCAATAGATGTCTACCTCTATATTATTATAATGAGAAAATGCTAAAAACGCTATTGCGACTAAAAGAAATATTACTCTAATCTTTTGCATTCATTTAAAAAATTGATGCTAGAAAACATCTAAAATTAAAAATCAACTGCAAATTTAGTAATCTTTTTCGTATTTGCCTCTAAAGAGATATTTGAATTAAAGTAATTTATAATGAAATCCACATAAAACAATCACTAAACAAATCAAAATCAAGGTTAAAATTACTTATTTCTATACATCGATAATAATCTCCAAAGTATTAAGATTGTGGTAAAAAGTAGAAAGAATTGGGCTTGTACAATTATACCTCCAAAAAAAATATTTCTAAATGAAAAAAGAAACAAAATGGAAAAAACAATTAGCATTCGGTTAATTATCTTTTGAGACAAGTTTCTAGTATTTACTAAAAAGACACTAAACAGTATTATTCTAAGTAAATAAAAAATTGCTATTATTAATTGAAAGAGTGCATAGGGTTCCTTCCAATTTTTAAAGTATTCCATGAAGAATATGGTAGAAAAATAGAAGTCATTCAGTAAAAACAAACCAATTAATACCCGTAATAAGTACACTAGATTCTTTTCATTCATACTATTGGTATAAGTTACATTAAAACTTGATTCTCAATTGAACCGTTAAATCCGTTTTTTGATTTTTATTAATAAACTCTGGCCCTGTACCAAGTGTTTTCACATTATTGTATAAAAACACACCATATCGTACCCATAAATCTGCTTTTTTGAATAATGTTAATCTGATTAAGGCATACGCTCTACTTCCTTGATAATAATAAGCAGGAATTGAGAATACATATAATGCATTTGTTTCAAATGTATACATTCTTGAATCATAACTATCGGTATCAAACAGAGCATAGCGTAATGTCAAATCGAATGGTAATTTCTTTGGTTTATACAAAATGTCTTGAGTGAATAATATTCCATTTTCATGAGCACTACTTAATCGATCAAGAGTTACATACTCCACCCTACTTTTAATTGTAAAATCATCTGATAATTTATAAGAAAGATTTATTCGATAATTTCGTTGTGTGACATCTTCAATTCCAGTTACAGTACCATCAGAGATTCGACTGTTTTTTTGTCGCATCTGTTGTCTGAAACGGGCATAAACTTCTAAATTACGATTTGGTCTAAAACTTTGTTGAATTAAAAATTCATGACCATAACTTGGTTTATCAACCTGGTATTTCAGCCAAGGAAATTTAAACATATCAAAATATGCATTTAAAACCCATGCCCTACTAAAATTAAGGTTGAGTCCTGTGTAAAATCCAGATTCATTATTTGCCATTCTTCCTGACTCAGCAAATGCAGCATTGTAAAAAGTTTCGTATCCTCTTTGATAATTACGATAGACCATTGTTAATGTTGCTCTTGAATCTAGTGACAACAATACTCCATGAATATTTGCCCAACTTTTAGAGTGGGTCACATAACTGGCTTCTCCAAAGAAGTGGATATTTCTGAAAACATAACTATAATCAGCTGAAAAAGAAGATGTATTCTTTCCTCTGAAATCAAATTGGTTATATGGCAATACTGGTTTATTAAAATCTTTATTATATCCCCAGTTAACACCTGCTACCCCAATATGTAAATTTCGTTTTTCATATCTTAAATTACCACCATAGATTGTTTCAGTTAAAGATCCTTTTCGAGCAATCTCGGAATTAGTACGATGGAAGCCTGTCAAACCAATACTAGAGACATACTCATTACCAACTTCATAATCCAGATCATCAGTCATTACTGAGTCGGTAAATTGAATGGAACCATCTACTTTTTTTACCGAACCAAACATTAACAATTGAAAATCTTTATAGGCCAAATCAACTGCTCCACCACGCATGAAACGAACCTCATCAACAGAAGTATAAGGTTTTAAAGTGTTTGCATTTTTCTTAACATTTACAGCATCAGCAGTCTTACCAAAGGCATATCCAGACCAAAGATTTAACCCTTGACCAATTTGGACTTGATAATCACCCAAGGCAACAGATTTGATATATTTACCTCCTTTATAGAAAGCATGAACTGAATAAAAGTCAAATCCATTTTTTTGAGAGCCTTTAAAAAACTGTTCTCCTGGATCTTTTTCAGCAGTAAAACCAAAACTTAAGTTTGTACGATAAGAATACCTAAATCTGGTATAATATCTATCTGGATTTCCGTGATAATAAGAATTACTGTTATTAAGAACTGAATCATTCGGTGCAGTATATCCCTTTTTCTCTTCCAAAATTCGTTGATAACGATTATACCATTCAAAGTTCCCTCTTTTGATCGCTTCTATAAAGGAAACATGTAACTGATCTAATCTATCATCAACTTTTACAAATGGAAGTATTATGTAAATTGTCTCCATATCCCAATACTTCAAGCTTTGAAGTTCGTAGATAGAGATTAATTTTCCAAAGCGTTCTCTATGAAGCAATAAATCGTTGATTTGAACTTCTGTCAATAAATTCAACTCTCGTAAGCTTTCTTTCGTTGCACTATTTAGATTAATTGGCGATTCTAGTCTGTAATATAAAATTTCTACTACATCCGTTAAATCAATCTCTTCGGATTCTAATTGTTCTGAAATAAACTCTATTCGCTGTTGAACGATTGAACTTTTATCTTGCCCAAAACTTATTCCGAACCAACCAATAAAAAATAATATGAGAAGATTCCTAATCATTTTTCTTAATCTTATTTGCTGTATATGTTAAAGAAAAGTTTGGAGACCATCCTAATATTTGATGATAAGAAGATCCCGCATCGATAGAAATCGTTTTCCATTTATAACCAAAACCAATAGAACATTCGATGGGAGCACCTGCAACCCCTGCCCTAACATAAAAGTTTTTTACAGCTTGATATTCAACAGCTGCTTTCACTCGAGCTTTATCAATCACAGTTTTAGAACCTTCTAAAAGAAAAAGTACTTTATTAGAAATGCTGTATCCTACTCCTAATCTAAAGTTTGTAGATAAACGTTCATCTTGATATTCGTTCACCCTCATTCTACCGATATTTGTGATGCTGAAACCCATTCTTAAATTATCAGTAAACAGAGCTAAAACACCAGCTTCAGCAGTTACTCCATGTCTATTTCCGTAATTTTCATTTAATTGAAGTCCTTGATAATTCATTTGAACTCCAGCAAATAATTTTTCGGCTAATTTCAAACTGTAACCAGCTCCTATTCGCTGTGTTCTGTATTGTTTAAAACCATAGAATTGAGCTCCAACAGATAAAACTCCATATTTTAATGGTTGCGCGTATGCAACACCTTGACTTTGTAATTCTTTTAATAGAAAGCGATTTTCATAACTCACACCTACAGATGTTTGTGTTAATTCAGCTAAAGCACCAGGATTATGGTGGTAAGACCATACGTCAGAAATTGCAACAGAAGCATTTACAAGTGAATTAGATCTAGCTCCGACAGGAACCCAACCTTGAGATAGTACACAAAAGGAATACAAAAATCCCAGTAGTAAGAATATTTTTTTCATTTAGTCCGCATTAAGTACAGCACCTAGCAAAACTAAAAAAAATGTTAATGTATCGTGTTAACTTTATAATAATTCTATCAACAAAAAATTACTTAATTTCAAAATCAAACATTTTTTGCGTTCCGATAAATCCTTCTAGGTGATCACCAATTTTAACACTTCCTACTCCTGATGGAGTTCCTGTAAATATTAAATCACCTGTTTTAAGAGTCATGAATTGAGAAATATAGGCAATGATTTTATCAACGTTAAAAATCCAATCTTGTGTATTTCCTTGTTGAACAGTGGCTCCATTTAGGTTCAAATGAAATTCTAATTGATTCAAATCAAGACCTTCTTTATTTATAAAAACAGATGAAATAGGCGCACTGTGTTCGAAAGCTTTAGCCATCTCCCAAGGCAATCCATTTTCTTTTGCTTTTGTTTGTAAGTCTCTAGCAGTAAAGTCAATACCAAGTGTTACTTCACTATAATATTTAGAGGCAAATTTCTCTTGAATATTCTTTCCTACTTTGTTGATTTTCACAACAACCTCACATTCATAATGTAAATCCTTTGTGAAATCTGGAAAATAAAATGGATCATTATCTCTAAGTAATGCCGTATCAGGTTTCATGAAGAAAACTGGCTCCGTAGGAACATCGTTGTTCAATTCCTTTGCATGAGCAACGTAATTGCGACCTATACAGATTATTTTCATTTTGTAAATTTATTTTTTAACGCTTCTAATTTTGAAGCAATATCTGTTTCATTTCCCTGGTTTTGCTCTTGCTTCTTCTGTAATTGAGCTTGTCTAATTTTATCCATTTCTTTTTTCAGAACTTGTTTCGTATACAGCGGAAAATTAGCATCTAACATCCACCCATAGTATCCAGGTTCTAAAACACTCACTTCCATCAACGTTCGACCTTTGTGTTTTCCAAAATTATATACAGCATCTCCCTTATCGTTCACTGCAATACGTCCAGCAAAATCTAAGATATCAAAATTACCAAGCTTCGTAAAATCAGCTAAGAAATCTACATTTCCTTCGATTGATTCATATTTTTCAAGTTGAGCTTGTAATACTTCCCAAGTAGCATTTACATCTGCCATGGCTTGGTGTGCATTATTTAATTCTTTATTACAATAAAAAGCATACGCAGCAACCAACGTTCGTTGCTCCATTTTATGAAAAATATTTTGTACATCAACTAATTTTCTTGTTGATATATCAAATGGATGTCCAGACCTTAAGAATTCTTCAGCCAACAAAGGAATGTCAAATTTATTCGAATTGTAACCTACCAAATCTGCATCTCCTAAAAAATCAGCTATTTCAGTAGCAAGTTCCTTGAAAGATTTTTCATTAATAATGTCTTTTTCAAAAATTCCATGAATCAAAGACACTTCATTCGGTATTGGTATCAACGGGTTGACACGTTTAGAATATTCCTTTGTTGTTCCATCTGTGTCAATTCTCAAAATTGCAATTTCTACAATTCGATCATTTGTTACATCTAAACCTGTCGCCTCTAAATCAAAAACTGCAAGTGGACGTTTTAATTGTAATTTCATGTTTCGTATTTTTATCCGTGTATAGATTCTGAGGTTCCGTATTTCTCCATCAAAGAGGCTTCAAATTCGAGTAAATCTTGCCAACGTGCATCGACATCTACCTTACCACCATATTTTCTTGCAAATCCAATAAATGTGGTATAGTGACGGGCTTCACTTTCCATTAAATCTCGATAAAAAACACGTAGATTAGCATCATTCAATTCTTCACTTAAGATCTTAAAACGCTCACAACTTCTCGCTTCAATCATTGCTGCAAAAAGCATTTGATTAACAAAATGTAATTTTCTTGAACCATCATTTTTATATTGCTTCAAATATTTAGCAAGGTCATTTACATATGGATCCTTTCTCTCAAATCCTAATTTCAAACCTCTGTCCAAAAGTTGTTGATGAACCATGTCAAAATGCTCCATTTCTTCTTGACAAATTGCTGTCATTTCCTTCACTAAGTCTGTATAATGCGGATATTGAACGATAATCGAAATAGCATTACTTGCTGCTTTTTGTTCACAGAAAGCGTGGTCAATCAATATTTCTTCAATATTTTTTTCAGCAATATTAACCCAACGTGGGTCAGTCGGCATTTTTAAACCAAGCATATACTTTTATTTGACATTCCTCGCAAAGATACATCTTTTAAAACTGATTTATCAAGCTTCAACAGGACTAAATTTCAATCTTTTTTCTTATTTTTGCTTATAAAAATCAAAGGATATGACGTCACAAGAAGACAAAGACAATGCAAAAATGGGAACATCAATCGGCGGAGTGCTTTTTGTTGGTTGTATGTTTATTGGTGCAGCAATTGGTATGATGTACAATGCACTACCAATCGGTGCAGCTTTCGGAATGGGAGTAGGCTTCATTGCCCTTGGAGTAACTTGGGCATACTACACAAAACGAAAATAAGCCATTAGTTATTTAAGAAATTTCTAATAATCTCTAATCCAAACTCTGTCATAATTGACTCTGGATGGTATTGAACACCAAAAACAGGTAAGGTTTTATGTTGAATAGACATAACAACCCCTTCTTCTGAAACACCTGTTATTTCCATGCTGTGTGGTAAGCTCACTTCATCTACACACCAACTATGATATAAGCCTACTTTAAATTCTGAAGGAATCCCTTGATAAAGAATTGATTTTGAATTAACTTTAACAGTTACAGCTACTCCATGCTTCACTTTTGCTTGATTAATTAATTCCCCACCAAAAAACTCAGCAATCCCTTGCATCCCCAAACAAACGCCTAAAATTGACTTGGACTCACTATAATCTCTGAGAATGTCAAACATTAAATTCGTTTCAGAAGGTAAACCTGGGCCAGGAGACAAAATAATCTTGTCATATTCATTTATTTCTGCAATATCAATTTCATCATTTCGTTTTACGATGACATTAACATCACATTTTTCAACATAATGAAACAAGTTATAAGTAAACGAATCATAATTATCTACTATCAGGACTTTCACTTTCTAAAGTTAAATGCTTAAACTTGCACAAAGTTATAAAAGGATTTATATAAAACAGTAAAGATGAAGAAAGCAATTCATATAGAAGGAGCACCTCAACCAATAGCTCCATATAGTCAAGCAATTCAAGCTGGTAATATGGTTTTTGTTAGTGGTCAAATCCCTGTCAACCCATTCACAAGAGAATTAAACATGGAAACTATAGAAATTGCAACTCGTCAGGTTTTAGATAACATTACTGCCATTTTAAAAGCTGCGGATTTAACGCTTAATAATGTAGTAAAGTGCCAAGTGTTTTTAAAAGACATGGCTGACTTTTCTGCAATGAATGCTGTATATGGGGAATACTTCAAAGAAACTCCTCCTGCAAGAGAATGTGTTCAGGTTGCAAAATTACCTAGTGATGTTAATGTTGAAATTTCTTGTATTGCCGTGATTGGATAATAGGTATTAAACTGAATGTCAAACAATAACTACCCATACAAAATTAGCATCATCATTGTAAATTACAATGTTGAATATTTTCTAGAACAGTGCTTAAACTCTGTTAAAAGAGCATTGCAAAATGTATCTGGAGAAGTCTTTATTGTTGACAACAATTCGATTGACAATTCACTTGAAATGGTTCGGTCAAAATTTCCCGATTATCATCTAATTGCAAATAAAGATAACAAAGGATTTTCGAAAGCAAACAATCAAGCTATTGAGATTTCTAAAGGTGAATATATATTACTACTCAACCCAGACACTGTAGTTGAAGAAGATACTTTTGAAAAAGTCATTCACTTCATGGATCAACATCCAGATGCTGGAGGTTTGGGGGTACGAATGCTTGATGGTAAAGGGAAATTTCTACCTGAATCAAAAAGAGGCTTACCAACTCCACTTGTTGCATTTTATAAAATCTTTGGGTTATCTAAAATTTTCCCAAAATCAAAAAGATTTGGTCAATATCATTTAGGACATTTAAGTGAATTTGAAACCAATGAAATTGAAATTCTTAGTGGAGCATTCATGCTCATGCGTAATGATACACTCAAAAAAGTCGGTCTTCTTGATGAAGCTTTCTTTATGTATGGTGAAGACATTGATTTGTCTTACAGAATAATAAAAGGAGGATATAAAAATTATTATTTCCCCGAAACCAGAATTATACATTACAAAGGAGAAAGCACCAAAAAAAGTTCAGTGAATTACGTCTTTGTATTCTATCGAGCAATGGTTATTTTTGCAGAAAAACATTTCTCTCAAAAGAATGCAAAATTATTTTCTTTCCTAATCAATCTTGCGATTTACTTAAGAGCTGGAATGGCTGTTTTTTCCAGATTTATTAAGAAAATAACACTTCCACTAATTGATTTCACGTTAATAATTGGAGGACTTTATGCGTTAACACACCGTTGGGAATTACAACAAATTGATTTCCCTGATTCAGTATTAAAATTTGCCATTCCAATCTACACGATCACCTGGATGATAGGGATATTTTACAACAATGGATATAACAAACCATTGAAATTAAAATCTATTGCAATTGGGATTTTTTGGAGTACAATTTTCATATTGGTTATTTATGCATTACTACCTAAAGCCTATCAATTTTCTAGACTTTTCATCTTTTGTGGTTCAGCATTAGTCTTTATTTACTTTCTCATTTCACGTTTATTCCTTCATTTTGCTTTAGGCCACTCCTATCGCATTTTTGAAGAAAAAGCCAGAAAATTTGTAATTGTTGGTTCAAAAGATGAAGCAGAAAGAGTGAGCGACATTCTAAAACAATCGATTTCTAAAATTGAGGGAGTTGAATTCGTTTCCATCGGAGAAGAAAAAGAAGATTGGAGCATAGGAACAATCAATCAATTGGATCAAATAACGCATATTCATAAAATTGATGAAATTATCTTTTGTGCAAAAGACACAGGAGCTCAAACTATCATTGAGTGGATGTCAAAAATCAATGCGCAAAACATCGATTTTAAAATTGCTCAGCCAGATAGTCTTTATTTGATTGGTAGTAATTCAATTGACACTGCTGGCGACTTATACTTAATAAATATTAATTCGATTACACAACCCGAAAACATTCGAAATAAAAGAACCTTTGATGTTATTATTTCATCATTAAGTTTAATTTCACTTCCATTTAGCATTTGGTTTTTTAAGAATAAACTACAATTATTTAAAAACTTAATTTCAATTTTAGGAGGTCAATTGACATTTGTTGGCTATGTTTTTTCATCAACACAAAACAACTTACCTAAGATAAAAAATGGAGTTTTACATCCGATAATGAACGATTTAAATCAATCAAAAAATCATGCAGACAAATTAAATTTAATTTATGCAAGAGACTATTCCGTCCAAAAGGATTTAAATATTCTAATAAAAATGTGGAAAAAAATGGACACACCATCTAATTGATGTTTGTTCAAATAGAAAAATCAGTTATTTTTGCACTTGAAAAACAACTTCTTCATAAGATCTAGATATGGCAAAATTTGAAATAAGACTTCCTAAGATGGGAGAAAGTGTAACAGAGGCAACGATTACCAATTGGTTAAAAAACATTGGTGATTCAGTTGATATGGATGAGCCTCTAGTTGAAGTTGCTACTGATAAGGTAGATAATGAATTACCATCAGAAGCCAAAGGTATTTTAATTGAACGCCTTTTTGAAGTAGATCAGGTAGCTCAGGTTGGAGATGTAATTGCGATTATTTCAACAGACGGAGGAGACGCTCCTTCAACTTCAGTAAAAGAAGAAACACCTGTTGCAATTGCTGAAAAAACTGTAGCTGCTGCTGTAGAAACAGTAAATAATCCAGTAACTTTCAATAATTCTGATAAATTTTATTCTCCTTTAGTCAAAAGTATTGCTCAAACAGAGAATATTTCAATTCAGGAATTAGATAATATTCAAGGAAGTGGGCAAGGTGGAAGAGTAACAAAAAAAGATATTTTATCATTTTTAGAAACTCGAACTACAAGTCCAAATACTTCAACTCCTACGCAATCAGCTCCTGTAGTAGAAGCCCCAGCAGCTAAAAAAGAAGTTGCCCCAACTTCTGGAGGTTTCTTATCAAATATCAAAGAACCAATTGTAGTTCCAAATCCAGGAGATGAAATCATTGAAATGGATCGTATGCGTAAAATCATTGCTGAACACATGGTAATGTCAACGCATGTTTCACCACATGTAACTTCTTATGTTGAAGCGGATGTTACCGAAATTGTAAACTGGAGAAATAAGGTTAAAGACGCTTATAAAAAACGTGAAGGTGAAAACATCACATTTACTCCAATTTTCATTGAAGCGATTGTAAAAGCAATACAAGATTTCCCTATGATTAATGTTTCAGTTAGTGGAACAAAAATTATCAAGAGAAAAGATATAAATATTGGTATGGCAACAGCTTTACCATCAGGAAATTTAATTGTACCTGTTATTAAAAATGCAGATCAATTAAATCTAAATGGAATTACAAAATATGTCAATTCATTGGCAAACAATGCAAGAAATAACACATTAAAACCAGAAGATATTCAAGGAGGTACTTATACAGTAACGAACGTTGGAACTTTTGGAAATGTTATGGGAACACCAATTATTAATCAACCACAAGTGGCTATATTAGCTTTAGGTGCAATTAGAAAAGTACCTGCAGTTATTGAAACACCACATGGAGATTTCATTGGTATTCGTCATAAAATGTTCCTATCACACTCTTATGACCATAGAGTAGTTGATGGAGCTTTAGGGGGACAATTTGTTAGAAGAGTCGCTGATTATCTAGAACAATTTGACCCAAATAGAGAATTTTAGAATATAATGAAATGAAATTTAAACTAATCATTTTAAGCCTAATCCCTTGGATTGGGCTTTCTCAGTATAGTACTGAAGAAGTTAATAAAATCATTGAGAAATCAAATGAGCAACAGCTGGTTACAGAATCTTCTCGTTATTTACAAGAAGATTACTACTATTATGCTGAAGCAATGATCGATAAATTATTGAGTATAAAACCTGAAAGCTCTAATTACAATTATAGAAAGGGGTTTGTTTTACTTTACTCAAAAAATGACTTTCAAAATGCTATAAAACATTTCGAAATTGCAAAAAGAAAAACACAAATCAATTATGATATGTACTCTTCAAAAGAAGATGCAGCTCCTACAGATGTTTATTATCACCTTGCTAAATGTTATCATATTGATGAACAAATAGATAAAGCTGTTGAAAACTACAATCTTTTCATTCAAAATAGTTCAAAAAAGTCTGAATTAGTAAATGCAGCTCATTTAGGTTTACAGCAATGTGAAGTTGCAAAATCATTGATGAAAACTCCAAGAAGTAACAAGGTTCAAAACATAGACATTCCTGTAAATACTGAATATCCTGAATATGCACCAGTAATATCATTCGATGGGAAGTCACTTTATTTTACTTCCAGAAGACCTTGGAAAAATGGAGAAACGGAAGATTTTCGATCTCCTAAAACAAATCAATATCCAGAGGATATCTATTTAAGTGTAGCACAACCTGATAAGTCATGGAGTAAACCTGAAAGAATGTCATTTTGTGATCCAGAACTTAATGAAGCAACAATAACAGTTAGTGTAGATGAGCGAAAAATTTATGTCTACCAAGATATTTCCGGAGGTGGTGACATTTTTTATTCTGAATTCAGTAAAAATAAATTTCAAGTATTAGAAAACATTGGTATACAAGGTGTAAACACGAAATATTGGGAAACACATTGTGCTGTTACACCTGATGGAAAAAATATATATTTTACTTCTGAACGTCCTGGTGGGTATGGAGGAAGAGATATTTATAGAATCGTAAAACTATCAGACGGAAGTTGGAGTCAACCTTTCAACTTAGGTCCTAAGATAAATACTCCAAATGATGAAGAATCACCATTTATTCTCATAGATAATAAGACGATGTACTTCGCATCGAATGGCCCCAATAGTATGGGAGGGTTTGATATTTTTGTTTCTGTCAGAGATGAAAATAATGAATGGTCCGATCCTATCAACTTAGGGTATCCAATTAATAGTACAGGAGATGATTTATTTTATACAACAACTGTAAATGGTCAAAAAGGATATTTATCTTCTTTCAGAAAAGGAGGAAAGGGAGAAAAGGATATTTATGAAATTGACAATGAATTAACAAAAATTGAAAACGTAACAATACTTAAAGGAAACATTCATACACTGGGGTCTATCACATTAGATGAAACAGCACATGTGATGTTGAATTGTATTACTTGTAATGAAGAACCTACTAGACTTGAATTGCGTCCTAGAGATGGTGCTTTTATAACACCTCTAGTACCTTGTAGTGACTATGAAATTACATTTATGAAGAATGAAACGGAAATTATCTCAACAGAAAAATTTAGTTCAGCTTGTAATAAATCATATGAAGAAATAATAAAAGAAGTTTATTTAGCCGATTATCAACTATCAGGGACTGTAACTGACAAATCAACATCTAAGCCAGTAGAAGGAGTTAAAATTGAAATAATTGACACTAAAAATCCTACAATTAACGAAACACTTTCAACAAATAAAGCAGGTCAATTTCATAGTCAATTGTTAAATACTAAAAAATATGGTGATTCTATAAACTATGAAATTAAAATTTCTGCACCTGGTTACCTTTCTATTACCAGAAATATCTCTGATATATTAAAAAGTAATGTCGCTATACAAGAAAAAATCAGCATTGACATGGTAGATATTGGTAAAGATCTGGTTAATATGATTGAGATTCATCCTATTTATTTTGATTTGGATAAATCAGATATTCGCCCTGACGCTCAGCTTGAGTTGGATAAAATTGTGAAAATCATGAATGACAATCCAACATTAAGAATAGAACTAGGTTCTCATACAGATTGTCGTGCTGATGCTAGTTACAATTTAAAATTATCTGAAAGACGAGCAAAATCATCTGCTGAGTATATTAAGAAACGTATTACAAATCCTTCAAGAATTTATGGTAAAGGATACGGTGAAAGCAAATTGATTAATGACTGTGCTTGTGAAGGTAAAGTAGAATCTACTTGTACCGATGAACAGCACCAAGAAAATAGAAGAACTGAATTTAGAATTGTAAAATAATTACCAAGAAAGTGTTTTCAAAAAGCGATTGTCTATAAACATTCGTCACTTTCTTGTTGATAATTGAATGATTCTTTTAACTTTGCCCCAAAGCATTTAATATGTCAAATAATTTATTAAAAGGAAAAAAAGGTATTATTTTCGGAGCGTTGAATGAACATTCTATCGCATGGAAAGTAGCTGAACGTGCACATGCAGAAGGTGCAGAATTCGTTTTAACGAACGCCCCTATTGCTATGCGAATGGGAGAAATCGATGCATTAGCAGCAAAAACAGGAAGCAAAATTATTCCTGCAGACGCTACTTCTGTTGAAGATTTAGAGAAGTTAATCTCCGAATCAATGGAACATTTAGGAGGTAAATTGGATTTTATTTTACATTCAATTGGTATGTCTGTAAATGTTCGTAAAGGAAATCATTATACAAATGAAAATTACGACTATACCGTAAAAGGATTTGATGTATCAGCATTGTCTTTTCACAAATTATTGCAATCTTCTATGAAATTAGATGCTATTAATGAGTGGGGATCTGTTGTTGCATTAACTTATATTGCGGCTCAACGAATTTTCCCTGACTACAACGATATGGCTGATAACAAATCATATTTAGAGTCAATCGCAAGAAGTTTTGGTTATCACTACGGATTATCAAAAAAAGTGCGTGTAAATACAATTTCTCAATCACCAACTATGACAACTGCAGGAAGTGGTGTTAAAGGATTTAATGAGTTTATTAACTACTCTGAGTTAATGTCTCCACTTGGAAATGCGAAAGCAGAAGATTGTGCAAATTACTGCATTTCAATGTTTTCAGATTTAACTCGTTATGTTACAATGCAAAACTTGTATCACGATGGAGGGTTTTCAAATACAGGAGTAACACAAGCTGTAATCGATAGATTTACAGAAATCTAAAAACGTTTTATACACAAACAAAGAAAGGTTTTAACAGACTTGTCGTTTTTAGTAAAAGATTTTATATTTTTGAAGTGAATTTTTATAAATAATGATGGATTTAACAGGTATTATTTCTATTTCCGGAAAACCGGGATTGTACAAAGTAGTTGCCCAGGCAAAAAATAGTGTGATTGTAGAATCACTAGAAGACAATAAAAGAGTTCCAGCTTATGCAACTGATCGCATTTCTGCATTGGAAGATATTAGCATCTATACATACGGAGAAGATAAACCGTTGAAAGAAATCTATTCTGACATTTTCAAAAAAGAAAATGGTGCAACATGTATTTCGCATAAAGAAGATTTGAAAAAATTGACAGCTTATATGCTTGAAATTTTACCAGATTATGATCAAGAACGTGTATACACTTCAGATATTAAAAAATTATTCCAATGGTATAATTTATTACATAAATCTGGAAACTTAAAAGTTGTTGAAGAAACAACTGAAGAAGCGAAAGAAGTTGCATCTGATGATACAACAGAAAAAGCTGAAAAGAAACCAGCAGCGAAAAAAGCGGCAGCAAAAAAGCCTGCAGCAACGAAAACTACAGCTCCAAAAGCAGCAGCGAAGCCAACTGGTGCAGCGAAAGCAAAAACAACAGTTCAAAGAAAATCTGGATCTAATTAAGATTCAAAAAAATAGTTTTAAAGCCCCTTTTTGGGGCTTTTTTTTAACCATAACAATTCAAAACTAGTTAGAAACACATGAATTACATTAAAGGTTTTAATGCACTTAGAGCGGTTTCGGTTATTCTAGTTGTACTTACTCATTTAGATTTATCAGATTGGATTCCTAATACAGAATTTGTAATGAATCGCGTATGGCCAATGATGTCTGGGGACTTTGGAGTTCAAATATTTTTCGTTTTAAGTGGTTTTCTGATTACGAATATATTGATTCATGAAAAATCAAAGAAAGGTAAAATTAATTTTAAGAATTTCTTTGCAAGGCGTTTTTTAAGGCTTCTACCACCATTTATTTTATTTTTCATACTTGTTGCCATCGCAATTTCTTTTGGTTATCTGACAAATGCTAAAGAAAGTATTTTATATGCTTTATTCTATGCTTACAATTTTGTTCCTAGAAATTTGTATTCTTATGAAATGGCACATTTTTGGTCCCTGGGAGTTGAAGAACAGTTCTATATCCTTTGGCCATTCTCACTTGTAATCTTTTCTAGTGCAAAAAAAATTATTCTATTTCTTCTCGCCTTAGTAATTATCTGTTGCGGTTTTTCTTTAGTAGCCAAATCGTTGGTTCTTTTTCAAGATTATTTTCTTACTAGAT
>DAIOWV010000003.1:46607-58058 GCA_036758285.1 Taishania sp. | reverse complement strand
CTGCAAGTTGCCCTATTCTAACAGGTTGTCTAGCAGCAGTGATTAATTTTTATTATGAGAATAAAACAGTTGAGTTTTTAAAAAACAAATTACTAACTACTTTTATAATACTGATTTCGTATTCGTATACGCTTTATGCTCCTCAACAGCTAATTCCTTTGAATATATTCATCCAGTCCGTTGCTATTGCATTATTTTTGTTGGTCATTCTTCATTCTCAAAACAAAAAATGGGTTCAACTATTAGAATTTAAACCTTTAACTTATATTGGAATAATTTCCTACGGAATTTATGTTTATCAAGGATTTTTTCTACGAACTGGGGGTGGAAGTGAAGTTTGGTTTCAAACGTTTCCTACAAATATTTTACTATCGGTATTGATTGCAGTTTTATCTTATGAGCTAATCGAAAAGCCTATATTAAAATTAAAAAAACATTTTAATTGATTCCATTTTTTAATTGGAGCAATTTAGATTCTAATTCATTAAGTTGCTCTAGCAAAGGCATTTCACCATCATTGATAATTATAAAATCAACAAGTTTCTTTTTCTTTTCATCGTCCCATTGTTTTGAAATCCGAGCGAGAACTTCCTCCCTTGAAATCGAATCTCTTAACATTGTACGTTGAATCCTTACATTTTCATTTGCTGTAACTAAAACATTAAAATCTAAAGTTTTGTATGAACCTGTTTCCAATAATATTGCTGCCTCATTAAAAACAAATGGCGACTTTTGACTTTCAGCCCATTGATTAAAATATTGCCTAACAATAGGATGTATAAGTTGATTTACTTGTTCTAAAATTACGCTATTGTTAAAAATTTTATTCGCTAAAAAACTCTTATTCAACTCATCATTAAGAAATACCTCATCTCCTAAAAGATCTATTAGTCCATTTCTTATTATTTGATTTTCAGCTGTCAATCTCTTAGATTCTTTATCAGAATAATAAACTGGGTACCCCATTTTTTCTAGAATGTTACAAACAAATGTTTTTCCAGAACCAATACCCCCTGTTATTCCAACTTTAATCGACATGGTCTTAAATTTCTTCTACTTCAATAATATTAAATGGCAATTCAATAATAGCCTGGTAATCAGCCCCAGCTTCTTCCATATCATGATTATTAACTTCAAAAAACCATTCAACAGAAACCTTTCTTCCTTTTTTTGAAATCAATTCAAATTTTTTAAACAATTCCATAAAACATTTTGATGATGAAGTATTAAAATACTCCAAACGCATCTGTAATATCGTCTCTTCGTTTGGTGATTGACAATAATCATCTATCCAATTATAAATAGGAGAATAAAAATCTAGGGTATTTTCAGGAATTGATCTTCCTTGAAACAATAGAACACCAGTGTCGGCATCTAGATTAACTGTAGGCGTTTTTGCAGATGCTTCCACTACAAACTTATCAACTTCACTCATTACAATTACACTTATTCTTGGTGAACGAAGTTACATTTATTTTTTTTTAATTATTTATTTTCTTTAAGATTTAATGTAATCGAAACATTATTTTCATTTGAAAAAGAGCAATTAATCAACTAACTTCATCTGTTTCAACAAGAAAGATGCATTCATATTCTGACAAACTCCATTTCTAATTTTATAATCAAAATATAGATTTTCACCTTCAATGATAGAATCAAAATAGACATTTCTGAATGAATCGGTTTGATTTGAAAGTTCAGTTAAGGACAAATCATGTGTAGCTATGATTCCTCTTGCACCAATTGATTTTAATTTTTGTAAAAATCCAGCAGAACCAATTTCTTTATCTTTACTATTTGTTCCTTTTAAAATCTCATCTAAGATAACAAACACCTTCTCTCCTGACTCAATTGCATCCATAATAAAACGTAAACGCGTTAATTCAGCATGAAAATAAGAACTTTCGACTGTCAAATCGTCACTCGTACGCATACTAGAGTAAAGTTTAATGGAAGGTAATACACATTTTTGTGCTACAACCGGAAACCCTGCATTTGCAGAAATAATTGCTAAACCAACACTCCTCAAATAGGTACTTTTACCAGCCATGTTTGGTCCTGTAATAATCAAAAATGACTCATTCGCAGTCATTGTAAAGTCATTAGTAACTTGTTTTTGAGTTGGAACAAATGGATGTCCTAATCCAACTACTTCAAATTTTGTAGAATCTTCTTCAACAAAGCACACTTCTCCTCTATTGTATTTATAGATTGCACCAGAAATCCAAACTTCAATTTCCGCCATGTAACTTTCCCAATTTTCTAATTCAGAAGCGTATTTTTTATGCCATGTCTTCGACTTCACCAACAAATGAAAATCCCATGCAAAAAGATAATTTAGTAATAATCCAACAATGACATTCATTCTGAATTCAGCTCTTTTTCGAATTACAATTAATTCTTTCAAGCCATCGTTCATTCCTGTTTTTCCAAACAATTGATTTTGATACGACTTACCTTCTTCAGACTTTAAATTCAACTGTTTAAATAACTCCAACTGTTGATTTAATGCATTGATTTTTTCAGCACGATTACTCATTAAATGCATCCATTTATTGGTTTGCTTTAAACGAGAACCAATTATCATCAATACACCGATTCCTATTAACATCAAGGTAGAAGAAGATATGCTATCTAAATTGTACAAAACAATAGAAATAATCGAAATCACAGGTAATATCCATCTTAATATCTTAATTGAATCTCCTCCAAACTGATTATCCTTCAATGAATTTAATGCTTGTTGCCTTTCTTCATTTTTCAAATAAACTTTCGATTCTACTACAAACTTTTGCGCCCATTCAACCTGTTCCGACAACTCATTAATCATCACTTGGTTTAATGCTTTACTCTTTGCTCCAAAAGCCAATGTTTCAGCTAATCGACTTGCTCCCATTGGTAATACTGTTCGATTAATATATTGAAAAACACTTTTGGGGCCAAATAAATCCATATCAGCAGCATAAGGATGTTTTACCGATTTGAATTCATTTCCATCAGGAAAATCAGACCAATCACCATCGATTACTCGCAATTCACTCTGATTCAATTCAATAAAAAGTTCTTCTTTTTCCTTTTCAATCTTAGCGTCTAACCATTTATTTACCAGGAATAAGAAAAGTGCAATTCCCAGTACACTTACAATCAATAAAACTGTTCCCCAATTGAGAAAATAAATACTGCTAACAATTAAAAGAAAGGCAAACAATCGCGCAATTGTATAAAAACGATGTTGTTTTTTTGCTTTTTCAAGTAAAACAGTATGTTTCTGGATTTGTTCTGTGTAAAACAGTTTTTGATTGTTACTCATACCCACTATTTTCGAATCATTTTAGCAAAATCTTTTGCAAAATAGGTTAAAATACCATCTGCACCAGCCCGTTTTATACTTAATAACGTTTCATAAACTGTTGCTTCATAATTCAGCCAACCATTTTTTGATGCTGCGTAAATCATTGCGCATTCACCACTTACATTGTATGCTGTAATTGGAACTGAAAAATTTTCTCTTAGACTATGTATCACATCTAGGTAGCACAATGCAGGTTTAACCATCAACATATCAGCTCCTTCATTAATATCTAATTCAGCTTCAATCAAAGCTTCACGCTTGTTTGCAGGATTCATTTGATATGTTTTTTTATCTCCCGATTTTGGTGCAGAATCAAGTGCATCTCTAAATGGATTGTAAAAAGCACTGGCATATTTTACGGAATAAGACATAATTGACGTATCTGTATAACCATGTTGATCCAAATACTCACGAATACTTGCTACTCGACCATCCATCATATCTGAAGGTCCTATAATATCAATTCCAGCTTGTGCTTGCGCCAAAGACATTTTGTTTAAAATTGGTAACGTTTCATCATTTAAGATTTTTCCATTTTCAACCAAACCATCGTGTCCGTCTGAAGAATAAGGATCTAAAGCAACATCGCTCATTAAAATAACTTCTGGAAATCGTTCTTTAATCGTTCTAATTGCATTTAGATAAAAATTATCTGACGCATAGCTATAAGAAGCTGTTTTATCTTTCAATCGTTCATCTACTGCAGGAAAAAGATCGAATGATTTAACTCCTAACTCTACACATTCTTCAATTTCAGGTAATAATTGATCGATAGACCATCTAAAATTTCCAGGCATTGAGGCAACTTCATCTTTAATGTTTTTGCCATCTTTTAAAAAAATTGGATATATAAGGTTTTCTACTCCTAATTTTGTTTCTTCTACCATCGCTCGGATAACAGCAGATTTTCTATTTCTTCTAGGACGAATATTCATTTGTGTTTTTTTTCACAAAGGTAACAACAATTCATGTTTTATGACTCTAAAAGGAGATTAAAGACTTTAAAACATGTTAAAAAACACAACTGTTATCTCTCCAAAAATACAATCCGTAATCTATCTAACAAATCACTTAGCAAATTTGCTTCATCTTCTGAAAGCCCTTGAGGAAAAATAGAATTCATTTCCGGATCATTATCAATTTTTGAAAGCAAATCTAAACCACGTTCACTAATATTAACAAAAACAACTCTCCTGTCATCTTCACAACGAATACGATCGATAAATCCTTTGTCGATTAATTTATCCATTAAGCGAGTTGTATTGGGTGATTTTTCAATCATTCTATCCTTTACAGTATGAACATTCAATGCTTCTTTTGCTCCTCTTAAAATTCGCAAAATATTAAATTGAGGCATCGAAATATCATACTTTGCCATAAAGCTGTTTTGATAATTTGATAAAAAATTGGATGTATAACGAAGATTTACCACAGCTCGTTGTTGGGGTGTCTTGAACTTCACTTTTAATGTATCTTCTATTTTCACACCACAAAAATAACTACCACGGTAATATTTTCAAAGAAAAATAAATTAATTCTATAAAAGAAAATGTAAAAAAATAAATTAAAAAATATAAATAAATGATTTACAATAAACTAAGATATTTTTGATATCCAGTCTAAAATTGCATTTTCAGTTTCATTTGGCATTTCTAAATGAGGATGATGTCCACATTTTGGTAATAAAACTGTTTCTACGGTATTATTTGTAACAAATTCTTCAATTAGCTCCAACTGTTTTGGTGTTCCATATTGATCATTTATTCCTTGAATTGCTAAAACAGGACAATTAATAGATGAAATATCTTCACAAATATTCCAATCATAAAACTCAGGTAAATTCCATGTATCTGACCAAGCATAAAAAAGCTCATTTGTTTTATCGCCATGGTATTTTTTTAGTCCATCTAATTTACCCAACTGATATGCTTCGACAGCAGGTGTAATTCCTTTCAGGGTAACGTCTTCCACTATAACATGAGCTGCCATACTGACAACTGACTTAACCCTTTCTGGGTAGTTTGCAGCAAATAATAAGGCAATTGAAGCTCCATCTGAATGACCAATTAAAATTACTTTCTTTTCTTTGGGTAAAATAATTTCTAATAATTCGGGCAATTCATCTAAGGCGTACTCATGTAAATATGAAGTATCTCTTTTTTTTCGAAGTGAGCTAGAATTACCATACCCCTCACGTTCATAAACTATCCCATTTAATTTCAAAGAATTACATAACATTTGAGGAAACCCTTTCCATTGAGCTATTGAACCTAAGGCTTCATGTAAAAAAATCAAGACTGTAGACTCATCACTTGGATTATCGACAAAAATAGGATTTACAGCAATTAACTTATCCTTCAGTTGAACCAATTTCATACTATAATTCAGGTGTTACTTTTCTCAAATTATTCAATGCAACTTTCCATTCTTCAGAAACAGTCGTTGTTGAGTTGGTTGAAGCATCAAAACAAACTAAAATTGATTTCCCAGTAGTTGTCAATTCACCTCTAACCTTTATTTCATAAGTTAATGTAATACTTTTAGAACCAATGGATTCAAGTAAAATCTCAATTTCTGGTTCATCAGTTAATAAAACAGGCTTGATATAAGTAACTTCATTTTTTACGACCAATACGCCATGTTTTTTCCAATTCCAATCACGACCTAATAAGGTATTAAAATAGTGTACCCTTGCATATTCGAAATAACTCAAATAAACAGAGTTATTTACATGCCCCATTGTATCTAAATCGGCATATCGCACTTGTATTTTTGCAGGTAACATATAACTAATTTAAAGATTTATTGTCTAGTTTTTCGTAAACTGAATTATTACTTTTAAATTCTGGAACAATCTCTTTCATCTTTGAAACAATCAAATTATTATCTTGTTTATCAAACAATTGAATCAACTCTAAAATCAAATTAACTTCTTTATCAGAAGTGTCTTGTACTTTTGCTTTTAATATTTTGGGATGATGTGTTGGTAAAGTTTTTTCTTCATCACCTAACAGTTCTTCATATAGTTTCTCACCTGGTCGAAGTCCTGTAACTTTAATTTCAATATCTTTTCCAACTTCTAAACCACTCAATTTAATCATATTTTTAGCTAAATCGATGATTTTTACAGATTCTCCCATGTCGAATACATAAATCTCACCACCTTCGCCAATTGTACCAGCTTCTAGAACCAACTGACAAGCTTCAGGAATGGTCATGAAATACCTTGTTATTCGTTCGTCTGTCAAAGTGATTGGTCCCCCTTGTTCGATTTGCTTTTTAAACAACGGAATTACAGAACCATTTGACCCTAAAACATTTCCAAATCTTGTTGTAATAAATTTTGTTTTCCCTAAACTATTTTTATTTTGAGCATATATTTCCGCGATTCGTTTAGAAGCTCCCATTACATTTGTCGGATTGACTGCTTTATCCGTAGAAATCATCACAAATTTGTGAGCTTGATATTCAACAGCTAAATCCACTAAGTTTTTTGTTCCACAAACATTTGTCAACACAGCTTCTGAAGGATTGTCTTCCATCAATGGTACATGTTTATATGCTGCTGCGTGGAGAATATAAGAAGGCTTAAATGTTTCAAACAATCGTTTCATTCTCTCAAGGTGACGAATATCTCCAATAACAACCTCAATGGGCACGTCTACATTCGCACTTTTCAACTCTATCACAAAATCATAAAGAGCAGATTCTGCGTTATCAAGTAAAATGACTTTTTCAGGCGAATATTTTACAATTTGACGAACCATACCACTACCGATAGAACCTGCAGCACCTGAAACTAGTACGACTTTTCCGGAAAGTTCATTTTTAATTTTCTGTTCATCTAATTTGATAACAGATCGACCTAACAAATCTTCAATCTTAATAGCCTTGATTTGCTTTCTTGAAAATTGCCCGTTAATCCAGCTATTTGTTGTGGGCACTTTTTGAATTTCAATGTTTTTTTCAAAACAGAGATTAACGACCTTTTTTCTATTGTTTTCATCAGGTTCCTGAATTGCCAAAATCACAATTTCAATATTCTGATTATCAATAATACGCTCTAATTTTGAAGTATGAAAAATAGGTAAACCTTCTAAAATATTTCCTGCTAATTTTTTATTATCATCTAAAAAACCAATAATTTTATATTCTGCAAGTGTATCTTTTTCGATTGTTCTTTTGGTTACAAGTCCAGAAATTCCAGCTCCATAAATCAAAATATTCTTTTCTATTTTTTTTGTTTTTACCGTTTCTAGATACAACAACTTTACAACAAACCTAGCTGCCAACATAAGTGTAGAAGAGAATAAAAACTCTAAAATAAGTACCGTTGTTGGAAACAAGAAGTAACCATCATCAAACTTAAATCGTATTAATCCAGCAAATAGGAAAAGAATAGTAGATACAAAATTTGCAAAGAAAATG
Organism: Taishania sp.; assembly: GCA_036758285.1. Lineage (GTDB taxonomy): Bacteria > Bacteroidota > Bacteroidia > Flavobacteriales_D > Crocinitomicaceae > Taishania. The sequence goes on along the minus strand of DAIOWV010000003.1, from coordinate 50,278 downwards.
ATTCGTATATCACTTGTAGAAATGTGTCTAATGACTCTTTTGTGTACTTTAAATAAAAGGTAAACACCTAATTTAATTAGAAAATAAAAGCCAATTGATCGAGATAAAATATTCCATTCTTTGTTTATCAATTCTTGATCAGCATGTAAATCAAAGCGCATTAAGTATGCGAATGCTAATGAAAAGGTAGAGATACATAAATCAATAAAAATGATTAGCCATCTAGGAGTATTTTTTATTGGAAACTGCATTTTTCAAAGGTATAAAAAAGGGCGTAAAAAATACGCCCTAACAATCTTTTTTGATTTCAATTAATTAATAAAATTAATCGTCTAAAGTACAAGTTTTAACTTCAGTAGCTGTAGACTTATTATAAGATTCACATTCTGATCTGTTTTTAACGTGATATTTCACATCGTCTTGGCTACCTGCATATACTCCTTCAGCATTTGTATAAACAGAAGTACACTCACATTCGTGGTTTTTCTTACAAGATGTTAATGCGATTACACCAACTACTAAAATTGCAATTTTTAATTTCATCTTTGAATATGTTTTTTACAAATTTAATTATTTTTCATTTACAAGCTTTCAATTACAAAATCTGTTCTACGATTTTTAGCTCTGTTTTCATCTGAATTATTTTCAACCTTAGGTTGCGTCTCTCCATATCCTTTAGATTTTAATCGATTGGTATTAATTCCTAGTGAAATTAAATAATTCTTCACTCCTTGTGCACGATCATCAGATAATTTTAAATTTTTCGCATCATCTCCAACATCATCTGTATGTCCTTGAATTGCGACCTTTATGGTTGGGTTTTCATTTAAAAATCTAGCAAAACCTTTAAGAATAAACTTTGACTTTTCATTTAACTCAGCAGAATTTGTAGCGTAAAGAATATCATTGATTGTATAAGCTTCACCAACTTTCAATTCTTTTAAGTTCAAATCATTTCCTCTAATAGCAACATCATTTGATTTAGAAACTTGTGCTACTTCATTTTTCTCAATCAATTTTGAGTCAAATGCGTGACCTTCTTTTTTCACTGTTACCATTACATCTTGAACTTTGTCAGTTTTTACAATAGCCGCATATTTACCATCATTCCCATTAACTTTCACACGTGTAACCTCATCCGAATTTTCGTATGCGATTTCAATAACAGCATCCGATATTGCTTCTCCAAATTCATCTTTTAAATCACCTTTTAATATTGCAACAGGCTTCGGTCTTGCCTCCTCATACAAATCAAAAGCATAAATATTCCAATCCCCTCCGGTTCGAGAAGAAAAGTAAGCCAACTTTCCATCAATTGATACGAAAATTCCGATTTCATCTGCGTCTGAATTAATTGGATATCCAATATTTTTAGGTTCAGACCATTTGCCATTTTCTTGTCTAGTATAATAGATATCCAGTCCACCAACTGCATCTCCCCTACCATCAGATACAAAATATAACGTTTCACTATCCTGATGTAAAAATGGACTTTTATCTTTCCCAGGAGTATTTAATTCCTTCATTGGTTTTGCTTGTGCCCATACACCTTTTTCATCTCTTGTAGAGTAATAAATATCATTGTCTTGAGAACCTTTTCTTGTAGTCGTAAAATACAACGTATTCCCATCTGCAGAAAGAGAAGGCTGACCTTCCCAACCATCTTTGGTGTTGATTGCAGGCCCCATATTCTTCAATTCTGACCATTTAAAATCATTCCCACCTTCTCCACTTCTCTCAAAAGTTGTTACATATAAATCACAATTTTTATATTGTTGTTCATATACTAGCTCTGTTTTACAAGCACATAGTATCATTTCTTTGTTATCGACAGATAAAGTACTTGCTCCATAATTATCGAATTTGCCATCGTTGAATGGAAGGCCAAGAAAAGTTCCATTATCAAAAGGAACTGTCATATTTTTTCTTTTTGAATACGTAAACTTTTCAATCCAATAAGATTTCATTTCCCCTAAACCTTGTTCATTGACTTTTCTAGTAAAGAACATCAACTCATTATCTGGCGAAATCATTGGAAAATACTCATCCTGTGGAGAACTTACATTAGGCACTTTTACCGGATTATAAGGAACAGGATTTGCTTTTTTATCTACTTCTGCTTTCAACTCTCCAACTACATCTTTTACATCTGCCATTTTCTTTGCGTGATCAGCAGAAAATTTAGATGGATCATTTGATTTAAAATTAGCAAACTTATTAAACCAATCTTTGGAGACACTCATTTCTTGTTGAGAATAATTAATAACTCCCAAATAATAAAAAACGTCTGCATGATAATCATTACAATGTTCTAGCACTTCAAGAAACATTTCTTCTGCTTTTTGAAGACTTTTATCTCCCATGTTTGGATTAGGATTGGTTTTATATAGTTCTGAAGCACGATCAAAAGCAAACATCGCATATTCGTAATAAACCATTGCATTGTCTGGAGCCAAATTAATTGCTTCCAAAAGAGCATCTACTGTAGATTTAGCATCAGAACTAGCTTTTGCTTTATCCAATATTTTCATAACTTTCTTATCAGGTGGCAAGCACGATGCGTCTTCCACTTGAGCGTGAAGATTTATTAATGCTCCGAAGGAAATTACAAAAAATATTTTTTTTGCTATCATTTCTATTGATTTAATTTAACGAGTATAACACAAATAATATACCGTAATTTTCAGAAAAAGTTACACGTTTCATCAAAGATATTAACCTCCTTGTTGTTTGACGTAGTCCATACCATGTTTTACAATTTCTTTACTTGAATTTGTATTAATAAAATATTCAACTTCAATTTGCTCCCTTGTATGATTAAAATTTTCTACTAAATCCATTGTCAAAAATAGTCCCCAATAACCTCCTAGCACAACAGATTCAGGATTTTTCTTGTAAATTTCATTCACTTTTTTACAAAATTTTTGAGTTCGTTCGCTTGTCCTTAACATGGATGCTGGAATTTCATTTCCATAAAGGTAATTCCATTGATATTGAAGAAGGTTGTCTGTTATATAGATTGCTTTCACATCTCTTCGTTTAACTTCTTGATAAAATCCATCTAAAGCTTTCATTTCATTGATATTTAAGTCCAACCAATGTTGTTTCATTTTTGAACCTACAGAAATTCCGACAAATGAAATTACTGTAAAAACAACTAAAAATACTTTTGATAATGAGGAAGGATTTTTTATTACAATTAAGATGATTGAAAATAAAATTCCATTCGAAAGGCCTATCCAATATCTTGGTGATTTTAAATCTATTGTTGACATTAATCCTAAATAAAGTATCGTTGCTACTAGCATAAAGTAAACTTTTCGCTTTCTTATTCTATCCATTTTTAGGTAATTTAAAATAAAGAAAATGAAAATTGATATTAATAGTATTTTGAGTAAAATACTCCACCAGTTTGGAGGTATAATTTCCGATGAAAAAAATTCAAAATTACTAAATCCTGAAATAAAGCCCTGTAGTTGACTTTTTAGGTTCATCCATTGTTCAGTAATCCCTATTCGAAGGCTTGGAGCAAGCCAAAATTGAGGATAAAAGAGTCTAATAATTTTAAAGGTGATGATCCCTAGAAGAGAAAAAAATGTAAATAATATAATTTTATGAAGAGGTTTATTTTGTTGTAAAAGCCAAAATAAAAGAAGAGGTACAAATGGTAT
>DAIOWV010000003.1:22395-46597 GCA_036758285.1 Taishania sp. | reverse complement strand
AAAATGTGATTCATAAGTCACTACTGTTGAAACACATAGAAAAAAAAGATCAGACTTCGATTTTTGTTTCTTAAAAATGATATAAAAAATAAGGCATACAAATAAAAAAGCGGTAACGTACCCTCCTCTTACTTTCGTACCCCATAGATACCATGATGGAAATGTAACAAGTAATAATATCAATAGAAAAATCATCCATTTTTTCAGCTGGTATTGCTGTATCGTTTTATATACAATCGTTACTCCAAGGCTAAAAATCAATAATCCTCCTAATTTTAATGACCAAATACTTGCTCCTAAAATTGCTTCAAAAAAAGCTGTTGAAAAAACTTCAATTGTTGAAAATCCATAATTTTGACCATAAAAATAGAGAGGGAAATTCTCACCATTTAGTAAATCTTGTGCCATAATCCCAATGATAGCTTCATCTCCATCAAAAAAAAAGTTTTTTGAAAGGAAATTTGGAAGTCGAACCAAGATAGAAAGAACAAATATCAGCATCCAATTTAACAGAAAGAGAACTCGTTTATTTTTGATCATTTTATTATTTATGGTCTTCGAAGATAAAAAGATGAAATTCATCTGACAATTAATTTATTAAATTGTTTTAACCGAAGTCTGTTTAAACTTCATAAACATAAAAAAATCACCCCCAAATGGAGGTGATTTAAATTTTCAAGACTATATAAACTGCTAAATTTAACCTACTTGAAAAAAGTTTAAAAAATTTTATCTAACTCTGTATAGTTAAAGCATTGATTTTTTTACTTTCCTTAACCATCCTCCATTTCACCAATAAAAAACTGAATATTAGATAAATAATAATTTGTAGAGATAAATGTTTTATAAATGGAGTAATTTGCGATAAAGTTGCATCTTCCATTAACAGTAATTTAAAAGCATTTAAAAAAGGGGTTAAGGGCAACATATCAGCTAAGAACTGTATTGGAACTGCCATTGCAAAAGTTGGCCAAGTATATCCACCTATTATAAATCCAGGTGCAGACATTAACATCAATACCTGTGTTGCTTTTAATGCATTTGGAAGTAATGAACTTATCATAATCCCTAAAAAAGTTGTCGATACAATAAAAAGAGCTGTAATAATCACAAAATTTAAAGGATTTGTAGGCAAAGGAGCATCATAAACTACATGAAAACCATAAAAAATTGCGATCATTGGAATGGATAAAATCCAAATTGGGAATACCTTAACTAAAATTGTAACTAACGCTGACTTTGTCTTCGATACGATTCCTAAACCAAATGTTTTATTTTCTACTTCAAAGGCAATACTAACTGCCATTGCAAGTAAAATGACTTGCTGAAATACAACCGTCAACATTGCTGGCCACATAAATGTGAAATAGTTACCGGTTTCATTAAACATTTTCACATAATTTTGTTTGAATGGTTCATATCTAGCAGCAGATTGAACTCCCGACATTCCTTTTCTTTGAAGTGCTTTAATTTCAGCACCAGCAGAAAAAGTACCTAGTGTAACTTGTATGTTTTTACTTACAAAGTTAGCCGTCAACATATTCACTGTATTTAAATAGGAGTTAACTTCTGGATATCTTGCTTGTAAAATATCTGCTTCGAAGCGATCAGGAATAACGACAACAGCTGTTGCATTTAATTTTATCATTTCCGACTGCACATCGTTAAGCTCAGGCAAAATCTTCTCAACATGTATTCCTTCGTTATCATCTAACATTTCGATAATTTGAGCACTCATTGGTGTATTGTCTCTGTCGACAACAATTATGGGTAATTCAGTTGCTTTTCCTGTTTTATATACCGATGCAAGCATCACCGCATATATTATTGGAGCAACAAAAAATACCATTAATAGTGTTGTGTTACTAAAGAATGATTTAAATTCTCTACCTAACAATTGAAAAAAACGATTCATTTTTTTATTTTTTTAATACAACAGCTGCGTTTACCAATAGATTGCTTAAATCTTGATTTTCAACTGGAATTAATTTTAATTCATAATAAGCTTCATCCATTTCTAGATTTGGATATGGACTTGTAACATCTGCATAACGAGCCATTTGCTTTACATTTTGAACTTTTACTTTAACTTCTTTTTGAGAATAAGGAATTTGAAGAGTTAATTCCTTCCCTTTGTTGTAGTTTCCTATCTGTTTTTCACCAATGGTCATTCTGAAGTAAGTGGAACTTGGAATATATCCATTAAAAAGAGCATAACCTGCAGTTGCCAATTCACCTTCATGTAAAGTAATCGTTTCTATTTGCATTACATTTGTAGCAATTATGTACTTTTCTGAATATGCTATTTCAACTTCTTTCAACACACCTAAAGCTTGTTCCTGTTGACCAAAAGCAGCATCTTTAGTCTCATACCTCACTCCCTTTTGCACATCGTCCCACTCTGCTTCAACTGCTTGTAACTGAGCTTTAGCTGAATTGTATTTAGCTGAAATTTCATCAAATTGTTGAGGTGCAATTAGACCTTCATCAAACATTGCTTTAGAACGGTTGTATGATTTTTCAGCAAATGAAAATTGTTCTTTCGTTGCATTCAATTTTGCGTTCAACTGCTTACGTTGATTTTCAGTTGCTCCATTATCAGCTAATGTTTTTTGTGCAGTTGCAGCTTTTACGACACCTGATGCTTGAGCTAATTTCGCATCCACTTCAGGCACGTCAAGCATCGCTAATGTATCCCCTGGCTGAACAACATCTCCTTCTTGCACATAGATTTTTAAAATTCTACCGGTTACTTTAGGGGTAAAAGAAATCGCTTCTTTTTTAATTTTTCCCATCACAGGTTTTTCTGTTTTGTCAGAGCATGCTGTTAATAAAACAACAATTGCACTTGCTATATAAAATTTTGTTTTCATTTTAATTCTTATTTTAATATTGTTGATTCTAATGTTCCTGCAGCTTCTAGATATTTATAAGCTGCTCTTCTTTGTTGAAATATTGCTTTAGAATATTCTAAAGATGCTTGTTGCAAGTCATTTTCAGCTTCTAGTAACTCGACGGATCGAATTAATCCAACTTCATATTCTTTAGTTGCCTGTTGCATTGTACTTTGAGTAATGCTAAGTGCAATTTGTTTAATTTGAACCTGATCTTCTGTTATTTCCATTTCAATTTTATTTTTTTCTAATTGAAGTGAAATTTTTTCGTTTGCATCAGCTTCTTTATTCAAAGCAATTTGAAGATCTAATTTTGATCGTTTTACATCATTAATTCCTTCTCTACCATCAAATAAATCCCATTTAAGGCCAACTCCTGCCATAAATAATGGTGCAACATTGAAATTATTAAAATTGTAGTTTAATGGCTGTTGAGATAACAACATTGGGTCTTTCGATCTCAATCGAGCATCATGAAGTCCTAAATATGTAATCGATGCATTTGCTCCTACTTTTGGAATCCACCAAGTTTTTGCTGCCTTAACTTTATATTCATTAGCACGTACAGCCGATTTCAAAGCTATAAGTTCAGGTCTATTTTGAGGTTCATCTACAATTGAAACTGTCATTATTTGAAGATCTTGATCAATTTTTTCTAATCGATCGATATCTATCTTTGTAATTGTATGCAAATTGAGTAAAATCAATTTTCTATTCCCCTCGTATTCTTTATATTTTGAATTTAATTGCGAAATTGCAAGATTTATCTTATTGTAATCAAATTGAGTGATCAGACCTATTTTCAAAGCTTTATCAGCAATTTTCTGATTCTCTTCAAGTCGTTTTTGACTATCATCCAACATTAATTTAACAGATTTCAACATCGCCAATTGGTCATAAATTGTTGAAACATTATTAATAATATCATTTCGATCTACGAACAGCATAGCTGACTCGGCTTCATATCTGGCTTCATTTGCTTTTTTTAAATTCCCCACTTTACCTCCAGCAAAAATTAAAAAAGATGCTTTTAAATCAGCTTGTGTGATGAAGTTGTCTAACATATATCTATTCGAATGTTCAGGCAACATAAATGGAATTTGAGGCATAACAATTGCGGGTGTAGTGAGATTGGATGCTCCATAAGCATAAGCTTCTTTTGCATTTAATTCAACCCTTGGCATGTAGGCGTCTGAAATTTTCTCTTGATCTAGTTCAATTTGTTTGAGTATTATTTTTTTGTTCTCATATTGATAATCATAAACAAGAGCACTATCAATTATTTCTTGTAATGTAGGTGCAGTTTGCCCAAATAAGGTGTTGCAATTAATTACAAAAAATAAGATATAAACGAGATTTAAACTGTGTGTGTTCATTTTATTCTTTTTGATAAAACAAAACTACAAACACATAATCAGCTCAAAATTCACATTTGTTAAAAACGAACTTTAATAAAATAAAATGATTGTTTATTTCTTAACAATTTTTGCCCTTATACGACTTAAACTTTGTGGTTTTACTCCCAGATATGACGCTAAGTGTTGTAATGGAGCTGCGTGAAAGATATTTTCGTGATTTTGAATTAGATTCAAATAACGTTGTTCAAGTGTATCACTCTGAAATTCCTTTACACGCTCAATTAATCTTAAGTAAGCTGACTCTGCCATTTTTCGAACAATACGTTCAATTCTAGGATGTTCTTCAAATAAATTTTCTACGTGAGAATAACTAAATCGAAGCACTTTTGTTGGAGCCAACACTTGAAAATAATGTTGACTAGGCTCTTTTTTTGTAATTGATTCAAAATCGACACAAATTTCTCCTGGCAAGTAGAACGTATAAGTAAAATCATCTCCATCGATAATACGATAAGAACGAATCAATCCTTCTTTAACAAAATAAAAATGATCTATTTTTTTATTGTAAGATGAAATGTCTTCACCAAAATGAAAACTTTCCTCTTTTCCGAGTTCTTCCATGAGAAGAATTTCTTCTTCGCTAAGATTAAACTGTTGTAAAAAACTTCTTGAGTCCATTGTCACAAAATTAGAAAATAATTAATCAAGGATCAATTGGGTCATCTTTAAAGTTAAATTTTTTCAATTTCCATTTATCTCGATCAATTCTAAAATTATCCAATCGATAAACAAAACCTGCACTTATTGAAAAAGTATGTGCACGCACTGTTTCAGGTGGACGTGTGTCATAAAAATGAGAGAAATTAAATTTCACACTAAATGGATTAGAAATCCTCATTAACAGTACGTAATCTCCAGATAATCTATAATCTTTAAATGTTGCCAAATTGGGCTGTAAATAAGTTGATGAAGTAAATTCAAAATATTTAAAATTCATATAAGAAGATAAATAAGTGCTCCATCTTACAGAATTAATATATTCAATTGGTCGATGTGAATGATTAATTTCTTCATACTCATAAAACAATGATGTTCCAGCAAATACTCGTACCGCTCGTTTATTATAACCTTCTTCACTAGGTGATATATCAGCTATTTTCATTCGAAAGCCAGAACCTACAATTGTACGGACTTTTTGCAATAGTAATTGATTGTATTGGGTTTGAGAATATGACTCCCATTTCCACGAGGAGTTACCTAATCGATAAGCGTATCTTAGATGAACCATTCCAAAGTTGGCATAGGTATTTTTTTTTGCACCTGTATACTTCAAATCGTTAATCAATAAAAGTAAGTGCTTATTTTTATCAGGTTTTACAACTTGTGGTTCACTTTTGGGAACGGTATCAACCTTTTGCTCGGAACTTCGATACATAAAATCACTTTTTCCATTAAATTTAAACTGAATCAGTGGTTTAAGATGTACTGTAACTAAAAGATCTTTTTGTTGTTGAGCCGATAAGGTCATATCAAGAGCTCCGCTAAAACCATACGTACCATCATTGACCCTTTTATTTTCAATGTTGACCACCTGCGCTATAGAAGAGCCACAAAAGAATAATAATATGATTGTATTTTTTAGCATCTGAATTTATCAAACGCAAAGTTAATAGTCTTTTATAAATAATAGTAAAATCTAAAAAGAAGGTTTAAATCTTTGAACAATTATCTCAGTAAATTTACATTTCCTACTAAATTTTCCTGTCCATCGTCTACCTTATGTTTCACATGAATATTCCAGGTATAAACCCCTTCTTGAACTTTTTGTCCTTTATAAGTTCCGTCCCATCCTATAGATAAATCGTGTGATTCAAAAATTATTTCACCCCATCTATTATATATCAATAAACGATAACTAGATTCATCAATACCAGCAGTAAAAACAGGTGAAAAATAGTGATTAAATTCATCTCCATCTGGTGTAAATGCATTTGGAATGTAATATGTAAGTTGTTCCTTTATTGAAATTATTTTTCTAATTGTATCAGAGCATCCTTTATCATTAATTGCAACAAGTATTACCTGATAATCTTCTTCATTTTCAGGATAAGTAAAGGTTGGTGATACTTCAATAGACTCACTTCCATCATTATCAAAAATCCAATGATATGAGATTGCATTTTGACTTAAATTCACAAATTCTACATGAGGATCAAGTGTCGAAATTTCTGTGGGATTGTACCTGAAATCTGCGATTGGAGCATCTAACACTGTAATTGGCTGTGTAATAGAATGTGAACAATTATTTGCTGTTTTTACAGTCAATGTGACATTATAAATTCCTTGATTTTGATATTTATGTAATGGATTTTGATCATTACTGGATTTTCCATCTCCAAATATCCAATTCCAATTTACAATTGATTCAGGTGATACAACTGTCGAACCAGAAGATGAAAAAACAGTAGCATCATTCAAACAAGGAGACGTAGCTGCAAAATTTGCAATTGGTTTTGGATTGATAACAATATCTGTAGTCTGTGTACTTAAACAATTATTGATGTTTATTGTCAATGAATAATTTCCTGCTTCAGTGACGTCAGTTGGATTTTGCTCCGTTGATGTATATCCATTAGGACCAACCCAAGACCAACTCACGTTTCCCGTTGCTGAAGTCGTTCCGAAAAGCCCAATTGTTTGTCCTTCACAGAATGGACCTGAATTTGTAACAGTCAATGTAGGAATATCATGGATCACATCAACATATACCGGTTGGCTTGTACAACCATTTGCGTTAACCAAAAGTTCATACCTGCCAACATCTGTAGCATCCGTTGGATTCTGCTGAACAGAAGTGTAACTGTTTGGACCAGACCATAAAAAGGTTGAACTTGCTACTGATGAATTACTCGTTAATTGTAAAATTGTACCTGGGCAAAAGGGGGAAATAAATGAAGCTTGAACAGTTGGAACAGGGTTGATTAAAACGGTTGTTTGTTGTAATGCACTATTACAACCATTTTCAGAAACGATTAAACTATAAACTCCTGCATTAACTATTCCTTGAGGATTTTGAACTGAAGAGGAAAATCCATTAGGCCCTGACCATAAAAAAGTGCTATTTGCAGGATTTGAAGTAAGACTTGTTAATTGCACCACGTCTCCAGCACAGTAAGATCCAGAATTAGCAACAGATACAATTGGAGTATTATTGATAATAACTGTTGTTAAACTAGGTTGACTTGTACATCCATTCGCTACCACAGTTAAAAAATAATTCCCTGCTTCTGTAGCATTTGTTGGGTTTTGAACTGAAGAGGTAAAACCATTAGGGCCAGTCCAGCTATAAGTTAAATTTCCCGTTGATTGCGTACTTCCTAATAGTACTATCTGATCTCCTTGACAATAAGCTCCAGTGTTTGAACTCACAGACACCACCTCAGTTGGAGCAGAAATTATTTCAGCTGGTAACTCTATACTACATCCATTCAGTTTTTTAACCCATAAACGATGATTTCCGGCATTCAAGTTTGGAAAGTTATTTGTAGAAACATAATTAATCCCATCCAAAGAATATTCTAAATTTAAATCTGATGAATTAATTACAATCGATGCATCATTTTCCCCAAAACAAGAGATATCTGTCTTCACAACTGACGATATTTGTGGAGTTGCTTTCATTGAAATGACATGGGATACGACTTGAGTACCACAAGAAGGAGATTGTATCGTTACAGAATAGGTTCCTGGAGAATTTACGACAATACTTTGTGAGGTTTGTCCGCCAACAGACCAAGTATTTCCAGTTGCAGAAGAAGATGTTAGAGTAATGGATTCACCCGAACACATTGAATTATTTCCAGTTATCGAATAATTCGGTGTTTGAGTAATCGTTACAGTCACAGCTGTTGGTGTACCATTCCCAGAACATGGTGTTGAAGGAGTAACATTAAATGTATAAGTTCCACTTGGTGTTGATCCCCAATTGACAGATATTGTATGAGAATTTACGGTTCCATTCGGAGTTGTAAATGTTGCTGTAGTGGGTAAACCTGACCATGTGTAGGCAACACCTGTTTGTTGAACGACACGATAGCTTTCGATAGCGCCTTCACAAATTGTTGTATTATTTGTAATTAATTGAGGAGCACCAATTATTGAATTTAATTGAGGAGTGGTTAAAATAACATCATCAATAAATAACAATTCATCTTCTCGATTTGTGGTAACACTAACTTCAAAAGAGAATGAATTAACACAAGTTGGTATACTCCAAGTACATTGATTATTGTGAATACTGAAAACAGCATTACTTACTCCAACGGCAAGTGTAACCGGAGCTTGAGCAACTCCATCATGATATGCAGTAAAAACAAGATTTTCATCGGTATCCCAACCTGTTCCAACACAAACCGGGTATCGATTTCCCCAATTAAATTTTAATGTTCTAACGTAATCACTACTTGTGGATACATTTATTGGACTAAATATAAACGTCCTTGCAACAGATGGTCCGTTTCCAGACTTAGAATCAAAGCAATTACCTCCTCCAGTATTCCCTCCAACTACTAATGATTTTGTTCCTGTAATTTTATTTTGAGTAGATAAAGCTTGAGTTAAAGCCAATGGACTTGCTCCTGTAGATGTAAAATTCCAAGTGTCAGCTGTTTCACCACCTTGAAATGCAAGTGTTATCTGAGAAGTTACAACAAAGTTAATTAAGGATAATAAAGTCGTTAATCCTAACAAAATGTAACATTCTTTATACTTCAAAAATAGAGTCATCCTATATTCAATTCAATAACCAAACAAAGGTAAAACAATAGAAGAAATTTTAAGGTTAAACTAATGCTAATAATTTATTAATTTTAAAAAAAATATTATGTAATTCATTGAAATACTTTTAATACTTACTCTATATTATTTTTTATCTTTGGTTTTTTCGTTTCTAAAAAACAATCGATGTTATTAGTAGAAGATATTTCAAAAACCTTTTTCAGAAAACAAGCTCTGGACAGCGTGTCTTTTGAAGCTAAAAAAGGAGAAATTTTTGGTTTATTGGGTCCAAATGGAGCTGGTAAAACAACACTTATACGTATTATTAATCGAATCATTGAACCAGATGAAGGCTCGATTCGTCTAAACGGCAATCTATTAACTCGAAAACACTTAGAATCAATCGGCTACATGCCTGAAGAAAGAGGGCTTTACAAATCTATGACTGTTGAAGATCATGCAATTTTCTTAGGCCGTTTACGTGGTTTGTCAAAGGAGGATGTGAAGACTAAACTCAATTATTGGCTTGATAAATTTGAAATTTCTGATTGGAAAAAAAAGCGAATTGAAGAACTTTCAAAAGGAATGGCTCAAAAAATACAATTTATATGTACTGTCCTTCACGAACCTGAATTATTAATCCTCGATGAACCTTATAGTGGTTTTGATCCAATTAATACCGAATTAATTAAAAATGAATTAATTGGAATGAGAAACAAAGGAAAAACAATCATTTTATCTACACACAACATGAAAAGTGTTGATGAAATTTGCGATCGTGTAGCCCTTATTCACAATTCAAAAAAAATAATCGAAGGAAAGGTATCTGAGATTCAAACAGAACAAAAAGAAGGATTGTATGCGATTAAATTCAGGGGAAATATGATCGGATTTGCAAATGCATTATGGGCTGGATTTGAAGTCGTTGATACAGAAAATCCTTCTGACAATTTATACATTGCTAAAATAAAATTGAGGGGGGAAAATACATTTGAAGATTTATTAAAAGTGCTTATCGGGCAAGTACAAATTGAAGCTGCTTGGGAAATACTACCTACTATGCAAGATATTTTTATAAATATTGTTCAACCTAAAACGGAAAAACAATCATGAAAAACAGTTGGATTATAGCCCTAAGAGAGGTCAAAGAAAGAATTGGTTCTAGATCATATCTTCTGTTTTCAATTTTTGGACCAATCATTATACTTGGACTTGTATATTTACTCTTTCTGTTTGGTGGAAATGAAGCCGAAAAATGGAATATTTTAGTAACCGATAAAACTGGTTTACTTGAAAATAAGATGATGCCCCTCCCTGACGGGAACGTCACCTATTCTTTTGCTAATGATTACATTGAACACAATGATTTCGCAAAAGGTAAAAATTATCAAAAATTCGATGCGATGGTGGAAATCAATGAGAAAATTTTGAGTAATAAAATTTCACATGTTTTTTACCGTACGAAACCTTCACTAAACCTACAAGCAAAGGTTCAATATCAAGTTGAAAGAAGATTGGAAGAAATTATGATAGATCGATATACAGATTTATCCGTTCAAAAGTTCAGAGAAATTAAACAACCAATAAAATTTGCTTTTAGAAATGTCTACGATCCTTACGATCAAACTTCTGATGTAAGAACTTGGGTTGGTTTTTTCTTTGGTATGATTATCTTGGTTTTTATTGCATTATTTGGCATGACAATCCTGAGAAGTATGACTTCAGAAAAAAGTAATAGAATTGTAGAAGTATTACTTTCCTCTGTTCGACCTCAACAATTATTGTTTGGAAAACTAACAGGAATCGGAATTTCTGCATTTATCCAATTTTTCATTTGGATTGTAGTTATTGGATTTGGATTATTTTTCATGCGTGAATGGTTATTTCCAAGTATTTATGATGCTTCTTCAATGAATATAGCAGAATTAAGCGATAGTGGAAGAATCCTTTCAATTCAAGAAAAGTTATATGCTGGAAATGAATTTAACACCATCGTTGACTTGGTATATGAACGTGTGAATTTTGGTGTAATGTTAACTTTCTTTGCATTATTTTTTATTGGAGGATATCTTTTTTACGGGGCATTCTTTGCAACAATTGGCTCAACTGCTGGGACAGAGAATGATGGTCAGCAATTTATTTTCCCAATTTTATTAATTTTAACCCTAGCTGCATATGCTGGTTATTATACTGTTACAAATCCAGAGAGTGAATTAACATCATGGTTACATTACATTCCATTTACTTCTCCAGTTGTTGTTATGGTGAAACTAACATATGGTTACAACCCAAATGAATCCTATCAAATTTGGCTTTCTTTAATCATACTAATTCTATCTGCATTTTTCTGTTTATCAATAGCTTCTCGTTTATATAAAAATGGAATTTTACAATTTGGACATCGATTAAAGCTTTCTCATTTCCTAAAATGGATTCGTCAGAAATAACTTGAATTGTTTAACTATTCGTATTCACAATGAAAAAAATTGCAGTCATAGATCTTGGGACAAACACCTTCAATCTGTTGATTGCAGTTGTTGAAGAGCATTCATTTCGAACTTTATTTCACACAAAGATTGGTGTAGCACTTGGTATGGGGGGAATAAATGAAAAAAGAATAACCAACGAATCCATGGAGCGTGCAATTCAAGCACTTGAAAGCTTCAAATTAAAATGTGATGAATTTCGAGTTGATGAAATCCGTGCATTTGGCACATCTGCAATTCGGGATGCAAAAAATAAAAAACAATTTTGTCAAGCTGTTAAAGAAAAAATAGACATTCAAATACAAATCATCTCCGGGCTTCAAGAAGCACAGCTTATTTATAATGGTGTAAAATGGTCATATGACTTCTATAAACCTGCAATTATAATGGATATTGGTGGTGGTAGTACTGAATTTATTTTAGCAAATAAAAATGGCGTTCAGAATGCTTTAAGTCTAAACATTGGAGTTTCTAGAATGTATCAGCAACTTCAACTAAACGATCCTTTAAGTAAGGATGATATTATCACAATCGAAAATTGGTTAGAACAAAATTCTGAAGGTAAACTAGACAATCTTAATTGCAAGATTTTAATCGGTTCATCCGGAACTTTCGAAACCCTTCACGAAGTTTACTTTAAACAAAAATTCCCAAACTCTAATGAATGCACCCCAATGTCAATCAACGAGTTAAAAGAAGTTTTAGAGAACATTATTAATTCAACATTGGAAGAAAGAAAACAAAATGCTTTTATTATACCAATTCGTCAAATAATGATTCCAATTGCAGCAGTCAAAATAAATTGGATTATCAAGAAATTTGGAATTGAAGAACTATTAATTTCCCCTTATTCATTAAAAGAAGGAGCGTTAAATCAATTGAGCCAGTAACTTTCATGAAATTATTTACATTTTTAATTACATTTTCTATCGGATTAAACGTCTTTTCACAAGATATAATCATTGACGAATTAAAAAAATTCTGTCTTGATAAACCGGAAAATACTCAATTATCAATTGCAATCATAAAAGATGGAACGACCATTCATTATGGCGTTATTAAACAAAAAGATTTTATTCAATTAATTGAGAATAAAGATCATTTATTTGAAATTGGTTCCATAACAAAAGTATTTACATCAACACTACTTGCTCAATTAATCACAGAAGGGAAAATAAATAAAAAGATCACTATTAATCAAATTCTTAAACACAAAACAAACCTAAAAACAAAAATCAAACTAATTGAGCTTGCAAACCATACATCTGGATTAGTTACCCTACCTCAAAATTTCCTAACAAAGAATTTCAACCATACAAATCCTTACAAAAATTATTCATCTACTGATTTCGATTATTTTTTAAAAAATGAGATAAGAACGATGAATTTACCTGGAAGTAATTATCTATATTCCAACATGGGAGCAGGTTTATTAGGATATTGTTTAGGGATTTCTCAGCAAAATAATTATTTCGAATTACTTCAACACGATATATTTGATAAATATGAACTTAAAAATTCATTTTATTCTTATTCTCAAATAACTAACAAAACATTTGTTAAGGGTATGAACGCTGAGGGAAACGAAACCTCAAATTGGGATTTTGATGTTTTGGCAGGAGCAGGTTGCATTATCTCTAGCACATCAGATTTAGCAAAATTTGCTAATCACCAGTTCAGCTCAACAAATAAAGCAATATTGATGACTCAAACCCCAACATTTGTAATCAATGATAAAATGAAAATTGGACTTGGATGGCACATTCTAACTCAACAATCAAATAACAACGAATATATTTGGCACAATGGTGCAACAGGTGGATATTCTTCTTCAATGGCTTTGAATGTCAAAAATAAAACAGGAGTAATTATTCTTTCAAACCTATCTTCTATCAACGAATCTCTAGACAAGCTTTGTTTAGATTTCTTGAATAAATTAAATCAATAAATCGACCCCTCCTATAACCTATAAACCTGAGTTCAATTGTAAGTCGATTAAGAACAGTGCGACCTAAAGGGGTAACCCTATCAAATTAACAAAAAAGGTCGTTTCTCACTTAGAAAAACGACCTTTTTAATTTATATGATCTTCGTAAATTACTGTTTAACCAGTTTTATCATTTTTGAATTTGTAAGTCCATCAAACAAACGAACAATGTAAATACCATTTTCATACATACTTAGATCAAGAGTGAACAGGTTATTTTTCAGTTCTAAATAGGGTACAGATTGAATCACTCTACCGTTGATATCTATTAGGGAAACATAGGTTTCATTTTCATTAAATGTCCCTTTGATTAACAATGACACATTGTTTTTCGTTGGATTTGGAAATGCTACAAACATTTCTTCATTTTCGCAAGTAGCTATCACAGGGCCATAATTTTTATATTGTCCATCATTATCAAATTGTTTGAGTCTAAAATAGCTTGTGAGGACATTTCTAGGGTCATTTTGAGAAAATTCGTAATTTTTTATTGTCGAAGAATTTCCACTAGCTTGAACTTGCCCTATTTTTTTCCATTCAACTCCGTTAATGCTTTGTTCTATTTCAAAATGGGAGGAATTTACTTCGGATCCAGTTTGCCAATTCAATAAGATTTTATTGTCTAAACAATTTGCTGCAAAATTTGTCATTTCAACTCCCAAGCCAGTTGCAGGTATCAAAATAACTGCACCAGAACCTCCTGAGAAATTTGTTACTCCTGCCCATTCAGAATAATTAATTCCACTACTTGTTGTTGCTGTTGTTGCTGTAAAATGCGTTCCATCATATTGTGGTGCAACGTAGTTCGAGCCAACATTTTTGAACCAATAGAATCCATTTGGAGTTGCATATTTATAAGAGTATCCACATGATAGATAAGCGGCAATGTGAGTATTTGCAGCTGTTTCAATTGCCGTTTTTTCTGCTGGTTGATAATAGAACCTTACAGCGTAAGTTCCTGTTTGTGTACCTCCTCCAAAGTTAAGGTTCCATGAACGATCCATTTCAAAGCGTTCTTCATTAGGATTCAAGTTGGATGCACAACCTGCTGGAGTAGCAGGACCTTGCGTTTGCTGATAATAAGTGCTATTGTCATAAATAGTTGCCACTGGAAACCCTGCAGGAGCTCCACTTAAATTTCCTTGCACTGAAAAAATGATATCATCTCCTGAATAGAAGTGATTCCAGCCATTGTTATCTGTACAATAGGTATTTGTAGATGTTCCATTTGCTGCGTAGACATAACTTTTTACATTTACTGTCACCGTTGCATCGGCAGTTGTATTACATCCTTGTCTGCGTGCATAGTAAGTTGTGGTAGATGTTGGCGCTACCACTATACTATTTCCTGTTCCCAAAGCAGTACCAGTCCCATTAGCTCCCGAATACCAATAGACAGTTCCTCCCCCAGCAACTCCACCCGAAGCCGTTAAAGTGGTATTTGTATTTGGACAAACTGTACCTGGAACGGTTGCTATTGTTGGACTTGTAGATGTTGGGTGAACTACAATTTGAATCACATTTGAATATACAGTTCGTCCACACTCATCAGTTACTCTTCGTCTATACCAAGAGGTTTGTGTTACTGCAGGAAGATCATAAGTTACTGAAGTTGCAGAAGTAATATCACCGAATCCTGCTCCGGAACTTGTTATACTCACCTCCCATTGGTAGGTTAATGTTCCTAGCCCACTTCCATTTGTTGTAGAAGTAAATGCGCCAGGGTCAACTCCGCTACAGACGGGAGAAGTTCCACCAGCTATTGTTCCACCACTAATTGGTATAGTTGTTGCGAGTACCGATAATTCAAAATTTCCAGAATTACTAGAAAAACCTTCAACTAATATTTTATACGTACCAGCACAAAGATTACGAGTAATTTGGGATTGAATAACACCACCAAAGTCATCATTAAATTCTATTTGAGTACTACAATCTGAGTTAAACAATCTTAGATAAGTATCATAATTAGAATTACTACTTATTGTACTAATGACAACTGTAGATGGTTGAGTAATAGAAAAAGTGTAATATACATCAGGAGCACTATTACCATAAATATTCGTATATCCCATTTCTGCTCTAGCTCCTGCTGGTGTTGCTCTATTAGAATTAAAATGTGTATTAGAAACCCCACTAACTAATGTACCAAAATCTAAAGGGTCACTACAACTTGATCCTTTAGTATAACGCCAAACGGTTTTTAATCTTACACGGCCCTGAGTTGCCGCTGACCAATCACCACTGCCACTAGTCCCATTTACACCCCACCATTGATTAGGGGTTTTAGCAGCACTTCTATAAGTAGCAGTATAACTGAAAGGTCCCCAGCGGCAATCGTCTCCACTCACGGGTAAACAATTAAAGCCATTGTCACTTTCCCAAGACTGTACGGTATAGTTAACAAAACCTGTTGTACTAGTGCTATTTACTCTAGAATAGACTGAATTAGCATAAACATTACTAGTGGGTGCATCAGCTCCCCAGCGACGTACATAAGCATAAGGTGAAGTACAAGTACCTGTGTAATTCCAAGTTATAGTTCCACCACTAGACCCATCAGTCGTGACAGCAACTCTAACCATATTGTCATCATTGCTGGCCCAGTCATTATCACACTCTTGTCTCCACTCATCAGCGTAAATTTCGTAATTGATCAAGTTTGGATTGGTAATTTGTGAATAACCTGTAAATGTTATTAAAAACAAGATGAGTGAGCTATAAATTTTCATATATTAAAATTTAGAAACAAAAGCATTAGTAGATAAAAATCGGTATTCAATAGTAGTAAGATCAACAGTTTGATCAATTAAAGGTTTCGGATTGTGTTGATTTAATTGAACGATCGATTTGCAATAAACAAATACATTATCAGATGAAACAGTGTATTTAGTAACAGCATCTTTTTCCAATTTTCGAGCTAATTGCCATATAAAATATGGATCATGAAAAGTATTTGACAATTGTCTTTTAGTTAAAAGTTGGGAAAAATCAACCCAGTACTTAATGTTTTTATCAGGAATGGTAATCAAATATTGAAAATAGATAGTTGTGTGATTGTTTAACATCATTCTCCAGGAGAAATAATGTCCCTCTCTATCCCAAGCAACATTGCCATCCATCAATAAAAATCGCATTGGGAAAACTAATTGGATACTGAAAAATAGCGTAAAAATAAAACGATTTACTTTACTGAAAGTACTCTGGTAAACATTCTTCAATTCCGAAATTGTGAACCTTGAAATCGGAATATAAATCAAAATGGCAGCCATCATCACGATAGGAAATTCACCAATATTGAATAAAAAGTAATTACTGATATGAAAAACAAAATAGGGAATTATTACATACCAGGCTTTTGGTTTTTTCCACAAAAAGAAACCAATTAACAAATCAAATAACAAACCTGCATAACTGATAAAGATTCCTAGAAAATCCGCATAGTCCGAATTATTAAAAATATTCAGTAAACGCATTGGATATCCTTGTAGCCAATCAGCGTTTATTTTAGCAATACCTCCATAGAAATAGACGATAGAAATCAACAGAGCAAAAGGAGTATGGTATGCAACACTTATTGTTTTATCAGTTCTTTTCTTAATTACATCAAAAATAGAAATTGTTGATCTGGATGGTAGAAAAATAAAAAGGAAGGAAATCAAACACCATAAATAATAGTGGTTATTGTAAAATGACATATCGATTAAAAACAGATAGCCAAATGACAGCAGAAACAACAGTGATCCCCAGCGCAAGGCAACACCTAAAGCAATTAAAATAGCACCAATTATTGAAAGTACTGTCAGAAAATAAATTAATTCATGAGAATAAGCCTCTATAAAATGTAAATATGGATAATGGAATACAAAAGTAGATTTTTCCAACTCATGAATGGAAGGAGTAATGCTCAAAACTTGTGGAATCATTAAAATTCCAAATAAGAATCTAAAAACAGACAAAAAAAGAGCATTTACTTGGGTACTTTGCTTTAACTGGCTTTCAGCATCTTCCATAATTAATAGTTTGATAATGGTAAATGTAGTTCAAAATTGATTTGAAGATTTTAATTTTTCGATTCTATTTTAACAAAAACCGAACAACAAAAACAATACATTGTTTATCAGGTGTTTGATTTTTAATATAATAAACTATTAGGGTTATCTCTTTAAATTGAATAAGAACAATGCTATCTAAAGGGGGTACCCCTGCTAAACAAATAAGTGACACTAGCAAGAATAAATTAAGTTTCATTTTAAGTAATTATAAAGAAAGTGTAAAGCTATTTTTTCACGAAATACTAGTTAATTTAATCTTGATATTGGAATAAAGTAATCGAGCATTCATTCTTATACCAGTATTCCAGTATTCCAGATATATCATTTACACCAATGAGAAATTGAATAAATTTCTTAAGTTACTCGTTGCCTATAATCTTAAATTATTCTTAAATTTGGCAACAAATCATTTGTAAATCCTATTTTTGGATTTGAAATTTAAAAACTCTATGAAAAAACATTTTTTGATTGCATTAGGTGCTTCATTAACAATAGGAACTTCTGTTTTTGCACAACAAGACCCTGTATTAATGGAAATTGATGGAAAAAAAATCACTAAATCAGAATTTCTTCAGATTTATTTGAAGAACAATAACAATCCAAAATACGACAAAGCAACACTTGATGAATACATTGAGTTATTTAAAAAGTTTCAATTAAAAGTTATTGAAGCTGAAGCTTTAGGTTATGATACAATTCCAAAATTAAAACGCGAATTGGAAGGATATCAAAAACAATTAGCTCAACCATACTTGACTGACAATGAAATGAATAAAACATTGGTTGACCAAGCCTATGACCGTATGAAAACAGAGGTAAGAGCTTCTCATATTTTAGTTAAGACGGAACAATTAGCTACGCCTGAAGACACTTTAAAAGCCTATAAAAAAGCAATAGCAATTCGCGATAGAATCATTAAAGGAGAAGATTTTGAAACAATTGCAAAATCAAGCAATGGCTCTGATGATCCTTCGGCACAAACAAACGGTGGAGATTTAGGATATTTCACAGCATTTCAAATGGTTTATCCTTTTGAAGAAGCTGCCTACAATTTAAAAGTTGGGGAAGTATCAATGCCTATTCGCACTCGTTTTGGATACCATATTTTAAAAGTAACTGATAAACGCCCAGCAAGAGGTGCTATGAAAGCAGCACATTTAATGATTGCAGCAAATAAAGAGTCTGATCAACCTGAAGTTATTGAAAAGGCACGTATTAAAGCAAATGAAATTTATGATAAATTAGTTGCTGGTGAAAAATTTGAAGAGCTTGTAAAGGCTTATTCTGACGATCCTTCTTCAAGTACAAATGGAGGAGCACTTCCTGTGTTTGGAACTGGTGCTACAACTCGAATGATTCCTGAATTTGAAGAAACTGCATTTGCATTACAAAAAGATGGTGATTTCAGTAAACCTGTTCAATCAAATTTTGGATTCCACATTATTAAACGAATTGAACTAACTCCTCTTCGTTCTTTTGATGAATTAAAGAAAGAAATCGAAAGTCGTGTTAATCGTGATGAAAGAGCTAATTTGACACAAAATAGTTATGTTGACAAACTTAAAAAAGAATATAAGTTTGAAAACAAATCTACGGAATCGATTAAATGGTTCGAGAAAAATTTAGATTCTTCAGTCTACAAAAGTGATTTTGATACGAAAAAAATAACTACAAATGCACCAATGTTTGTGTTGAATGGAAAAACATTTACACAAGTTGATTTTGTTGAATATTTGAATGACAATCCACGATTAACAAGAGGAACTCCATTAAACGAAATTGCTAAAAAACAATTTCCAGAATGGGAAAAAGAAACTGTAATCGAATTAGAAAAATCAAACTTAGCTCAAAAGTATCCAGAATACAAAGCATTAATGAACGAGTATCACGATGGTATTTTGCTTTATGAAATAATGAGCGATAAAGTTTGGAACAAAGCGATTAAGGACACTTTAGGATTGAAAAAATTCTATGATGACAACAAAGCAAATTATGTTTGGGACAAAAGATATGACGCTACTGTATATGAATCAATTTCTCCTGAGATTGCAAATAAAGTATATAAATTAGCTGGTAATAAAAAAATTGATTCAGACAGTATTTCAAAGTTAATCAATGCGGATTCAGAGTTGAATTTGAGAGTTAGAACTGGAAAGTTTGAAGTTTCAAAAACTCCATATCTTGAAAATCAAAAATTAAAAAAGGGAAAAAACAAACCTTATGCATTTGATGGCAAAAATTATGTAATCGTCTTGAATTCAATTATTGAAGCTAAAAATAAAGAATTAGGTGAAGCGAAAGGCTTAATCACTTCTGACTATCAAGCTTACTTAGAAAAAGAATGGTTGAAAGAATTGGAAAATAAACATACAATAAAGGTTAACCAAGAAGTTCTTTATTCAATTGGTAAATAACAAAAAATATTATCCTGTAAAGGCTGGCCTTCTTGTCAGCCTTTTTTGTATTATAGCCTTATTCTCATGCAATAAAAAAGGTGACGAATGGGCGAAAGTCAATGCCGTTTCACTAATGGAAAACGATGCTTTGATATTAATGGATTATATGGGATACAATTCTGAACTAGAATCTGACAGAAAAATATTTACAAAAAAGTGGATCGAACAAGAGGTTTTCATTCAAGAATTAGAAAAAGTAAATCCCGAGAAAGCTAAGATTACGCGTTTAAAAACAATGTGGCATCAAGGTGATTTAGCTAGATTCTATCTAGAGGAAAACGCAATAAAGGAGGAAATGGATGATGAAATTTCAGATAGTTTGGTTTTAGATTACTTCAACAAAAACAAAGCTGATTTTTCACTCAATGATTACATCGTTCGTGCATTGTACTTAAAAATTCCGAAAGATGCTCCAAATCAGGATAAACTAAAACAAGATTATTTGTTAAAAAAGGATAAAGACTTTTCAAAAGTCATTAGTTATGCTAAACTTTACGCTGAGAATTTTTATTACGATGATAGTACCTGGGTTTATTTTGATGAATTAACAAAAGATGCCCCAATTGAAAAATTAAATAAAGATAATGTTGTATTAAACAGAACAAAAACATACTTTTCTGATAATCAATACGTTTATTATTTAAACATCATTGACTTCAAATTCAAGGATGCAACACCACCAGTTGATTTCTTGAAACCAACAATAAAACAATTGTTGTTGAGTCATAAATTAAATGAAATAAAAGAAAAAAATAGTGCGACATTTGTCCAAAAAATAAAACAAAAACATGAAATTACTAGCAAGTATTAGTTTAATATTTACATTCACTCAAATCAGTTTTGGTCAACTTAACAGAGTATCACTTGACGGTGTAGCTGCACAAATTGGTGATAATATAATTCTGTTATCTGATATTGAGGAGCAAGTTGTTCAAGCAAAACAAGCTGGTATGGAAATTAATCCCGATTTCCGTTGTCAAATAATTGAGGGTATTATGTATCAACAATTGTTGGCAAATCAGGCAGTCTTAGACAGCCTTGTTGTAACTGATCAACAGGTCGATGCAGAAATGGAAAATCGTATTCGCGTGATTGAAGAACAAATCGGTGGTAGAGATAAAATGGAAAAATTTTATGGAAAAACGATTCTTCAAATAAAAGCTGAATTTAGAGATATTATCCGTGAAAGAATGTTGGCACAGGAAATGGAAAGACAAATTACACAAGATTTGACTGTTACACCAAGAGAAGTAAAAGATTTTTTCGAAAGTTTACCTGCTGATAGTATTCCCTTTATTAATACTCAGATGACTTTTCAACAAATAGTTTTCTTTCCAGAAGTTTCTAAAACTGATAAATTAACTGCTAGAAATGAACTTCAAGGTTTATTAGATCAAGCTAGAGGAGGAAAAAACTTTGCTTCATTAGCACGATTAAACTCTGATGACGTAGGTAGTGCTACGAAAGGTGGTGAAATTGCAGCTAGAAGAGGTATGATGGTGGCACCATTTGAAGCTGCGGTTTTCAGTTTAAAAGAAGGTGAGATTTCAGAAATTTTCGAATCTGAATATGGGTATCACATTGTGAAATTAATTGAACGAAAAGGTGACAATTACAAATGTGCTCACATTTTAAAAATTCCAACTTATACAACAGAAGCTTTAGAGAAGGCTGCCATAAAAATGGACGAATGTTATAAAGAATTAAAAGCAAATAACATTACCTGGGATGATGCCGTTGTAAAATACTCAAATGATGAAGCAACTCGTCTAAATAAAGGAATTATTTCAAATCCATATACGGGAGATCAAAAATGGGATGCTGCAGCATTGAGTGAAATTGATAATCAAATATTTGTACTTACGGATAAATTAAAAGCAGGAGAAATTACTGAACCTAATTTATATGTAGACATGATGACAAGAAAGGAAGGTGTTCGAATTGTTCGTTTAACACAAAGAACATTACCTCACAAAGCAAATTTAAAAGAAGATTATCCTTTAATTCAAAATGCAACAGAAAGTATCAAACGTCAGAAAATGGTTGACGAATGGGTTGATAAAAAAATTAAATTGGCATATATAAAAATTAGTGATGATTACAAAGATTGTTCTTATATGCACAATTGGATGATGAATAAATAATTTTATGTAAGTTTGAAGCCATTACTAAATTAATAAAAACTGAAGCACTTATGTCTGATAAAGTAGCCATTGACCAATTAGTACAACATTACAAAGAGCTAAAGAATGAAATCCACAAAGTAATCGTTGGACAAGATGAAGTTGTTGATCAAGTGTTAATTTCAATTTTCTCTCGTGGACATTGTTTATTAGTTGGTGTACCTGGATTAGCTAAAACTCTTTTAGTAAATACCATTGCACAAACATTGGGACTTTCCTTCAATCGTATTCAATTCACACCTGACTTAATGCCTTCAGATATTATTGGATCTGAAATTTTAGATGAAACAAGAAATTTCAAGTTCATCCAAGGTCCAATCTTTAGCAATATTGTACTTGCAGATGAGATTAATAGAACACCCCCTAAGACTCAATCAGCTTTATTAGAAGCTATGCAGGAACGTTCTGTTACAGCTGCAGGAAAGACATACAAACTACCTGCACCATTTTTTGTGTTAGCAACGCAAAACCCGATTGAGCAAGAAGGAACATATCCTTTACCAGAAGCTCAATTAGACCGTTTTATTTTCAATATTTGGGTTGATTACCCTAGTTATCTTGAAGAATTAGCAATTGTTCGTGCTACAACAACTGACAGTAAAACAGAATTGAAACAAGTGTTGAGTGGAGAACAAATTGTAAATTATCAAGAATTAATCAGACGTATTCCTGTTGCAGATAATGTATTGGAATATGCTGTAAAATTAGTTGGAAAAACACGTATCAACTCTGAATTTGCCACACCACTTACAAAAGACTATATCACTTGGGGAGCAGGACCAAGAGCGTCTCAATATTTAATTGTTGGAGCTAAATGTCATGCGGCTTTAAATGGAAAATATTCTCCAGATATTGAAGATGTGAAAGCTGTTGCAAAACCGATTTTACGTCACCGATTGGTTCGTAATTATAGAGCAGAAGCTGAAGGATATTCTATGGAAAGAATTATTGAAGAATTATTATAATATTATTGATTGAACATCAAAAAAGAAGGGGCGAAAACAAATGTTTTCGCCCCTTCTTTCATTTATATAAGTTTGTTTGATTAATTCTTTACACGTTCAACATAAGTTCCTGTACGTGTATCGATTTTAATAACTTCTCCATTATCAATAAACAAAGGAACTTTCACCTCTGCACCTGTTGCGATTGTTGCTGGTTTAGATGAATTTGTAGCTGTATCTCCTTTTACTCCTGGTTCTGTATAAGTAACCTCAGAAATGATGTACATTGGTAATTCTACTACTAGGGGATTTTCCTCTTCAGCATGGTACAAAATATTACATTTCATTCCCTCTTGTAAAAACAATGGTTTTTCAATCATCGATTTAGGAATGTTTACTTGCTCAAAAGACTCATTATTCATAAAAATAAATGAATCAGCCTCTTCGTATAAATATTGGTACTCACGATTTTCAATACGAACAATTTCAATTTTATGTCCAGCAGAAAAAGTATGATCTAATACTTTTCCAGATTCAATTTGACGTATTTTTGTTCGAACAAAAGCAGGTCCTTTACCTGGTTTTACATGTTGGAAGTCAATAACTTGAAATAACTTCTCATTGTGCTTAATACACAAACCATTTTTTATATCAGCCGTAGTTGCCATTTATTTAAATTTTGATAATTTATTTATTTTCGAGGTTGCAAAGATAATTCTTTTTTTAAAAAATCTAACACACCTAGAGCGATTTACATCGGAATACTAATTCTAAATGTTGTACCTACTCCTGGCTGCGATTCAAATACAAAAACTTTTCCATTGTGGTATTCTTCAACAATTCGTTTCACCAATGACAAACCAAGTCCCCAACCTCTTTTTTTAGTTGTATAACCTGGTTTAAAAATTGATCGAATTTGTTTTGGTGTCATCCCTTTTCCAGTGTCTTTCAAATCAATATGAGCCCATTCAGGTGAGGTTGTTAGTTTGACTGTCAATTTCCCCTTCCCTTCCATTGCATCAATTGCATTCTTAGCAATGTTTTCGACTACCCATGAAATCAA
>DAIOWV010000003.1:17756-22368 GCA_036758285.1 Taishania sp. | reverse complement strand
CCATTCAAGATGATGTCGTTTCAGCACATAGCTCATCTTGAATGGATGTAACGATATCAACTTGTTTTGAAACCCTAGGACGTAAATAGCTTACTATTTCGTTTACTGTTCCAGACAAATCTTCTGATTCTAAATTCGCTCCGCTTCCAATCTTTGAAAAACGATCAGTTACAGTCTCAAGTCGATCAACGTCTTTTTGCATTTCTCCAATAATCATAGGGTCAACTTCTTGGGATTCTAACAATTGAATCCAAGCCATTAAAGAAGAAATTGGTGTACCTAATTGATGAGCAGTTTCTTTTGCCATTCCAGCCCAAACTTGATTTTGTTCAGCTTTTCGAAATGTACTAAACAACATGTAGCCTATAAATCCAAACAAACCAATAATTAAAAATTGAATATATGGGAAATATTGCAATTGCTTTAATTCAGCACTACTATCAAAATACAATACATTTCGCTCACCATTATTGAAATCGATAATTAAAGAATCATTATTTCTAGACATTTCTTTCGTTATACTTACCAAATCCTTTTTCATAAATAATGAATCCGTAATATTGGTTCCAACAATTGCTCTAGTTTCCTGATTGATTAATAATACAGGAACCAATCCTTCATTTTCAATTAATTCTTTATTAAATGATTTAAATAATGAATCACGTTCATGTTCTAATCGAACAATTTCCTTTGAATCATAGTAAACATAAGTCATAAAAAGTCCTTCATAAACCTCAACAGTAAATGAAGGATTTTTCATCTCCCATTCCTTTGAAAGGCTTCTCAATGAATCTTCAAATGCTTTTTCCAGCTTTTTTTTAGAATAATCGGGGAATCTCGTTCTCAAATTAGAAGTGTCAAAATCTATATTTCTATAACCAGAAATTGTCTTTTTTTCATCCAATAAGATGACTGGAATGTTCTCATTATTTTTGACAATTTGCATTGGAAATTCGGGTATCGACATCGTTTTCGGATTTGCAACCTCTTTTGATGCTTCTACCCACAATGCCATTTTTTCTTTTTCCTTTTCCCTTAATTGAGAAAATGTTCGATTGGTAAGCTGAATTAATTCAATGCGTTTTTTTATTGCTCCAGCCCACTGTTTTGCTCGTTGACGTTCCTGATCTCCAACTTTCGATACAATTTGATTCGAAACAAATAATGAAGCTCCAACCAATAGTAAAGCTACTATAAGTAGAACAATTTTCCATTTTTGTTTATTTGAATAAAGATTCATTTTTAATGTTTCGAAAATGCAAACGATAAAAATACACGTTTATTTGGTTAATAGTGGGCTTTTTTTGGTTAATTTTCCACCCTGAATTTGATTCCATTAATATGACACAGTTAAAAGACAAACCATTTTTGATTTTTTTAATCCTTTTTTTAATTATTTCAATTCCACTTTGGACAATGGCAATTAATTTATTTCCTGGTGTAATTGTCTTTTCTAATGGTCTACAAGAATTTAAAGATGATGCTCCATTAAGTTTATCCTATTTTATTGGTTTAGGATATGACAAAAGTGAAATGGTAAATATCAAGGATTTTTATCTTAAACCAACAGGATATATTCTTGCATTCATTTTTACAATTGGAATTCCTGCATTAGTAGCAATCAGATTCGGTTCAAAAAAAAGTAAATAGATTTTTATTCAAATTAACAACGTGCTGACAAAACAATTTTCCAAAAACACAAACAACACATCACTACAACGTCATCGCTTAGCCATTTTTAGTTACTTCTGCTGCACAGGTCTAACTTTTGCTTCATGGGCAAGTAGAATTCCAACGATTAAAGCAGAACTAGATTTATCTGAAGGACAATTAGGTACAATGTTACTAATGATGCCTATCGGTCAATTTCTTACGATGCCTCTTTCAGGTAAATTAATCACCAATTTTGGAAGTAAAAAGGTACTTTCATTCATGTGTCTTATCTATGTTTTAATCTTGTTGAGTATATCATTCGCCAATTCTATCTATTTCTTGGGTGCAACCCTCTTTTTCTTTGGAATGGCAAGCAACATGTGTAATATAGCTGTAAACACTCAAGCTGTAGGAATCGAAAAAATGTACAACAAATCAATCATGACAACATTCCATGGTGGTTGGAGTTTAGCTGGTTTTACAGGTGCTCTCATAGGGTTTATTACTTTACAATTCCATTTTAAAACCACTCAACATTTTTTAATTATTGTAGCGATAATATTTCTGAATACATTGTGGAATCTTCGTTTTCTTCTAGATCAAGATGTTCAGACAGATGAAAAAGAAAAAACGAAATTCAAACCCGATAAAATACTTCTTCAACTTGGTATAATTGGATTTTTCAGTATGGCAACTGAAGGAGCAATGTTTGATTGGAGTGGTGTTTATTTTGCTGAAATCGTGAAAACACCAGAAAACATTGCAATATTAGGTTATATTGCTTTTATGATAATGATGGCCAGTGGACGATTCATCGGAGATTACATCATCACGAAAATTGGAAACAACAAAGTACTAATAATTAGTGGTTTGTTAATGTTTTCAGGAATGATTTCATCTGTTATTTTTCCAAACATCATTGTCTCAACTATCGGATTTATGTTTGTAGGATTAGGAGTTGCTTGTTGTGTACCAACTGTATATAGTCTGGCAGGTAAACACAGTAAAATACCTCCTGGTATGGCTTTGGCAATTGTTTCAAGTATTAGTTTTCTAGGTTTTTTAATGGGACCACCACTTATTGGCTACATAGCTGAAGCATTTAGTTTAAGGTGGTCATTTATGATTTTTTCATTCTTTGGCCTGGCTATGGTCTTTATGATTTTGTTTAATAAAAAATAAATCGAGTATCTATCTGATTTTAAGACTCCAATAATTAACTGATAAAAAAGTTTAAAAATATTGCAAATCCACTTCATTTTGTCGATTTTTGTACTGTAAATGTTTCCTTTTTAGATAAATTACAACTTTATAGATTAAAAACGACATTGTTATAGATTTTTTCAAACTTGAATAGTAATATTCGATCCAACAGTAAACGAAATGGACAATAAGAAACAAAAAACTGAAGTTGATGTAGTATTGATTGGTGGTGGAATTATGAGTGCAACACTCGGAACACTAATTAATGAACTAAAACCTGACACTCAAATTGAATTATTAGAACGATTAGATATCGTAGCAGCAGAAAGCTCTGATGCATGGAATAATGCCGGAACTGGGCATTCTGCTTTGTGTGAATTAAATTATACACCGGAACAACCAGATGGAACGGTAAATATTGATAAAGCAATAAAAGTTGCTGAACAATTTGAAATCTCAAAACAATTTTGGGCTTATCTTGCAAAAAAAGAGATTTTAAAAAAACCAGAATCATTCATTCGAAGAGTTCCACACATGAGTGCAGTTTTTGGCGAAGCTGATGTTAATTTCTTAAAAACTCGTTTTACTTCCATGACCAAAGAAAATCTTTTTGAAGGTATGGAATACACTGAAGATAAAGAAACCTTACAGAAATGGGTTCCATTAATGATGAAAGATCGTGAACAAAACGAACCAATGGCCGCTACAAAAATGGAAATTGGTACGGATGTTAATTTTGGAGCATTAACTAGGGATTTAATCGAAAATTTAGAGAAAAAAGATCAAGTAACCATTTCTTTAAATCAAGAGGTTAAAGACATTGACCGATTAGACGATGGTCGATGGGAAATTAGCATCAAAAATCTTCAAACAGGAGAAAAAAGAACTGTCATTTCTACTTTTGTATTTATAGGTGCTGGAGGACATTCATTGTTATTACTTGAAAAATCTGGAATTCCTGAAGCAAAAGGATTTGGAGGCTTCCCTGTAGGTGGTCAATGGCTACGATGTAAAAACAAGGATATTATTGAACAACATGATGCAAAAGTATATGGAAAGGCGTCTGTTGGAGCTCCTCCAATGTCTGTACCTCATTTAGATACACGTTACATTAATGGTGAACAAGCACTTTTGTTTGGTCCATTTGCTGGTTTTTCTACTAAATTTTTAAAACAAGGATCTTACTTTGATCTACCTGCATCCATTCGTTTTTCAAACATAAGACCTATGCTTGCTGTAGGTTGGGATAATATTCCACTTACTAAATATTTAATTTCAGAAGTATTAAAAAAGCCAAAAGACAAACTGGAATCTTTGAAGCAATTCATGCCTTCTGCTAAACTAGAGGATTGGGAAATTGAAGTTGCTGGTCAACGAGTACAAGTAATTAAAAAGGATGCAGAACATGGAGGTATTTTACAATTTGGAACGGAAGTTGTTTCCAGTTCCGACGGTTCAATTGCAGCTCTTTTAGGTGCTTCTCCTGGAGCTTCAACCTCTGTTGATATCATGATTCAATTATTAAAAAAATGTTTCCCTGAAAGAGCGAAAGAAGATGAGTTTCGAATGAAATTAAGAGAAATGATACCTTCTTGGGGGAAATCACTTAACGATGAACCTGAATTGTGTGAACAAGTACGTAATGAGTGTCACACTGTTTTACATTTGAATTAAAACTATAAAAAACAAAAGCAGTCTATTTAAGACTGCTTTTGTTTTTTATAGTAATTAGGACATTATTAGGACAGTTGTTATA
>DAIOWV010000003.1:13374-17746 GCA_036758285.1 Taishania sp. | reverse complement strand
CAACTGTCCTAATAATGTCCTAATATTTACTTTTGTATCAATAACCGAAGTTAGATCAGAAATCGCTACACGCTCTTGCAACATCGTATCTCGGTCTCTGATAGTTACAGTATTATCTTCTAATGTTTGATGGTCAACCATAATAGAATAAGGAGTTCCAATTGCATCTTGACGACGGTATCTCTTTCCTGGAGAGTCTTTCTCATCGTACTGACAGCTGAAATCCATTCTTAGTGTATTAAATATCTCTTGTGCTTTTTCTGGTAAGCCATCTTTTTTAGTCAAAGGCATAACAGCCACTTTGTAGGGAGCCAAAGCTGAAGGAAGTGATAAAACTGTTCTTTCTGAACCATCTTCTAATATTTCATTCTTCAAAGAAGCACTCAAAGTAGCCAAAAACAGTCGATCCAATCCAACAGAAGTTTCAACAACATAAGGAATATAGCTTTGATTCAACTCAGGATCAAAGTATTGTAATTTTTTACCTGAAAATTGTTCATGTTGTTTCAAATCAAAATGGGAAGTCAAATTCAATATCAGCTGCAGCATTCGCATAATGAGCCAATTTAATATGATCGTGGAAACGGTATTTTTCTTCACCCAACCCTAAAGCTAAATGCCATTTTTGACGCACATTTTTCCAATACTCATACCATTTCAACTCTTCTCCTGGTCGTACGAAAAATTGCATTTCCATTTGCTCAAATTCTCTCATTCGAAAAATGAACTGACGAGCAATAATCTCATTTCTAAATGCTTTACCAATTTGAGCTATCCCAAAAGGTATTTTCATTCTTCCTGATTTCTGAACATTTAAAAAATTGACAAAAATTCCTTGAGCAGTTTCAGGTCGTAAATAAATTTTAGAGGCATCTCCTGCAACAGACCCTAATTCAGTTGAAAACATTAAATTAAACTGACGTACTTCTGTCCAATTAGAAGTTCCTGAAATAGGACAAACAATACCTAAATCAACAATTAAATTATAAACGCCTTCCAAATCATTATTTTCCAATGTCTCACGCATGCGATCCTCAATTTCTTTGATTTTGGCATTATTACGAACTACATTTGGATTTGTAGCAATAAATTGTTCTTCGTTGAATGAATCTCCAAATTTCTTTTTTGCTTTTTCAACTTCTTTATTATTTTTTTGAACGTATTTTTCGATGTGTTCCTCAATTAAAACATCTGCTCGATAACGTTTTTTAGAATCTTTATTATCAACTAAAGGATCATTAAATGCATCAACATGTCCTGATGCTTTCCAAGTTGTAGGATGCATAAAAATAGAAGCATCAATACCTACGATATTTTCGTGCAACTGAACCATTGATTTCCACCAATATTGCTTGATGTTGTTTTTTAATTCAGCACCTAACTGACCATAATCATAAGCCGCCGCTAAACCATCATAAATTTCTGATGACGGAAAAACAAATCCGTATTCTTTTGCGTGCGATATAACTTCTTTAAGTTTGTCTTCTTTTTGTTCCATGGTTGAAATCAATGATTTTAATGTTTGCAAATATAGCGAGAAGATTGGAAGATTGGATGATTCTGATGTTGAAAATTATAACAATATCACTCGAAACTGAGATTTTCAAATTTCGTCAACTATTCTAATAAAAATAATCGAACATAAAAAAACGGGGTTGCTATCACAACCCCGTTTCCTAATAAAATGAATTCTTATTTTTTAACGAAACGCTTAGTTCCATTAATTGAATCAGATTTAACTGAGATAAAGTAAACACCTGCTTCAAAATCACGTACAGACAACTCTAAAGTTGTAGTATTTGTATTTTCAACAGACAATACTCTACCATTGATATCCAAAATAGACACTTCAGCATTATTAACATTTAATCCGCTGATAGTAATCACATTTTCAGTTGGATTTGGATAAACAGTTACCATATCGATGCTATTATCTTTAATTCCAAGATCAGAAACAGTAACACAAGCTGAAGTTGCTGTACATCCACCATTCGTTGTAATAACAGCATAAGAACCTGGAGTTGTTGCTGTATAAGTTTGAGATGTAGCTCCTGAAATTGGTGTATTACCTGAACAGTTAATCCATTGGTAAGTAACTCCAGTTTCTGTAGCTGTTAATGTTGTACCTGAAAGTGTTGCAGTTGCAGTTATTTCAGCATCAATAGTTACCGTAGCTGTAGCTGTAGCCGCTGGACAAGTTCCACTAGCAGCAATTGTATTCGTTACAGTATACGTTCCTGCTGTACTTGTTGCCAAATCAACAACTCCAGTTGAAGCATTGATAGCTAAACCTGTAGTAGAAGAGAATGTACCTGCTGTTCCTGTAACTACTGGTGATGGATTCGTACCATCTAAACAGTAAACTGATGGAGAATATGTAAATGCAGCATTACCAGCACCTGTAATCGTGATATTAAATGTTTCAGAAGTAGCAGCACAAGATCCAGAAGCAGCAATTGAATTTGTTACTGTATATGAACCTGGAGTACTTGTTGCAACATCAATAACACCTGTTGTTGCATTAATAACTAATCCTGTTGTAGAAGAGAATGTACCTGCTGTTCCTGTAATTACTGGTGAAACAGTTGTTCCAGAAGTACAATATTCTGTTGCAGCATAAGTAAATGCAGCATTTGATGCAGCAGTCAATGTAACAGTAGCTGTAGTTGTAGCAGCTGGACATACTCCTGTTCCCGCAACTGTATTTGTAATTGTATACGAACCAGCAGTAG
Source organism: Taishania sp. (assembly GCA_036758285.1). Classification (GTDB taxonomy): domain Bacteria; phylum Bacteroidota; class Bacteroidia; order Flavobacteriales_D; family Crocinitomicaceae; genus Taishania. The sequence goes on along the minus strand of DAIOWV010000003.1, from coordinate 15,014 downwards.
ATGTTGCTAAATCAATAACACCTGTTGTTGCATCGATAGTCAATCCTGTTGTAGAAGAGAATGTACCTGCTGTTCCTGTAACTACTGGTGATGGATTTGTACCATCTAAACAATATTCAGAAGCAAAAGTAAACGCAGCATTTCCTGCTTGAGTAATTGTAATATCAAATGTTGCAGATGTAGCAGCACAAGAACCTGATGCTGGAATTGAATTTGTTACAGTATATGTACCAGGCGTACTAGTTGCTAAGTTAACAACACCTGTTGTTGCATTAATCATCAAACCTGTAGTTGAAGAAAAAGAACCTGTTGACCCAGTAACAACTGGAGAAGGATTTGATGCAGAAGTACAATATTCTGTTGCAGCATAAGTAAATGAAGCATCTGGAGAACTTGTAATTGTTATTGTTTGTGTAGCAGTAGCAGAACATGATCCTGCTGTTGTATAAGTAACAACATAAGTACCTGCTGTACTTGCAGTAACATCAATTTCACCTGTAAATGCATCAACAAATACTAACCCTGTAGTTGAAGAGAATGTCCCCCCTGGAGTAGCTACTGTTGCTGGTAATTCATTTGTACCACCAAGACAAATAGTAGAAGAAGCATAATTGAATGTAGCATCATCAGAAGGAGCAACTACAACATCAATCGCACTCGAAGTTGCTGAACAACCATTTCCATCAAGAGTAACAACTGTATAACTACCCGCAGTTGTTGCTGTATATGTACTTCCTGTCTCTCCTGAAATTAATGTTGCACCATTATACCACTGTATAGTCCCTAAACCATTAGTAGTAAGTACCACATTATCTCCTGAACATAAGGTTGTTGAACTTCCTGCAGTTAAAGTAGGAGTTGTTGTTGTAGTTGTATATGATAAAATATAATTTGTATTTGTTCCTGCACAGCTTGGTGAAAAGAAAGCATCAGGCAAAATAGCCACAACATACGTACCTGCTGTTGTAATATTATGAGTTAAAGTATAACTATCACAACCATCTACAAAAGAACCATTCATAAAAACTGGATTCGCGCAATTTGCTGCATTATAAAGAATAATTCCACCTGGAAATTCTGCTTCAAACGTAAAATTTACTGTAGTTGGATTTGTAATTGTAAATTTATAAAAATCTAAATCTCTAGTTCCTGCATTAGCAGAATAACTCCCCCATATAATATCACCACATGAAATATTCATTCCTGTAGCACAAGTGTTATTTGTCACTGCACCACACGCTTCATTTTCAACTATCGAACCCACAGGTTGAGTTAATGAACATGAAGTAATTGATGTCACACAAATATTAAAAGTACCATCAGTTGCTATTGCTCCAAAATAGTTATATACTCTTACATAATACGTATTACCAATTGTTAATCCATCAACATTAATACTTTCTAGTCCCGTTGCACCAGCAACAGTTATATCATCAGCATCAGAACAAGACATAAAAGTTAAACCTGAACAATTGCCTTCATATAGTTCAAGCACCATATCAAAACCATTTGCTTGAGTTGCAAAAGTAGATTGAGCTGCGATTGTTGCAATTGTTGAAGTAGCTTGAAAACTGTACCAAACATCTGCAGAAGGAGTACCACCAGAACTGCCCGACAGACAGCGGGAGCCTGGATTGTTC
>DAIOWV010000003.1:3838-13364 GCA_036758285.1 Taishania sp. | reverse complement strand
CACCAGAACAAGCTTGAGGTAGACCTGATGGAGTAGAATTCGCGATTGTACCAGCTGTTGGTAAGCATGTCGAATTAGAAATTAAGGCAGTTGCTGTTGCACAATTATCGTTAATTGGAGCTACAGAACCACTATATCCCAAAACTTGTACATCATCCAAAGCAAATCCATATCCCCATTCGTAATCGTCATTATAGAAGAATCCGATTTTAAATGTAGACGTCAATGCTGAAGCAGGAACAGTCAAATACCAAGTATTCCAACCCGTAGTACTTGAAGGTAAATTTGCTCCATTATAATTTGTAGACCCATCGTTAGTATACCCTACAAATGCTTGTTCTTGCTCAATCTTTTCAATAAATGCTTTAAAATAAATTCGAACAGAATCATATCCTGTAACACTAAAAGTGGGTGTAAATAGCCAATCATAAGCATCACAATACTCACCACAACCATCGTCATTTACAGCTACAATACCAGTTCCATTTGCTGGCGCTGGAATGTCCCAGTACAAAGATGATAATGAAACATTTGTTCCTGCAACCCATCCATTAGATGATGGATCTGTCTGTCTTGTCCAAGTCGCAGGTATACCAGACTCAAAATCTTCGCTAAAAATAGTGACTTGAGCATTTGTTTTAACAGAATTTAACAGTAAAAACCCTGTGCATATTAAGATTAATTTTCTCATAGTAAATAAATTAGTTAGTTCCTCTTTTCTCTTTTCCTCCTCTATTAACAGGCCTTTCTTTTATCGTGTTACCTTTTTGTGTTGAAAGAAGAACTCTCTCCTTTTGATCCAATGATTGAACTCCGTTTACAGATTCTCTTTTTTCTAATTCTTTTTTTACAGGAATAGATTCTGTAGACTGTAATTTTTGTTCTTGGGCGAACAGTTGGGAAGAAGCAGATAAAACCATCCCTAACAACAGTAATTTATTTTTCATAGTTAATTTAAATGATTATTTACGCAAATATAATTCAAAATTATTTAGCTTTTCAATAATAATTAGTAAATGACAAAAAAAATAACAAAGTGATTTTTTACAAAAAAAACTGATAATCAATTAAAAACAAATAAAACCGATAATACAAGATAATGTATTCATGATTAATTCATTGTTAAATGTGGTTATTAGCATTACGAAAATTATCCCTTAACGTTTAGGAATATTCAACTGTATAATTCATTATTTTTGCACCCAATGAATAAAAAATTAAAACTTTGGGAACTCGATCGTGTATCTGAGGAAGAATTTAAGGGGCAAAAGAAGTTTCCTTTAATCGTAATTCTAGACGATATACGTAGCTTGAGCAATATTGGTACATTCTTCAGAACTGCTGATGCATTTAATGTTGAAAAAATCTATTTATGTGGAATTACCGCGACACCACCTCATCGTGAAATACAAAAAACAGCATTAGGGGCAACGGACTCTATTGAATGGGAACACAAAGAGTCAATTGTTGAATTGGTTAAAGAACTGCAATCAAACAATGTGCATATCATTTCGATTGAACAAACCGAACAAACAACATTATTACAAGATATTCATAATCTGGAAGACAGAAAGTTTGCATTAGTTCTTGGAAATGAAGTCAATGGTGTAAATCAGGAAGTTATAAACTTATCGGATACAGTAGTAGAAATACCCCAATTTGGAACAAAACATAGTTTAAATGTTTCTGTTTGTGCTGGTGTTGTATTATGGGAATTTGCAAAAAGGTATTTGTAATCACAAAACATTCAAAAACCTTTATTCATTTTGTTTCTTTTTATGTTTACCTTTTCAAAAACTTGACACAACCAATAAAGTTCAGTAATGGATAAAGTCATATACAACTCAAAGGAAGTAAAAAAGGAACTCAATGTTCTTTACAAACATTTCCCTGAAGTAAAAAGATTGCTCCGTTCGTTTGGTTGCGACACGGTTACAGCAGAAGACCTCTTTCAAGAAGCATTGATTATCTATCTGCGAAAGAAAAACACACCTGATTTTCAATTTGAACTAGCTCCAGTTCATTTTATCAAACAAACTTGTAAACTACTCTGGTTCAACGAATCAAGAAAAGAGCAAAAACAAGTCATTGATATTGATTTAAGTGAAACCGACAACCTGTGGATTGAGAAAGAAATGCAATTCAAACAATTGGAAGCAGCACTTTCACAAATTGGAGAAAAATGCAAAGACTTACTCCATCTGTTCTATGGTTTGGGTTGGAACATGGTTGATATTGCCAAAAAGTTAGATTTCCGCAGCGACAAAGTTGCAAAAGCACAAAAATACCGATGCATTCAAAAGGCAAAGGAATTGGTGCAGGAATCACAGTTGAATGTTGAATCAATTAAACTTTAGGCAATGGAAACAAATTGGAATAAATTGATTGAACGTTATTTGAACAACGAACTTTCAGCAGAAGGAAAAGAAGCATTTGAAACAGAATTAGCACAAAATCAAGATCTACAAACAGAATTTGAATTGCACACACTAACTCGTGAAGTAATTCAACGCAATGCATTTCGAGATTTGGTAAAACAATCAGGAAAATGGTATTCTCTTAAGAAGAAACTTGTTTTATTAGCAACATTGATTGTTGCAACTGTGATTCTTTTAGTTGCCATTAAATTTTCATTAAATAGTAGTGATGAAACTAATGAGAAGTTTAAAGAGGTTAAAACTTCAAAAATTGAACACTCAGAAAAAGAAAACACGATAGTAGAGGACATAATATCTGAAAAAAATGTAGTTCTCCAATTTCTAAAAAATAATAGAATCAAACAAGTATCACTTTTAAGTGATTACGATAAATACTTGGCTTTTGACAACATTCAACCTCAATATTTTGAATATTTAGGTGAATCAGATGTCTTTTTATCTAAAACTGGCGTTTTGCTTAGTCTGACAGAAAAATCATTTTTACTCAATGGTAAACCGTATACTGGAAACGCACTTATTCAATGGCAAGAAGCCCAAACTGCATCCGATTTTGCAAAAGCGGGTTTGAGTACCAAAGCTGATGATCGATTATTGGAGACACAAGGCATGTTTAGCCTAAATGCGTTTACGCCAGATGGACAGAAATTGGAACTGAGCAAGGAAGGTGCCTACATTCAAGTTCCTGTTAATGAAGTGAAAGAAGGAATGAAATTGTTTGAAGGTGTAGCACAAACAAACGGAGATGTTAATTGGATCGAACCTGTTGAATTGGAACGATTGCCAAAACAAAAGAGTATGAATGAAATGGATTTGTATCCAAATGGATATGAACCCAAATTAAATGAATTAAAATGGTATACTGAAAAAACGAAACGTGATAGTTTGTATTTGAGTTTTGAGCAGAACAGAACTAATGCAATTATCTCTCAGTCACAGTCTGTAGTTGCTGAAATGATAGGTTCTGACTCTTTCAAATCTCGCAGAAGTTTAAAAAGTCTTATTAAAGAACCTATAAAAATAAAAGCACCAAATATCTCTTTTAATTTTTCGGTTGAATACTTGCAAAATAACGAAGCGTATATCGTTGCTTCAACTACTATTAAAGATGGGTGGTATATTGATGCTAACAAAGAATCTGAATCAACAACTAGAATGCGATTTACAACAAATTCTTCTTTTGAAGTTATAGGTGATTTGGTTGACGAAAATCAAAAAGTAAAAATTGCTCAAGATGTAGTAGGTATTACAAAAACAGCCATTTTTAAGCAGAAAATAAAAGTTATCTCCAAAACTAATTTCACAATTAATGGAGTTCTTATATTCAGTGAATTTGGAAAGGCTGATAAAATCAAATTCAACGAAACCCCATTAAATGTTTTCATAAAACCACCAAAAGAAGAGCAAAAAACAATTCCACCGTCAAAAGTCCTTGCAATTTGGAACACTAAATTTGACAATACAATTTTAGCAACTCAAGATTTTGAAGATCGGATGAAGCTCATTCACGAAACGTGTGACGAAGCAGTTTTAAAAGTGTACACAGGTAACCTCAACGAAGCGATTTGGAAATTGGATGAGCGTGTTGTGGCAATGGGATACCCACAATTTAAAGAATTTGCCAACCAACGTGTAGGGAAACTAAAAATCGATGATACACATCAAAAAAATCTTGCCGATTTTTATAAAAAAGCTGTTAATAGTATTCGAGAGTTCGGACAAAAAAACTACGAAGAAGCTTTACGAAAAGAACAGAAATGGGACAATGAATTGCAAAGTGAACGAGACCAAGAAGTAGTCCGAAGTGGTATGCGAAAAGCTACAAATTTCCAAGAAGAATACAATTTTAATCATAAAAACGTTAGTAAACAATTAGGTTTTAAAGCAGGTTTCAGAATGACAACAAACATTGTAAACATTGATAAATATGTACGTGAGGCAACAATTGCACGGAAAACAACAGAAATAGTGAATCCTTTCACTGGAAAAGTTGGAAAAATCACATACAATCCGATGTCTGTTAAAGTAAACAATGCCAGCCAATACGACAAACTATACATTTATCTATTTTCCAAAGAAGTAAACAGTTATCAACGTTTGGATTTTGAAAATGGCACACTTAACTATAGCTTAAATAGTGATATGAATTATACAGCAGCTATAATTGGTTTGAATGGTAGTGGTTTCTATTATCACGAAATCAAAAATTTAAATGCTGAGAATTTGGGATCAATTTCACTTGAAAACATCAGCGAAAAAGAGTTTGACAAACGTATCAACGCGTTGAATGATAAACGAACAGAACAACCAATGAGCCTTTCGGAGGAACTCCAATGGTTATTCAAAGAAAAAGCCAATTACGAAGTGCAAAAACAACGCAAAAAAGATGTAGAATTTAGAAAGGAGATCCGTCCGATGGTTTTCCCTTGTGATAATTCAGTTGAAAGTTTTTATTAATCTACCCTATCTCAAAAACACTATGGTAAGCGTTGATTTCTTCAAAATAATCTAACATTTTTGAATAAAAATCATCGCTTCCTATAGTAGCTGAATCTCCAACAATGTATAACTTTTTTCTTGCTCTTGTCAATGCGACATTGATGCGTCTATAATCGTTTAAAAAGCCAATTTGTTGATTTGCATTGGAACGAACTAAGGATAAAATAATAATGTCTGCTTCCTGTCCTTGAAAACTATCAATGGTGGAAAAACGTTTAAATGGATTTTCTTTGAAAAAATCTTTTGCTTGGTGCAATTGACCATTATAAGGTGTAATAAATACGGTTAAAAGTGGGTCAACTTGCTCAGATTCAACTAATTTATTTATGAAATTTAACTCTTCAGAATTGTACAAAGAAGCTGAGTTTTCATCTTCTTGTTCTAAAAAATCTGCTCCTACAGTATCATAGAAAAAAATATGATTTTCTGCTAAAACAGGTTTATTTGATTTTAATTTACCCTCATAAAAATATCGATTTGAAAATTCAGCAATCACCGATTCCATTCTGTATTGCGTGTCTAACAAATGAACTGGATAATTATTTTTTATCAATGCCTCTAAAAGAGAAATGTTAAACCCTTTTTGTTTTGCTTCTTCCGAAATAACTGTTGGTGGCAATTGAAATGGGTCGCCTGCCAAGATTAGTTTTTTGGCAAGCGGAACTATCGCCCACGTCAAGGGTTCTAAACATTGCCCAGCTTCATCAATAATTAATAGTTCATACGATTCTTCTTGAAAACCGCAATCATAAAGTCCGATTGGTGTTCCTAAAATGACATTGATTTTATCAAAACAAGATTCCTCAAAATGTCGTTGCAATGATTTTATTTCTTTCCGAATCGATTTCACCTCATTCATCAACAAACGACGTTGTTCGCGTTCATCTCGACCAAAATTACGTTTGTATTGATTCGCCATTTTACGCAATTGCTCTGACTGAATACGCATTTTTTTGATGGTCTGTTTGAGGTTATTCTCTTCAATTTTACCTTCAATTGTAAATGGCAATAACTCTTCGCGAACCTTTACATTATTACCAACACGCAAAAAATCAACATCTTGAGATATAAGTCTTATTCCGATATTATCGACCGCAGTATTACTTGGTGCTGAAACCAATACCTTTTTCCCTTGTTTATTTAGTTGATAGATTAGTTCAACCAAAGTAGTTGTTTTTCCAGTACCTGGAGGGCCATGAATAACTTCAACATCATTTCCATCTAAAGATGAACAAATTGCATTTTGTTGCGATTCATTCAGGTTTTGATTTTGAAAACTTAAATTGGTTGAATTATTTTTAATTTGCTCACCAATAAAAGGTTGGTGTAAACGATTGTATAAATTGAGGTATTTCTTCGATTGTTGAATTGATTTAAGAGCTTCCAACTGAATTTCATTCGTTTTTTGATCTGAAATTAATTGAACACCAATGTTCTTATCATCAATCCAGTCTGGAAAATCAGAAGAATGAAGTCGAATCTCTCCTTTATTTCCATCCAAAAAGAGTAAAACTCCTGAAAGTGGCTTTTCGTCACCTGAAAACAACTGAATACTACATCCATTTTTAAACTGATTTGTTTCTGATGGAAATGGTAAATAAAATTCAAATTCAGGATAATCTGCAAAACCATAACTTCTTCTATTAATTCGAAGAGGTTGAAGTAAATACCCTTCAGCCCTAAGTTGCTTCAACCCTATTCCATCTTTGATAGAATAACGTTCATCTTGAGCTTTAGATTCGGTTTTTAAAGCTGATATAAGTTCTTCGATTATCATTATTAAGCTACTCTTGTTTTATTTTTTTCGATTTGTTTTCCAAACTTCAATGTATTCATTTGAATTTCGAGGATTCATCTTACGAAGAAGAACATCTAATAAACTCGGATCACATTGTTTATGAAGTTTCATATCTGGATAGATTGTTTTATATTCTGCTATCCTCTCACTTAATTTTTCTTCATCACAAAATAAAATGTAATCATAATCAATTTGATTTAATGGCTGTGTTGCTTCTGTACGATCAGCATACAAACCAGCCCAATCTTTGCTATAAAAACGAGGCATTAATGAAACTTTATTACTTCCGGATCCTTCCACGAGTACATTTTTTGGAGTATTCTTTGGCTCATAAATAGCGTACATTGCTTCTACACGCGATTTTTTAGAATACATGGTGGTCGTAAACATTAACAATGGAATATTTAACACCCAAAATGAAATCCATGAAATATGCCAAAATTTCGTATCGAAACGATTTTTATTCTTAAAAAACTGAAAACCAACAACTCCAAGGATTATAAAAATTGGTAAAATGGTCAAAATAAAACGTTCTTGTCGATTCGGATATAGCGTGTGAAAAATAAGAAACAAAACTGTTGGCACAAACAACATCAAGGTTTCTTTACGAATACGAAACATTCCAACAAAAACAATAGGTCCAAGTGGAATTAACAACGCTCCAATTAAGACATAAAAATACATGAAGTAATTCTTGTTTGGAAGATAACCAGTCCCTTCGTTCATATTGTAAGTGACATAACCTTGCATTTCAGCAAATGGATAGCCCCAAATAAAGAAATCTACGACTCCTTGTGTTATAAAAAAACAAAGAATTACACCTAAACAGAATAGAAAAAACGGTTTCCATTTCCATTGAAAGAACAGAACAGCGGCAACTCCAACAGCGTAAACTCCAATTTGATAACGAAAAGAAGCTGCCAGACCAAACAACAATCCAGCGTAAAGAAAATTCATTGCTTTTTGTTCATCTTTCAACAATAACCAAACTCCAATCATTAAAAATGGAACAGGAGTAAATTCGAATAATTGATGTACAGAAAGGAAAGGCATTACCCATAAAGCAGCAAGAAGCCAACCTACAATTTTAGCTGCACGATCGTTTGACAATTTTTCTGTTATTTTTATTCCATAAACAACGGTTAACATTGAGAATAAACCATGTAAAATACGCACTAATAGCATCATTATCTTTGGATCAACAATTCCAACAAGTTTTAAGAAATAGAAGAAAATAAAGTTCAATCCTACGTAAGTAAAAGAATGCCCCTCAGGACCTTTATTCAATGGATTCCAAGGCAACCATTTATTGTAATCATATCCTTCAACCCAAGATCCAGATGCCTCAATTACTAAAAAATGATCGTCATGCATTCCGTATCCTTGAGAAAAGATTGCTGCTATCAAACGAAGCAATAAAGCTGTCCACAAGATTGGTTTATATTTCTCCCAAACAGAAGTGTTTCCCATAATTATAATTTTTTATATTCTTTGTAAATCATAGATAACAATGATTGACAGGTTGATAATTCATTATTAAAATCTTTTTCAGGGAAGTTATTCTCAATAAATATCTTGTTCTCCATGTGATAAGTGAAATTACCTTTTGGTGTTACCCAACCATAACCTCTGTTAATGGTGTGTAAAGCAAATTCAGGGGCATTCGGATTCAACAAGTCTTTTGCCCATTTATAACGCTGATAATCTCCACCCATTTGATACATCAACGTTCGAACTATATCAACCTGAGATCCTATTTTTTCAACCTTTTTTCCTTTGTATTGTTCTTTTAAAGGATTACCATAAATAAGTAAAGGGATGCGGTTATATGCACTTGCAGATGGATTTTGCTGTACATTTGAAGCATGTCCATGATCTGCAACAAAAACAAAAATAGTGTTATCATACCAAGATTGTTTTTTTGCTTTTTCAAGAAAATTAACCAGACATGAATCGGCATAAGCCATTGAATTGAGGAATGTCCCCTCTACCCCACCGAATCGATTAAATTTGGCAGCATTTGGAAAATCATATGGAGAGTGTGTACTACCAGTAAATCCGCACTGCATAAAAGGTTGTTGAAGATTATTCATCTTCTGAATTAAAAGATCATACAAATCTTCATCGTAATAGTTTAACTTACCTTTTTTCAATTTTTTAGGGAAATTTGTTTCATCTTCTACAATATCAAAACCATGGTCGGTAAAATAACCACCAATATTTCCGTATTTTAAATCACCACTAAACAAATAGGCTGAAGTATAGCCCCATTCTTTTAAATCTTGATTGATGCAAGGAATTTTGCGATGTTTATCTGCTTGCATAGTGATTGAAATTTCAGGAACACCTGGGTAACCACTAAAGATTGCTGAATTTCCAATTTCAGAAGTACCTGAAACACCATAAATATTCGAAAAAAACAAACCTTCTTTTGTTAATGCATCAAAATTTGGAGTAGATGACTTCGTATCTGTAAGACACCCCATTGCATTACCTGTCCAGCTTTCCAAAATGATAAAAACTATATTTGGTCGGTTATTCTCCAAGATAAAATTCTGATGTTCAAATTCATATTCATACAACTGTTTTTCAACAAGAAGTGCTTGTTCATCTGAAATGTCTGGAATATATTCATCGATATCTGTTCGATTATACAAAAGAAAACTCTTAGCAAAGAAATAGGTTGAATTGACCGACAAATCGTTTGCTACGTAGTTATTTGTATAAATTGCTGCATCCGTATTGATTGGAATTTGCTGAAAACCTCCTCTTGCAAAAATCAAACAAAGAACCA
>DAIOWV010000003.1:0-3755 GCA_036758285.1 Taishania sp. | reverse complement strand
AACCTCTTTTTTATAAAAGAACCATTTTTTTAATTTGAAAGCCAAGAAAATCTCAATTGTAGCATAAATAACAAACCAGAACATCATTCCCCAATCAGCAGTGCGAACAACCTCATCAGGATTTGATAGATGCATAAAAACACGTCCTGTTAGCTTGTGATTCCATTCTGGGTAAGCATTAATTTCTCCTGCGTGAATAAGCGAACAAACAATGGCTTCAAACATCAGTATGATACTAAAAGTAATCCATGCCCATTTTTTCTTCCAAACAGTATTGATAATTAAAAAAATAGCAGGTAAAATACTCAAAAAACCAGCAGCAGATAAATCCAATCTCAACGAATAGAAAAATACACCCAACCAAGTAAAGAATCCAAGGTCGTTAAATTTACTGAAATTGTGTACCGTAAAAGTAATTCTCTGAATATCAAATAAAAGAATCCAAAAAATCCATAACAACAATACTTGTAATGTTACTTTCCCAAATAGAGATAAATATGAGTTGTTTTTTTTCATATTATTCAACATAAACTTTGTGTACTCGTTCTGAAATCGAGGTCATTATTTCATAAGGAATTGTCCCTAGTAATTCTGCCATTTTTTCAAGTGGACAATGTGGTCCAATGATTTCAACTTCATCTCCCACCTTTACATTTGCTTTTGTAGCATCAACCATTACCATGTCCATGCATATTCTTCCTATAATCGGGCATTTCACTTCATTAATAGTAAGATAACCAACACCATTACTTAACAGTCTTCTCAAACCATCGGCATATCCTACAGGAATTGTTGCTACAACAGTATCTGTTTGACAAAAATGTGTTCGCGAATATCCAACACTTTGTCCCGCAAGTACCGTTTTAACTTGTGAAACAACACTATACCAGCTAATTACTGGCTCTAATTTCCGTTTAAAAACAGGGTTTGCAGAAACACCGTACATTCCAATCCCAAGTCGAGCCATTGAAAAATCAACATGTGAATAGTTTTCTATACCTGGTGAATTTAAAATGTGTTGCTCAAACGGATAACTGATTGTTTGTTTAATTTTATTAATAACAAGTGTAAACTGTTTGATTTGATGCTCTGTAAATCGTTTATCCCTTAAATTATCCGATTCAGCCAAATGAGAATAAACACTTTTGATTTTAACTTCTGGTTGCGATTGGATAATTTCTAAAACCTGGCCTAATTGTTCAAATGTGAATCCCAATCGTCTCATTCCTGTATCAATTTTCAAGTGAATTGGGTAATCCATTACTCCTTGATAAATACATTCAGAAATAAAATCATCCAATTGCTGAAAATCAAATATCGCTGGTTCTAATTTATTACTAATACAAGCTTCATAATTATCAGCTTCTGTATTCATGACCATAATCGGTTTATTGATCCCAGCATTTCTAATTGCAACACCTTCGTCAACAAAAGCAACCCCAAAATAATCAACCCCAAATCCATCTACAAATTGAACCATTTTATCCAATCCTGAACCATATCCAGAGGCTTTCATCATTGCCATAATCTTAGTTCCTTCAGGTAACACTTGCTTATGAGCAAGAATGTTTTTTCGGAGTGATTTTAAATTAATTCTTAAATGTGTATGATGGTGTTTTTGCTTCAATTGATTTGCTATTCGAAGCAAGTAATTTGAAGTACTTCCTTTAATCAAAATGACAGTATCTTTCAGTTTTTCTGTAAAAACATCATTTTCATTCAAAATAAAAAAATAATCAGGAGAAAACTCTTGAACAAGTTGTTCGAGTTCAAGTTTCCTTTGTTCATCAGAAGGTTGTAAACCTAAAATAACTGCACGTTTTTTTTCTTTCGAAATTGATTTTTGAAATTCTAAGGAGTTCTTAAATGCATCAACATCTAAATTATATAAATCGTTGATGATGAAATTACCATTTTTGCCTTCAAATGTTTCCATTCTCAAAGCTAAATCTGGTAAATGTTTTATTTTTTGCTGTAATTTTTGATCTGAAATACCCAACTTAAGAGCCACTGCATGTGCAAGGGCTACATTTTTCCGTTTTGCTTCGCTTGGAAATACATCCTTTTTCAATGGATTAACAAACCTCAAAACAGATTTGAGATTGATAAAATAACGCTGTCTTTCCGAATGAAAAAGCGCTTTACAACCTTTGTATAAATCTTCAAAATAAGCATCAGGAAATATCGTTCCTTCCGATTCTGTTGTTGTCAGTATTCCCAAATCGGGTAAAAGTAATTCGTTTATTTTTTTAGGAATTAACTCTGTATGAGGCTTAACTTCAATCAATACCACATCTGAGTTTGGATTAGCATCTAAGATTGAAAGTATAATCCCCAAATTTGAATTGTAACTTTTAGGGCTTCTAGAAACGCTCAATTCAGGACTTATAAGACTATACAGCCATTCTTTGACGCTCGTTTTTCCTATTTTACCTGAAATTAAAATTAATTGACCTTTGAGTGATTTTCTATAATAAACCGCAAGTTTATAAAGTGCTTCAAACGTATCTTCAACAACAATGAAAGAAGCTTCTGGATAATCATCATAGTCAATTTGTTCACTAACAACGAATGTTTTAATCCCTTTTTGATATGCATCACCAATGAAAGAATGACCATCAGAATTCAATCCTTTCAATGCAAAAAAAACGCTATTCTCACCTACTCCAATTCGACGCGAATCAAAAACAACATTTTGAATTGTAAATACACTTTTCCCTATATCGTTTTTTCCTCCAACGATTTCTGAAAGTTGCCGATTTGACAAAGTGAGTTTCAATGCTTTTGTTTTATTGTACCAAATGGTAAAGTTAGGAGAATATTAGATGTAACAATGAAATTTTGAACCCACAACTTCATTTTTTTGTTAAACACAAATTATTGTACAATTATTTTTTTAGTTAGTGTATTTCCATCCATGATTAATTGTACAAAATAAATACCTGCTTCTATTTTTTTTAAGTTTACTATTGAAACCTCTCCATTGTGCTTATTGAAATAAATTAGCTTCCCTGTCATATCAATTATTTTTAAGTCTGCCACTCCTTCAAACTGAATATATACAAAATCTTTTACAGGATTTGGATATATCATTAATTCGGAAACTTCTTCAGTTTGTTTGATTTGCATGGTCGCAATCGTTATCTCATAACAATCAGACAACAACACACAAAAATCATTTGAGATTTCAACGGCGTAGGCACCTGAATTTTGTGGTGAATAAATCATTGATACCTCATCTTCAATCGGCTCTCCAGAGTCACAATTCATCCACTGATAAATCACATCCGTTTGTGTTGCCATCAATTGTTCATCTTGAACAACTACAGAAACATCTAATCTAGAAATGGTCAAATTCAACGTAACAATACTATCACACCCATTTGATGCTCCATTTTCATAAATATACATTGCTGAATGATTATCTTCTGTATAAACATTTCCATCGATCCATGTAAAACTATCACAAGCTACGTGTATATCTGTAAACTGTACTGATTGATGAACAGTTAAATTTAATGTAACAATACTATCGCAACCATTCGATGCTCCATTTTCATAAATATACACTGCCGAATGATTATCTTCAGTATAAACATTCCCATCTATCCATGTAAAACTATCACAAGCTACATGTATATCCGTAACCTGCACTGATTGATGGACAGTTAGACTTAATGTAACGATGCTATCACACCCGTTTGATGCTCCATTTTCATAAATATACATTGCTGAATGATTATCTTCTGTATAAA
>DAIOWV010000002.1:94903-98811 GCA_036758285.1 Taishania sp. | reverse complement strand
CTGATGTATTAACGGTGGCAACACCTGTATTATCACTTGACCATGTACCACCTGCGTGAGTAGATGTAAATGTTGTAGAACTACCAACACAAATGGTTTGAGTACCATTTAAAGTTCCTGCGTTAGCCGGTGCTGTAACTGTAACTGTACGTGTAACTGTAGCATTCGGACATCCTCCGGTTCCTGCCACGGTATAAGTAATTGTTGCTGTACCTGAACCAACGCCTGAGATAACACCTGATGTACTAACCGTAGCAACACCAACATTATCACTTGACCATGTACCACCAGTATGAGTAGATGTAAATGTTGTAGAACCACCAACACAAATGGCTTGAGTACCACTTAAAGTTCCTGCATTAGATGGTGCTGTAACTGTAACTGTACGTGTAACTGTAGCATTTGAACATCCCCCAGTTCCAACCATCGTATAAGTAATTGTTGCTGTACCTGGGCTAACACCAGAAATAACTCCTGATGTATTAACGGTGGCAACACCTGTATTATCACTTGACCATGTACCACCTGCATGAGTAGATGTAAATGTTGTAGAACCACCAACACAAATGGTTTGAGTACCATTTAAAGTTCCTGCATTAGCTGGTGCAGGTGTTGCATTATTCACAACATACGTAGTTGTAATGGAATTAGCACATCCCATAGCAGAGGATGTGGTTACAAGAGTGTATGTACCTGGTTGATTAACAAGAATATTATTCGTTCCTTGTCCTGAAACAATTCCAGGACCAGACCATGTATATGTAGGACTCATCAAATTACTTGATGCTGTTAATGAAGCCGTTTGCCCTATACAAAGATTTATACTTGATGTACTTGATGTGATTGTCGTATTAAATGCAGGAAAAGCACAAGAACCATAATCAAGAACCATAGTTCCATCATAATACCAGTGATCAAATAAAAAACCAGAAAAACCAGGATCATATGTAAATGAGACATGAGTTCCTGAAAATGTTCCTCTGTAAAATTCTGGATAACCATTCACATCAATAAGATCTGCATACAAAACACCATTAATTACGGCATAACCTCCTCCTCCAACGTCCCATCCTGGAAGCCCAGAGACAGTATAACGACAAATCAAAGTTCCAGAAGGATTATAGACATCTACAAATTGATTACCTGGTGCTGTTCCAAGAATATAAAAATTACCTTGAGCATCACCAATGATATCCCAAGGACCATTGTATCCACTTATAGTTGCAACTAAAACAGCATTACCAGTTCCATCATATCTAAAAACTTGCCCTGTAGCTCCAATTAAACTATAAATATAGGGTCCTGAACCACCGATATTAACCGCAGCTGTACCACCCGTTGAGTGTCCTGTATTTATCCATGTGCTACCATTCCAGAACATATAAGTACCTGTTGCCGAAATTGTATAAAAGGTTTTACCTGTACCTCCATTTAAGTGCTCACTCACAGCTAATCCAAGGGCTGGTGTAGCTGGATAAATTGAAATACCGGATGTACCAACGACATTCGCTGCTGGATCATAGTACAAAATATCTGCATACATATCATGTACGAAATAAATATAATTACAATTAATTTGACTATGGAGGTTAAAGTAGAATAATGTATATACAAAAAAAGATAGTATTTTTTTCATTTTCCGTGATAAATTAGTTAAATGCTTAAATAAGCAATATTATAAGAGTTAGTAGTGTATTAAACAGACATTGTCTTATTCTAAATAGAATGTAAATGAAGGTTTTTTATTGATATCAGAATGGTGTACACTTACTTTGTCTGTATCAAACTGAATAAAAATTGGTGTTCCAGAAGATGGATTTTGAACTTTGTAGATAGTTAACTGATTTTGATTATCTACAGATACAATCGAATATCTTTTCTCAAATATTTTATTTGTAAAAACAACTTCCTTATCTAAAACTTTAATGATTGTTGATTCGTTTGTTGTCTCACAGTGAATATTTTTATCAGACGTTGATTCTTTTTTAAATTCTTCAACAGATAATTCTTTTTTTTCTCCAAATGTCCTAAAACAACGTTCAAAATTAGTTGAGAGAAACGTCTTTTCTTTATCTAAAATAGTTTGTCCTGACAAAGAAAAACATACGACAATAGCGGTAATTGTTTTAATCATAGTTTTCTAATTAGTTAATGTTAAGTAGCACACTAATAATGAAAAAGAATGAATGTTTTATTTTATGGTTATAATTATTATATGGCAATAGTGGTTGAATATAAGTTCGCCATATTTCAGTATGTAAATCAATTCTTTTTCATCGTAATTTGTAGTTAACTTAATTCTTGTTAGTTAGTTAAAGTTCGGTAAATTTAGATTATTTATTCGTAATAAAAAAATAAAAATAGAAAAAACGTATTTCCAGTACATTTTCATTCATCCTATTTTTTATTATTTTATTGATTAATATTAGCATTCAACGCTAATAAACTACACATTTGAAAATCAACATTCAAGACTTTGTTCTCTTAAAAAATAATCTCTATTCTTGTTTTTTTGAGGAAAAAATAGACATTTTATAGATTCTATTCTGCTAAATAAGTTTAATCTATCAAAATAAAAATTCGAATACTACTCATTAGGATTCACTTGGAACAACAACTCAACTTTTCGCTATAATTTGGGACATTTTTTACAGTGAACGCCTTTTTTCTTATACTTTTTACAGCACTCTTTTTTCTTTGAACAATCACAATTAAAACCACAACCAAAGATTTCGATTTGTGACATTTCTAAATTAGAATTTTCTTTGACTTTCATTGCTTATTTAGAATAAGTTTAAACAAAAATAATGTCATTTTTGAAATTGACAATGATTTTTAACAAATACCTTTAAACTTTTCGTTTTAAGACAATTCCTATAATTTGAATAATGGAATTTTTACCTTCTTTAAACTCAATTTCAGACTCTAATTGTAATGATGTTCGGTTTAATTCTTTCAAATTAATTGAAAAATGCTGAATCTCTTCAGAAAAATCCAGTCCAAAAGAACCGTAAGTATTCATTCGAATCAAGGTTCGAACGAAACTATTTCCTTCTATTTTAAACAATGGATTTAAATTCCCTCGTATTTTTAACCCAACAAAGGAAGTATTTTTTTGAATTTCGGGATTTTGCTTTTTACCTATATAAATTGTCTTTGAATCCAACTGGTTAATATAAAACACTTGTTGTCCAATAGTGACTATTTTATTATTTTCTTTTTTAACGAAAGATATTGAATCAATTAATTGATATAAACTTATGTCGTTTTTAAATCCTAAAATAAAATCCGCATCTGGTACCAACGTATTTTTTCCATCAACTTCAACAAATGAAGCCCCTCTATAGTTCAGGCTCAATCCTGAAATGGGCAAATTGAAGCCTAAATATTTCTGTAGAGAATCAGCCAAATTATCTTGAATTAAATCTGATGATAAATGAAAATTCGCAGGTGTTAACAGATAATTTAATTGATTTGAAATCAATTTCCCATCGTGATTGATAATTCCATTACATTTTATAACATTTTTCGATGTAGAAAGAGCTATTTCAGTTGTTCCTGATTGAGTTTTGTGAATTACCGATAGTAAACCTTCGTTTTTCGATAAAACATCAACTCCACTTTTTCGCTGTTCTAATAAATTTATAAATGTCTTTAACTGTTCACTAGTTAAGTATTTGGATTGAACAACAATTCCGGAATTTCCACTATTTCTTGCAGCACTTGTATTTCCTAAAAAAGTATTGATATTTTTATTCCATTCTACAACATCACTAACACGAACGATGAATCCTTGAACTTCCTTTCCATCATAAGTTGATTTAAAATACGTTACAGGATAAATCCAATCAATTCCATAGTTTTTTTGACTAGAAGACTTTGACTCTAACGATTTAATTTTTTGTATT
>DAIOWV010000002.1:85418-94854 GCA_036758285.1 Taishania sp. | reverse complement strand
ACCTTCTAAAAACACATCAACAATTAATTCATTAAAAGCATCTTTACTATTTATTTGAACGATTAAATCTGCATTTTCTGGAACATTATATTGTGGTTCAATTAATTCTGATTGAGAAGAATAAAAAATAAAAAACAAATAGATACTCCATAAAATTAATAGAGCAAAAACGATAGCAAAAAAATTGCCTATTTTAGAAACAATTGCCTTCATCAGTTACAAATGTAACATATATGAGAATATGAATATCTGAGTTTAGATCTTACTTGTAAAAATCCACAAAAAATTCTATTTTCGAACTCAAATATTACAGACTATGATTTCACCTTATAATGATGATTTCTTTATGAAACAGGCCGTTTTAGAGGCACAAAAGGCTTTAGAAAAAGACGAAATACCTGTTGGTGCAATCATTGTAGCTAACAATCAAATTATTGCGAGAACACATAATCTTACGGAGTGTTTACATGATACGACTGCACATGCAGAAATGCAAGCCATCACCTCTGCGTCGGGACATATTGGAGGGAAATATCTGACTGGCTGTACTCTTTATGTAACTTTAGAACCTTGTGTGATGTGTGCTGGTGCTCTATATTGGTCACAGATTGACCGAATTGTATTTGGAGCAAAGGATGAAAAACGAGGAGCTGGAAGATACGAAGGAATTTATCATCCAAAAACAAAAATTGAAGGTGGGTTAATGGCTGATCAATGTGGACAATTAATGACAGATTTTTTTAAATCAAAACGATAAGTACGTAACAAAAATAAAAAATCCCCCCCTCAACAAAACTGACTTACGTTTCTGTTAAAAACTTAAAAAGATATAATTATGAAATTCATCTTCTTTACTTTCGTAACCTTGTTATTTGTCAATTTATCAATAAGTCAAGACCATAAATTTCAATTAGGGATTAATTTTTCTCCTGATGTTGCTTTCCGCTCTCTTTCTGGAGAAGGGAATATGATTACCTCAGTGGAAACACCAAAGATGAGCTATACTACGGGAGCTAGTTTTGTATATAATTTAACTGAAAAAATAGGACTTGAAACGGGGTTGCAGTACACAAATAAAGGTTATGGAACTGAATCAATGTACTCACCGATAATAAGTCCTACAATGGGATATATTGGTGCAGTTGAATTTAATTATATTTATAGCTACCATTATTTAGCTATTCCATTAAAAGCAAATTTCCTGCTTGGAAATAAAAAAGTAAAATTTATAGGGAGTATTGGTGTAGATACATGGTTATTTTTAAACGCAACAAAAAAAACAATTCAATATGTCAACAATAATAAAGACATGTCCTCTAGAACCATCGAAGAAGTTGAATTTCGAAAAATTAATATATCTCCTATTATCAGTGCTGGCATTGATTGGAAATTATCTGAAAAATTAAATTTAAGAATTGAACCGAATTTCAAATACGGATTAATAAAAACGACATATAACTCCCAAATATCTGACAAATTACACAGTACTGGAGTCAATTTTGCTTTGTACTATGGTTTGTAATATAACAGAGGTATTTTATTAATTTTCAATTCATTACAATTAAATCAAAACGATAATTTTAATCCATTTGTGATTTTTTCCATTCATCATCAACCTTGCAAAGTTCCTCATAAAAAGGTACTCCCCAAGCACGAATTATAGGTTCTTTTAAAAAACGGTATACTGGGACGTTCAATTCCTCTCCACATTTACATGCAGGTTTGCAAATTGGCCATTCATCGTAATTTAAGGCAATGAAATCATGAAACTTTTTCACTCTTATTGGATAAAGATGACATGAAATTGGTTTTTTAAATGTTGTCTTTCCTTCCAAATAAGCTTTTTCAACTGCACATTTAGTTATTCCATTTTCATCAAAATAAACAAAAGCACATTCAGCACCATTTACCAAGGTTGTAACAGGTTCACCATCTTGATCCATATAAAAAACACCGGATTTCTCAACAGCTTCAATTCCTTCAGGTCGCATATAAGGCAAATAGGCTTCTAGATCTTCCTCCATTTGATCCACTTCCTCATATGTTAATGGAGCTCCTGCATCCCCTTCCACACAACAAGCTCCTTTACATGCATTTAAATCGCATACAAATTTCTGCTCAAATAATTGAGTTGACACCAGTTTATCGTCTATTTCAACTAACATTTAAATAATTTGAGCAAAGGTCAGAAAAATAAATGAATTTTCACATTTCAATTTTCACCATGAAATTTATTATTGACAATAATTTAATGTTTACTAACTACCCCAATTCATTCTATCTAGATTTCTAAATTGAATTGCTTCAGCAATATGTCTTGTTTGAATCTCCTTTTCGAAATCTAAATCCGCTATCGTTCTAGAAACCTTTAAAATTCTATCAAACGCTCGAGCAGACAATCCAAGTTTATCCATTGCATTTTTGAGAATGGTTTTACTTTCTTGTGTCAATTTACAATATTCCTTTATCTGTTTACTCCCCATTTGAGCATTACAATAAATTCCTTTTGATTCTTTAAATCGCCCACCTTGAAACACACGAGCTTCGACTACCCGATCTCGTATGTTCTTACTCGATTCTGTTTCTTGCTCCATAGATAACTCATCAAACGAAACTGGAGTCACTTCAATATGTAAGTCAATTCGATCTAATAATGGACCTGAAATTTTATTCAAATAATGACGCACAGCCCCTTGATTACAAGTACATTCTTTTTCTGGGTGATTAAAATATCCACAAGGACAAGGATTCATTGCTCCAATTAACATAACACCTGCCGGAAAATCAATCGTATATTTGGCTCTTGAAATAGTCACTACTCGATCTTCCAAAGGCTGTCTCATCACTTCCAAGGCAGATCGTCTAAATTCAGGTAGTTCATCTAAAAAAAGTACACCATTATGAGCTAAAGAAAATTCACCAGGTTGAGGAAAAGTTCCTCCACCCACAAGAGCGGTATCAGAAATACTATGATGCGGCTTTCTAAATGGGCGTTGGGTAACTAGTCCTTTTGAGTCTTTAATTTTCCCTGCAACACTATGAATTTTAGTTGTTTCAAGTGCTTCTTCTAAACTCATTGGTGGTAAAATAGTAGACAGTCGTTTTGCCAACATTGACTTTCCTGCCCCTGGCGGACCTATTAAAACCACATTATGTCCACCTGCTGCTGCTATTTCAAAAGCTCGCTTAATTTTCTGCTGTCCTTTCACATCTTTAAAATCAACATCAAATTCATCTAACATTTGTGTAAATGTAGTTTCAATATCAATCGTTGTTGGAGAAATTTCTAATTCACCATTAAAAAAATGAACGACTTCCACCAAAGTCTTCATTCCATAAACAGTTAAACCATCAACAACTGCAGCTTCTTGTGCGTTTTCAAATGGTAAAATTATAGATTTAAAACCTTCTTTTTTTGCTTGGAGAACCATGGGTAAAACTCCTTTTACAGGCTGTAAGGTGCCATCTAAGGATAATTCTCCCATCATTTGAAATGATTCCAACTGATCTGTTTGTACTTGCTCACTAACAGCTAAAATTCCAATTGCAATTGGTAAGTCATATACAGCTCCTTCTTTTCGAATATCAGCAGGGGCCATATTAATCGTTATTTCTCGATTGGGAAACTTAAAATTATTGTTTGTAAATGCAGCCTTAATTCTCAAATGACTTTCTTTCACAGATGAATCGGGTAAGCCAACAAGAAAAAAATTAATTCCTTGTCCTAAATTTACTTCAATGGTAATTGTTGTCGCATCAATTCCAATAACGGAACTGCTATAGGTTTTTACTAGCATAAAGGTATGTCTTAGGTTAAATTCTACCTTTAATTTAGTCAAATAGTTTAATTAATAAAAATTTAAAGTCATTTATTTCAAAAAAAATAAGAAATCGAAAAATGATTCAAAAAACTCAAAAAATAAGTTAAAACACTAATAATATACACATTAAAAAGAATCCAATCTTATCAACCTCCTTTACGTTTAGTTTGATAACCTTCAGCATCTAATAATTGAATGATTTTATCTCTGAAATTTCCTTGTACTAAAATTTCACCATCTTTCACACTTCCTCCAACACCACATTTCATTTTTAACAACTTACCAAGATCTTTTAAATCATCTTCAGAACCAACAAATCCCTCAATTAAGGTTACCTCTTTACCACCTCTTGATTTTTTATCAATTGATACGTACAATTTCTGTTGATTCTTCGGTAACGTTTCTATTTGTTCTTCATCATCAAATTCATATCCAAAATTAGGATTCGTAGAATAAACTACATTTACACGTTCTTTTTTATTTTTTGCCATATTATTTCGATTTTTCAATTAATGCAACTTTCAAATCATCAACAATTAATCCATCTGGAAACTTATTCATTGCTTCTCTTATTGGTTTTGGAGCACGCATATTAAACAAAATTACTTTTTTATTTTCAGATTGAATACTTGAAATTTCCTCTTTAGATAAATTTGTGCTTCTTGAAATTACTCCATCGACAATAATATTATTTGCTTTAGCATTTAAAAAATCAGAAACATTTTCAATTTCATAATACACTTTTAAACCCGCTGTTGTAAGAGGAGATAGCCAATCATAATGGTTAGTCAAAATTATAAATTTCACTTGATTCCATTTTGAAATTTCAACAGACAGTGCAGAAATCATTTTGTTTATATCAATAAATGAATTTTCACAAGTATTATAATGCCTAATATCTAAATAGAAAGTTTTTCCAGCGTACAAGGAAAAATTCAGATTTTTAAACTGCATTAATTTCTCTTTGTGAAGCGATTTATAAAAGGCGGTAGAAAGAATTTCATTGTTTAAATTTGAAACACATCCTGTAAGATTCGTTTCATCATCTAAAGTCATGTCATGATAAAGCCATAAATCATTGTCTTTTGAAAGTTGTAAATCTATTTCTACACCTTCTACACCAGGAGTACCAAGAGCAAGTTCAATTGCTTGTAATGAATTTGCATGATAGATCGAATTAGAAATTGAAAGACCATTACCTGCATGTCCAATAATATCCACAGAATAATCATGTTTTTTTTTACAAGAAAAAACTATAAATAATATCAGTAATACTTTAAAACGCATAAGTACAATCAATTTGAAAAGTATATCCTAACATAATATTCGATTGTTTACTATTAAACAAAGTATTTCTACTGCGTTCCCACAATCCACCAATAAACACGGTCTGTCCAATTTTCCACTTGTTTCCATATCTCCACCTTACACCAAGATTTGCTTCATGATATTGGACAAAATCATTAGTTAATCTGTAAAATTTAAAAGATGAAAAACTATATTGAGTAATAGCTAACAAATCAATTTTTTTTCTGTCAATAAGGTAATAAGAGCCTCCTACTTTTACTTTTGGATAAAATCTAGATTGAAAAAGTGATTTTACAATTCCATATTCAAAACCAGCGTGAAGATTGAATTTATCATTGATAGATTTTTCAAATTCAAAACCATGAAAAATATCAAGTTTAGAATAACTAATAGAAGTACTTATTCTATTTTGAGAAATAGAAGTATTATAAAAAAATATAAATAAAATAAGTATTCTAAAATTTGCCATAAAAAGAAAACCCATTGTTTTAAAACAATGGGTTTAAAATAATAATATAATTAATTTAATCTATAAAATTAACCATTAAAATCTACAGCTAAAGAAGTTATCCCTTCAATAGGATTCATAATTAATGTAGGAATTTGAGCTTCATTGGTCAATAAAGAAACTTCGTGACTAGCTGTAATTACACCTAATAAATTATTTTTATTTAAATTCATAAATGCAATTAAATCACCACCTACATTCACTGCATGCTTAACAATTTCTTTATCGAAATTACCACCAGGTGCAACAGTTGTAGTTACTTGGATATTTCTTTCACTAAAGAATTTATTAGCAAAAATAACATTTGCTTTCACTTGCTTTTTCAAAAATTCGTCAGTTTCATCTGGAGTGATAACATGAACACGAGATTTGAAATAAGTAGCAATTTCAGCTACAATAACCAATTTTTGTTTTGTCTCTTTATTCAAATCTAAAGGAACAACAATATCATCATAACCAGAATCTTTTGGACTTTTATCCTGAACTATAATAAAAGGCACCGCAGAACTATTAATTACCTTTAAAGCATTACTTCCAGTAATGTGTTGCCACCCTTGAATACCATGAGTACCCATAAAAATAAGCTCAGCATGTTTTTCAGCAGCAAAATCACCTATATCTTCAAAAATATTTCCAATACGAACGTTAGGGATTAATTTAACATCCGTATTATAATCAGATAAGATTTTCAAAAGAGCTTGTTCAGATTCTTTAATATCTTTTCCCTTTGCAACAACATGTAAGACGTTGATTTCAGCGTTAACTTGCTTTGCGGTTGCTATTGCATGTTCCAATGCTACATTTGCAACACTTGTGAAATCATGAGGAACAATAAAATTTTTAGTTTTCATAGAAGAAATATTCAGGTTTATAGTTTCATTTCGTTGTAATATTACTAAAAAAGCAGTTTCAGTACAAGGATTAAATAGTATATTTTTTAAAATAAAAGTACCAAAAAGAAAGTTAAAAAATAAGGGCTAACAATTGCTAGCCCTTATTTAAAACAAATTAATTATTAGAAATCCCAAACATCATGTTCAAATGTTCTAATCTCTTCTTTAATTTTTTCAGATTCTCTTAAAGCATCAATTCCACTTTTATAAGATTCAATCTTTCTGTCAAAACCATTACTTTCTTTATAAATAAAGGCTGTAAATCTTCTTTTCCAAAATAAATCATCAAAACTCATCCATTGTGCGTCATTCTTATCATTGTAAGAAAAGTAATTATTAAAAACAAATCTACACTCAGGAAAATACAACCAAAATAATTCTCTAGTACCACCGATACTTTCATTACCTTGTGAGTCTGTTGTTTTTATATAAACTACTGGAGCCATTGCAATAATTCTTTGGTCTAATACAGATCGTTCTTTATCAAAAAACCATTCTTCTTTAATACGATATTGAATAATATCTTTAGAAGTTAACCATTCCATTTCTCTTGCTGGATAAACGTTTTCATATGATCCATCAGGAAGCATAATCATAGAGTCTTCACCATATTCATTTGATAACGGAGTATCTTCTTGTGGTCCAAGTTTACCAAGCATTTGATAATCTTGTATAAACTTTTTGTAAATAGAATCTGTATAATATGTTAAACCAGGTTGAGGAACAATCGGATACTTTAACTGATCACCATCAACACTGTTTTGGTAAGCTGGGTTAAATGGACAAAAGATAGTTAATTTTCCAGAAATGATATTGTGTCTTATCACTGTCCACAAACTCCATCTTTCACCATGTTTAATCCAATCACCAGCAGGTGTGATTTCATCTAGAGGAAAATAAAGCGTATGATTCATTTTCTCACGAAGATCTATTGTTTGCCAAACTCGCTTACTCCACATTACATCTGCTTCACGTACATGTTCGTACTGAATCATTTGTTTTGTAGGAATGTGTTCCTTTAAAACAACACCATCGATAATACCATCTGCTGGATTGTTTACCGGACCAGCATCTTCTATCTGAGAAAAGGAAACTCCTAATACACAGACCGCGCTTATGCTAAAAAATAGATTCTTCATATTCCGACTTTTTAATTTATTTATATTTTAAATGCCCCTACTGATTTTTTAGAAACTCTATCAGGCCCAATAACATCACAAATGATTGTTACTGTAGAACCTGCTTTAGCTTGTTTAATCAAGTTCATTGCTTCCCCAGATAACTGAGTTCCACTTCCAGTTGGTTCACCCATTAATCCTGATACAGATAAAGACCATTTAGTGATAGTAAAGTTTGCAGTTAATGGAACTTCTTCTCCATATTTAGCAAAAACTTTATTTTCTTGTCTTGAACCTTTATTACCATTTGCAACAGACCCCCAATAAATATCTGGCTTAGGTAGACCTTTCAATTTAAAAGTTTTAGTTAACAATTGTTGAGTCTTACCTGTGACTGTATTCTTACCTGCAACAGTCAATGTTGCTTCTCTAGCTGGTCCAGGAGTTGGAGTTGCAACCCATCCTGTAGCATTTTTTGTCAATGGAACTGAACCAGTTAAAACCGTTTGATCAAAACCTGAAGCAACAGCTTCAACTTGATTTGCATAACCTTTATAAAGTACATTTAATTCAGGAAGAGAAATTGCACCTGAAGGTTTCATGATAGTAACCTTATATTCCCAATTTTCTCTCTTTTCAACACCTGATTTGTTTTTAATAGCAACCGAACCTTTTACAATTTGTTCAGTACCACCACCAACTTTAAATCCAACTACACCTTGACCATTTCCTGGGTATTTAATAGTTGCACCATCAGCACCTTCTGTAACTTTAACATCTGGTTGATTGTCTGAATCAAATGCTGCCATCATTACTTGTAAATAAACAGAGTCTCCTGTATTTGCAATTGGAACACCATATGCTAAAGGAGCAATTTTATTAAAGCTATATTCACCAGTAGAAACCTTTCCTTTCCAGTGAGCAAACGCTAACGCTCTAGCAGATAAAATATCTTGTTGCAATGAAGATAAAGATGCAATCGCAGCAACTACTGGAGAATGGTCAAATGTCATACCAACCCAATGAACATCTTTTTGGTCATGCACTTCATTTTTTTCATTCTTAGTTAATCCCATATACAAGTCAATAATAACTTGACGATCATCTTTTAAATTAGCTGATTTTTCATTTTTAGCTACCATTGCTTCAACTTTCTTTAAAAGATCACCATTATCTTTAAAGCTATTGATTTGCTCCGGTTTAAAAGAAAACTCCTTTCCTCCCCAACTATATGTACCTGTTAATTCAACAATTTTAGAACGATAATCATTGAATTTTTTCCATAATTCAAGTCCTTTACCTTTTGGTGTTTTAAGACTCTCATTAATACCAAGTACTTGCATAGGCTCATCATATTTATCCTTTTTTTGGATAGCCATACAATTTAACCTAGTTGGTATAGAACCTACTTGTTTTTTCCAAACAATAGTCAATTTATCTTGATCTTTTACTGTTGCTGTTGCTTCTCCAGTAACTTTAAGAATTTCAAATTTAAGATCATCAATAAACTTAATCATTGCTTCTGATTCTTTGTCAATTTTATCCATTTGACCAAGAACGTACTGTAATTTTTCCTTTTTAGCTTGTTGATCGTCACCTTTTGTTGCAACGATTTCGTCACTCACATCTTTTTTGAATCCTGTACCTCTATCTGCTTGTACAATGTTTGCTTTTTGAATGTTTTCTTCGATTGCTACAAAGGCATCTAAGATTACATTCGACACGTTCATCGCTAGCATTGCTAGAAGCACGAGATACATCATCCCGATCATCTTCTGTCTTGGGGTT
>DAIOWV010000002.1:82805-85408 GCA_036758285.1 Taishania sp. | reverse complement strand
ATGACAATTAATAAATAATTTTTATTGGTTTACAATAATTTAATGCAATATCATTAATAAGTAACGTAAATTATTTATTAATTGTCATTGCTTTTAACATGTTTCCATAAACAGTGTTCAAATCAGTAAGATTTCTAGACAATAAAGCCATATTTTCTTTATACAATTTAGTGTCTTCTACTGAAGCAGATAAGTTTTGTAACATATCAGTAACTTGAGATTGGAATTTCTCAGTTGCTTCTAAATGTTGAGTAGATCCTTTTAATTGTAATTCATATACATTGTTTAATGCAGATAAATTTTTAGAAACTTTTTGCATTTGTTCACCAAAAGATTCACCTTCTTGAGTTGTTGAAGTTAATCCAGAGATAGAAACAGATGCTCTTTCGTAAGCTTCTGATAAACTACTAACTTTATCCGAAGCAGCTTGTAAGCTATTTACATAAGAATCAGTTGCAGCAGCAGCAGTTGTAACACTTGTTAATTGTGCTGCATTATCACCTAATTTTCTTAATCCATCACCTAGCCTTCCAATTAAAGCACTATCAATATTTGCTTCATCTAATAATTTATCTAAATGTTCAGTTACACCAGTTCCTGAGTTACCTCCAGAATTTCTTCCACCGCTTTTAGCAACAGGAAGTGCATCGTGATCTAAGTCTTCTGAGTGACCTAGTGCTAATTCCGGGTATACTAACTCCCAATTTGGATCTTCGTGAATTGGTTCGAATGCAGAGATAAAGAAAATTAATGCTTCCACAACCAAACCTACAGTAAGCATCGGAGATGCTCCTGGTAAGTGTAAGATTTTAAATAAGGCTCCAATAATTACGATACCACCACCAATACCGTAGACTTTCGCCATCATTTTTTTCCATGCTTTACTTCCTGGTTTCATAGTTTTTCTAGTTTTTTGGTTTTATAAATAATTTAGTTTGTTTGTTTATTCTTAGCGAAGGTTTATGTCGCTACGAATTTCTTCACCACCTTCCTTAGAGAAGTCAGAACCACCTCTACCTAAGTGTGTTTGTACATTTCGGAAGCCTAAGAAAGACTTCGCTGTATCTTGATACTCGTAACTACGAGTTGCGTTTCTAATATAGTAACCTACATCTTTCCATGAACCACCTCTTGTAACTTTACGCTTCATTGAAGGCGGATCCCAGTCCATTGCGTCATATCTATAATCTGTATTTAAATCATGTGAAAATTCGTACATTGATTCATCAAAAGCAGTTTCACACCATTCAGATACATTTCCTGCCATACAGTATAAACCAAAACCATTAGGGTTATAAGAGAACACTTTAACGGTATGGAAACCACCATCTTCAAAGTAACGACCTCTCATTGGTTTAAAGTTACCCAAGAAACATCCCGATTCATTTCTGATGTAAGGACCACCCCAAGGGTATTGTGACATATTCAAATCACCTCTTGCAGCTCTTTCCCATTCAGCTTCAGTTGGCAAACGGAAATCATTTACAAATAATTCACCCATCTCAGTTAACCAATCATTTAACAATTGAGTTCTCCAAACTGAAAACGCTTTAGCTTGTTGCCAAGTTACCCCAACTACAGGATAGTTGTCATAAGCTGGATGCCAAAAATACATGTTAGTCATTGGATCGTGGAATGAATAGGTAAAGTCACGAACCCAACACAATGTGTCCGGATAAACATTAATTACCTCATCGATAATAAATCTTTGACGATTCTCATGTCCTCTGATTGCATTGTTTTGACCCTTTTTATTAAATCTACCCATGTCTAAATCTTGACCTTGAGGCTCTTGAGTAAAAGCATCTGGACCAGTATTTAACATACGGTGATTGTCAACTTGTTTAACACCTTGATAGTCATAACCATCACGGACAACATCAATACGTCCTCTTTTTGCAGCCTCTACATAATCAATCCAGTAATAACGAAACATTAATTTCCTTGTGTCAATTACTCGACGTTTGTAGAAACGTTGTGGCTCAGGATAATATAAATCCGCCAAGATTGGAACATAATCTTCATCATCATAGCTGAATCTTCTATCCCAATTCAAGCTAAAGATAGACCTACTAGTCTCTCTATCTGATGGATCAAACTCAACATACTCAAGATCTCCTTCATTAAAGTATAAATCTTTGTAGTTAATAAAGTCTGATGCTTGATCATCTTCAATTAAATCAGAAAGATAAATCTTTTCACGAGCGATAGAGTCACGCACCCAATCAACGAACTGGCGATATTCGTTATTCGAAATCTCAGTTTGATCCATATAAAATGCTTGGATGGAAACAGTTTTCGCACGTGTCTGATGTAAAAAAGGCACATCAGCATCGTTTTCCCCCATCTGGTAGGAACCCGCTTTTATATATACCATCCCAAGAGGAACCTCAGGGTGATATACAGGCCTACCAAGAGTACCTGTTAAGTGTCCAGTTCTTGTTTTACAAGAAGCTATAAGGAACACTCCAATTAAACCAATCAACAAAAGTTTTTTCATTCTACCTCGTTTTATTGTTTGCCGGATCAAAAATTACGTACTACAGGATCAATTTTATTTATGATGTAACGGCATTACCTCGGAAAGGTTACACAATATTTTC
>DAIOWV010000002.1:15478-82687 GCA_036758285.1 Taishania sp. | reverse complement strand
GTTGTAACATCGTAAGAGTAACCAACCATTAAATTTTCAATTGGATAAAAACCAGCCATTATACCTATAGCGTCTACAGTTCTATAAGTTAAACCACCGTATATTTTTTCTCTCCAAATATATCTCACATTGATATCAGCTGAGAATTTAACCATTTCAGTTCTAACCAAAGCTTGTACATCAATATTACCATCACCAATATTTCTGAAAGTTTTACCTCCCATTAAATAATAATGACGAGCAGTTTGATACTGATTATTAAATGTACCAATCTGCTTTCTCAATAAAGATTCATTCAAATGAGTAGAAGAAAGCCCTGCATACCAATCATTATGGCTTCTAAAGTACAAACCGAAATTCATATCCAAATTGGTCGCATTAAAACCAACTGGTAACGTAAGGTCGGTTTGAGTAGTTGGTGGAACCCAAACTGGGCTTTGACCAAAATTAATCATACCAACACCGATACCAATTCCTAAAGTACCTGCATTTCCTAATTCTAAAGGATATGAATAATTCAATAGCAAATTATTTTGTCTATTAAATCCAATTGCATCATGATAAAAAGAAAGACCAAGTCCTCCCGGAAACCATCTTGTCATGTTACCTTCAACATTAAATACAGCTGAATTTGGTGCTCCATTAACTTTATCCCACTGATTTCTGTACAACAATGTTGCACAGATATCCTTATCAACACCTGTCGCTCCAGGATTAATTCCCATTTTATCATAAATAAAATGAGTTATAAGCTTATCTTGTTGAGCTACTGATTTACCAGTAATAACAAGCATAAGAGTCGATATTATAAGTAGTCTTCTCTTCATATTAAGTATTTTAATCTGCAATTATACTCAAAAATTATATTTTTTTAACCAAGTTGGCGACT
Organism: Taishania sp.; assembly: GCA_036758285.1. Classification (GTDB taxonomy): domain Bacteria; phylum Bacteroidota; class Bacteroidia; order Flavobacteriales_D; family Crocinitomicaceae; genus Taishania. The sequence continues at coordinate 81,798 of DAIOWV010000002.1, read as the reverse complement.
AAATTAATTATTTTTTAGTTACAAACGACATTTTTTAACAATGTAGTATAAAAAACTTTTTTCAATTTCTATTTTTCTTTTTTAAAATCCTTAAGCAAGTAATTTTATTGCTTCTTTTAGAAGTTTGTTTTTATCAATTGACACCACACCACTTTCTTCACACACAAGGCCTCCTGCTATATTTGAAATCGCTGCAACATCTTGAATAGACGCACCTGCAGCCAAACAAAGTGAAGCAACTGAAATAACGGTATCCCCTGCTCCACTTACATCTGCGATATTTCGTATATGCGCAGGATAGTGAAATGCTTCTGACGATTTTTTTATATAAACACCATGTTCTGATAATGTCACAAAAGAAATGTCATTATTCAATTGATTTTCAACAACTTCAATTGCTTCTTTTAGTTTTTCCGGATTGGTTAAATAGGAAAAATGAACATTTGTTCCTTCAATTAATTCCTTCAAATTTGGTTTGAACAACGTTACTCCTTTGTAGCTAAAGAAATTATCTTTTTTTGGGTCTACAGTTGTAATTACGCCATTTCTATTCGCAATATCGATGATACTTGAAATTACATTTTGTGTTAACACACCTTTGTTGTAATCTTCAAAAATCAAAACATCAATCCCTTGTTCGATTAATTCCTCTACTTTATTTATCAAACTGATTTCTTCTTGTTCAGTAATATTATCTATCTGTTCAGAATCAATTCTCAATAAGTGCTGATTATTTCCAATAACCCTTGTTTTAACCGTAGTCATTCTATCTTGACTAAAAACTAGTCCTTCGTCAGAAATGTTTGCATTTTTCAATAGATTAACCAACAATTTAGCATCTTTATCATTCCCCACACAAGAACAAATGATTGGTTTAGCACCTAAAGCTACTAAATTCAAAGCTACATTTGCTGCACCACCAAGTCTTTCTTCATGTTTCGTAAGACTAACAACTGGAACTGGAGCTTCTGGACTAACTCTATTGACCTTTCCTTTTAAATATGCATCAATCATTACATCACCAACAACGGCAACTTTTAGTTGATCAAATTTTCCAAAAAGTTCTTCAATATTCATTAATTTAATTTTTCTAAGGCGTTTTTAATTCTTGAAATTGCCTCGTTAAGCACTTCTTCCGATGTCGCATAAGAAATTCGAATGCAATCTGGATTTCCAAAAGCTTCACCTGAAACCAATGCAACATTTGCAAACTCTAATAAATACATACATAATTCTGATGCATTATTTATTACAGTATTGTTATATGATTTTCCAAAGAAAAATGAAATATCAGGAAAAACATAAAATGCTCCTTCAGGAACATTAATTTTCACACCATTGATTTCTTTTAATTTTTCAAGGACTAAATCTCTTCTCCCTCTAAATGCCTGTATCATTTCTTTCAACACAGAAGGATCTGCATTTACAGCTGCTAACGCTGCTTTTTGGGCAATTGAGCAAGAACCTGAAGTAAATTGACCTTGCATTTTTGTACAAGCATCAGCAATTGATTGAGGGGCACCAATGTAACCAATTCTCCATCCAGTCATAGCCCAAGCCTTAGAAACACCATTAACTGTAACAACTTGATTATAAACCTCATCAAATTGAGCTAAACTTTCGTGTTTCCCTACAAAGTTAATATGTTCATAGATTTCATCTGAAATCACTACGATTTGAGGATATTTAGCAATTACTTTTGCTAATTCTTTTAATTCTTCTTTACTATAAACAGAACCAGATGGATTACAAGGTGTAGAAAAAATCATCATCTTCGTTTTTGAAGTGATTGATTCCTCTAATTGAGCAGCTGTAATTTTGAAATCTGTTTGTATTCCTGCTTCTACTATTACAGGTTTTCCTTCTGCCAATTTCACAATTTCAATATATGAAACCCAGTAAGGAGCTGGAATAATTACTTCATCATCTTTACCAATGATACTTAAAATTACATTTGCAAGTGATTGTTTTGCACCTGTTGAAACGACAATTTGAGATTTGGAATAATTTAAATTATTGTCTCTTTTAAATTTATTGGCAATACCTTCCCTTAAGTCATCATAACCAGGTACTGGAGTATATGTAGTGAAGTTGTTATCCATCGCTTCTATAGCTGCATCCTTTATGAACTGAGGCGTATGAAAATCTGGCTCACCTAAACTCAACGAAATAATATCTTTCCCTTGAGCTTTTAATTCACGACTTAGTCTTGACATCGCAAGAGTCGCTGATTCTTCCATATTATTTAATCGGTCAGAAAATTCCAACATAGCAATTTTGTTTTTTTACAAATCTACACAAAGAACTTAAAAATTAAGATATATTCAATTTTTTAATTCTCAGATCACTTATTATTAAAATAAAAAGGACTAAAAAATCAATTTTAGTCCTTCAAAATGTATTTAGAACTTATTAAAAGCCTTGCACACCGTTAACTGTTGTATATTTCAAGATATTTTTCTTATCTGGATAAATACGAGCAAACGCTGATTGAACTGCTAAAGTACCTTCATGGAATCCACATAAAATTAATTTCAACTTATTTTCATACGTATTAATATCTCCGATGGCATAGATTCCAGGGATATTAGTTGAATAATCAAGCGTATTTACTTTTATCGCACCTTTTTCAATTTCAAGCCCCCAATCTGCAATTGGCCCCAAAGCTGGTTTTAGTCCAAAAAGCGGTATAAAATGATCAACTTCTTTGATGAATTCACCATCAACGTTATGTTTAATAACTACATTATTTAATTTATCATCACCGTTGATTCCAATTACTTCTGCCTCCGTTACAAGTTTAATTTTTCCAGCTTCAGCAAAATCAATTACTTTTTGAACTGAATCTAAATGCCCTCTAAAAGATGCTGATCTATGAACTAACGTTACTTCACTAGCAATATTTTTTTCAGTTAAAAATATTGACCAATCCAGTGCTGAATCTCCTCCACCAGCAATTACACATTTTTTACCTCTATAAAATTCAGGATCTTTAATAATATATTCAATCCCCTTATCTTCAAACTGTTCGATATTTTCAATTGGTGGTTTTCTAGGTTCAAATACACCTAAACCACCTGCAATCATTACAACAGGAGCAATGTGTTTTGTTCCCTTAACAGTTGTAACAATGAATTTTTCATCTTCCGTTTTATCGATAGATACAGCAGCTTCACCTAGAGTGAACCCTGGTTTAAAAGGTGCGGCTTGTTCCATTAAATTATCGATTAAATCTCCTGCAAGTACTGAAGGAAATCCAGGTATGTCATAAATTGGTTTTTTAGGATAAATTTCCGAACACTGCCCTCCTGGTTGTGGAAGAGAATCAATTAGATGACATCTTAATTTTAAAAGTCCTGCTTCAAAAACTGTGAATAAACCTACTGGACCTGCTCCTATTATAATTATATCTGTTTCAATCATTTCGATGTTGTGATTTTAATTTTTGATGCAAATTTAAGGAAAAGTTATGGTTTAATAACTTAATTCTCACTACCTAAAAAGCGGTAATTTTATTAATTTACATCTAATAATCACAAAATGATTAAAATAAAATCATTCATTGTTACTTATCTCATTAAAGTAATATTGCCTTTAATAATATTTTGTAATCCATCGATACAATCTACTTGCAAGTAATAATCATAAACATCAGGATCAAGGATTTTACCTCTAAAAGTACCATCCCATCCCTCATTTCTATTGGTTGTTTCAAAAACAAGTTCACCCCAACGGTCATAAATTCTAAATAACAATCCCTGAATCATTGATCCATAGACAAATAATTTATCATTTTCACCATCACCATTGGGTGTAAAGGCATTTGGGACAAAAACAAATGGATCATCGCAAACAAAGGGGTATACTTGTACCCAAACGGTATCTGTTCTTACACAAAATTCATCTGACACAAACACTGTAAACAAAGTAGATTCATCAAGTTTTACAGTTGGAGTTGTTTGATTAGATGAATTCAAAACTAAATTAGCAGGTGTCCATGAATAGGTATAACCTGGTGGGTTTACATTTAATTGAACCCCTGTGCCTGTTGGAGTAATATTAGGTGTTGCAGTTGCATTAATTGACAAATTTGGAACTCCACCAACATTGACAAAAATTGAATCTTCAATAGTACATCCATTGGAGCTGATTGCAACAAAACGAACATATTTAGATTCATCTAATTGAACTTGAATTTGATTCGTTCCATTACCATTCACTATATTTTCGACAGGAAACCAACTATAGGTAAAACTTATACCAGGATTTGGATTAATGAGTGAATATGTACTAATATCACCTACACAGACAGAATCTTGTCCTGTTAATTCCAAATCAACAAAAAACACCTTCACACTATCTAATTTAACACAACCTGGGTTCGATGCTTGAACATAATAAGTGTTATTATCTGTTGGAGTAACAGTTAAAATAGAATCATTTCCCAATATATTTGAAAAAGTTGGCGAATCACTCCAAACAAAACCAGTAGCAGTTCCATTTGAATTTGCAGTAAAACTAACAGGTTCAGATAGACACAAATATTCGTCTTGACTAACTGAAAGTTGAACTGGAGGAGTTACAGTTATTGTCACTTCAAAACTATCGGTTATTAAACAAATACTATCGGTAACAAATAACTTAACTACATAAGTTCCTGGATTGGAATAAACAACTGATGGAGAAACGACTGTGGTTGTGGTTGTTCCATTACCAAAATCCCACTTATAGGAATCAGAAGGAGAAGATGTATTATTTAGTTGAACTGTTAAAGGTGCACAACCAATTACATTATCTGGGGAAAACTCAGCGTTTGGCAAAAGATTAAAATCGAATTTAAAAACAAGATTATTACAATTACTACTTCTATTTACTCTTGAATGGACACTTTGATTTTGGCTATAACTTGTAAAATCAAAATCACTAAATCCACCACATCCACCACATGCAGATTGATAAACTATACCATTTTTATCAAATCTTGAGGTACCACCATCAACGTGTTCCCTCGCTCGATTACCACCTAAATAACTACCATACAACATGTTTGAAAAATCTCTCCTCAGAACGAAAAGATAAAAATCGAAACCATTTGGTGGTGTCATTATTAAAGCACCACTAGAAACTGGCATTCCTGATAATGGAGGTGAGGTTGCAAAAAGGCCTCCACCCCAACCACATACGTACATATTCCCACAAATATCCACCATAAAAGCTGATGGAGAGATGTTAATATTTGGAGATCCATTACCAAACACCGTTGAATTTTCTAATGTAGTAAGTGTATTATTTAATTTTGCTATAAATTGAGAGCTACCTGCAATAGAATATGCTGAATTAAGCACAGGAAATAAACCTCCCGAACTTTGCCCCAACAAAAACACATTATCATTTCTATCAATTTCCACAAAAAACACTTGATCCATATTTGCCGTTCCAACGTATGTAGACTGAGTTATTGTTTGGCCATTTGGTGTTAATTTAAATACAAAACCATCTGTTTTCCCACCATTGTAGCTAGACTGCCAACCACCAGAAGTACCTATTAAATCATTGGAACTAGTTCCACCACCAACCACTACATTATAAGATGAATCAACTTTAACAGAATAACATGCATCATGATTTGAACCGCCATAATATGTAGACCAAACTAAGTTTGATAAATTGGGAGTTAATTTAAAAACAACACCATCTTGCATCCCACCTAAAGTAGGTTGGACTGCATTTAAAACTGGAAAATTAGTTGATTTTGTACAAGATGCAACTAAACAATTCCCTGATTCATCCAACATGATTTCACCACGAAATTGATCTCCATAATTGATCGTAAGGGAATCATAATGAGTAATAGAATAATAAGTACCTGATGGGCTCCCACCTCCAGCGTATGGAAGATTATCTCTATAAGAAACACCATCATTCGCACTTCCTCCAAAATAAGTTGATCCCATTAAATTATGACCATTCGATGACAGTTTTGCCACATATAAGTCTGTTCCGTTCATTTTATAATGCACGCCATTATAGTAAAGATCTAAGCTGTCTCTTCCTCCTGCATGTGTTGTTTGATATCCTCCTTGTATTGGGAAATCGGTACTTGAAGTTGCGCCAAAAAAATAAACATTGTCATTTTGATCACTAATCATACTATGAACTGTTTCGGTTCCAATGATATTATTTCCTCCACCAATGAAACTTGTCCATAACATTAAGCTTCCATCGGTACTATATTTTGAAATAAAAACATCTGTAATTCCATAATTACCAGATAACACTGTAAAATTTGAGCTAATATCGAATGCATTATTATCTGGTGTAGGATAACGATTCCCATATACTGTACCCCCAGAATAAACGGAACCATCATATGCATAGGTTGCTGTCATTCCAAAATTATCTGATAATGAGCCACTATAAGTTGCAAAAATAAGTGTCGGGTCAATTATTAATTCAACTGTAGAATCATAATTTCCTAAATTAAATGTTAACTCTGAATTATTTAAACTAAAAGCACAAGAAACCTCAACAATTTTTCCATTTTTTATTTGATAAGCATATGGTTTTTCTTCCATTATGTTACCTGCAGGCGTTGTGATTTGCAGACTTCCTTTTTCGTCAATTTTTATGGTTTCAAATCCTGCAATATCTATTTTTATTTGATTAGGATTAATATTGGGTTTAACATGGAATTCATATTTAAGGTTTAGTTCTTGTTCAATTAATTTCAAATCAATACCATTGTAGAGCTCTTTTAATAAGGCTTCGGAATAACCTCTTACATCACTTTTCCATTTATCAGGGTCATTTCCAAGAAAATAATTGTAATAAAAATCTGTCCCCCCCTTTTTTTCAATTGAAGATATTTTATTTGAATTCAGAAAATTAAAATGCACTACATGCTCTTTATTTGTCACATTTGGGTTTGGTTCTTTACCTAAATGAGCTTCATGGGTTGCACTAAAGTCTTGTAAGTGAAAAACAAATTTATGTTGTTGTATCCACATATTTCCTCCAGAAAAATTTGATTGAAATAAGATAGATTCATCCCATTGGCCTTTATTCTCAATAAATGAATGAGGGCTTGAATGGTTATGCAAAATTTCTTGAGCATAAGTGTTTAGTATTACGATACTCAACAAAAGTAAAAGGTAACGTATCATAAGGTAGTAAATTTAAATATAAACAATACTAGGACATAAATTTACAAAAATTATTATGTAACCCAATAATATGTTATTACAAATAATTATCCTTTAAAATTCTGTAATCTTAATTGAGGTTCTTCCTATAGAAACTTTTGTCTTGGCAAATTCTCTATTAAACTTATCGATAATCACTTTCGCTTCTTCACGAGTCATATAGGTTCCCGCCAAAACACTAATTTCTTCTTTAAACTTCTTTAGAATCGCAGCAGATCTATATGCACTTAAGATTTCATTATTCGTTAATTTATTCTGCGTTTTGATACTTTCTATTGTTGGTGAAGCTTTAAAGTTAGACCTAACCGGATCAGTAAAAGAATTGACTTCCATAACAATACCACGTTCTATATTAATCAGAACCTCGCTTAATCGAAGTTGTTTAAACGAAACATCATCTCGACCTACAGCACCATATGAGGACTGTTCATTACCAGAATTATCTTTTACGACCTGGACTCCATTCCAAGAACCAACACCTTGACCTCTTGAAATAATTTTAAAGGTCTTTTCTTTGTCTAACATTGCTTCAAAAAACAATCGTATAGAAAGGCTATCAGTTTCAGTTAACAACGGTTTAGTCAAGTCGTATTTATCAGATTCAAACAAATCAATTAACTCCAATTGCAACCTTGCATTATAATTTGGTTTAGAATCAATTAAGGACAAATGTAACATAACTTCGTCAGCAGATTTTGACAATGCCGATTCAGGAATAGCTATTAACCTCACCTCAAATTCTTCAGATTGATCGGAAGGAAGAAACTGAAATTCCTGTGAGTAAATATCAAAAGTACTAGAATCAGCAAATGTATAAAGTCCATCTTTCTCTGTGTATTCAACCCATTGATGCCCCATTATTCGCTTGTATTCATCTAATTTAAGCTGGTATCTTGCTCTTAAATCAATTGCTTCTGCTTTTTCAACTTCTAATTCTTTGATTTTTGTTTTGTACCACTCAAATTGATGATATAATTCAACAATTGTATGTTGTGATTTTCCTTTTTTATTTTTATTCGCATCAGTCGTTGGAGCAGCTTTCCAATTGTCAGCACCTACACCAGCGTTTACAGCTCTTTTCTTTGCTTTTTTAACCTTTTTGGAAGCCTTATCTGAAGTAGTAATCGGTTTATAACCTAAATCAGAATAGTTTTTTTCCGATTTCATAATTTTCAGCTCTGTTTCAACTTTCTTTTGCTTGTAATATTCTATCCAATATTCAAATCCCTTTTTACCAGAAATTTTCTCAGTTAAATCCCCAATCTTATTAAATTCTAAGTCATTAATAATGGATTGAAACGTTGTTCCTGAAGAAAACGTGCTATCTGGAGATAGAAAGCGTGTTTCACCTGAACCAAATAAATGGTATGATTTTCCATTTTTTTCAATTACAACCGTTGTCTGTTTTGAAGCATTATACCCCCAAACGTCAAAATGCAGGTTAGTTGCTCGATTCCCCCCAACAGTTTTTAAATCAGTTGTAGTATAACGCATTGGTTCTACTTTTGGTTTCTCTTTTTTTGTTTGAGGTTGAGACAAATACACTTCATAAGGAAAAAGTCCGATTGCTTTTGGTAATCCCTTATTCCATCTCCCCTTTTCATCTTTTTCTCTTTCATCAAGTAAACCAGAAGTCAAACTTCCATCTCCTGCAGCAGTTAAAACATTTGTAAAACTGGTAAATTCACCACCTAAGTACACAAAAATTTCTTTCGTTCTCTCTTCAATATATTCATTAATCGACTTCGAAATACCTTTTATAATCAATAATTCATCTTCTGTTGTCACACCTCTAATTGAACCTAGCTGTGCAATTTTATCATCCAGAGACAAACTGGGATTAAGCACATTATCCATTCGCTGATGCAACTCAGTACCTGATTCGTTTAAAACAACTGGGGGTAAGTTTTTAATTAAAATTTTCTCAAAACGACTATATCTATTCGCATAAGTATCAAACACAGCGTCTTTTGTTCGCTTGGCTAATAACATTTTATTTAGTTCCCAAATAGCCGTTTTATTTGCTGCCTCCGCTAGAATCCCTTTAGAAGATTTAGCAATTTCATTTTCTCGAATTAATAAAATATCCGGATTATTAATAATGACAGATTCAATGGAATCATAATTAATATTACCATTAACAAATTTAACCTCCTCTCCTTTGTATTCAAAATAGCGACCAATGTGCAGGTCTAATATGGGACTTTTTTTAACGATGTGAAACAAATAGGCTCTTTCTACTGGAGATAACGCTTGAGAATGAATAACTTCTTGCTTTGATAAAAATAAAAACAGTATAAATAATAGGGGAAAGTATTTCATTTAATTCTTTTTTGCGATAAGTTGTGTACCAAATATAACCATAGCTTTTTAAAAAGTTACTATTTCTGTTTTGAAGCTTTTGATTTTACAATTGAATTAACAATAACAACTAAAATGATTAAAAGTGAACCAATATAGAAATTAGTGCTCAACATTTTATGTTCTTTTAAAAGAAAAATTGCCAATAATATCGTATAAACCGGCTCTAAATTTACACTTAAAGAAACTGTAAATGCACCAAGTTTTTTTACAACATCGATCATTAATACAAAAGCTAAACTTGTACATATTAACCCAAGAAATAATAACCACCAAAAATCAGACATCGTCATTGTTATTGAAGAAATGGTTAATTGTTCAGTCCCGTACATTACAATTGTCAAAAAAACAATTCCAGTTAGCATTTCATAAAAAGTAATTTGAGGAGATGGAATTGTTTGTGCTAATTTTGCATTCGAAACAGAGAATAACGCTGCTAAAAATGCTGCCGTGAGCCCGTAAGCTAATGCCTCATATTCATCTGCTTTAAAATCTGAGGACACAAAATAAATCCCATATATAACTATTAATCCAAATAAAAATTCACTCCATGAAAATTTCCGTTTCATGATTATAGGCTCTAACCAAGTAACATGTAAAGTTGTCGTTGAAAGACACAAAATACCTAATGATGCAGTTGATAAATAGATTGATTTATAAAACATTAACCAATGTAATGCAGTAATAACACCAACAACTATTAACTTCCAAATATCTGTTGGTTTTTCAAGTTTAAAGGGTACTTTAAGAATTGGAAGTAAAAAAAGTAACCCAATTGAAGCAATGATTACACGATACCAAACAATGACTTCTGGAGAGAGGTGTATAAGTTTACCCAGAATTCCGGTAAAACCCCAAATAAATATGATGACATGCATCAAAATGTGATATTTATACTTTGCCAACATAATTGCACCTATTTTTTTTTTGCGCAAAAGTAACTAAAACCTTATTTATTTAGCGATTTAGAATAAAAAAGCCTTAGACACTGAAAAACAATATTATCTATAAAAATTGAACACATCAACATGGTAAGATTCATCATTTTTCGATACAAAAAATAACTAAATGAAAAATAAAGTAATATTTATGCTTTTTTATAAGACTCTAATAAATTAATATCCCTAACTTTGTAATTCCAAAAAAATGTGCACAAAGACATGGATAAGATTTCTTACGTTGGGAATGCAGATGTAAACGCAATCGACCATCTGTATAAAATGTATCAACAAGCCCCAGAAAGTGTTGATATCGGTTGGAGAAAATTCTTCGAAGGATTTGAATTCTCAAAAACTAACTACGACTCAGACAATGAAGTTCCAGAAAATTTTCAAAAAGAACTAAAAGTATTAAACCTCATTAATGGATATCGTACTCGCGGACATTTGTTTACAAAAACAAATCCAGTTCGTGAACGTCGCCAACACGAGCCAACACTTGAATTAGCAAGTTTTGGTTTAGATGATAGTGATTTAAACACTGTTTTCAAGGCTGGTGAAGAAATTGGTGTAGGTGCGGCTTCATTAAAAGCAATCATTGATCATTTACAAAAAACTTATTGCCAATCAATTGGTATAGAGTTTATGTATATGCGTGAACCTCAGACCATAAAATGGATGTTAAATGCCATTGAATTAACGAATCGTCCAGTTCTTACAAAGGAGCAAAAACTTGACGTTTATAAAAAGTTAATGCAGGCTACAGGTTTTGAAAATTTCCTAGGAAAGAAATTTGTTGGGCAAAAACGTTTTTCTGTTGAAGGGTTAGAATCTTTGATTCCAGCTTTAGATACTTTAATCAAGAAAGGGACGGATTTAGGTGTTGAACATTTCGTGATGGGAATGGCACACAGAGGTCGTTTGAATACACTTGCAAATATCTTCGAAAAACGTCCAAAAGACATTTTTGCAGAATTTGAAGGAAAAGAATTTGATTTCAATGAAGAATTTGATGGTGACGTTAAGTACCACCAAGGATTTACTTCTTCTGTAGAAAGAAATGGTAAAAAAGTTAGCTTAACACTTTCACCAAACCCATCTCATTTAGAAGCTGTTAACCCAGTAGTTGAAGGTCTTTCAAGAGCTAAACTAGATGACAAATACAGTAATGATCTTTCAAAAGTTTGTCCAGTATTGATACACGGTGATGCTGCGATTGCAGGTCAAGGTGTTGTTTACGAAACTGTTCAAATGGCGGGATTAGATGGTTATAAAACAGGTGGAACAATTCACATTGTAACAAATAACCAAGTTGGTTTTACGACAAATTATTTAGATGGTAGAACATCTACATATTGTACAGATGTTGCAAAAACTACATTATCTCCCGTTTTTCATGTCAATGCAGATGACGTAGAAGCTGTAGTTCAAGTGATTGAAATTGCCGTAGCTTATCGTCAAGCATTTAAATCAGATATATTTATTGATTTATTAGGTTATAGAAAATTTGGACACAATGAAGGTGATGAACCTAAATTTACGCAGCCAAACTTATATAATTTAATTGCAAAACATAAAAACCCAAGTGAATTGTACTTAGATGTATTAATTCCAGAGGGAGCAATTTCCAAAGAAGAGGCAAACAATTTGACGGTTGCATACCAAGAATTTTTAGATTCTGAATATGATGAATCTGCAAAATTGACTAAGGCGACTGTATTTGACTTCATGCAAGATGAGTGGACAAATTTAGGTCGAGCTGAAAAGTCAGATTTTGACAAATCTCCAGAAACTGGTGTTGACAAGAAAAAGTTACTTGAACTTGGTCGAAAATTAGCAACTCTACCTGAAGGAAAGAAATACTTTAGAAAAATTCAAAAGATTTTCAATGATCGATTGGAAGCGATTGAATCTGATAAATTAGATTGGGGAAGTGCCGAAATGTTAGCATATGCTACATTACTAGATGAAGGACACCCAGTTCGTGTTTCAGGACAGGATGTTGAAAGAGGTACATTTTCACATAGACATGCTGTTGTTAAAACAGAAGATAATGAGGAAGAGGTTGTAACACTTAATTTATTAAATGAGCAACAAGCACCTTTCCATATCTATAACTCATTCCTTTCTGAGTATGCCGTTTTAGGATTTGAATATGGATATTCGATGGCTACACCTAATTCATTAACCATTTGGGAAGCACAATTTGGAGATTTCTTTAATGGTGCACAAATTATGGTTGATCAATTTATCACTGCTGGAGAAGATAAATGGTCTACTCAAAGTGGATTGGTAATGTTATTGCCTCATGGTTATGAGGGTCAAGGAGCTGAACACTCTTCTGGTAGAATGGAACGTTTTTTACAACAATCAGCTGATTTGAATATTCAAGTTGTTAATACTTCTACACCTGCAAATCATTTTCATCTATTGAGGAGACAATTAAAACGTTCGTTTAGAAAACCATTAGTTGTATTTTCTCCAAAAATGTTATTGCGCTATCCAAGTGCTGTATCTACTTTGGATGAAATGGCAAAAGGAGGTTTTCAGGAAGTAATAGACGATCCAAATGCTAAAGCTTCAAATGTGGATACAATTGTATTAGTTTCTGGAAAATTCTATTATGAAGCTTCTGAAAAAGCTGCCGAAATGGGTGTTGACAACATGGCCTTTGTTCGTGTAGAACAATTATATCCTTTTCCAGAAAAACAAATTGATTCTATCTTATCAAAATACAACAACAGCAAACGAATTGTATGGGCACAAGAAGAACCAGAAAATATGGGAGCTTGGCAATACATGGCAATGAAAATGCGTGATAAAAACCTTATTGGAGTTACACGTCCTGCATCTGCTGCTGCTGCCGAAGGATCAAAAGAATTACATTTAAAACGATTGAGTGCCTTGTGGAAGAATTTATTCCAATATGCTTCAATTAATGCTTAATACAAATTAATAAAAACCAAATACGATGTCAGTATTAGAAATGAAAGTACCAAGTCCAGGTGAATCAATTTCAGAAGTAGAAATTGCACAATGGTTGGTGTCAGATGGTGATTATGTAGAAAAAGATCAAGCTATTGCAGAAGTTGATTCAGATAAAGCAACTTTGGAATTACCTGCTGAGGCAAGTGGAACAATTACCTTAAAAGCTGCTGATGGAGATGTTGTAAAAGTTGGACAAGTAGTTTGTTTAATTGACACATCTGCAGAACGTCCGGCAGGAGCAACTCCTGTTGCAACACCTGTAGTAGAAGAGAAAAAAGAAGTTGTACAAGTACAACAAGAAACTAAGAAAGAAGTTGCTCCAAATCCTAATCCTGTAACTACTAATTATGCGTCAGGTACTGCTTCACCTGCTGCTTCTAAAATTGCAGCAGAAAATGGGGTTAATACAGCTCGTATAAATGGAACAGGAAAAGATGGTCGTGTAACAAAACAAGACGTTTTAGCTGCAATGGCAGGAGGATTTGCTTCTGATTCAGCTCAAGGTTGGGGGGGTACACGTGATCAAAGTCGTGAAAAAATGTCAATGTTACGTCGTAAGATTGCAGAAAGATTGGTTTCTGTAAAAAACGAAACAGCGATGTTAACAACGTTCAATGAAGTGGATATGAAACCAATCATGGATTTACGTAATAAATTCAAAGATCGTTTTGCAAAACACCATGAAGTGAACCTAGGTTTCATGTCTTTCTTTACAAAAGCAGTTACCGAAGCATTGAACTTATTTCCAGCTGTCAATGCACAAATAGATGGAAACGAAATGGTTTTCCACAATTATGCAGATATAGGAATTGCTGTTTCTTCACCAAAAGGCTTAATGGTTCCTGTTGTTCGAAATGCAGAACAAATGACATTAGCAGAAATTGAAGCAGAAATTAAACGATTGGCAATTAAAGCTCGTGATGGTAAAATTACACCTGACGACATGACAGGAGGTACATTTACAATTACCAATGGAGGTGTATTTGGATCAATGATGTCAACACCAATAATCAACCCTCCACAATCTGCAATTTTAGGTATGCACAACATTGTTGAGCGTCCTGTTGCAATTGATGGCAAAGTTGAAATTCGTCCAATGATGTACTTAGCATTATCTTACGACCACAGAATTATTGATGGTAAAGAATCAGTTGGGTTCTTGGTTAAGGTAAAAGAAATGATTGAAAATCCAGAAAGAATGATTTTTGGAGGAAAAGATCCATATGAAGTACTTCTAGGATTGTAAAAAATATCATACAATGATAAAGAGCAACAGTATTAATTGTTGCTCTTTTTTTGTTTATTCAAAGTATATTGTGTAGCTTTAGGATTCATCTAAAAACTGAATAATTCTTATCAAGAAATAATCTTTAATTATGGAAAAAATTGTCATTCAAGCTGTGCTTACTGAAAGTAGCATCCAAGAACTTGCACAAAAAGTTGATATTAATGAAATGGATAAGCAATATAAAATTTCAAAATATATAAACTTTCCTTTTTTAGATTTTAGTGATGAACAACAAACATACCTGCTAAAAGGTGATATTCATATTGATGGATTAAGTGTTACAAAACAAGATTGGAGTCCTTTTAATTTGATTATTGATGGAAATCTAACGGTTGAAGGAACAATTAACTGGAATGAATGGGGCAATGGATCATTTTTATATGTTACAGGAAATCTGGAAACTCAAAATTTATTTCTTGCTGGTTGTCCTGAAGCAATAATAAAGGGAAATTTAATAGTTGAAAAAGGTCTTGTAGGGTCACAAGGTGATAATGGTGGTAGTTTGATTGTATCGGGAGATACAAAAGCGGAACTTATCTATTGTACAACTTATTTTAATATGGAATTTCCAAAACGACCAACAGCATTTATAATTGCTGAAAGTGATAATTTTATATTCAATTCAGATATAAATGAAGATGATTTTAAAAGCGTTCAAAACAAAATTAAAGAAGAATGCCAACCCGATGAACCTGGAATTATTGATGTTGATGAAATAAAAGATTGTATACTAGCTGGAACCAGTATTTTCAAAGAAACTGTTAGCTAAATAAACTATTGAATGGAAATAAAAGCATACGAAAACAAATTATTTAATCAATTAGACCAATCAGGTAAAACCTTTTCAAACAAGGAATTTTATAAATGTAAATTTGAAAAATCTAATTTTTCAGAATGTAGCTTTAATCGTGTTGATTTTAGCAATTGTACGTTTAATGATTGTGACTTTACACAAGCAGACCTTACAAATATAGATTTTACTGACTCTCATTTCATCAATTGTAATTTTACATTGACAAAAATGCGGGGAACAGGATTGAAAGTCATAAACTTTGATAATTGTAAAATAATGGGTATTGACTTTAGCATAACTAATGATTTCATGTTTGCTGTAAAATTCAATGAATCCTATTTAGATTATTCAACATTTTTCGGTAAGAAAATGAAAAACACTCTTTTTTCAGATTGTTCTGTAAAAGAAGTGGATTTTACAAGAGTGGACTTGACAGGATCAATTTTTAAAAATTGTGACCTTACTTCTGCTATCTTTCTACAGTCAACAATTGAAAAAGTTGATTTCACAACCGCAAAAAATTATTCGATAGACCCAGAACAAAATAAAATAAAAAATGCTAAGTTTTCCATTTCAGACCTCCCTGGATTACTTACCAAGTATAATATTAAAGTTCATCATTCTTAGATTACATTATCCAACTAAAAAAGGAAAGTCGCCTATTCATTCGAAATTTCACTACAAATTTTCACCATCTTGTTACATTTATTGTGAATTTCAGCTCCTTGATGTTCATGGAATTTGAATCATTTGCATCTTTGCAAGAAATAATTCCAGATGAAAATTAAGAATATTCTTTTATTGCTCAACATATTACTCTTTCATGGTTTTGTGAAATGCCAAAGTCAATCAGAAAAAATTAATATCACCATTTTTGATGGTACCATTGTTGCAGGTTATGTTGATCAAGGAGCATATTTAAATTTTTTAGGTCCTAATATTAATTTAGTAAAAGGAAATTCCAAAATTACTTTAGGAATGCTACCTTCCCTTCGTTTTAAAGAAGATAATAATACACCAAAAAATTCTTTCGTAACCCCCAATTTAGGAGGTGGAATAACGTATGCCTATAAAAACATTGCTTTTCAGATTCCATTCTATTACAACTCAAAGACCTCAAGCAAAAATGGAAAGTGGGTTACAGGTATTGGAGTCGGATATAGATTTAAATAAAACAACAACAAACATCGAAATAATATGAAAAATTTCAAAAATACAATTTTCTACGTTGGAGTAATCGGAGCTTTCTCTGCACTCATCTATTTTGTATTAACAAAAGGAAAGGGATTAGAAGTTGGGAAAGATATTATAGTAAAATCTACAGGGAAAGGTCAATGGCAAGAATTCACTGATTCCTTAATGGCAAATTTACACCATCCGCTGGCACTTTTATTGGCACAGATCGTTACCATTGTTTTGGTTGCACGTCTATTTGGTTGGATTTGTACCAAAATTGGTCAACCAACTGTAATTGGAGAAATGATTGCCGGAATTTTACTTGGACCATCTTTGGTGGGAATGTATTTTCCAGAATTCTCAGCGGCTTTATTTCCTAAATCTTCAATGGGTAACTTGAAAGTAATGAGTCAAATAGGTCTGATTCTCTTCATGTTTATTGTAGGGATGGAATTGGATCTTAAAGTTTTGAGAAATAAGGCACATGACGCCGTTGTCATTAGCCACGCGAGCATTGTCATTCCATTTGCTTTGGGAATCGGATTGGCTTATTTTATTTATGATGCATTTGCTCCTGCTGGTGTACAATTTATGTCATTTGCCTTGTTTACAGGAATTGCAATGAGTATCACCGCATTCCCTGTACTAGCTCGAATTGTTCAGGAACGAGGTATACATAAAACCAGACTCGGAACAATTGTAATTACTTGTGCCGCTGCTGATGACATTACTGCTTGGTGTTTATTGGCTGCTGTTATTGCTATTGTAAAAGCTGGTTCTTTTGTTAGCTCTTTGTACGTAATTCTTCTTGCTGTTGGATATGTCTTGGTTATGATTAAGATTGTTCGTCCATTCCTAAAAAGAATTGGAGATCTTTATAGTACAAAGGCTTCTCTTTCAAAACCTGTTATTGCTATTTTCTTCCTTGTATTAATTATTTCTGCCTATGCAACAGAAGTAATAGGGATCCATGCTTTGTTTGGGGCATTTATGGCTGGTGCAATCATGCCAGAAAGTGCTAAATTCAGACACATTTTCGTTGAAAAAGTAGAAGATGTAGCCTTGGTTTTATTACTCCCTCTGTTTTTTGTATACACTGGACTGAATACTGAAATTGGTTTAATTAATGATTGGGAATCTTGGAAAATTACAGGACTTATTATTTTGGTTGCTGTAGTTGGAAAGTTTGTTGGAAGTGCCATTGCTGCCAAATATGTCGGGCAAAATTGGAAAGACAGTCTAACTGTTGGAGCATTGATGAATACTAGAGGTCTTATGGAGCTGGTTGTACTTAATATAGGGCTGGAACTTGGTGTCTTATCTCCAAAAATATTCGCTATGCTCGTGATTATGGCACTCGTAACAACATTTATGACAGGACCAGCTTTGGACCTTATCAATTGGTTTTTCAAATCAAGTTCTGATGAAACGCAAATGCAAGAAATTAAAAATCCAGGTAAGTACAAGGTTTTATTTTCATTCAATGAGCCTGAATCTGGACGATCGCTTTTCAAATTGGCCAATGCGATGACAAAAAAATTAGAAGATAATGTTTCTCTTACTGCCATGCACTTAGCTCCTAAAAATGAGTTGCATCCGCATGATGATGAGGAATATGAGAATGAATATTTCACTCCAATAACAGAAGAATCTGAGAAGTTAAAACAAGAAGTTACAACATTATACAAAGTTTCTGCATCAAGTCCTGATGATGAGATTACAAATCTTGCTCACAAAGGGAATTACGATTTACTCTTAATAGAATTAGGACAATCAATTTTTGAAGGTACATTACTTGGTAAAATTCTTGGATTTACAACTAAAATTGTAAATCCGGAAAATCTTCTAAACACCGTTACAGGAAAAGATAATATGTTTGAGCAATCTCCTTTAGATGAGAATACTCGTTTAATTCTATCTAAAGCAAACCTTCCTGTAGGAATTTTAATTGACAAAGGTTTTGAAATTGCAAACAAAATATTTATTCCAATTTTTGGAGAAAAAGATGCACATTTAATTGAGTATGCTCAAAAAATGATTCATAATGTTGGAGCTCAAATTGTTATTCTTGATGCTACAGGAGAAATTAAAAACAATACTGTTATCAAAGAAAAAATAAGACTAATTGAACTTCACGCACCAAATCATATTTCCTTATTAAATCAACAAACAATCAACAAAGAACTTTTATCACAAAAAGATTTGATGATTATTAGTTTGGAGAGTTGGAAACGATTGGTTGACACAAAAAGTGTTTGGTTGTCAGACATTCCATCTACATTGGTAATTTCAGATAATTCAGAAAAATAATAGAATATGAATCTAACTTTGAAATGTTAGTAAAAGAAAGTCTAAACAGCGCATTCAAGGTTAGTATTCATTATTTTTGAAATATGATAACACACAATGTAGATCTCAAATCTTATAATACGTTTGGCATTTCAGTTCAAGCAAAACAATTCACTTCGTTTTCGAATGTGGAAGAATTGAAGCAAATTTTCAGTGTAAAAGAGAAAGAATTGCCCTACATGATTCTTGGTGGAGGAAGTAATATTTTATTCACTAAAGATTTTGATGGATTAATATTGAAGAATGAAATTCTGGGATTTGAAATCGTTCATAAAGAAGGAAATGATGTTTTCGTCAAGGCTGGTGCTGGAGAAAATTGGCACTCATTTGTTATCCGAACAATCAATCTCAATCTTGGAGGTCTTGAGAATCTATCCTTGATACCTGGGAATGTAGGTGCAAGTCCCATGCAAAATATTGGTGCATACGGAAAAGAAATAAAAGATGTTTTTCATTCTCTTGAAGCATATCACATTGAATCGGGAGAAGTACATGTTTTTGATAATCAATCATGTAACTTTGGTTATCGTGAAAGTATTTTTAAGCAAGCATTAAAAAATCAATACATCATTTTAAATGTTACTTATAAACTTTCGAAGGAACATCAATTAAATACTTCATATGGAGTAATTGAAGAAGAATTAAGAAAAATGGAAGTTACTAATCCAACAATAAAAGATATAAGTAATGCTGTTATTTCTATTCGAAACAGTAAGCTTCCAAATCCGAAAGAACTAGGAAATGCTGGGAGTTTTTTCAAAAATCCTGTTATCAAGAAAGAAGTGGCAGAGGAGTTGAAATTAAAACATCCTGATATACCGTTTTATCCTTCTGGTGAAAATTCAGTAAAGTTGGCTGCTGGTTGGTTAATTGAGAAAGCAGGATGGAAAGGTAAAACTTTTTCGACTTTTGGTGTGCATAAATTACAAGCATTGGTCTTAGTTAACTATGGAGGGGCAACTGGAAATGAAATATTTACCCTATCGGAACAAATTTTACAAGATGTTCAAAATAAATTTGGAGTAACATTGGAAAGAGAAGTGAATATTCTATAAATAAACAAATTAAACACTAAAAAGCCGACAAAAAATACCTTTATCGGCTTTTTTATTATTACTTATTTTTTAAATCCAACTACGCTTTTGCATTTTCTTTTTTAATCAAATTCAACGCTGAACCAGCTTTAAACCATTCAATTTGTTGATCGTTATAAGTGTGATTTAATTTAATTGTTTCTTTCGAACCATCTGCATGTACAATTTCCAATGTTAATTGTTTACCTGGAGCAAATTCAACCAAATCAATAAAATTGAAAGTATCATCTTCTTTAATTTTATCGTAGTCTGCTTCATTTGCAAACGTTAATCCTAACATCCCTTGTTTTTTCAGGTTGGTTTCATGTATACGAGCAAAAGACTTCACAATAACAGCTTTCACTCCTAAATGACGAGGCTCCATTGCTGCATGCTCACGCGAAGAACCTTCTCCATAATTTTGATCACCAACAACAATTGTAGGAATACCTGCTGCTTTGTATGCACGCTGTGTTGCTGGCACTTCCCCTTTTGAACCTGTTAGTTGATTCACAACCTCATTCGTCGCACCACCAAAAGCATTCTCAGCACCAATGAGCATGTTATTTGAAATATTATCCAAATGTCCACGATAACGTAACCAAGGACCAGCCATTGAGATATGATCGGTTGTACACTTACCAAACGCTTTGATTAATAATTTGGCTCCTGTTATATTTTTACCATCCCAAGCAGGAAACTCTTCTAATATTTGCAAACGATCTGAATCTGCTTTTACATCTACAATAATACCAGAACCGTCAATTGCAGGTTCTTGATACCCATTATCTTTAACATCAAATCCTTTTGAAGGTAATTCAAACCCTGTTGGTTCATTCAATTTTATTTGTTCACCTTTTTCATTAGTTAATGTATCCGTAATTGGATTAAAGTCTAGACGTCCTGCTATTGCAACAGCTGCAACCATTTCAGGAGAAGCTACAAAAGCATGAGTATTGGGATTTCCGTCTGCACGTTTCGCGAAATTTCTGTTAAATGAATGGATAATCGAATTTTTCTCTTGTTTTTCAGCACCTTCACGATCCCATTGTCCAATACAAGGTCCACATGCGTTTGTAAAGATTCTTGCAGATTCAAATTTCTTAAACGTATCGATAAAACCATCTCTTTCAGCCGTATAGCGAACTTGTTCAGAACCTGGATTAATTCCTAAAATTGCTTTTGGCTTAACACCTTTACTCACAGCATCTTCAACAATTGACGCTGCTCTTGATAAATCCTCATAAGATGAATTGGTACATGAGCCAATTAACGCCCATTCAATATCTAAAGGCCAATCATTCGCAATTGCTTTTTCTCTAAACTCCGCTACTGGTGTTGCCAAATCGGGAGTAAAAGGACCATTTAAATGTGGTGTCAGTTCTGATAAATTAATTTCAATCACCTGATCAAAATATTTTTCAGGATTTGCATAAACCTCGGGATCTCCAGTTAAGTGTTCTGCAATTTTATCTGCTGCATCAACTACTTCTTGACGACCTGTTGCCGATAAATATCTTCTCATAGAATCATCATAACCAAAAGTGGATGTTGTAGCACCAATTTCAGCACCCATGTTACAAATAGTTCCTTTTCCAGTACAAGACATAGCCTCTGCTCCTTCTCCGAAATATTCAACAATTGCTCCAGTTCCACCTTTCACTGTCAATATTCCTGCTACTTTAAGAATTACATCTTTGGGTGCAGTCCAACCGTTCAGTTTTCCTGTTAATTTAACACCAATCAATTTCGGC
Organism: Taishania sp.; assembly: GCA_036758285.1. Lineage (GTDB taxonomy): Bacteria > Bacteroidota > Bacteroidia > Flavobacteriales_D > Crocinitomicaceae > Taishania. The sequence continues at coordinate 59,876 of DAIOWV010000002.1, read as the reverse complement.
ATTTTCAATTCCCAAGCCATTCCTGCCATTACGTCAACCGCATCAGCACCACCAACACCAACAGCAACCATTCCTAATCCGCCTGCATTTACTGTGTGTGAATCAGTACCTATCATCATTCCTCCTGGAAATGCATAATTTTCTAAAACTACTTGATGAATAATTCCTGCACCTGGTTTCCAGAAACCGATTCCATATTTATTACAAACTGAGCTTAAGAAATTAAAAACCTCACTGCTTTTATTCAATGCATCTTGAAGATCTTTATCTGCACCAACTTTTGCCTGAATCAAGTGATCACAATGTGCTGTTGAGGGAACAGAAACTTTAGTTTTTCCAGCTTGCATAAACTGTAACAAAGCCATTTGTGCAGTTGCATCTTGCATTGCGACCCTGTCTGGGGCAAAATCAACATACGACTTTGCTCTTTCATATTCTGAAGTAGCATTTCCATCCCACAGGTGTGTATAAAGAATTTTTTCAGAAAGAGTTAAAGGTTTTCCTACAATTTTTCTAGCCGCAGCGATACGTTCGGGATAACGCTCGTACACCTTTTTAATCATATCTAAATCGAATACCATATCTATTTTATTTTGTCCGTTTTGTTTAATCACTACAAGTTAGTGAGTTTTTCAGAGATACAATATTAAATAAAGTTAATTTGTTCAATTTAAAATGATTCTACACAATTAAGCAAACTTTTACAATGCTTATTATTCGATTTCTATTAAAAAAATAATAAACTAAAAGTCCATTTTCATAAAGTGATATAGCGGTTACATAAATTCCAGATTCAAATTATTTTCAAATACACTTCATTTGTTTTTAAAAATTAACAATATGAAAAAAACATTACTATTATTATCTGTTTTATGTACGCAATTTATGTTTGCACAATCAGAGTCCCCAATTTACTCTCACGATTTCACAGGATCCCTTGACGCTACTGATTTCAATGTAAGTACAACAAGAATTTCACTTACAAATGATAGAAACAATACATTTCATAGTGCTGCTCAATTGAATGCTGGTCACGGTGCTGTGTATGTTAATATCCAAGACAACAAAGCTGATTTGATGTTGGAAGGAACAATTTCAGTTTGGTTTAAGTATAATGGTACAGGGCAGAGTGCTTTCGGCACTGACAAACCATTAATATTTTGGTCAAATGGAAACCTTAGTTATTCTGAAGGGGTTGTTTTGGCGATAAATTCAAGTGGACAAATTAAAGTCCTGTCATATCAAAATAATAATGTTGGTGGTGCTCAAGTTGGAAATACAGGAATTCCAATTTCAGGTGAATGGCATCATTTTGCAGTTTCTTGGAAGTTTGGCACAAGTGGATTTATCAAAGGTTATTTTGACGGTGCAGAGATTGTGTCGAGAAGCCATAATTTCGACATGCCTTCATCACCTAGCAATGCAATTTATTTTACTGGTTTTAATAACTCTTAACCAAGTTCACTCTATGGAGATATTGATGACATACGAGTTTATAAAAAAGCTTTACCCTTAACAGAAATTCAACACATTTTTGATCCTTGTAATGTAAACATTCCTGATGCTAATTTCAAAAATGAATTATTGAACTATACCCCTGCAATTGACACAAATGGTGATGGTGAAATTCAATGTTATGAAGCTGCTGCTACAACAGGATATTTAGGGCTTAATAATAAAAACATCGCTGATTTGACTGGAATTGAAAAATTCGTCAATGTTACAAATTTATCTTGTGGTCAAAATCAGTTAACAACTTTAAATATTAGTTCAAACAAAAGAGTTAAGACCTTGTTTTGTCATGCTAATCAATTAACAAGTCTAGTATTGAATGATAGCATTGAAAAAATGTATTGTGATCAGAATCAACTTACATCTTTGGATTTAAGTACAAATATATTCCTTAAAGAATTCTCGTGCCGCGATAATAAGTTAACAAGTTTAAATCTTGCCAATGGTAACAATAGCAGTATTGAATTGCTGCAATCAGATATTAATCCAGATCTTGCATGTATTCAAGTTGACGATACGACATATAGTAACAACAACTGGACAACTGCTAATGGCTTCATTAAAAATTGGTGGACATCCTACAGTGAAGATTGTGCTACTGTTCTTAGTATTTCTGATTTAGAGAATAATAATTTATCGGTTTATCCAAATCCAACGACAGGAGTAACTTATTTTAGTGAATTCGGGAATGTACAAGTATTTGACATGAGTGGACGCTTAGTTTTGGAAATAAACAATACCAACTCCATAGATTTGAGCAATCAAGAAAATGGCGTTTATATTGTGAAAACTGAAAACCAAAAAAGCAGTGGTATAACAAGAATTATCAAAAAATAATACCTTTCAAACGATAGCAAAAGGAGGAAAGGTAATTTTTTTTCATAACAAAAAGGGATTGTGTAAAAGCAATCCCTTTTTGTTTAATCTGTCTCAAACTGTTAAATTTAAATAAACAAGAGCAAATGAATTTATTTTTAATGAAAATCAGATTTTCAAAAAATTATAAATGAAAAAATCTTGTAAATCCAAAACACACTTTTATGTGTCAAATCATCAGTTTCATAAAGTAGCTAATTCAAAAAAGCAGTGATGAATTACATTTGAAGTCAATTCAAAATAAATTTAAAATGAAAAAAAAATCATTACTACTATTATTCTGTTTAATAAGTGTAATCCTTCATTCTCAAAACACATTAACCCTTGATGTCGGCTATCAGATACAATCTACAGATGCAGGAAACAGAGATGGTTTTGCTGGAGGAATATTCAATGGTGAAGTTAGAAAAACAATCGAACAGCCTGATGGAAAATTGATTGTACTTGGGTCTTATCTAACTTACAATGGAAAACCAGTTGGTGGAATTGCACGTTTATTAGCAAATGGAGAACTAGATCCAACCTTTAATCATTCTGTAGGGTTTAGTAGCAACAATCTAGGATCAGTATATGATGGACTACTACAAAGTGATGGTAAAATTGTGGTTGTGGGTAGCTTTAGTACTTTTAACAATAGTTTTGTTAGTAGGGGAATTTGTCGTATAAATGCAGACGGAACTGTAGATCAGTCTTTCGCTAACACTAGTGATTTAGGTACATCAGGAGTGATTTACTCTAATTCCAATGCAGCTAAAATCGCTTCAATTGCACGTTTGTCTGATGGTAACTATGTCGTTGGAGGGACGTTTAATTCTTTATACAATTCAAGTAATGAAGCGTTTTCGTTGGCCATTATTAATGGTACAACTGGTGTATTTGTTAGAGGGGTAACATCTACTTCAGCAACAGTGAATTCTAGTTCAATTACACCTGAAATTGTGTCGATTTCAGTCGATGCTTCTGACAATATTTATGTAGGAGGTGCTTTTCACTATGTAGCGAATGGACGCGATTTCAAACACGTTGCAAAATTCAACAATCAATTGGTTTTAGATCAAAACTATATGTATCATTCTGCAAGTGGAATTATCATTTCTCCAAATGCAGCGGTAGTTAAAGTAAAAGTAGTCGATACGAATAAATTAATAATTTTTGGTGATTTTACAAAAGTGAATCCCACTGCTATCGCAGAAAACTACAATATCACACGATTAAATGCAGATGGTTTGGTGGATCCAACTTTTGCTACCCGAACACAAATTTATCAGCATCCTGGACAAAACTTGTCGTATGTAAAAGATTTTCAAATTGATGCTTCTGGAAATATTGTGGCATTAGTTTCTAGCCGTGTCGGATTAGTTATTACGCCAGTTTTTTATGTGCATAATGCGAATGGAGCCATTCAATCTACTCATGCATTACCATCAATGGGTGCAGCTATGAATACAAAGTTTACGCTTTTAGCTGATGGGAAAGCTATAATTGGAGGGAATTTTGCCCAAATGGGAACAAAAACTGTAGGAAGAATTTGCAAAACAGGAGCAACTTTGGGTAACATTGATTTTACGTTTAATCAAGGAAAAGGATTTAACGGAACAGTTCAAACTATCGTTCGAAACGGATCAGAAACTTATGTTGGTGGAAATTTTACTTCTTACGATGGAGAAATTCGTGCAAGTGTATTAAAATTTGATGCTACTGGTGAATTGATGACAGACTTTTTACCTACAATCACCGATCAGGCTACAGCTATGATTAAAATAAATAACGGATTATTAGTTGCCTATACAAACGGTACGAAACCTCACTTTGCTTATTTACATTTAACAACGGGTGTCCAGCTTAATAGTTCAACTGATCATGTTAATATCGCTTCAGGAAACGGAGGTATTGTTAAGTCAATGGTATCTGTGGGTTCAAAATTATATATCGGAGGTAGTTTTTCCAGCATTGGTGGTAAATCTTATCTCATGCGTGCAAACATAACAACAACAGGACTAGGGGCAAATTTAACTACAAAAATAGAAACAGACGGTTCCTATGCAGCTCAGCATTATCCTAATTTCAATGGTGCTATTAATTCAATGAAATTATTATATGGTAATTTATTTATAGGTGGACATTTTACTTCTATAACTAGAAACGGTGTAAGTACTCCTTTCGGAGGTATTTGTAAAGTAGTTGATGTTTCAGTAAACGGAAATGTTGATGATTGGATGAAGAACGGAGGTGCCGTTGGAAATGGTTTTGCACCGTACGTAAATGACATACAAGGTATTAATATTGGAAGTCAAATAATTTTCGCTGGTAAATTTTCATCTGCAAAACCACAAGGCGGAGCTTCCTCCGTTAATGTAAATGGTCTTTTCATGGTTACACATAACAATGGAATCAGTATAAATACTGCAAATTTTCAAGGTAAATTAGGTATTTCTGATGAAGTTTATAAAATTAAGCGTATCAACGATACCATTATTTTATTGAGTTTACAATCTACGAATGGTTATGATGGCAATACAAACAGTAAAAATATGGCAGTCATTAATTATGGCGGTCAGCTGAACACAACAATTACCAACAGTATTGGTGCCCTAATGTCAGATGAACGAATTATGGAGTTTTCTGATTATAACGAAACATCAAAAGATATTTTTGCCTTAGGAAGTTTTTCAACAATATTTGGTCAAGACAGAATGAGAATGGCTAAGATTTTATTCTCATTACGTCCCCCTACTGCTGCTGAAAATCAATACTTTTGTGCTGCTAGTTCTCCTGCTGTAATGCACATTGTGTATTCACAAGTAACAGGAGTTCGATACTATAATGTTCCAACTGGAGGTACCTATTTAAATGTGAGTACACCATTAGTTGATGGAACAACGTATTACTTAGCAACATGGACTGGAGGTCAAGAAAGTGTTTACAGAACTCCTGTAACTGTTCATTTAGTAAATCAATTTGAGAGAGAAGATGAAATTACCAATTGTGGAAGTTATACATGGATAAATGGAGTAACCTACAACGCTTCAACTGTTGCTGGATCATATCCTAGTTTTATCTATGGACAATCTTCTGGAGGATGTGATTCTATTGCGTATTTAAAACTGACAATCAAACCAGTAGTTCATAGAACAGTGAATGATCAAGTATGTGGAAATACTTATAACGTAGCAGGATCTTCATTAACATTTACATCAACGTCTACGAATCCAAGCTCTACTTCAATTTTTAGAGACACATTGATTGCAGCGAATGGTTGTGATAGTATCATCACTTATAATATTACGTTTAAACTTCCTTCTGTAAATAACTTAACTATTTCTGCTTGTGACTCATATACATGGCCACTTAATAATGTTAGTTACACTCAATCGGGAGTTTACAGAGATACAATTGTCAATCATGTAGGTTGTGATTCAATCGTGACTTTAAATTTGACAATTAACACAAGTTACAACACTACTGTAAATGAAACAGCTTGTGGTTCATTTACATGGAACGTTGGAAATACAACAAGAAATTATACAGCTTCGACACAAGATCAAATTACATTACAAAGCACAGTTACTGGATGTGACAGTACCATTACTTTAAATTTGACAATTAATCAGTCAACTACTGGAGTTACACAAAAAACAGCGGATGAGTGTGGAAGCTTTACAATTCCAAATAGTACAATTACACACACAATTCCAGGGACATATGTTGATACATTGTTTTTACAAAACGTTTCAGGATGTGATAGTTTAGTGAGGTGGACAGTTACAATATTATCTTCACCTACAAAAACAGAAACTGTTACTAATTGCAATAGTTACTATTGGTATGTTACTGGTCAAACACTAACATCAACAAATACATATACTGGAACAATTCAAAGTTTAGATCCAAACATTTGTGATTCGATAATTACATTAAATTTAACGATTAATACAAGTCAAAATACAATGGTAAATGAAACTGCTTGTGGTTCATTCACATGGAATGTTGGAAATACGACAAGGCATTATACAACTTCCACACAGGATCAAATTACATTACAAAGCTCAATTACAGGTTGTGATAGTATCATTACATTAAATTTGACAATTAATTCGTTACCATCAGATGCTATTTCTCTTTCAAATGAAATACTAACTGCAACAGAAACTGGAGCAACTTATCAATGGTACAACTGTATAAACAATCAACAAATTGCGGGTGAAACAAATCGAACTTTCACAGTTACAGAAGATGGAAGCTATTATGTTGAAATTACTAAAAATGGATGTACTAGTATTTCTAATTGTGAAGTAATTTCAGGTTTATCTACAAAATCTTTAACTATTAAAGAAATAGATATTTATCCAAATCCGACAAGTGGAAATATTACAGTTGCTTTACCAAAAGCATATACAAATACTACCATTGAAGTAATGGATGTGACAGGTAAAATAATCGATGTAATTCACTTTGATAATCAAACGAATACTGAAATTAATCTAAGAGGAGAAACAGGAATTTATACCCTTAAAATCTCAACAAATGAAGGTATCGTAATTAAAAAAATAACTTTATTGTAATCTTAAAGATATCTAAGAAGTAAGATAGGCTGGCCATATAGGTCGGCCTATTTTATTTATAGAGAGTTGGTTTAAATTAGATTATTACTTACTTTTAATTGCCCCAAAGTCAAAATATAATTCGTTATTTTACCGCAAAATTACGTTGCATGATTTGTCCTTGTTGTTCTGAAAAAAAATATTCTGATTGTTGTGAACCGTTTCATTTAGGAAAAGAATTTCCTCTAACAGCTGAAACATTAATGCGTTCTAGATATTCAGCTTATGCCATTTCAAATGGAGAGTATTTAATGGAAACAACTCATCCTTCAAAACGTTATCTACATGATATTGAAGAAATGACTGAATGGGGGGAAAATAACCTATGGACATCATTAGAAATTTTCAATAACTCCGATGTACATAAAGTTGAATTTAAAGCATACTACACTGATCCAAACGGAATTCATCATGTTCATCATGAATTATCAACGTTCAAAAAGATAAATCAACGTTGGTATTATTTTTCTGGTAAACACAAATAATATTACAAAAAAACCGATAAAGTTTTTACTTCATCGGTTTTGATATTGTTATTAATTAGATAACTTATTTACTAATTGAAATTGGTGTAAACTTTGTTAAATTAATTCCTTTTACAGCAGCCTTGTATTCTTCAATTGATGGGATTCTACCCAAAATTGCTGAAAGAACAACAACAGGTGTTGACGCTAACAACGACTCACCTTTTTTACCATCTCTGTCTTCTACTACACGTCCTTGAAATAAACGAGTAGATGTAGCCATAACAGTATCTCCTTTTTCAGCTTTCTCTTGGTTACCCATACAAAGATTACAACCTGGACGCTCTAAATACATGATGTTTTCATATTCAGTACGTGCTACACTTTTTGGTAATGCATCGCTAAATTCAAATCCTGAATACTTTTGTAGATATTCCCAATCTCCTTCTGATTTCAATTCATCAATAATGTTATATGTCGGAGCAGCAACAACTAAAGGAGCTTTAAATTCAACTTTACCATTCAATTCCTCTACATTTTTCAACATTTGAGAAACGATTTTTAAGTCATCTTTGTGAACCATACAAGAACCTACGAAACCAAGATCTACTTTCTTATCACCACCATAATATGTTAAATCACGAATTGTATCATGCGTATATCTTTTAGAAACATCTGCATTGTTTACATCTGGATCGGCAATCATTGGTTCATCGATGATATCCAAATCAACTAATACTTCAGCATAATATTTAGCATCAGCATCTGGTTGTAACGCTGGTTTTTCACCACTACGAATTTCCTCGATACGTTTATTTGCTTTATTAATTAAACCTTGTAAAACTTGGTTATGATTATCCATACCCTTCTCAATCATGATACCGATACGAGATTTAGCAATTTCCAACGATTGGATTAACGTATCGTCCTGAGAAATACAGATAGAAGCTTTTGCTTTCATTTCTGCAGTCCAGTCCGTAAACGTAAATGCCTGATCTGCCAATAAAGTACCGATATGTACCTCAATAATGCGACCTTGAAAAACGTTTTCTCCATCAAATTGTTGCAACATTTGTAATTGCGTAGCATGCACTACATCACGGAAATCCATGTGTTCTTTCATGCTTCCTTTGAAAGTTACTTTAACAGATTCAGGAATTGGCATTGAAGCTTCTCCAGTCGCTAAAGCTAAAGCTACTGTACCTGAATCGGCACCAAAAGCCACACCTTTTGACATACGTGTATGAGAGTCACCACCAATAATAACAGCCCACTCATCAATAGTAATGTCATTCAATACTTTGTGAATAACGTCTGTCATCGAATGATATTCGCCTTTAGGGTCACGTGCAGTAATCACACCAAACTCATTCATGAACTTCATCAATTTAGGAATGTTAGCTTGTGCTTTTTTATCCCAAACAGATGCAGTATGACAACCAGACTGATAAGCTCCATCAACAATTGGAGAAATTACTGTGGCAGCCATCGATTCTAACTCTTGAGCAGTCATTAAACCTGTTGTATCTTGAGAACCTACAATGTTTACTTCTACACGAACATCAGAACCAGCATGTAATACTTTTCCTTCAGCTACACCTACTGCATTGCGATTAAATATTTTTTCAACAGCCGTTAAACCAACTCCCTCTTTGATAACCTCTTTTGCTGGAGCAAATACTAATGGAGCATTAATTCCCAAAGTTTTAGCAGCAAATGTTTGGATTTTTTTACCAAAAACGATGGCATAAGAACCACCAGCTTTGATAAACTCTAATTTTTGAGGTGTGAAAGATTTAGAAATATCTTTCAACTCTTTATCGCCGTTGTATAATTTTTTAGTTTTTGTATTGATTGTTAAAACTGTACCTGTTTCAACTGAGTAAGTTTGTTCTAGAACGATATCACCGTTTTCGTTACGCACTACATTTCCTTCAGAATCTGTTTTCTTAACCCAGTTTTGAAGATCGATACCAATACCACCGGTAACATCTACCGTTGTTAAGAAAATTGGAGAAATACCATTTGTTCCTGCAACAATTGGAGCAATATTAACAAACGGAACGTAAGGAGAAGCTTGTTTACCTGTCCATAACGCTACATTGTTTACACCCGACATACGTGATGAACCAACGCCCATTGTACCTTTTTCGGCAATAAGCATTACGCTAGCATCTGGATGTTTTGCCTGTAAATCTCTGATTTCTTGTTGTGCAGCAGGGGTGATCATACATTGCCCATGTAATTCACGATCAGAACGAGAATGTGCTTGATTTCCTGGAGACAATAAATCGGTGGAAATATCACCTTCAGCAGCAATATAAGTTACAACCTTAATTTCCTCTGCTACATCTGGTAATTTTGTAAAGAATTCTGCTTTTGCATAGCTCTCTAATATATCTTTAGCAATTGTATTACCTGCTTTATAAGCTTCTTTCAAACGATCAGTATCAGCATCATATAAGAAAACTTGTGTTTTTAATACTTCAGCTGCTTTATGTGCTTTTTCAACATCATTCGCCAAAGCGATATCTAATAAAACGTTGATTGAAGGTCCTCCCTTCATGTGTGATAACAATTCAAAAGCGAAATCTATTGAAATTTCAGCAACTGTTACTTCACCCAAAATAATTTCCTTTAAAAATTTAGCTTTAACACCTGCAGCTGGAGTTGTTCCAGGTAATGTGTTGTAAATGAAAAACTTTAAAGAATCCGAACGGTATTCATTTCCTAAATCCTTTATTTGTTCGATAAGTGCACTAACTAATTCTGCTCCATCAATAGGTTTTGGATGTAACCCCTGCCCTTTTCTCTCTTCAATTTCTTGGATGTACTCGTTGTAAATATTCATAATAGAAACCTTTCAATGTTATTTGTTCTTTTTTAAAAAATAATCAATTATTTACTTTACTTGTCTAACTGAAAATTAAATTTTAAAAGAAAATGATTTTCTGATTATTCAATTTACTTTTTTGAGAAAAGTTTATTTTTTAATCAAGTTTACACTTCCTTATTTAGATCTAATCGAACACTATTACTACTCGTAAATAGATTAAATTTTAAGTTCCGCAAAATTACACATTTTGAATAGTTTCAACAAGTTCGTTAACGGAAAGTTTACATAAAAAACTATAAAAATGTTAATTTAGAATTATTCAAAACAAGATTTTTGTATTTCAGAATAAAAACGGCTTAACATTCAGTATATATCGCATTGAAATAAAACATGTTAAGATCTAATTAAAATTAGGAATAAAGCTTTCAATTACATACTCATTGAAATGTAATACCAACTCGAAAACTAAAAGAATTAGGAGTGTTCATCTCTCCACCTCTTGGTACAAAATATTTATCATTGGGAGAATAATCAACCCAAGGAGACCATGTAAAGTGGAGGCCATATAGTAATCCTATTCTTTTAGAGAGATAATGCTGAAACGTGTATTCGATTTTAAATCCATTTCTATTTTTCCAAGTATTCCCAACTAAATTTTCTGCTTTAACAGAAGAATAAGGAGATATTGATATATAAGTTGTCTGTTGAAAATCTAGACCATAAAGAACGGAAGTTGAAAGAAAATGTCTAAAAAGTATAGCAGGTTTATTCTTATCTTCAGAATAAACAATGTGTTGATACGTCAATCCTGCTTTCAAAGAATGAACACGAAAACCTCCTATTCTTCTAAAACCAATATCAGTTGTATCAATGATATCATACTCCCAATCAATTGGATTGGCACTATATTGTATGTAATGATAACCAATATCTATCCCAATTAAATTTACTTTTCGATTCGTTTCTGTTAACTGTTGGAAAGCATGTTGATAACCAACAACCAACGAACTCTCGTTAAACAAAGGACGAATACCTGGAAAACTAGATCGACCACTGTAATCCAATCGTTTAAATAGTGCGCCATTAGTTGTTGCGTTCAGATAAAATCGAGGAGTAATAAGAAAACGATATTCTAAATGATGATGCAAATTCACACCTCTTTTAAGGTTCAATGTCGCTGGAGCAATTTCTAAAAAATGTCGTCTGAATGGAGTTTTATCTTCTTGTGCAGCAAGAATCTGCAAGTTAAATATGCATAAAATGAATAATATAAGAAACCGCATGATTATTTCAAGTTTTATATTTGCACCATCAATATATATAAAGTATTAGTTATAAGAATAATATTCTTTCAAAACAGCTTTAAATTTGAGTATTGATTTGTTTTATATGAACATTTCAATTATTATTTTAATAAATATCTAAAAAATAAAGTTCTTCCAATTGATTTAAAAAGTTTCTATATTTTTGTTTAGAATCTTAAAATAAAGAAATCGTATGAAGTTTTTTATCGACACCGCCAATTTAGACGAAATTAAAGAAGCGAATGACTTAGGGATATTAGATGGTGTAACTACCAATCCTTCACTAATGGCAAAAGAAGGAATAACTGGCACACAAAACATTCTAAATCATTATGTTGAAATCTGCAAAATTGTAGATGGACCTGTATCCGCTGAAGTTATTTCTACCAATTTTGAAGGAATGATCAAAGAAGGTGAGGAATTGGCTGCACTTCATAAAAATATAGTTGTAAAAATTCCCATGATTCCTGAAGGAATTAAGGCTATTAAATATTTCTCTTCTAAGGGAATTAAAACAAATTGTACGTTGATTTTTTCAGCTGGACAAGCTTTATTAGCTGCAAAAGCTGGAGCTACTTACATTTCTCCATTTTTAGGTAGACTTGATGATATTTCATTTGATGGAATTGATTTAATTGCTCAAATCAGAACAATTTATAACAATTATTTGTTTGATACTGAAATATTAGCAGCTTCTGTTCGTCATCCAATACACATTATACACTGTGCTGAAATTGGTTCAGATGTAATGACAGGGCCATTAAAAGCTATCAAGGCTTTGGCTAGTCACCCTTTAACTGACAAAGGTTTAGAGCAATTCTTAGCAGATCACGCTAAAGGAAATCAATAGAACAAGAATAATAAGTCACATGTCGAAACTAAAAGGCGTGTGGCTTATTTCACTCTATTAATCTTTACATAGTCTTTAAATGGGTGATATAATTGACAAGCAAAAGAATTTTCCTTGCAGTTAGATGTAATTCTATAGGAAGCAACGATTGTCGTTCCGTGAATATAATTTTTGATTTTCTCTGGATTGCAAACTTTGTATTCGTTATTATTGATTTGTAAATACGTCCCTGTACAATCTCGAATAACTGTTACTTTCTTGTCATTTTCTTTATTACATGAAAGCATAATAATGAAACCCAAAAGAAAGAGAAGAACCGTCCTTTTCATAATATAGAACATTAATTTCGATTAAAAACTGTTGCACTAGCTTGTGCTGTAGGCATAATCACCAAATCATTAATTGTTACATGTTGAGGACAACTTGCGACAAAATAGATTGTTTCTGCAATATCATTTGCAATCAAAGGTTCGAATCCATCATAAGTGGCTGCAACCTTCTCTAAATCACCTTTGTATCGAACAATTGAAAATTCTGTATCAACTGCACCTGGGGCAATATTTGTCACTTTTATATTATCATTTACCAAATCAATTCGCATTCCTCTAGAAAGGGCATCAACGGCATGTTTTGTTGCACAATAAACATTCCCCATTGGATAAACTTCTTTTCCTGCAATACTTCCAATATTAAAAATATGTCCTGTTTGATTCACCTTCATGAAAGGTATGACATTTTTGGACACATACAACAATCCTTTAATGTTGGTATCAATCATTTGGTCCCAATCAGCGACATCACCTTGATCAATATTTTCTCTTCCAGCCGCTAAACCTGCATTGTTAATCAAAATAGCTATGGAATTTTTAACTTCATCTGAGAGTGAATTTATCGCTTTTTCAACCTCATCCAAAATTCTTACATCAAAACATAACGTTATAACTTTCACACCTTTTAGTTGAAGTTCATTCGATAATGAAGTTAATCTTTCCTGTCTTCTTCCTGTAAGAATTACAGAATATCCATTATCTGCAAATTTTCGTGCACACGCTTCTCCTATACCTGAAGTTGCACCAGTTATTAAAACGTATTTTTCCATTTTTTTATTTTTTCTGGATTAAACATTATCAATGTCATTATCATCATTGCGAGCTGAATGGGCAACTTATACCTCACAATTGCCCCTAAAACTGGAGTAGTCCAACCGATAAGAAGAGCCAAAACAATACAAAAAACAATCAAAGCGACAATAATATTCCAATATGGCCTTTCTAAACTACGTCTAAAAAAAAGCGAGACAAATAGAAAAATCAGTAATAAACCCCAACTATCAATTATAGTTATCCATTTTGTTTTGGTATGAGGTGGATCATGGGGAAATGGTCGAAAAAAAACATTATTCAAAGCTTCCGGAATATTTCGAATCAGTTGCATCCCTGATTGCTCAATTGGATTTATTTCAATATAACTGCCACAAAACTCACCATCATAGTACAATTTCCAAGGTTTTTCATTGGGATAAATTTGACATACTTTTTTATCTTTTTTCCTATATGGTTGAATATAGTGTCCGATAACTTGTTTAGTCACAAAAACAGTGGAATCTTTTTCGTTAACAACAACATACGGCATATTTTCACCATAAATAATATATACACACGTATCAGCTCTTGCGAACACTCCACCCCTACCAATATTTATGAAATCAAATTGTTGATCCGATATTTTATTGACTAAAGGTTGCGTAAATGGTGTTAAAAAAGAAAGCGTTATTAAAACAACTCCAATTATTAAAGTTCCAAGTGCCAACCAAAATGAGCGAATTCGATTAAAAAGTATATAAACAAAAATTGCAGGGAGAATACACAATAAAAGATAAGGCTTTATCCCTGCAAAAAGAACCAACGATAAAAGGAATAAAATCCCTTTTTTAATTCGAGGAAGTTGACCTAATAATGAGTAGAAAAGTAATCCAAAAGAGAAAAGAATCAATGGTTCTTTCAATATTCCAGAAGTCCAGAACAGCAGATTCGGCATCAATAACAGAGAATAAAATATAAGTGTTGGAGATAATTTTACGTAATTTGAGAGTGTTACAACAATCAACCTTAACCCCATCAATGCAATAAAAACAACCACCGTCAAATGGACTACAACTTGATTGAATGAGAAAAAGTGAATGAATGAATGTAAACGAATAATATTCTTTGTGTCATTGAAAAAATTTCTAGAATCCCAATGTGTCGTTTCTGATAAATAATCCATCAACAGCTGTCTATCATCTAATCCAAATACAAATTGAAAATATGCTTTCGGAGATTTATAAAATACTTCATTCAAGAGTTTACTGTCTTGCATATACGCATTCGAATCCGAAGATAAACTTCCAGCTCCATAATGATATGTGTAGAGATACAAATAAAAAAAGCCTACAATAATTTTAATTAAAAGTCCTATAGAAATTGTCCATTTTGACGAGTTTGGCAGTCTAAATGCCGGAACATAACGACACAAAGCAAATACAAACACTATAAAACAAATACTACAAATTAACACACACTAAAATTTGTTTCAAAGATACAGTAATTACAACATTTATTCAGCATTCTACTTTGTAACATAAATTATAAAAGAAAAAACATGAAAAGACACTCGAACTTATGTGCCAGATTACGAAAATTAGTACATTCGCATTTCACCAATAAAATTTATGATTAATGATTCCATTTTCTCCTCCTCGAATAGACCAAAAGGTAATTGATGAAGTTACAGCTGCTTTGAAAAGTGGGTGGATAACAACAGGACCAAGAACAAAAACATTTGAGAAAAGAATTACAGAATATTGTGGTTGTCAAACAACAGTAGCTGTCAACTCATGGACAATGGGAATGCAAGTTTTACTTCACTGGTGGGGCATTAAGGAAGGTGATGAAATTATTTTACCTGCTTACACATATTGTGCAAGTGCAAATGTTATCATACATGCTGGGGCAAAACCTGTAATGGTCGATTTAAATGAAGAAGACTTTAACATTAATACTGAAAAAATTAGAGCAGCAATCACACCCAAAACCAAAGCAATAATTGCTGTGGATATTGCAGGATTTCCTTGTGATTATGACAAAATATATTCTATTATGGAAGATACAAAATCGATGTTCGAGCCTTCTTCCGAAGAACAAAGTAAACTTGGTCGAATTTTATTAATTTCTGATGCTGCACACAGTTTTGGAGCAACAATGAATGGCAAACGAAGCGGTAGTCTAGCAGACATATCGAGTTTTTCATTTCATGCAGTTAAAAACCTAACTACAGCAGAAGGTGGAGCATTGTGTTTCAACTTGCCAGAACAATTCAATCATGAAGAAATATACAAGCATTTTTGCACATTAATACTTCACGGTCAATCTAAAGATGCGCTTGCTAAAACTCAAAAAGGGAATTGGAGATATGATGTAGAAGAACCTGGTTTCAAATGCAATATGACCGATCTACAAGCTGCAATTGGATTAATTGAATTAGATCGATATCAAGAGAATTTGGATAGAAGAAAGCATATTTTCAAATTGTATGACGATGCTTTTAAAACAAATAAATGGACAATAACTCCAAAATATATAGATAATCAAAAGGAAACTTGCTATCATTTGTATTTATTGAGAATTAATGGCGCTACAGAAAGTCAAAGAGATGCAATTATGCAAGAAATTTTCGACAAAGATGTTTCCGTAAACGTTCATTTTCAACCTCTTCCTATATTAACCGCATATAAAAAACGTGGCTATAAAATGGAGGATTATCCTGAAACATGGAATAAATATGTAAATGAAATTTCACTTCCTGTTTATTATGATTTAACTGATGAACAAGTTCAAACAGTAATAAATGCAGTTAATGAAGCTTGTGATACAATTATGGCTAAATAATCAATGAAATAACGAAGATGTTTTTCAAAAACAAAACAGAGATTTCAAATTGAAAAAATTTTTTAATGTTAAGGGAAACAAATAGAGTTCAAAACATTCAAAAACAACACTTTATATGTTTATGTATTTTTGGCAACAAAATTGAAATAACATATTTAAAGGGTATTGAAATTATTTATAATAAATAGCATATACACCGCCACAAACAACTGAAAAAGCAAAAACTTGCTAACAGTTTTTTTACTTTACAACTAAACATTTTAAGAAGGATTACTCTATGAGTAATCCTTCTTAATTTTATCTAAAAGCATTAACCAACGATTTATAAATTATTTTTGTTAAAAAAACTTGTATCTCTTTTCTGGAAAAGATCAATAACATAAAAAAGCTATCTTTACAAAAAAAACAATATGAATACATACAATAAAATAATGCTCAATTTATGGTTAATTATTTCAGTAATACTTGTTGTGTTCATCACATACAAAAGCATCACTGAAGGATTTAATCGTTGGGGATTTATGTATACTTTTGCTGCTATCACTATCTTGATGTATTTCATGAGACGATTCATGATGAAGAGAATGGAAAAACACATGAAATTCTTGGATGAACAAGCTAAAAGCAATAAAAACCAATAATTTTTTATTCACTCTCCACAGGATGAAGCATACGATAATTTTAATTATTGTTTTTCTATGCTTCAATGGAATTTCTATCGCACAGCGAAAACTAAGTGGTATTGTTTCCGATGAAACAAACACACCATTACCTCTGGCTAAAATTTATGTAAAAAATGATGCAACTCAAAGGACTGTTTGTAATGAAAATGGTTATTATGAGATGTTTTTACTCCCCGGAGAGTATTTTTTAGTTGTGCAAGCATTTGGTTATGAAGATCGTGAAATTTATATCGCGATGACTGACCAAGAACAAAAACGTGATTTCTTTCTCCTCCCACTAAAACTGAAAGAAATCAGTGAAGTTGAAATAGTTGCAAAAAAAACGAACCCTGGAAGAGATATCATTTTAAATGTTGTTGAAAAAAGGGATACCATAAATCCGTGGAAACATGCACACTCTTGCGAGGTATATATAAAATCTGTCGAACGTATTGAAAAAGAAGCAAATTCTAAAAAGAAAAATAAAACAGAAACGGTAGCTCCAACTGATATTGAAGATCCATTTTCAAATAAAAAAAATGCAGATACCGAATTTGCAAATAGTATGAATTTTTTAGAAATTCAACTTACAAGACATTTTGAACCCAATAATAAAGTTAAAGAATTTAGAAATGCATATGATTTGAGGGGTAAATCAACAAATATGTACTATACCACAACAGTTAAATCAAATTTTAATTTTTTTCAAAACCTTCTACACTTAGACGACCTACATCAAACTCCTGTTAGTTCACCTATATCTGTTCCAGGAATCCTTAGTTATAAGTATCGATTGGTTGAACAATATGTAGAAAATGGAAAAAAAATACATAAAATAAAAATTTCACCTAGAAATGTAGCCACTACAACATTAGAGGGATTTATTTGGGTGGTAGATTCTACGTGGCTTATCCAGAAATTGGAATTCACAATGAACAAAGGAAACCTGCTTATTTATGATTATTTCACTATAAAACAAAACTTCGATCACCCTGGAGACACGCTATGTGTATTGACAAATCAACGATTAGAATACGGCGTAACCTACAATAAAGAGTCTACACACTTAGAGAATATTGCAACTTTTTATGATTATAATTTTGATGTAAACTTCACAAAAAAATACTTCAAAAATGAACTTTCAATCACCGAACAAGAAGCATACGAAAGAGATAGCAGCTATTGGTCTGAAAAAAGAAAATCGGATTTGACATTAGATGAACTTCGTTATATTGTTATTCAGGATAGCATTAAAGATTATCAAAATAGAACAGAATATCTTGATTCATTAGACGCCGAGTTTAATAAAATAACAATTTGGAAAGTTCTATGGTACGGAATTGACCATCGAAATAGAGAAAAAAAAACACAATGGACATTTAGTTCAGTAACAGCAATGGCTCGACCTTTTTATATTGCTGGGCCTCGAATTTCACCAAATTTTTTCTTCTTTAAAAAATGGAAAGATGAACGAACATTAGATTCTTACACCGAATTATCAATGGGCTTTCTAAATGCCGACATTAAAGGAAATTCATGGTGGAGATATCGATATGCCCCTTTTCATTTTGGAACAATTGCCGCTGAAATAGAACAAGATTTTGGAACTGTAACCTGGAATGATGCTATTACAGAAGTGTATAAACGTGAAAATTTCTTTGAGAAAACAGCATTAACTTTAATTCACGATTATGAATTGTTTAACGGGTTTTATTTATACAATAGTTTTTCATTTGCTGAACGAAGAAGTATTGATCACTATCGTTTTTTGAATCAAGTTGACAATTTTTTACCCAATAATCAAGCAAAATCCTTCGATTCTTATCAAGCTGCAATTGGTGTTGTCAATATTTCATATACTCCAGCTCAAAAATACATGAGGGAGCCCTACAGAAAAGTATTGCTCGGTTCAAAATGGCCAACATTTTACGCTTATTATGAAAGAGGTATTCCTAATCTTTTTGGTAGTGATGTCAATCATGAATACATTCGATTTGGAGCACAACAAACATTCAAATTGGGACTTTTAGGAACCACTAGTTACCATGTTAATACGGGTAAATTTTTAAGCTCAAAATCTCTTTACGACGCAGACTACAAATACTTTAGAAGAAGTGATCCTTTGTGGTTTTCGAATCCACTAAATTCATTTCAAGGGCTAGACACAAGTCTTCCAACAAAAAAACTTTACCTAGCAGGACACCTAGTTCATCATGACAATGGGGCAATTCTTAATAAAATTCCCTTCATGAAGAAAACAAGAATAGGTTTAGTAGGCGGTGCTGGATTACTATTTGTTCCTGAACACAATTGGCAATATTATGAAGTACTTGTTGGGTTAGAACGTGTTTTTAAAATGTCGAAAAGAAGACTGAGATTAGGGATTTATTGTGCTTTATCTGATGGAAATCACACAAAAGCAAACATAAATTGGAAGTTTTCATTCGCATTTTTAGATAATCGCAGTTTAAAGTGGAATTTTTAGAATCAACAAACATCTCTTTAAACAATACAATTATCCATTAAAAAATCTAATTTTGTGATGTGGAAAGAAAACAGGTTATCAGCGCATTTACGCAATTAGGAGCAGTTATGCAGTCACTAGGGAAAGGAAACAATTTCCCAGGTACATCAATAGGAATTACTGAAATTGAATATTCAGATTTACAACGAGTTATCAATAAACAATTTCAATTTAATGGTTGGTTTACGAAAGAATCTGTTCAACAATCACTACTTGCATTAGGTGAATGGCTAGAAACTAACGAATTAGAAAAATGGCTTACCAACTACAAATGGAATGAACATCCAAAAAAAGTAGGAATCATAATGGCTGGTAATATTCCATTAGTTGGTTTTCATGATTTACTTTGTGTGGTTCTTTCTGGTCATACAGCTATCTGTAAAATGAGTTCTGATGACAAAACACTTCTTCCTGCATTAGTGAATGTTTTATACACCTTTTTACCCGATTTAAAGAATAGAATAATCATTTCGGAAGGTAAAATTGGTGAAATAGAGGCTGTAATTGCAACAGGCAGCAACAATTCAATGCTATATTTTGAACAGTATTTTGGTAAATATCCTCATATCTTTAGAAAAAACAGAACATCAATCGCCATTATAAAAGGTGATGAAACTCAAGATGATTTTAAAGCCTTAGGAGAAGATATTTTTTCCTATTTTGGTTTAGGATGTAGAAATGTATCTCACCTGCTTGTTCCAGAAAATTATGAATTTTCAACGTTTTTTCAAGGAATATTTGAGTATAGTGATGTAATAAATCATTTTAAATATGGTAATAATTATGACTATAATAAAACGGTATATTTAATGAATCAATTACCGCTTTTGGACAATAATTTTCTTTTACTAAGAGAAAGTGATGAACTTCATTCTCCATTGGCAATGGTACATTATCACACGTATAAAAATCAAGAAGAATTAAACCAATATTTACAACTTCACGAAGAATCTATCCAAGTGATTTCTGGTAAAGATTATGTCCCATTTGGATTAGCACAAAAACCTCAGTTAACTGATTATGCTGATGGAGTAGATACAATGGAATGGCTAAAAAACTTATAATTTGAACGACGAGTTCTACATACAACGTTGTATTAATCTGGCTTTAAAAGGCTTTGGTTTTGTCGCTCCCAATCCGATGGTAGGTGCTGTAATTGTGTACAACAATCAAATAATTGGAGAAGGATTTCATCAAATTTATGGTCAATCACATGCTGAAGTAAATGCAGTGTATTCAGTAGTTGATAAATCACTCTTAAAAGAATCTACGATTTACGTCTCCCTCGAACCTTGCTCACATTTTGGAAAAACCCCTCCTTGCTCAGACTTACTTATTCATCATCAATTCAAACGTGTTGTTATTGGTTGCATTGATACATTTTCTGAAGTTTCAGGAAAAGGAATTGAAAAACTACAAAAAGCAGGAATTGAAGTAAAGATTGGTGTTTTAGAAAAGGAATGTAGAGCATTAAACAAACGTTTTTTTACTTTCCATGAAAAAAAACGCCCTTATGTTATTTTAAAATGGGCTCAAACAAAAGATGGTTTTATTGATCGAGAAAGAACAAACGGATCTAAAGGAATAAACTGGATTACTCAACCTAAAACTAAAAAATTAGTACATCAATGGAGAACAGAGGAAAGCTCTATTTTAATTGGAAAAAACACAGCAATTGTCGATAACCCTAGTTTAACAGTTCGTGAATTTGAAGGTAAAAACCCAATTCGGATAGTTTTAGACAGTCATTTAGAAACTCCCAACAATGCTACCATTTTCTCCAATGATGCCCCAACAATAATTTTTAATACCATTCAATCAAAAGAAGAAAACAATCTTAAATGGATTAAAGTTGACCAAATTTCCCCTGAAATAGTTTTAAATCAACTGTACAAACTAAACATTCAATCAATAATTATTGAAGGCGGAAAACAAACGCTAGATTCATTCATTGATGCAAATTTATGGGACGAAGCTAGAATACTAATTGGAACAGAAAATTTTTCAAAAGGATTAATTGCACCAAAACTAATCAATCAACCAACCAATACATTTAAATATGGAGAGGATACTGTTCTAATTATTGAGAATAGATAAAATTATTCATTGAAATTACTTGTCGTAAATACAAAAATAATTACCAAGCGTCCTCAATTCTCTACCAATTGATAAAACAACTTACCCGTTTGTTAATTTTCACCTTCAGAAAGGTTATTTTTGTAATCTAATTTAGAAAGTAAAATTATATGAAGAATTTATTTTTATTTGTAGCTACATCGCTACTATTTTTTTCTTGCTCTAGAACTTTTGAGAACAAAGAAACGGAGTACAACTACAACCTAAAAGGATTTTATAAAACAACTGATGAAGAAAACGTTCCAGTATATTCTTTTATTAACATAAAAAGTGTTACTGAAGATTGGGATGGTGGAGTTGATAAAGATTTTGAACCAACAGAAAGTGGTGACAAACTTATTAAAATCGAGGTTAGAGGTTACCTAACAAACAAAGATTTTGACTTAGGGAAATTAGAAACTGGTTATTGCTTATTTGATGCTTCATCTAAAAAAACATACAATGCAATTCCAAGAATTTCTGTAACTAAAGGACCAACATTCCCTGGATTAATTTCAAATGATGTAGATGGATTTTTTGTATTTAGCGTTCCTAAAGATGCAAAAATTAACGATTTATACATTGGTTTAAATGAGAATGAAAACCCAACTGCAAAAGTTGATTTATCAAAAGAAAATATTAATAACTTGCTACCATTAAAACCTTTTGAAATTCCAGCTTCTGAAACAGTTAATGTAAATTCTAAAATCGTTGAAAAAGGATGGAACGGTACTGTTACTTACACAATTAACAACGTTACTAAATATGCTGATGATGATAAAATTAAAGAGCATATAAAAGCTGAAAAAGAACAATGGGGAGAATTATATACAGCTCCTCTATACTTTAAAGTTGAAGGTGAAATCGAATCAACTGGAGAAGAAAGCTTCTTGCCTTCTATCTATTTGTTAAATGAATACAATGAAATAAACTTAAGTATTAGTGAAATAAGCAACAAACCAGAAAGCATTAATGCTAATGGAAAACAAGCTTTCACACTTTATTACATTGTTCAACCAAACAAAATAACAGGTGTAAACATTGGTAATCAAATTATTGAAATAAAATAATTTCAAATAACCCTACTATGTATGTAAAACCGATGAAGAATTGTCTTCATCGGTTTTTTTGTTATTGCTGACTTGAAAGCTAACTATAAACAGAGAATCAACTCAATAACCATTCTATTGAACTGAAATCATATAAAAAATGAAAGTCTAACATTATTTTAAAAGTTAACTCTGTTAATTATTCGCTTTATTGGGTAAATTTGCACCATGATTTCTTCTGATAAAAAAATGGTTCAATCCTTTGTTTCGGCATGCTTAGAAGCAGGAATGGATACTGTAATATGTTCTCCAGGTTCTCGAAATTCGTCTTTAGTTATTGCTTTTGACGAACATCCTGAATTTACCTGTTACACCATTCATGATGAACGATCAGCTGCGTTTATTGGAATGGGAATGGCGCAAGAAAGTGGCAAACCTGTTGGAATTGTTTGTACCTCTGGTTCTGCAATGTTAAATTACTATCCTGCTGTTGCTGAAGCGTTTTATCAACGAGTTCCATTGGTTGTTATCTCTGCAGACAGGCCTGAGAAATGGATAAATCAAGGAGATGGGCAAACAATTGTTCAACGTGGAGTCTATACAAATCACATAGATGCTGAGACACATTTAAACGAACAGATTGATCCAGCAATAGTTCGAGAGTTAGTCATTTCTACTTTTGAAAAAATTTCTATTAAAAGTAAAGGTCCTATCCATTTCAACATTGCATTGGAAGAACCACTTTATCAAACCGAAGAAATTGAAACGAAAATTCCTCAAAAAATTTCTTGGGAATATCAAAATACATCATTAAACAAAGAAGAGATCGAAACGATCAAACAAGGATTGAAATTTGATAAAAAATTAATCCTCATTGGTCAAATGCCTAAAAATGCTTATTTCCAAGAGCTTTTAAAACTTGTTGCTGATGATACGTCATTTGCAATTTTAGTTGAAAACACTTCGAATCTTGTTTCAATGAAATGGATTCATTGCATCGATAGAACACTACAAATCATTACTCCCGAACAGGAAGCTGAATTTGCTCCTGATCTTCTAATAACATTAGGAGGAGCTGTTGTGTCTAAAAGGATTAAAGCTTATTTAAGAAAATATAAACCTAAAATGCATTGGAAAGTTGGATTCGACTTTCCAGAAATGAACACCTATGAAGCACTTACAAATTCATTTGAAATTAGCGAAACTTCCTTTTTAAAAACAGTTTTAGATTTAAGAGAAGGAGTTGTTACTAGTAATTATGGAGGTAAATGGAAACAGCGTGACTTCATAGCGCAAGGAAAAGCTGAAAATCATCTCACTACAATTCCGTTTTCTGATTTGAAAGCAATGGAACTAATGCTTGATTGTATTCCCGAGCAAGCACATATACACATGGGAAATAGCTCAATTGTTCGCTATTGTCAACTTTTTGATCCAATTGCAAGTATGACTTATTTTTCAAATCGCGGTACTTCTGGAATTGACGGATCAACCTCAACCGCTGTTGGAGCTGCACTTGCAAAAAAAGATGTGTTACATGTTTTGTTAACAGGTGATGTTTCTTTTTTCTATGATAGCAATGCTCTTTGGAATAATTATTCAATACCAAACCTTAGAATTATTCTTCTGAATAATGGTGGTGGTGGAATTTTTAATATTATAAAAGGTCCTAGAGATTCTAAGCAAAACGAACAATATTTTGAAGCTAAACATCATTTCAATGCAGAACATATTGCCAAAGCTTTTAATGTAGACTATTATTCCGCTAATAATGAGGAAAATTTACTCAATTTAATGAATGATTTTTACTCATACTCTGCTGACGGAAATATTAAATTACTAGAAATAAACACTTCAACGATTGAAAATCATTTGGTACTAGATAGTTATTTTGAATCAATTGGATAATCTTTGATCTTTAACTCGTTGCCAATCGATAGAAAGAAGTAGCCCAATAAAAGGCAACAAAGGTGTCCTTATTCGTACCAAAACGCCAAAAAGTACAGAAGTAAATCCTGTCATAAATGCTATAATCATAACGAAAATGAATGAAAAAACAAGCAATTCATTTTTTGAAATGATTAGTATTCGATAGCGTGGTTTGTTATAAAAAAACCAAAATGTTAATCCAATAAGAAAAATACTTTCTAAACCATTTAAAATCAGTGAAGGGCTGAGTGCTTCCCAGATAAAAGGTCTGTATATTCCAGCCATAATACAAGCTGGAAGAATTTTTAGCAAACCTACAACTGATAAATCAATGGTACCTATTGAATATCGTTTTCCCTCATCACCACCATAAACCTGTGTGTTGTTTTGGAAATCCTGTTGGACAATAACCGCTTCATTTAAAGAGGTATTTGTAGATAAAATACTATCAATATTTGATGTGATTAATAGATACCCAGTGATCCCAAAAATTAATGAAATCATTGAGCCTTTTATGATCCATTTCAAAAGATTAAAACTTTTTATTTTATTTACAACTCCAACGAAATACATCCAAAGTAATGGTACTGCTAATGCAAACAGTATAAAAGGTCTGATTTTATAAATAAGTACTGCAAAAAGAATTAACAATATCCAATGTTTAACTATTGATGAATTTGGTTTGGGTTTTAGCAGTCTGTAAACATGAAAAACGATGTTTAATATAGATATGAAAACAATCGTATCTTTTGATATTCCAGCTGACCAGAACGCTACGGAAGGAAGAAATAATAAAAAAATACTTATCAGTTTTTTATTAAATATGTCCATTTCATTTGCTATTTCATATAACTTCCAGGATGAATTAGCCATAATGTAAGCAAGAATAAAGGTCGTTGCTAGATATCCATCAAATGTTATGATCTTAAAAATTAATAGGACCTTTGAAACAAAAAACGATTCATGTTCCATGTAAATAAATCGTTCCGGATATCCTGTTTTGTAATCAAAAACACCAAACAATCGTTCCATAGTAGATTCACTGCTAATGATTTCCCAAAACTTCCCAAAATCATGAAATAATAAATTTTGTAATGCATCGGTTGTCACCCAGTAAGCATAAGTATCCCCCCCTTTTAATACTCCTAAATAATAAAATGCAAAAATGGATGAAAAAAATAGTTTATGATATACACTTAATCGATAAAGACGTGCATCATTTTCATCAATAATCTTCTGAGATTTAAACCTGGATAAAACAATAACAATTATTAAAAATAGTATTGTCGACAAGAGGTTTGTCGGATAAATAAAATAATAATATGTACTTAATTCATTCAATTTAACACAAAAAAACAGTGGAAAGATAGCTATTTTAAACAAAAAACGAGATCACTAAAAGCAATCTCGTTTTAATAAAATTATTTTTCTTTCTTACTTAAAATCTATTACAAAAGGTAATCTCATCTGTATTCCAGAAATCTTATCCAATTGAGCTAATTTTTCATACTGTTTCAACAACTCTGCTGGAAGTTTTGCTTTACTTTCAACCATAGCATTTTTTGAATCAATTTGTTCCATAATTGCTTCCAATGGGTTTTCTTCTATTAGTGGATAGTACAGTACTTTCGTTTCTTTGATTCCTGCTTGTTTTGCGGCATACTTGATTGCATCTTTTAATCCTCCCAACTCATCAACTAAACCAATATTAACTGCATCAGAACCAGTCCAAACACGACCTCTAGCAATTTTATTCACTTGATCTGTTGTCATGCCTCTACCTTCAGCTACTCTATTTAAGAAATCCATATAAATCTCATCAACTTCACCTTGAATAGAAGACAATTCTTCTGGTGATAATTTTCTATTCAATGAAAATGCAGCATGTTTATTCGTTTGAACGTAGTCGAATGTCATACCTAATGTGTTTTTCATAAAATCACCTGTGTATGGTATCATACCAAATACTCCAATTGAACCTGTAATTGTTGTTGGTTCAGCAAAAATTCTATCTGCTGGCGCTGCAATATAATAACCTCCTGAAGCTGCCAAATCTCCCATAGAAACAATTACTTTTTTCTTTTCATTTGTCAATTTTACCTCTCTCCAAATTTCATCACTTGCCAAAGCACTACCTCCAGGTGAATTAACTCTTAAAACAACCGTTTTAATCGATTTATTTTCTCTAACATCTCTCAATAATTTACAAATTTCTTTTGACGTCAATCCATCTCCATCCACTGAAACATCTCCAGCAGCAATAATCACTGCTACATTCGGGTCATTATCTTGCATTAAAATCTGATCATCTCTAAATTTAGATTTAGCGTATTTTTCAAATTCAACCAGTTTCAATTCTGTTTCTTTATTAATTTTAACTTTTTTCTTAATTAAGTCAACTACCTCATCACGATATTTTACATCATCAATCAATTTATACTTAACAGCATCTTTTACTCTTTTAATAGACAAATCTGAAGCATATCTGTTTAAATCTTCTGGATTCAATTTTCTATCAGCAGCAATATCATTTCGCATATCTCTCCAAATATTATCGACATATGTTTGCATCTGTAAACGGCTTGAATCACTCATTTTTTCTAAGAAAAATGGTTCAACTGCGCTTTTAAAATCGTTGTTTTTTCCACGGATAATCTCAACATCAATGTCCAATTTATCAAATGTCTTTTTGAAAAATGTTAATTCTCCTCCTAGTCCTAAAAACTCCATTGTTGAAGTTGGAAAACCATACAATTCATTTGCAGCAGAAGAAATGTAATATTTCCCTAACGTTACAACCTCACCGGAGTTGTAAGCCACTACAAATTTTCCACTTTTCTCAAAATCATTAATTGCATTTCTGATTTCTTTTGCAGTTGCATATCCACAAGAAATACCTCCCAATTCTAAAAATACTCCTTTAATATTTTTGTCTGTCTTAGCTTTATCTAAACCATAAAGTAAATCACTTAATCCAAGAAATGTATTCATTGTCATGGTATTTATATCAAATTTTGAAGAAGTTTTTTCTCCTATTCTACCTTCTAATTTGATATGTAAAACAGAATTTGCCTCTGCTTTTACTGATGACTGTTTAGGTGTAAGACTCCCTATTATACCTGTTAAAACAAGAAAAAATAAAATTGACCCAACAATAGATGCGACAATAACGGCAACAAAACTAGGCCAAAAAATTCTTCCAAAAGTTAATCTCTTCAGTTTCATAAAAATAATTTTTGTATTCTAATAAAGTACAAATGTAAAATAAGAACGATAAAACAATATCTTTTTTTTATGAAAGGTTTGCGAATTTATTTAAACGGCAATTTGAAAGGATATAAACTAAATCAATGATTTTAAAGTTTCTAACGAAACCTGGTTTAAAAGCGTTCACTTATCATGGTCATTTTCCACTTATCTAAAAAATATCCCATTTTGTCATATTAATATACCTAATTTGAAAAAATGGTATATATCTTTGTGAAATGAAGACAAACAACGAAGCCGGTTATTATGCTATTGGAATCTATAGAGGGAAAACACACCACAATCTTGGTACTCTATGGCGTTCTGCTTACGTTCTAGGTGCTCAATATATTTTTACAGTAGAAAATAAATACAAAAAACAATCTTCTGATGTTGTTCGTGCTTGGTCACGCATTCCTCTTTTTCATTATGACAGCTTTGATGACTTATTAAATAACATTCCTTACGACTGTCGTTTAATAGGTGTTGAACTTGATGAAAATGCTGAATGGCTTCATAATTTTGACCACCCAAAAAGGGCAATCTATTTACTTGGTTCTGAAGATTGCGGGCTTCCAGATGAAGTGAAAGAAAAATGTCACTTCTTAATAAAATTACCTGGAAATTCTTCACTAAATGTTGGTGTAACTGGTGGAATAGTTATGCACGACAGAGTTTCAAAAACAACAACAATTTTACCTCCTCATCATACAGAAATATGAAAACAACGAATATTATAAATAAACTATTTCTCTTATTTTGTTTCTCTTTAAGTTTCTCGGTTTTTTCCCAAAACTTCACCATTAGTGGTAGTGTAAAAGATGGAGAAAACGGAGAGGATATTTTTGACGCAACAGTGATTGTGAAAAATTTATCTGGAACTGGAGCTAAAACAAATGCCTATGGCTTCTATTCACTTACAATTCCAAGTGGTACTTACACACTTATTTTTCGATCTGCAGGCTATGACTCAAAAGAAGTTGAAGTTAATTTAACTGAAAACACTAAGGTGAACGTTGAACTTTTTGTTCCTGGATCCGTCAAAGAAATCCAAGAGGTACAAGTTACTGCAACAAAAGAAAATGACAACATCACCAAATCGGGGATGTCTGTTACTACCTTATCACCAAAAGAAATAGAAACAATTCCGGTAATTTTCGGTGAAAAAGACATCGTAAAAACCCTGCAATTAACTCCTGGAGTCAAATCTGCAGGAGAAGGAAATTCTGGTTTTTACGTACGTGGGGGTGCAGCAGATCAAAATCTTGTTTTAATTGATGAAGCACCTGTTTATAATGCATCTCACCTACTTGGATTCTTTTCTGTTTTTAATTCTGATGCCATCAAAGATGTTTCATTATACAAATCTGGAATCCCAGCTGAATATGGTGGTCGTGCGTCCTCTGTAATGGATGTAAAAATGAAGGAAGGAAACAACAAAAAATTCGGAGCTTCTGGAGGAATTGGGCTTATTTCTTCTCGTTTAACAGTTGAAGGTCCAATTGTGAAGGATAAAGGATCATTTATTATATCTGGAAGAAGAAGTTATATGGATTTATTCCTAAAAGCAGCAAAAGACAAAGATTTGAGAAATACAACTCTATATTTTTATGATCTCAACATGAAAGCAAATTACAGAATTTCTGAAAAAGATAGAATTTTTCTTTCAGGATATTTTGGCCGTGACAATTTTGCATTCAGCGATATATTTGGTTTTAACTGGGGAAATG
Source organism: Taishania sp. (assembly GCA_036758285.1). Lineage (GTDB taxonomy): Bacteria > Bacteroidota > Bacteroidia > Flavobacteriales_D > Crocinitomicaceae > Taishania. The sequence continues at coordinate 30,252 of DAIOWV010000002.1, read as the reverse complement.
CAACAAGTACATTGAGATGGAACAGAATTGTTTCTGATAAGCTTTTCTCTAATACATCACTTATCTTCAGTAATTTCAACTATAGTTTTAAAATTGGAAGTGGAGAGAATTCTTTTGGAGTTAATTCATCTATCCAAGATTGGAATCTTAAACAAGATTTTAATTATTATCTAAACAGCAGTAACTCGCTTAAATTTGGTGCAAATGTGATTCATCACACATTCAAACCAGGCAAATTGAGTTCTTCAGCTTCTGCATTTAATGAATTAAAATTAAACAATCAATATGCCTTAGAAATGGGAGCATATGTTCAAAATGATCAAAAGTTTGGTGAATTATTTTCAATCATGTATGGTGTCCGTTATGCTGGATTTAGCTATATGGGGAAAGGAGTCGCTTACGAATTTGATGAGTATGGTGTGAAAACTGAAGAAAAAAACTATGATGATTTTAAAACAATTAAGTATCATCATTTTTTAGAACCGCGTGTTTCTATGAATTATATCCTTTCTGAAAAAAATTCAATCAAATTGGCTTACAATAGAAATTCACAATTCCTGCATCAATTATCAAATTCTACGACTGGAAGTCCAACCGATATCTGGGTGCCAAGTACAAATAATGTGAAACCTCAAATCTCTGATCAAATAGCACTTGGTTACTATAGAAACTTCAAAGACAATAAATATCAATTAACAACTGAAATTTATTACAAACATCTTTCCAATCAAATCGACTATAGAAACGGTGCAAGTCTAATATTAAACAAAGAAGTCGAAGGTGCATTACTATATGGAAAAGGTAAAGCTTATGGTCTGGAAATTCAATTAGAAAAGAAAAAAGGCAAATTTACTGGTTGGATCAGCTATACACTTGCTCGTTCTCTACGTCAATTTGATGAAATTAATGAAGGTAAATACTTTTCTGCTCGACAAGATAGAATTCATGATTTAGCAATTGTAGCAATGTATCGAGTAAATCAAAAAGTGGCGTTATCTTCTAGTTTCGTATATTACACTGGTGATGCTGTAACTTTCCCTTCAGGGAAATATCAAATAAATGGTGCTATTGTTCCTTATTATACAGAAAGAAATGGATATAGAATGCCTGATTATCATCGATTAGATTTAGGTCTAACTCTTTATTTTAAAGAACGTCCAAAATTTGACCATAATCTGAATATTTCTGTTTACAATGCGTATGCTCGCGAAAATGCATACACAATTTCATTTGAAGAAGATGAACATAACCCTGGGAAAACAAAAGCAATCCAAACAACATTATTTAGAATCGTACCGTCTATTACTTATAACTTTAATATTAAATAGATTATGAAAAAAAATGTATTTTATTTCGCATTCATTATCTTAACAATTTTTTCTTGTCAAAAAGAAATTGATATTGATTTAAATAGCTCAGATCCTAAAATGGTAATCGAAGCTAATTATATTGCCAACGAAGGTAAGGTAAGAGTTCTTGTAAGTAAATCAAGTGATTATTTTGATGTGTTTCAATTATCAACAATTGATGATGCTGTCGTTACTATTCAAGAAGAATCTGGTTCTGCAATCAATGTTCCGTTACTTTCCAATGGAACGTATGAATTAACTGGATTAACACCTAATTATGGGAGCAACTATATTATTAAAGTAAGTCACAATGGAGTTGTTTATGAAGCAACTTCTAAATTATTACCAACTTTAACATTATTGCCATCTTATACAGAATATCAAGCTCAAAGTATTTTTTCTGATGAAGGATATTGGATTTATTATCGTTTTCAAGATTTCCCTGGACTTGGTAATTGCTACAATCTAATTCCTACGTATTATGGAGTTCGTTATGATAAATTTGGTGAATATACAGGTGGAGAAGATCGATTAACAGATGGAAATTTAGTTGAACGTCCTTTTCTTGAAACATTTCAAATTGGTGACACTGTTGTTTTAGAACTTCAAAGTATCAACCAAAAAGTATACGACTACAATAGAGAATTATCTAGTAGTGGTATGGCTACAAATGCTGCTGTTGGTAATCCGAATTATTTTTGGAGCAATAAAGCACTTGGTTATTTTTCAGCATATAGTTATTCAATTGACACAGTTGTCATTCAATAAATTAAAATTCATGAAGGCATTAATTATTTCTATTTCATTTCTGTTTGTATCGATTGGATCCTTTTCTCAAACTGGATACAAAAAGGTTTATAAATACGATAAGCATCGAAAAGATTGGGCTTTGGTCAAAACAATCACAGGAACTTATGGATTTATTGACACATCAAACAAAATTGTCGTTCAACCTATTTATTCAAAAATTGGCAAGTTTAATCAAGAGTTTGGTCAGTATGCTTTGGTAAAATCAATTGCTGACACTTATGGTCTGATTGATAACGAAGGAAAAGAGGTCATTCCCGTGATATATAGTCTAGCTGAATTAAAAGAAAAATTCAAATCATTATCTAATTCATAGAACATTATAAAAAAATCCCCAACACATAAATTGTATTGGGGATTTTTCAAATATCGAATTATTTCTATTTCTTATACGATGCAAAGAATGCTTTTGCTTGTGCGTCGTCTGGGCTCAATATTTGAACTTCACTCCAAACTTCAGCTGCTTTCTCTAAATTTTTCTCAGGTGAACTAAAATAGTAATCACCCATGAATTTTAATGATTCTAAAGCCATACTCTTATATGCTCCCGTTTTTTCTTCTTCTGTTAACAAAGAATAAAACTTCTCATAAAAAGGTTTTGCTGACCAAGTAGTTTTATCAATGTCAATTTTAACATTTGCACGTCCTCTCCATAAGAAACTCATAGCATAGTCAGGAGATTTTGTTAATACATAAGCATTTGCTTCATCACACTTAACATAATCTTTTGGTCCAAAATAATACGCTCTCCCTAATTCATACATTTCTCCTAAAGATAATTTACTAGAATCTCCAGCCATTTTTTTGTTGTACATTTCAATAGCTTGTTCATATTTCTTTTCTTTCATGAAATACTTTGCTAAATCAGAATAAATATCACCAGCATTTTCTTTGTCAATTTCAGCTGCTTTTTCCATATTTTGGAAATACAAATCTTCTTGATTCATTTTTTGGTGATACATCGCTTTGAATTTATAATCGTCAGCTATAATCTTATCTTGTGGCGTTGTTTTGAAAAATTCATCTATAACATTAAACCCAGCTAAATATGCTGATGAATCTGCTTTATTTTCGTTATTCACTTCATATAATGAATAAGCTAATAGTCGCTGACTGTATAAATTTTTAAATCCTCTTGAATGTATTGTGTTTATTTCTTTTGCTGTTTCAGCATATTTCTTCCCTAAAAACAATGATGTAGCATATCTATATCTTGCATAATCACTATCGTTAAGTGCTAAATACTTTTCCCAGTTTGTAATTGATTGATTCGTCTGATTAAATCTCATGTTTAATTCAGCTCTTTCACGATAAGCAGGAGCATAATTAGGCTCTAACGTTTGAGCAACCATGTATAAACTATCAGCTAACTTAGGATTTTGTGCTCTTTGATAAATTTTAGCTTTACGAACAAATACACGTGCATTGTTGTTAATATTCCCCGCTTGATTATAGCTCTTCATTGCTTCGGTGCTATTTCTTGGATTAATTTCAACCTGAGCATCACCTAACAATAAAAAGTTTAATTGGTTTTTAGGATCAATTTTTATTGCTTCATTCAACAAGTTTACAGCTTGATTAAGGCTTTTAATTGGAGAATTAATATAAACTGATGCAATTTGACGCATTAATTCTGCATTTCTTCTTTTTGAGTTTTTCAAAACAGTTTGGAAAATTCCATTTGCAGCAGTCGTATCACCACTCAACCACAATGTTTTTCCTTGTCCTACTTGAGAAAGGAAATTTTCAGGATTTAAATCCAATCCTTTTTTCCAAATAATTTTTGCTGAATCTAAATCGTCAGATTGGTAATAATTATCTCCATAAAAAAAGTAGGCATCACCAAGATCTGCACCATTGTTTGCTATTAAAGCACGAAATTCTTTTCCTGCCTCTTCATATCTTTCATTGTCTGTTTTTTTTATCGCATCTGGCAGATTTTGTCCAAATACAACTCCTCCAACCATAAAAGATAATGTAGCTAATGTAATTCGTTTCATCTTTATTTTGTTTTCTTGTTTCATTTCTTAAATTAATGTACCAATATTCTTGCCACGTTTATAGATAAGCTTGCTAAAATAAACAATTAAATTATTATTCCGTTGTAAAATTTATCATTCTTGCTACCATATTTGCTGGTATTAATGATGATTTCTGAATAATCAACTGTCCCTTTTCTCCTGTCATAAAATTGACGAAAATTGAATTAACTGACGTTCTTGAAGCTTTATTCAACAACCAAGCCTCTCGAACTAAAGGATAGCCACTTTTAGAATAGTACTCGTCATAAATATAAGATTGAAACGGTTTAAAATATTCACCACCAACTTCTTTTGCAACTTCCACTACATTTATTCCATCTCTAAATTGAAGTGTATTTGGATCATCTTCATCACTTATCCAATTGACACCAATAATTCCAAGTGCGTTTCTATTTTCTTTCACGTAATTAATAACCTCTTCATTAGAATTAACAGCAAAAACATTCGCTGGTAAAGTTGTAATTTCGGATAAATTTCTCAAATAAATAAAGTTTGCTGAATTTGGATTGTCAAAAACAACATTAATTCTTCTATTTGTACCACTCCAAATAGAATCTTTACCATTCAAAATATTTTTAATTCGCTCAACAGTCATCAACGTGTCGCTATTTTCAGGATGTGTGATTAATGCAATGGCATCTATAGCCATTTTTACACTTCGAACCTCTATATTTTTATTTTTTAAAAGTGATTTTTTCTCCGCATCAGTAAAATCTCGAGTAACGCATATTGTTGATGTTTTTCCATTTAAAAAAGCGTCAAATGCCTTTGATTCACTAACATAATTAGCATTTATCTTCGCTAAATAGTTTTGTCCCTCTAACGTATAAATACTTGTTTCAAATAAAGGCTTGTAAGATTCTTCCAGATACACTTCCACTGCTTTATTTTCTTTCGATGCATCCGAGGAACCACAAGAAAACAATGCTAAAAAAGTAGGAATAAACACCCAATAAAATAATTTATTCATTTGAATTTGATTTTTTATTTTTTTGAACTAACAAGTACAGACGATAAGCTCTGAACAATGCATAACCTGATAAAAAAGCAATGAAAATATTTCTTTTCATTGTTGACATCCCTGCGATAAAATCATCAGAAAACAGCATAAAAAATATCCAAATGATACAAATAGATATAACCAAAATGGACATTATGTAATTAATAAAATTTGAATTCATCAGCTTAAATAATATGGTTCAAAGTTAATAATCTGGTTTTTTCTCATAAAGAAAAAGTTGTTAACATTTAATAAAAAAAGGCAAATCTATAAGCCGGGTTCTGTTTTTCGAATAATCGAAATGTTTATCATTTATCTAGACTTATTTTCACAAATAAGCTCAAGCAACCTACCCTCCAAGATTGAGCGAGCAACCCTTTTTAGATGTGAAACACACCTAACCCTTGGTATACATGGTCTTTCAACGCGTAAGGTTTACCTAGCTACAAAACATCACTGTCTGCACGGTGAGCTCTTACCTCACCTTTTCACTATGACCTTAAACAAGTTAAGGCTACCTATTTTCTGCTGCACTTTCTGTTGCCCTTCAATAAATCAAAAGACACCTTCCCGTTAGGAAGTACGCCGCTCTTCGTTGCCCGGACTTTCCTCTCTTCATAACAAAATGAACAGCGATAAACCAATTTGCCTTTAAACAAAGATAATGAATTATTCTAGTCTCAATTTAAAGACTATCCTTATTTATTTAACTTGTCTATTTTTGAAGTAAAGTGATAATTACTTTGAGTATAACTCACTATTTATGATTCATTAATTACAATTTAATGAATGACTGTGTTGTATTTATTCCATTTTTTTCAATAGAAATAAAATACATTCCTGCTTGTAAATTTGACAAATCTACTTGATAAGCTACGTCATTGAATGAAAACTTTTTAATCAAATTTCCATCAACATTAAATATTTTCCCAGCTTTAACACCCTCTTTACTTTGAATAGTCACCAATTTATCTACAGGATTTGGAAAAATCAACATCTCATCTTCTGATGAAATTTTATTTGCACTTAATAAATCAAAGTCTTTAAACTCAACCACTGTAACAACTTCTACTCCTGAATTTTGAACAGTCGAAACTTTTAAAATTGGAATATCTTCTCCTTTAGCCAACCATTCGTATTCAAACGTTTTCGGAACATTCAACCCAATAGTGAAACCTTGATATTCAACCGTGTCTATTTCATTTATTTCATGTTTTACTCTTAGCACTTCAAACGTGCCATATGGAGTTGTGATTTCTCCCCAACCATCAACAACTGAAGATCTTTGACGCATTTGTATCCATCTAGCATCTGCAAGTGGGTTTAAATCAAGTTTCGTATAACCTCTACTTGAATAGGTATCTCCAAAATTTAATGGAAGTTCATATTTAGTTTCAATTGTATCTGATTTAATTGGCATAGCTTGCCCGTTTATTGATGCAGAATAACCTAGTAAATTTAAACGACTAGTTGTAATTCGAGTATATTGATTAACATCTGCGATTTGAATAGGCAAATAATTACTAATTTGATTTAAAGGCAAATCTGAATATGGAGAATAATACGTCGCTCTATAAGCAGTTGAAGCAAGTGGTCCATAAGCAAAATTCACTAGAAAAGGTAAATTAATAGGCGCAAAAAAATCTTTCCCTGTTTGATTTATTAGTGTTAAATCTGAAAAATCCCATTGATAATTTGCTCCGGTTGATGCATAATCAATTGTCATGCTCGATAATCTACTTGCCGTTAATTCAACTCCAGCTGATGGAAAATCATTTTGAACTAAAGTAATTTGTGAATTCACACTTGCAGACAATCCAAAAATTATCATGCTTAAAAATAGAGTTCTTTTCATAATCTTCACATTTAGAGTAATCAGGGTAGCTCAACCGCAAAGACTACCTTTAAATGCGAAGATAATAAATCTCCTGATACTAAATCAATTAATGTTCCATTTATTATTCCTTCAATTTTATAGATACTATTCCCGTTTGATTTTTTCTCATAAAAAGTTACTTTCTCCATCACAAACTGTCCTGAATTACCGACAGTTTCTAAAGATTTGTATGTTTTACCATTTTTAGAATATTCAATTTCAACTCTATAATCATTGTAGTTGTAGTCTTCAGTTTGATTAATAAAATCTGCTAAATCTACAAAATAGTTATTATTTCCATCCGTATCAACTAATACAGTGTGACGCTTAACAATGCCATTTTTAAAAGTAACTTCTGAAGTAACATCGACAACACCCATGCCACCTGAAATAGTTGTTACAAGAGTGTTAGAATGCAATTGTCCAGATAAAAACCATTTTACACTTTCAACATCAGAAGATGGTGAATCTATATTCAATTCAACATCATTTGATGACAATACACTTTGTTTCACAGAGTAAAACGAATGATCTTTAAATCCAATTAGTACATTATTACAAATTGATTTTGCAATACCGTCTACATAAATGATATCTACACAAATTTCATGATACCCTGATGTTTTCAAAACAAGTTCACTTCCATATTCAACTCCATCAACTTTAAATGAAAGTGATTGAATTTTCCCAGCATTCGATAAAAAAGATTGATTGATTGAAAACCAAACTGTTGAATCTGCTTTAAACTTCAAACTTGACTTTAACTTTTCCAACAAATTAGATTTCAAGCCTAAATCTCCATCTAAAACAGAAATTGTAATTGATTCATCTGTATTCTTTAGAATTCCAGCATAATAATTAACGTTATTTTTTTGTTCAATTTTCGTAGACAATAACGCATCATTTACACCTGCTTGTAAATCAACCTTAACCTCTCCAACTGTACCATTTACAGTAAATACAGGAGAACTACTTGCTCCATTTTCAGGTAAAGGGAAGGTTTCTTTTTTACACGCAAAAGCAACCATTAAAAACACTATTAAGTATAATTTATTCATCTTAAAATCGTTTTATTAATCCAATTTCTAATTTGATTGGAAATCTATTTTCTACTCCAACAAACTCAGTACTCATCAACATTTTATTCAACCTCGTATTTGCACCAACTTCTAAACTCATTTTATATTTAAATTCATATTGAAATGAAACTCCTAAATCCAATCCAATTGAATTCAAATTATTTGTTTGTACATATTCTCTTTGATTTTCAACCATTGTCTCTTGCGTATTTGAAAGTTTTCCATCTTGACTTTCAAATTGACTCATTTTTGCTCTAGCACTAATCAAATATGAAGGAGTAAATTCCACTCCGAATTTCATTTTATTCCATTGATAATGTGCATGTAAATTCATATCAAAAAACTGTAAACGATCATAAGAAATTGTCTGAGAATAATTAATTACTCCAAATGAATAATAGGCCCTGGATTTACTCACAACTAAATCATTTACAAGTTGTTGTCTAAAACCAACACCACCCCCAACGATTATATTCTTATAAATTTTGTAATCAAATCCTGTTTTTACTCCCCAATTCACATTTAATTCATCCGAAGATCGAGTATATGGAGTAGAAGCACCAGCATCTAAACCTACATACATTGACCATTTATTAATATTAATTGGTTCATCTTTTAACATTCCTTTATCACTATCTTGATCCTGTTGTTTTTCATTATCGCTTTCTGTAAACATCAATTTATTTGTATCAGCTAAAACTCCGTCTGTGATAATAGGAATTTCACCAACTATTATGTTCTCTTCAATTAATCCATTATTTTTTAATTCACTATAAAAATCAATTGTTTTTTGAATCGTTGGAGAAGTCTTTGCAATGTATGAAGCTGAAAAATCATCGTTCACTTTATTGACAGTTCTTGTCAAATTGTGAGTTACATTTTCAATTTTATCAAAAGAATGACCATCATTAAATGACTCTGAATTATCATTAGTAAATAACACTTCCGATTTATTTTCTTCATTATTTGAGTTCGTTTGAATTAATTCAGCTATCTCAATTGAATTAATAGAATTATCCTTATTGAAAGAATAAAACGCAATCCATCCAACTATTAAAATCATCAATGCACCTGTTGTCCACCACCATACAAAACGCTTTTTTGTTGATTTATTTTCATTCAACAAAGCTTCCATTTCATCCCAATAAGCATCTTTAAATTCAACACCTTTTTGGTTTGCGGCTGACTTATAAAGTGATTCTATGTCATCTTCAGTCCATCCCATTTTACAATGCCATTTTTAATTCTTTATCTTTAACTCGTTCCAACATTTCGAGTTTTTCTCTTAATATTTTTCTTCCTGTAGACAAATGCCATTTTGAAGTTCCTTCTGACATTTCTAACATTTCACCAATTTCTTTGTGTGAATAACCTTCAACAACATATAGGTTAAATACCTTTGAAGTGATATCAGGCAATTCAGAAACCAATTTCAAAATCATTTCATAGCCAATATCTTGTTCACCTTCATTGTCATTATAACTTCCACTCAATTCTAACTCACGATCCGTTTCTTTGTTTACCACCTTTTCAGAATAGCTTCGTTGTTTTCGGTATTCATCAATTAAAGTATTTACAGTTATTCTCTTTGCCCATGGTATAAAGACCAAATCAGCAGGAATATCTTTTAAATTCTTTATGATTTTCATGAAAGCTAAATGATATGAAGAACGAGCATCTTCTTCATTTTTATGATATCTTAAACATACTGGCATTAGGACATGAAAACATAATTCGTACAAAACCTTTATGGCTTTTCGATCATCCTGTCCACATTTTTTCAGTAGTTCAGGTGTGATATCACTAAGTTTTCTCAAATTCCCAATGAGTTAATTTGCATGTAAATTACATCATATTCTCTAAATCTCAAAAAAATCTATTTTAATAACGAAAATAAAAAACATATGGTTGGGTAGATTAGCAAAAGAATGTCAATTTATTTTGAAAAGAAAACTTCTCCTTCATCTATCATCGATTCTCCTTGCATTTTTAAAAACAATTGAATCAAAGCTACTACATCTTTTTCACAATAAATCTTTATTCTTTCAAGATTATTTTCTTCGTAATAAACACGAGCAACATCAGCTCCAGAAATATCATCTTTTGGTGTTGGAATTTGAAATACATGACATAACAAAGCCAATGATGTATAAGCTTTGTAATCTCCGAACTTCCATAACTCCATTGTATCTAGATGAGCTATTTCCCATGGTTTTTTACCTGCTAAATTTAAAATTTGGGGTAGTTGTATCCCATGTATCAACATTCTTCTACAGATATAAGGGAAATCAAATTCTTTTGCATTATGACCACACAATAAATGATATGGAGTGTTATAATGATCATCCAACAAACGTTTAAACTGTAACAACAAAGTTTCTTCATCATCATGATAAAATGACTTCATTCTTATTTGCTTATCGCCGTTATGCTCATTTATAAAACCTACAGAAATGCAAATTATTTTACCAAACTCTGCAAAAATGCTAGCTCTTCTTGCGTAAGCTGCTTCAAAATCATCAATATCATCGGGAGCTACGTTTACTTTCATTCCGAAAAGTTTACGGGCTGAATCAGTTAAATCTTTAGGTTGATATACTTGAGGGGCAGTTTCAATGTCTAAAAAAAGAATTTTATCGAGTTTAATTGAATTTAAAAGCATAGATTAAGTTTAGAGAATTAAATTTATAAAAAAAGAAAAACTATTCAACTAATCTTGCTCAATTAATTTCGATTTATTCAAATATAGATTAACCTGAATCAAACTTCTCGCTTGCTTTTTTGTATATTCGTACATTAAATTATCAATTTTAATGAAAAACATAATTGTAACTGGAGGAGCTGGATATATTGGTTCTCACACGATAGTTGAACTAATAAAAAACGACTACAACCCAATTGTTGTTGATGATTTTAGAAATTCTGACACTTCAGTTATTTTGAATCTAAGTAAAATCACAGGAAAGGATATTCAATATTTTTCAATTGATATTTGCGATAAAAATGCTTTAGATGAACAATTAAGAGGCATTAATGTTGATAGTGTAATTCATTTCGCAGCATATAAAGCTGTAGGAGAGTCTGTTGTACAACCCTTAAAATATTATCACAATAACCTCAATGGATTAATAAACATCCTCAACTGGTCAACTGAAAATAATGTCAAAAATTTTATTTTTTCCTCTTCTTGTACCGTTTATGGCGAACCTAAAGACACAAAAGAGGTATCTGAAGAAAATTCAATTGGAATAGCAAATTCACCATATGGACAGACCAAAATAATGGGTGAGCAAATTTTGATTGATGTTAAAGCAAGTGGAAATCAACTTAAGATTCTTTCGTTACGTTATTTTAATCCGATTGGAGCTCATTCTTCTGGATTAATTGGTGAATTACCTTTGGGAAAACCCAACAATTTACTTCCGTTTATTACTCAAACAGCTATGGGTATTTATCCTGAACTTACCGTTTTTGGAAATGATTACCCTACCTCAGACGGAACATGTATTAGAGATTATATTCATGTAACAGACTTAGCTGATGCTCACGTAAAAGGTGTTCATTTTTTATCAAACAACCCAAACAATCAAGTTGAGTTTATCAATATTGGTACAGGAAAAGGTACATCTGTATTAGAAATGATTACTGCCTTTGAAAAAATCAGTGGTTTGCAATTAAAGTGGAAGTTTGGCGATAAAAGACCTGGGGATGTTGTTGAAATTTTTGCCAATTCAAAAAAAGCAAATATTCTCTTAAAATGGACTCCTCAATTTACGGTTGAAGACGCAATTGCTGACGCTTGGAAGTGGGAGCAAAACATTAGAAATAATCAAATTCAGTAAAAAAATAAGCTTATCTTTGTCGTTTGTCATTAAAGAATTAATGAAGTTGCATCTTAAAATACTATTTCTTTTTAGCTTGATCTCTCTCGTAAGTTTGGGACAATACGACTCTGAGGGTGATCTTAAATCTAGATTTAGACCTGGTTTCATGTGGTTTAATACTGGATTAAGACCTGCTAAAATTGATAAAGTCAGAAAGTATGATCGCTTAATGTTTGACGTCACTTATAACGATTGGGTAGGTGAAAGAAAAACTTTTCAAATGCAAGGACCATCTTTGGGAATGAATGTTAGCTGGTTATTTGAAATCCCATTAGTAAAGAAAAATAGCATTTCATTTGCCATTGGTCCAAATTATGGTTTTTACAAATTACGTCACGATTTACCTACTATTTTTAATCAAAATAATCATTCTATTGAATTTGGAAATGAATCGGATATCGGTTATTTTGGAAAAAGAAAATTAATAGGTCATCAAATTTCTGTTCCGATTGAATTCCGATTCAGAACAAAAGGATGGAAGCATTATAAATTTCATGTAGGTGGTAAAATTGGATATCAATTAGCACTTAATGAAAAAGCTCGTTTTGATCATTTAGGTGAGGAAATTGTAAAAAAAAGCAAGTATGAAGATGTTAATCGTCTGATTTATTCAATTCATGCACGAATAGGGATTCGAAATTTAGCATTCTTTGGATCGTACAATATAAACCCATTTTTCAAAAATGACAATAGCACCGAATTGCATTTACTACAACTAGGATTAACCATTTCATTATTTTAAAGTACATTCCACATGTTTATTGATACGCACACACACATGTTTTCTGAACAATTTAAAGAAGACAGAAATGAAATCGTTAACAAAGCAATAAAGGCAGGTGTTTCAAAAATGCTACTTCCAAATATCGATGTTGATTCTATTCAACCTATGCTTGAATTAGCACAATCATTTCCAGAAAATTGTCTTCCTATGATTGGACTTCATCCAGGATCAGTCAATAATGAAGTAGAAAATCAGTTGTCAATTATCAAGAAAGCACTCTATGAAAATAAAGAGCAATGTGTTGCAGTTGGTGAATTAGGAATGGATTTGTATTGGGATAAAACGTTCATCAAAGAACAAGAATATGCTTTTCGGGAGCAAATTAAATGGGCAAAAGAATTAGCTCTTCCAATTGTTATACATGCTAGAGAAGCATTTGATGAAATCTTTACAATTTTAGATGAAGTCAATGACAATCAACTAACTGGTGTCTTTCATTGCTTTACAGGTGACCTTAATCAAGCTCAACACGCTCTTTCTTATGGTGGTTTTAAATTAGGAATTGGTGGAGTAGTAACTTACAAAACATCAGAATTACCGTCTGTACTTTCAAACATTGAATTAAAGCACATTTTACTAGAAACAGACTCTCCTTTTCTCCCACCAGTACCTTATCGAGGCAAAAGAAATGAAAGCTCATACCTTTTACATATTGCAGAAAAATTAACTGAGATTTATGGTGTAACTTTGGAAGAAATAGCAAATGTTACGACAAAAAATGCAAATGAGTTATTTAATCTAAAATAGATATCTATTTATTTTTATCTGTAATAAATAATCTTTGGTTCAAATCATTGAATTTTCCAATTCTCTTGAAATAATACGCCCAGAGAATACTCCCTTTGTAAAATCCATTATTATTAGGGGTTTTTGATAATTTCTTTATTTCTTTTCTTTTATGTAGTAAAGTCCTTAAATTGGCATACATAGAAAAATGCGAAGTCAATACTGCCCATAAATTTTTCAACTCACCCTTCAATAAAAAGCGAATACCTGCAACACCATCTAGGCACATTCGAACAAAAATCTTTGGAAAGAGCAAGCCATCATAATTTTTCACAATCATATATAGGCTATTTCTAAAGTTTAAGTAAGTTTTTCTAGGTGACATATAAGACAATGTACCACCACCAACGTGATAAACGACAGATTTAGGTTCCACATAGAATGAATATCCCATTTTTTTGGCTCGCCAACATAAATCAATTTCTTCCATATGAGCAAAGAAAGACTCATCAAAACCTCCTAATTTATGAAAGACATCTGAACGAATTAATAATGCAGCACCTGTTGCCCAAAAAACCTCAATAGAGCTATCATGTTGATTTTTATCTTCTTCAATAGAATCAAAGATACGTCCCCTACAAAATGGAAAAAAATCTACATCTAAAAATCCACCTGAAGCACCAGCATGCTCGAAATGTTGTTGATTATTATAACTTAAAACTTTGGGTTGACAACCAGCTACAGATTCGTACTTCATGCGTTCTAAAAGTGGATCAAGCCAGCCTTCAGTAACCTCAATATCTGAATTCAGTAATAAATAATAAGGTGAATCTATTTTTTTAAGTGCATCATTGTATCCTTTTGCAAAACCTCCATTTGATGAATTAATTACAATTTCAACAGTTGGAAAATTATTTTTCACAAATGTTACAGATTCATCTGTAGAAGCATTGTCAGCTAAGATAATACGAGCATCTTTTGAATAAGAAATTACAGAAGGTAAAAACTTTTCTAGATAATTACATCCATTCCAATTTAAAATAACAACACTTATTTCCTTCACTGTAAATTTTATACAATATTACGATTAATTCCCTAATATTTGACGAGCATTATTTCCCCATGAATTTGGATTATATTCATTTGGTTCATCCACATTTCCTCTTGTCGTATTTCTACGATTTAATTCGTATTGCCATCTCGGATTTTTTAATTCTCCAATCATAT
>DAIOWV010000002.1:0-15459 GCA_036758285.1 Taishania sp. | reverse complement strand
AGAATGCAATAATCTGTATGCATTATTAATTAAATCTGGATTGTAGAAGATGAACTTTTTATTACTGTATATACCGATTTTATTGTACTCCCACATTTCATATGGAAATTCTGATGATGAGTTTTCACGATCCATGATACGATTTGGCGCTCCATATTGTAGATACACACGACCTCTATCTGTTTCAAATCCAGGCTGATAATTCGTTTTAAATGCACGTTGAACATACTCTACCTGAGCTTTATACCTCATCCATGCTTCATATGTATTCACAGGATCTGTCTGTTTCCAAATTGCTTGAATCAACAACCTAGATGATTGGTTGTTTTTCATTTTTAATTCTTTTAAAATCGTCTTTACTTGTCCAGGACTTGAAATTGGAATTAAACTTGCCAAATAATAACCGACACTATCTTCAGGAATTGACAATTGAAAACTTGGGTCCAATACCATATTGGATGTATTCACAACCACTTCAGCATCATTACTTCTTTCAAAATCATACGATTGACTAGAAAGTTTATTCATATTCCCGTCTAATATCGTCATGTTTAACAAATATTTACCTGTTGGCAAGTCCGTTAAATCAACCGTTTTAAATACAGGAATAACATCTTCAACTTTATGATTAGTAACACGTGTTAGAGCAGTAACTCCTTGTCCAGTTTCTCCGTTAATTACTTCTTGAAGGATTGAAAAAACTGTATCTTCCAATTGACCTGCATTATAAACCTCAAAATATACAGGCATTTGACTCAGTTCTGTCGGATAAAATGTTGAAATTCGAGGCAAAATATCGTAACCTGACTTAAAAAAAGTAGATACTTCATTTGTTGAAGAAGCTGATTCAGCAACGATGATATCAGAAACAGAAATTGCATCAGAAAAATCATCAATTACAAAATCAAAAGAAGTTTTAATCGAAGTATTTGTAGAATTTAAATCTAAAATCTCAACATTACACTGATATTCTCCCGGTTCAATTGAAAATCTTTTGATATCATAAAAATCATCAACGACACCATCAATCATCACTGGAGTTGATAAACGATAAGCATCATTTTTGATGACATTACCATCTTTTAAAACATCAATCATCACCGCAAGTTCACCAATTAAGTCTTTATCCTGATTAAGATATGCAACTGTATGACCGACATATTGAAATTGCAATTCAATATAGTTCCCAATCTCTGGTGCTAAAAATTGTTTTGTTTGAATATAGGCTGTCAAACGACGTGATTTCCCTTGTTGTGCAACTGCATCATTTGAACCTATAAAACAAACAGTCAATATCAAAAATAAAACATACTTTTTCATATCAATAAAAATTTCATGATAGTCAAAAATACAAAAAGCAATTCACTTCAACCCAACATGCTAATTCTATTGAGTTAAAACGCATTCTCCTTGACTAAAATGTGAAATTAATTATAAATTATGCTTCAGTAGTAGGCATACCAAAATTCATTCTAGCAACACCATTTTGTTGTTCAACATCTTGAATCACACCAAATGTTTGTTCATATTTTTGAATATTTTCAGCTAAAGCCTTCATAAAACGTTTCGCATTTTGTGGAGTCATAATGATTCTAGATTTCACTTTCCCTTTAGGAACTCCAGGCATTAATTGAATGAAATCACTAACAAACTCACCTGGTGAATGTGTAATGATTGCTAAATTTGAATATGTTCCAGAAGCTACATCTTCTGTTAATTCTATATTGATTTGGTTATCGTTATTATTATTATTTTCCATGAGTTTACTTTTTCTATTAAATGATGTGCTAAGTTAATACTTTTGAATTGAAAATAATAGAAACCATTAATTTCATACAACATTAAATTGTAATTTAGCATTCAAGTTCAAATCCATCAAAAAAGTATTCTGATGACTTTCAAAAAAAACATACTTATAACAGGAGGTGCTGGTTTTATAGGATCACATGTAGTTCGATTATTTGTTAATAAATATCCTAATTATAGAATTATCAATTTTGATAAACTCACTTATGCTGGTAATCTCACTAATTTAAACGATGTAAATCAAAAGAATAACTATGTTTTTGTAAAAGGTGATATTATTTCCAGAGAAGATGTAGAACATGTTTTTGACACATATGAAATCTCAGATATTATTCATCTTGCAGCAGAATCACATGTCGACAGATCGATCGATGGACCAATGGATTTTGTATTAACAAACGTTCAGGGAACTGTTAATTTACTTCAAGTTGCAAAAAACAAATGGACTGATTTTTCAAAACATGTTTTTCATCATGTTTCAACGGATGAAGTATATGGTTCACTTGGAAATGAAGGCTTGTTTTCGGAAACCACAGCATACGACCCTAGGAGTCCTTATTCGGCTTCAAAAGCTGCTTCTGATCATTTTGTCAATGCTTTTTTTCATACTTACGGATTTCCTGTTAAAATTTCCAACTGCTCGAATAATTATGGCAGTCATCATTTTCCTGAAAAATTAATCCCATTAATGATCAACAACATTATCAACAAAAAAAACCTTCCTGTTTATGGAAAGGGTGAAAATATTAGAGATTGGTTATGGGTAGAAGATCATGCTAAAGCAATTGATGTAATTTTCCACACTGGAAAATTGGGTGAATCTTACAACATCGGCGGGTTAAATGAATGGAAAAATATTGATTTAGTACTTTATCTTTGTCGTTTGATGGATAAAAAATTAAATCGAGAAATTGGAGAGTCTGAAAAGCTAATTACATATGTAAAAGATCGAGCTGGACACGATTTACGATATGCAATCGACGCAAAAAAACTCGAATCTGAGTTAGGTTGGACTCCTTCCATCACTTTTGAAGAAGGTCTTGAAAACACAGTTGATTGGTATCTTGAAAATCAAGATTGGGTGACAGCGATTACAAATGGTGATTATCTTGATTATTACAAAAAAATGTATGACCAAAAATGAGCCTATTTAACTTTTTCAAATCCAATAAAAAACTAATGCCTGTTGATTTTGGAATTCTAGGGACAGACATGCATAGTCATCTTATACCAGGCATAGATGATGGATCAAAATCAATGGATGAAACGATTGTCATGCTTGCTAAATTTGAATCTCTTGGATATAAAAAAGTTATTACAACGCCGCATATCTATAACGATTTTTATAAAAACACTCCTGAAATCATTAAATCAGGGCTGGCTGAAGTTCAAAAAACTGCAAAAACACTTGGATTAACGATTCAAATTGAAGCTGCTGCAGAATATCATTGTGACGAAAATTTTCTTGAACAAATTAAAAAAAACAATCTTCTCACAATTAATGAAACATATGTTTTAATGGAGTTCCCATTTTTAACTGAATTAAACAATTGGAAAGAATTTATTTTTAATGTTCAAACACTTGGATACACTCCAATTATTGCTCATTTTGAGAGATATGTATATTGGCATGGTTCAATTGAAAAAGCAAAACAAATTCGTGAATTAGGTGGGAAAATTCAACTTAACATCAACTCATTGTCGTCACATTATGGTCCAGATGTTAAGCTTCAAGGTGAAAAATTAATTGATGCCCAACTAGTTGATTTTTTAGGTTCAGACTGCCATAGAATACAGCATTTAATGATGATGGAAAACAATTCAAATCTAGCATATCTTCACAAAGCAATCACTACTAATCAATTACTTAATAGTCAACTTTAAGTCTGAAAAAATAAAATTTTCAGTAATATAAAATAAAAAAGAAATTCTGATAATTTAGTTTTACCTTTGTGTTTTAATAAATTCTGCTCGAGATGAACACAAAAAATACCGGGAAGGGAAACACTTCAAGAACCGGAAGACCAAAAACAACTGGAGGAAAGACTCCAACGAAGTCAAAATCGACTCCAAATAAATCAACTTCAAGTAAGTCGACAACGGGTAAGTCTACTCCAAACAAATTGACGAACAAAGCGATAAAGGCTAAAAGTAGATATGTCGATTATAAAGACAAACAGAAAAAAGGAGATCCGCTTCCGAGTTTCAATGACAATGCTGTACGTTTAAATAAATACTTATCAAACGCAGGTATTTGTTCTCGTCGTGAAGCAGATGTTTTAATTGCCACAGGAGTCGTTTCTGTTAATGGTGAGATAATCACAGAATTAGGTTACAAAATCGGACCTGCAGACATTGTTAAATACGATGGTCACACAATTAAAGCTGAGACAAAACGTTACGTTTTATTAAATAAACCAAAAGGATTTATTACTTCATCAGAAGATCCATTTGGAAGAAAAACAGTTATGTCGCTCGTGAAAAATGCATGCAAAGAACGTGTTTATCCAATTGGTCGATTAAACAAAGAGACAACAGGACTTTTGCTATTTACCAACGATGGGGACATGGCAAAAAAGTTGACTCATCCAAGACATCGTGCCGCTCAATTATTTGATGTTGAATTAAACAAATCATTCAATTTTGATGATATGGAAAAACTTCAAAAAGGAATTGAATTGGAAGATGGTACTTCACGTTTTGAAAAAGTGGAATATGTAAAAGGTTCTCCAAAAGAACTAGGTGTTGAAGTGAAAGGTGGTAAAAATCAAATTGTTCGTAGAACTTTTGAAGCAATTGGTTATGAAGTCGTAAAATTAGACAGAGTATCTTATGCTGGTTTAACGAAAAAAGATTTACCTCGCGGCTATTGGCGTCATTTAACAGAAAAAGAAATTGCATTCTTAAAAATGTCTTGATGAAACAAACAATCATAACTATTCTATTCTTTTTGTGCTTAATCCCTGTTTTTGGACAAAAGAAAAGTTCTGGTAAGAAAAACTCAGTTGGCCAAGGTGCTATGTTTATTTACTGGGGCTACAATCGTTCTGCTTATACTAAAAGTGATTTAAGATTTCAAGGGAATGGTTATGATTTTACAATGGCAAATGCAAAAGCCCATGACAATCCTGCTGAATTAAGTTGGGACTACATTAACCCTGCAAAGATTACAATTCCACAATTCAACATTCGGGCAGGATACTATTTTAAGAACAATTGGGCAATTTCATTTGGATATGACCACATGAAATATATTTTTGCGGACCAAAATCAAGTCAAATTAACTGGCTATATTGAACCGGGTTTAGATAATGAATCTAATCTTTCAGGATACTACGATAATGTTGATTTCACAACTGATCGAACAAAATTTCACTATGAAAATTCTGATGGATTAAATTATCTAAGAGTCGAACTTACACGTTCCAATCAATGGTATAAAACAAAAAGTGGTTCATTTGGATTTACAACAAATGTAGGTGTTTCAACTGGTGCACTACTTTCATTTAATGATTTTCGCTTTGCTGGACGAAATGATATGCGTACAATATCTCTATCAGGATATGGTTTATCTGCTCATTTAGGATTGAGATTTGAATTTTTTAACCACTTGTTTTTACAGGCTAATTATGGTGGTGGTTTTCTACATCAAACCAGTGTAAAAACTAGACCTGATGAAGCGACTGCAAAAGCAAGCCAAAAGTTTGGTTTTATGGAAATGAATGCTGTTATTGGTGGAATTTTCTATATCAAATCTAAAAATAATTGTAATTCTTGTCCTAGTTGGTAAGAAAAAAGGGCGTGAATTTCTTCACACCCTTTTATTTCTGCTTGTGGAGTCGGAGGGGTTCGAACCCTCGTCCAAACAAAGAACTTCCAAGCTTTCTACATGCTTATTTCCTGATTAGTTTTCGATCTTAAACACGGACAGGAACACCCAAGTTTAGGACTTACCCTCTAAAGATCTCACACCGCCTACGAGGTAAATTTGGTGCCAGTTTGAAAGGATGAACCCCCTTGATCCCTGCTTATCAAACGGAAGCGTGGGAGAGAGATACTTGTCCGTCTACTAAACTTCGACTGGATTAAGCCCTATTAACATTCAGTTAATTAAGCAGCAAGTGCGTATGACGTATTGTCAATTATTGTTTGAGACATGAGATTAACGAGCTACACCACAACGCTCGACATGCTTACACTTAGTTGTCGCATTCGCTGTCAAATCCAATACGACCCCAGTATTTATTTTACAAAGTTAGAAATTTCAGGTGAGAATTAATCTTTTTTCACAAAGTTTATTATTCAGCGGGGAAAACGTAAACTTTAATTCTCAATTTCTCTTCTTTCTTTTTTGTATTTGTTTGCAACAAAATTGCTCTATCCTGCCATTCTGATTTTCCTTTTGAATCAAAAGTTACCTTCATTTTATATGATTGTCCTGGTAAAATTGGATTGGTTGGTAAATCAACTTTTGTACATGGGCATGCAACCTTATAATCACTTATAATCAATGGAGCATCGCCTGTATTTGAGATAACAAAAGTATGTGAAAGAATTTGCCCCTCTTTTGTATCTTCAAACTTATGTATCGCATTATCAACAGAAAATTTTGATCCTTGTGCCAAAACTGATACAGTGAAAAAGCTCAACATTAAAGTAAAAAAGAATTTCATAATAAACATTTATTGTTACAAAAAATCCCGTTACCAATGTTGGAAACGGGACTTAAATATAATGATTTTTTACTTATTAGTTAGCTGGAGCACCTGCACCATTAACTGGAACTGCAGATTCTGGTTTTGCTCCTACGTTTCCTTTAATACGTAAAACTTTTGTTGACTCGTTTGTTGCATTAGAAGTGATTGTTACACTTTTATTGATTGCACCTGGACGTTTCGTGTCATATTTAACAGTAATAACACCTGTCTTTCCTGGATTAATTGGTTCTTTCGGCCAATCTGGAACTGTACAACCACATGAACCCGCTGCATTAGAGATAATCAATGGTGCATTTCCTGTATTTTTGAATTCGAAAGTACAAGTACCATCAGCACCATATTTAACATCACCATAATCGTGAGTGTCTTTTTTGAATTCAACTTTAGGACCATTTGCTCCTACTTCTTGCGCTACTAAGTTTCCAGAAACGAAAACTGTTGCTAGAGCCATAACCATTGAAAATAATACCTTTTTCATAATTTTTTTTGTTTTTAGTTTACAATACCAAATATAAAACCATTTTTAAATCTAAATTTTATTTTAACACGGTTTTAACAAGATAATGTGATTGATTAGTTACTGTATTTTATGCTACTTTATACTATTCCAAGCCATTTACTGATTACTGAATTATCAATTTCACAGGAACAAATACTTTAGTATTTTCACTTTGAATAGAAATCAAGTAAGTCCCTTTTGCTAAATTATCACCTTCGAAATACACACTATTTACTCCTGATGAAAGATTTACATCTTTCTTTTCAATTAATTTACCATTTAAATCTTGTACGACAATTTTAGACTCCTTCATCTCATTTGTTGAATTTAACATCACAACAAAACTCCCTGTTGCTGGGTTCGGGTATACAATTAGTGCATTTTCTTGTGTTTTACACTTACTATAAATTGGACCGAACACTTCGTTAGAACCATCAAAGTCGAATTGTTTTAAACGGTAATAAACTTCTTCAATCTTTTGGTCTACATACGAATAGTTATTTAAAGTATTAGATGTTCCTGCACCATTTATTTTCGCAATTGCCTCCCAACTGATTCCGTCTCTACTTCGCTCAAGAATAAAATAATCAGAATTTTGCTCTTGAGTTGTAGACCAAGATATTGTCATATCTGTTTCTCCACAAAAAGTTGAAAAACTCTTAAGATTCACTGACAGAGGACTTCCATTCGTCATTCCATGCAACCAAAACTCTGAAAATCCTGGAATTGTAAAATCGGAATATAAAGAAGTGATACCCGTAACAGGTGTAGTACCATATGCTGTATAGTTATGTAATGTTGTTCCGCCAACAGCACAATTATTATTTGGATTTGCGTCAACATTTACAGAAGCGGGGAAAACACCTCCTGAGTATTTACTTAATAATACAGTAGGTTGAGTTGTCACCAAATCATATGGGCTTGAAGATGTTGTTGAAGCAGTGGCTAAGCTTGTTAATTCAGCATTTGTATAAGGCAATCTTACAACTGCATTACCATCAATAGTGGGAGTAATAACCCAGTGGCGTTGCAGAACTGCTGTTTCATAAAATGGCATATTACATGCAGGCACTAACTGAACTGAGCCATCTACATATGCTGTTGCTGTAACAAGTCCCAAATCGGAAGTTGGAGTTGTTCCTCTTACTGAAGCAATATAATTTCCATTTGGATGATTATAAAAATGTACCCATTGATCTCCTCTTACTGGACATGTTTTTTGTTGTCCATTTATTGCTAAAGTTCCTGAATTAATAGGTGTAATACTCAATCTCGCTTGAGAATCACCTGTACTTTCTGCAGTACGAACTTCAATTGTTGAATTTGCATTCAACTCAAAAACACCAATAGGAGTTGGAGTATTAGTTCCTGTTTGACCAGTACATGCACCGCTTCCGCCAATCCAAGTAGTACAAGACCATCTTAACACTCCATCAATATATACTTGTGTCGCATCATCCCATTGATTCATTGTTAATTGATAGGAAGCACAGGGAAATCCTTGTCTTTTGTGAACAAATGTATAATAATCATTCGGAAGCACACAACCTTGCCATGCTGTCCCCACCCCAGTTGCATTATTAAATGCAGAAACGTTGGAAGGTGATGTAGATGCTGCCCAACTTAATTGAGTATTAAAGCCAAAATTATTAGTATTATCTAATGTTTGAGTATAATATCCGTGATAAGCACCTGTTAATGGAACGGCACTATTGTACGTACCGTTGTTATTAAGTCCATAAACATTCCAGCTATTGTTTCCAAATACATTGATATTACCAGAAGGAACTCCTACCGTCACAGTGAATGAACACGTATTTGTGACTGTTAAGTTTGTTGGTAAAAAAATTGAATAATTAATTGTTGTTGTACCAACTGGAAAATTAGTAGCACCATTAGCAAAACCACTTGTTTGAAACAATCCAAATTCAATAAAATATCCAACAGTAGCGGCTGATCCTAAATCATTCCATCTACCAGTATTAACTATTGTAGTATAATTTTCTCCAACACCTGCATTATTTGGTTCACCAACTTCCCAGTTATTATATACACCGTTACTAGCAGTTGAAGGTGCATTACCATAAGAAAGAGGTATTCCTGTAACCGACACAAAATTTCCTTCTGAAACCTCGTCGGTATAACCAATCCAAGCTGATCCAATAGAATTGGAAGTAAGATAATTAGTTAAAAAAGTATTTTCACCTGCACTTTCAATGGTTGCTAAACGACCTCCTCTTGACACTGCATTTGCTCTTGCAGTTGTCCAAGTTACTACTCCTGGTACATAATAATAATAATTACCGTTATACGTTCCAACGTAATTTGCTGATGGAATCACTGCTGGAGGTGGACAACCTGTCCAAGTTGGATTCGTCCAAGTTGCAGTTGTTGTATTACAAATATTTATATTAGTTGGGCAATTAACTATAGCAATAGGTGTATTTAAGGAAATGATTACCCTACCTGCACCATTATTTCCTATAACGTTTGCCCCTGTACCCGCAGGATTTGGCATAGAAGCATTTCCTGCAATAGTAGATCCATTTGCAACCCCATCGATGAAAGATGAACCGCCACCGCCACCATAATCTCCATTTCCAGCACCGCCACCATAATAGCCACCGCCGCCGCCGCCGCCATCTCCACCAGTTGCTCTATTAGCTCCTTGACCTAAAGAACCTGCTGGACCTCCTGTACCACCAGCTAATTGTGTACCACCAGTACCTGCTGAACCACCTGAAGAACCACCTGTAAGTCCTCCTCCAAAACCTCCAGTATTTCCTGGAGTAGAATTTCCGGCACCGCCACCGCCACCAGCTACAATTATTCTATTACTATTTGCTGTTCCTCCTACTCTAACATCACTAGCGCCACCGCCACCGCCAGACGCTCCTGCACTTCCTGCATTACCGCCACCATTCCATCCGCCACCAGAGTTAGTCGAATTGTTGAGTCCAAGCCCACCAACATAAACATTAATAACTTGTCCTGCACTTAAATTATATTGACCTGTCGCGTATCCACCGTTTCCTCCAACACTGGAAGCATCATTACCTCCTTTAGCCCCCCAAACTTGAATCGTATAACATCCTGTGGTAGGTGCAGTAAAAGTTTGCACAGCACCAGTTGCACTGAATGTAGACGTTTGACTTATAACAA
The DNA here is from genome assembly GCA_036758285.1 of Taishania sp. Classification (GTDB taxonomy): domain Bacteria; phylum Bacteroidota; class Bacteroidia; order Flavobacteriales_D; family Crocinitomicaceae; genus Taishania. The sequence goes on along the minus strand of DAIOWV010000002.1, from coordinate 5,274 downwards.
AATTAGAAATGAAAAAGCTCAATACAAATAATGCACAAAAAGGCTTTAAAAAATTGTATTTTTTTAAGTTAGATATAAACAATGGATTGACTTTAATTAAAGTTGATGAAGGACCTCTTTTAATAAACAATTTGCTGTACATTTTGTAATAATTTAAGTTGGTACAACAAAGGTAAAGAGTTAAATATTAGCATACAAAATTATCTTTTATTTTTTTAAAAAAATCATAATTAAATCATAAACAATGTCTTACCATACACAAAACTCATCTAAGTCTAAATAAAAGAGGTAAAAGAACATCCAATTAAATCATTCTATTTAATTGGATGACCTATAAAGTGATTTTTAAATTAATATTGAAAACTACTATATAAAGTTGTTAAATAATTACCCAATTCTTCTAATATCTGCTCCAATATTATTTAAGCGATATTCAATATTTTGGTAACCTCTATCAATTTGTTCGATATTGTGAATTACACTTTTCCCTTCAGCTGAGAGTGCTGCTATTAACAAAGAAACTCCTGCACGAATATCTGGTGATGTCATAGATATACCACGTAATGAATGTTTTCTATCTAATCCAATCACTGTCGCTCTGTGTGGATCACAAAGTATAATTTGAGCTCCCATATCGATTAGTTTATCTACGAAAAATAAGCGAGACTCAAACATTTTTTGGTGAACTAGGCATGAACCTTTTGCTTGTGTTGCAACAACTAAGATAATTGATAGTAAGTCTGGTGTAAATCCAGGCCATGGTGCATCAGCGATAGTTAAAATTGAGCCATCAATAAAAGTATCTATCTCATAAGATTCCTGAGCAGGAATAAAAATATCATCACCTCTGCGCTCTAACTTGATGCCAAGTCTTCTAAATACATTTGGAATTATCCCAAGATTATCCCAACTTACATCTTTTATTGTAATTTCTGACTTTGTCATTGCCGCAAGTCCAATAAATGATCCTATTTCAATCATATCTGGTAAAACACGGTGGAAACAACCTCCTAATTCTTTAACACCTTCAATATGTAGCATATTTGACCCAATACCAGTGATTTTAGCACCCATTGAGTTTAACATTTTACACAACTGCTGTAAATACGGTTCACAAGCTGCGTTATAGATTGTTGTTTTACCTTCAGCCATTACAGCAGCCATTACAACATTTGCTGTACCTGTAACAGAAGCCTCATCTAGATGAATATAAGCACCTTTTAATTTTTTTGCTTCTACGGAATAAAAATGTTCACCAGCATCATAATTAAATTTTGCTCCTAGAGCGGCAAACCCCTCAAAATGAGTATCCAAACGTCTTCTACCAATTTTATCACCTCCTGGTTTTGGAATAAATCCTTGTCCAAATCGAGCTAATAAAGGTCCCACAATCATAATTGAACCTCTCAAAGAACCTGCTCTTGATTTAAAATCTTCGGATTTTAAATACTCTAAATCAATATCTTTAGCTTGAAAAATGAATGTTCCCGTTTCAACTTTTTCCACTTTTACTCCCATTGCCTGAAGTAAATTGATCAATTTATTGACATCAATAATATCTGGAATATTAGAAATAGTAACTTTTTCAGCTGTAAGAAGTGGCGTACAAAGAACTTGTAACGCTTCGTTTTTTGCACCTTGAGGAACCAATTCCCCTTTTAAAGGTTTTCCTCCGTAGATTTCAAAAGAAGCCATAGTGATTTAGTTTTGTTTCTTAAATTTTCTTTTTTGGTTTCCACCAATATTCTTTTTTCCGTTGTTGAATTTATTATTGTTTCGTTTTTGAGCATTCGCCGCTCCAATTTGACGCAATAATGAATTTGTACTAACTAATTCGTCAGGATTTTCAAGTGACAATTCACCTTTAGACAGTTCTTTCAACTGATTTGCAATAACATGATTTTCAACAGCTCCATTATTATGAGCAAGATATTGATACTTCATAAAATTTGCCATTGCACCTTTTAAATATTCCTTTTCATTTGCATCATTAACTTTAGCAGCAGATTCCAGAATCTTTTGAGTGTATTGACCATAATGTCCATATCTGATTCTACCCTTTGGATATTCAACAGATTTTGGTCGTTCATTCAATGTTTCTTGAGCAGGAATTTCATATGGAGAGTCAACGTCTAATTTAAAATCAGACATTACAAACAAATGAGTCCAAAGTTTGTGTCTATAATCATCTACATCACGCAAGTGAGGATTAAGTTGCCCCATTACCTCAATGATTGCTTGTGCAGCTCTATTTCTTTCATCTTTATTTTCAATTTCCATTGCATGTGCAATCATATTTTGCACATTTCTACCATATTCAGGTAATAACAATGGTCCTCTAGTTGTATTGTATTCCATATTTAAAATATTCTGAAACGTTTACTAATCTTACTTTAAGTTCCAATGGAAACTAAACAAAGATTCTAATTTACTTAATTTAAAGTAAATACTATTTATTCTATTATCAGAGAAAAAAGGGATAAAATATCATTTTAATTCCTTTTAACATCCGTTTCAATCGACTTAATAAAGAAAATCAAACACACTTAACGATAATAAACACAAAAATAACATTTATCATCTGAATGATTGTTTTTTAATTATTTCAATCGCTTTTCCAATGCATTGTCAAACAATTCTTTTGCCTCATCAATGAAACCAAAGTGCTCACCGTCAACGACTAACTTCCCTTTGGTAACATGTCCTAATAAAGTAGAAGGAACTTCAATTGTAGCTAAATATTCAATAAATTGATCTTCAGCATCCTCGCTAACTGTCACTACAACCCTTCCTTGTGATTCACCAAAAAGAAATGCATCTAAACGAACTTCACCATCTGCCTCAATATCAAACCCTAATCCACGTGGCAACGACATTTCAACCAAAGAAGTATACAAACCACCATCAGCGACATCATGAGCTGCATTAATCAATTCCTTTTGAATTAAATCCTTTACTACTTCTTGTAGCGCAAATTCTTTATCTAAATCAAAATATGGAGCTGGAGAAGCTTTAATTCCATGGTAAGAATATAAATATTCAGATGAAGCAATATCATCAACAGATTCACCCAATAAGAAAATCAAATCTCCTTTTTGTTTGAAATCTAAAGTCATTATTTTGTGTTTGTCCTCTACTATACCAATCATTCCTATTGTTGGTGTTGGAAATACAGGGATTTCAACTCCATTGATATTTGATTGATTGTAAAATGAAACATTTCCTCCAGTAACAGGTGTTTGAAATTTAATACAAGCAGCAGACATTCCTTTAATTGCTCCAACAAATTGCCAGTATGATTCTGGGTTGTAAGGATTTCCGAAATTCAAACAGTTTGTAATTGCACTTGGCACACCACCAGCACACACAATATTTCTCGCTGCTTCAGAAACTGCAATCATTGTTCCTATTTCTGGGTCGGCATTCACATAACGAGAATTACAATCAACTGTCATTGCTAATGCTTTGTCAGTTCCTTTGATGTTAACAACTCCTGCATCAGATGGACGATTTGTTGTCATATTTTTTGTTCCAACCATTGAATCATATTGTTCGTAAACCCAACGTTTAGAAGCAATATTTGGATGTTGCAATAAGAAATCTGCGACTTCTTTTAAATTTTCTGGTTCTTTTACAGAATCAATTGAAAACTTTTTAAATTCTTGATAATAAGCAGGTTCTTTATATTCTCGTTGATATTGAGGAGCACCTCCACCTAACACTAAAGATTCTGCTGGAACATCACCAACTAACTCTCCATTCATGTAATAGCGAATTCGTTGTGAATCTGTTACTACACCAATTTCTTCAGCATGTAAATCCCATTTATCAAATATATCCTTTACAATTTGTTCTTTTCCTTTCTGTACAACAACCAACATACGTTCTTGAGATTCAGACAAAAGAATTTCGTATGGCAACATATTCACCTGACGAGTTGGAACTTTATCTAAGTGAATTTCCATACCTACACCACCACCAGCACTCATTTCACAAGTTGAGCAAGTAATACCTGCCGCCCCCATGTCTTGCATACCAACAATCGCATCAGTCTCTGCTAATTCCATCGTTGCTTCCAACAATAATTTCTCCATGAAAGGGTCACCAACTTGTACTGAGGGTAGATCTTGAGCTGATTCTTCGGTTAGGTCTTTAGATGCAAATGCTGCACCAGCGATTCCATCTTTTCCTGTAGATGATCCTACAATAAAAACAGGATTCCCTGGACCTTTTGCCTTTGCAGATATTATTTTTTTAGAATCTATGATACCTGCTGAAAACGCATTAACCAAAGGATTTGTATTATAAGAATCATCGAAAAACACCTCTCCTCCAACGATTGGAATTCCAAAAGCATTTCCATAATCTCCAATTCCTTTTACAACACCATTTACTAGCCATTTTGTTCTATCTCGATCAATATTTCCAAAACGCAAAGAATTTAATTGAGCAATTGGACGAGCACCCATTGTGAAAATATCACGATTAATTCCACCTACACCTGTTGCAGCACCTTGGTACGGCTCTAGAGCAGAAGGGTGATTATGAGACTCTATTTTAAAAGCACAACCTAAACCATCACCGATATCAACAAGTCCAGCATTTTCTTCACCTGCTTTAACCAGCATATGAGGTCCATCTTTTGGCAACTGTTTTAACCAAAAAATAGAGTTTTTATACGAGCAGTGTTCAGACCACATAACAGAATAAACTGCTGTTTCAGTAAAATTAGGAGTTCTACCAAGAATTGTTTTAATCATTTCAAATTCTTCAACTCTTAATCCAAGTTCTGTCGCTTGCTCTACCGTTGCTAATTGTTGTGTTGTACTTTCCATAAAATTTTATCAGATACAAAAGTAATTAAATAATTATTTTTTTTGTGAATTTGAGAACGAAAAGATTTGCAGGCAATCGTAACCTCGATTCTTTTCAAATAGTTCATTCGTTTTGTTCCAAGACTTACCCGATGAGTTTGTAAGTTTTGGATTTCTAGTTCTAAATCCATTTATTTTCACACAAGTGTTTTTGCTCGAATCAAACAATTTTGTAGCTTTGAAAATTGCATTTACTCAATAGATGATTCCAAAAAAATCTAAATATGCCATTCAAGCTTTGAAATGTCTTGCGAAGGTTTATCCCGAACAAGGGAAATTAGCTATTTCACAAATCGCTGAACAAGAAAATATTCCCCGAAAATTTCTCGAAGCAATTTTACTCCAATTGCGACACACAGGATTGGGAGGTAGTAAAATGGGAACAAGCGGTGGCTATTAT
>DAIOWV010000001.1:106853-186640 GCA_036758285.1 Taishania sp. | reverse complement strand
GTGTAATCTCTTTTTCATAATTATTAGTTTAAACTATAGTGTTATATTCTTGTTTGTTTATCATAAAGCCAGATTGGATTATCTACCCAATCTGGCAGTAGGTTTTTATTTTATGGTTTCAAATATACAAATCCTTTATAAATCTCACCAACATTTGGTTGTCCTTCTACTCCTCCTAGTTGCAGAATGTAGAAATATGTTCCTTCAGGTAAGTCATCTCCTTGGAAATTCAATTTACTTTGTGACTTCCCATCCCAGTCGTTTTGGTAGTTGTCACTTTGGTAAACCTCGGTTCCCCAACGGTTGTGAATCCAAACCTTCGTATTCGGATAAGCATCCAAACCTTCGATGAAAAATGCATCATTCTTACCATCATTGTTTGGTGATAATACTTCTGGAATTATGATTCCACAAGAAATAACACTAACAAATACAGTAGATTGACCCATTGAACATCCTAAACTATTTACAGCAGTTACAGTATAAAGGCCAGCTTGTCCAATATTTATTGATGAAATATTATAATTTGAACCTGTTGCTACTACTGTTCCATTAAGAGCCCACTCATAAGTTAATGAAGGAGCAGGGTTTGAAATGGATAGAGTTACTTCCGATCCTAAACAATTACTTTGATTAACTGGCGAAATAACAATTGGAGGAATGTTAGAATTAACAGTTACATTAAAACTACAAGAATCAGTATTGTTGTTTAAGTCAGTTACATAAATCCATACAGTTGTTGTTCCAACTGGTAAAACGATACCTGCAACGGGTGATTGAGTTATTACTAAGCCAGTCGTTCCTGACCCACTACATCCATTTGAAATGTCAATTTGTGAACTTGTTGTAAAATCTGGTAATAGTATTGAACAAATAGTTTCATCCAAAGTAAATGAGGTATCCGAGACACATGAATTTATTGTTGGAGTCGCATTGTCTATAACCGTAAGAATAAAAGAGCAAGAATCACTATTGCCACTTTCATCTTCAGCATAAATCCAAACAGTTTGAGTTCCAATTGGAATTATTGTATTAGCTACAGGAATTTGAGTAACGGTAATAGTTGAGTTTGATAAACTACTACAGTTATCTGTGATGTCTAATTGTGAGTTGGTAGTAAAATCTGGTAACAAAATACTACATTCACCACTATTTGTTGTAATTGATGTGTTTGAAATACATTCATTTATTATTGGTGAAATTGTATCTAAAACTGTTAAAATGAAAGAACAAGAGTCTTTATTCCCACTTGCATCTTCTGCGATAATCCAAATAGTTGTATTCCCTACAGAAATTATTTCACCAATTGCTGGTGATTGAGTAACTGTAATTGAACCAGAAATTAAATCATTACAATTATCAGTAATATTCAATTGTCCATTTGAAGTGAAATCAGGTGCTGGTACTCCACAAATTGAAATGTTAGAATACATTGTTGAATCATTTATACATGATACAAATACTGGTGCTGTTGAATCTACAACAGAGAGTGTAAATGAACATGAATCTCTATTTCCACTAGGGTCTTCAGCAAAAATCCATATAGTTGTGTCTCCAACTGGGACAATAACCCCAACAGATGGTATCTGTGTTACAATTAAACCACTACCAACAGATGAACAGTTGTCGGTAATTGTTAATCCAGAATAGGATGTGAAGTCAGGAATTGATAATTCACAATTAGCAGTACTAGCGATTGTTGTAGCTGGTAAACAAGTTATTGAAGGAGCTATCGTGTCTTGAATTATTATTACAAAAGTATCAGACATAACACACCCCCCTCCATAATTGACATGAACAAAATATGTTCCAGATGTGGTAACATTTATAGATTGTGTGGTTTCACCTGTATTCCATAATGTTGAGAATCCTCCTGAACCATAATTAGGTGGTACAGTTAAACTATAGGGAAGATTATCACAATTAACAGTAATTGTATCAGCACTGTTTGGTGTAATATTAACGGGGTCAAACGTCCAATTCACATTATTTAATCCATCAATACCACTATACCAATAGTTAGATGTCCCACATGAAGAAATATCAGCAGTAACTCTAGACATATTAACACTTTGAATTTTCAAATCGCACGTCGGAGATATAAAGTTTGATTGTCCATTTTCACTAGTTGATGGAGTGGTGTGGTGTGTATATTCTATTCCACCTCTAACAACAGAAGGTCTACAGACAACACCGTTGGAAATAACAGTATCATTAATTTGATAGTTTCCACTAATATAAAAATTATTTACAGCTCCTAATATAAATGTATCTATTTCAAAATTACCATAAGTTTCAGTTGATGAAGATCCTACGTATTCAATTTTACGTACTCTAATGCTTGGTCTACTACCATTGGCAACTGAACGAATATCCCCAGAATGAATTCCTAAATAGTTGACAGGGCCATTAGAATTTCTAAAACTAAATGATTTTAAAAAGTTTTTCACAACACCATATTTGTGAACAATTGTAGATTCTTCAATGCGAATATGTCTAAATTCTCCCGCTCCAACTGCAGAATTAGATTCAATCGTTGAAGAGTCAGCTTTTAAAGCTGTTAAGTCTTTGTAGTCCATTTGAAAAATTCTACCTCCCCCAGTTAATCTTACTGTTGAAGTTGATAAATCAAGGTTTCTAATAGAGCCAGCTAATCCAGACACATTAGAACTATAAGAACCAAATAAGTACCCTGATAGGGTATGTCCTTTTGTATTCAATGTTCCATTTTGATGTGCAAAATTTCTAAAAGGTATATCGGAAAGTATATCAAAAGTACCAGCACCGTTAATAAAAATATCTCCATTACTTCCAATGAATGTTGACGCTGGAGTAGATGCCAATGATAATCCTCCAAAATCAATAGTAGAGTTAACTCCTGCTGCTGCTAAAAAGTGAATTGGTGCAGAACCTTGGAATTGCATTGTATTTACAAATTTTAATGATCTGTAAACGTCTAATCTTTTATTATTAAAATTAAAAACTGAACCAGCTAAAACACCAGGTGTCCAAACAATATCTCGACAATAAGCTGTTGTATTAATCATTACTTGGTTAGCTAAACCAGCTGTAAATGAATTTATATCAAAAACAACGCTATCACCAGGTCCTGGAATACATCTTCCAGGATTAGATAAAACTAAAGGATTAAAATCTGTAGCATTATTAATTGCCCAGTTTTCCCCATTATCCCAATTTATTCTTTGTGTTGTACTAATATTCAGTGGATTTCCTCCTCTCCAATAAAATGTATCACCTGGTGCAGCACCAAAAAACACATTCAAATTCCCACTATTGTCAACACCATTTGTAATGTTAAATGCAGCACCTGGAGAAGCATTAATTCGAGTGAACATACATTCTCTTAAGTTTTGTGCTGTCGTGGCATTAACAGTAAAAGTGGAATCTACATGAGCTGTGAAAAATGTCATTCCTCCACAAGTTGGAGGTGTAATAATCCAATCTCCTGTCAAATTAAGCCTGTCAATGCGATCAAAGTTATATGTATAGCTCTTAGCAAATGTCATGTTATGTGCTCCCCAAGTAGTATTTCCTCCACCATCTGTAAAGGTTGTATTACCAGTGAATGTCATATCATTGAAAGTAACATTTATAGAACTTGTAAATGTTGTTAGTGCATTAGGATTGTTCACTACATTTAAATTCCAATAATTTTGCTGAGAACCTGTACCCTGAATAGTAAAAGTTAGTGCTCCTACAGCTTGTAGATTTAATGTGGAGCCAAGTGCTTGAAGTGTAAAATTATTTGCCCATACATTCCAAGCATTTAATCCACTTATATTTACAATACTATTTGTTATTATTAACTCTCTACTTCGAAATGAATTAACAGGATACAATGACCAATATCCATCATAAGGATGGGTATATCGAGAAATATTAACGGTATTTGTATTTGTATTAACCGTTCCGCTATAATGACTCCAAACTCCGCCTGTTAGATTACCAAGTAATCGATATTCGCCAGTATGTCCAAACATCCATTGACCTGAATGTAAACTCGAGCCCGGCTGTATCGTACGATTTCCTCCTAAAACAAAATGAAAAGGTACATTCATTGAAGCTCCACTAAAAGCTAAACTATTAAAATTACCTGAAATAAAAAGTTCTCCTCCAGACGTTGAAAAATTTGTACCACCTTGCCATAACATTCCACGACAATAGGCTGTAGAATCTGCTTGTATAGAAACATTAGCAGTTGCTGAAAGAAAAACAACACTGTCAATGATTGTTGGAAGGCATAGGTTTGTTGTTGGAGCTGTTGCAGTAGGAGTACCTATTGACCAATTACTTGGATCATGCCAATTACCACTTGCTGCTACCCAATAGTAAATCTGACTTGCTGGAGGTGTAAAACTTAAATGAGAAGTTCCGTTATTCCCTAAGTCATAACCCGCAGTTAATGAATCTGCTGCCGCTACTGTTACTTCGATACTTCTTATGGATAAACGAGGGAGTACAACATTAGATCCTAGTCGAATCTTTCCACGTGCAGATATTAAATCAGGTAAATTTTCAAATAAAAGAGACGAGGAACAGGTTCCTGCCATTGCAACAATTGTATCAAAACGATAGGCAGGTGCCTGCTGACTAAACCCTACTCTCGAAACTCGTGGAGAAAGAATCAATGTATCTGCATGAATGTACGGTTGTGATGTAACAGCGATATCGCCACCAGCACCTCTAAATTCAAAATCAGAACGATCAATATAAATAGATCTTGCTGATATACTCGACCAATAAAACCCTTGATCTAAAAAGTGAGAATGGTTTCCATCTAATCCATCAGATAGAAAGCTTATTCTCTTTATTCCATTCCAATACAACCTTTGTGATGCGAATGGAACTTCACCAGCAGGTAATTGACTCGTTAAAAAGTTTGCTGAATGTAATTCGAATTCTGTTCCATTAACATCGTAAGAAACCGTAGCTCCTAAATGCCCGAAAACAAAAATATTACCTCTAGATATAATTTTACTATTAGCTAAATTTATTATCCCTCTTTTTCCTGACCCTCCTCCAACATTGAACCAAATGGATGATCTAAGTTGTGAATCGGAATAATAAATGGGATCAGCATGATTTGTACTAATAAGATGACCATTAGAAGTAAAACTACCATTGAAGAAAAGTATTTTTACATTATCTACAATCAAATCATGAGGTAAAGAATAAGAAGTACCCGCAAGGGTAGAAGCTTCTGGTACATCAAACCTTAAATAACCTGATTGAAATGCCAAAGGGGGAATATCAATAACATTTACAGCACCTGATGATCCAGCACATGAAAGGTGTAGATTTTGTAATTGAACAGAAGGGTTTGTTAATGAAACATTTCCACTTATGCGTAAAGAAATATTACTATTGTTTAATTCGTTTGGAACGGCACTACCTTTTAATATATGAGAAATGTTTCCTGATACTATCAGATTTCCATTAATATTTGTTCCTCCTCCTCCAGAATGAGGAAAGTTTAAAACATAAGGTGTATTTGTTGCATTGTTTGTAATTACAATTTTTGCACAAACCGTACCTACAGCAAATGTTATATTACTATGATGTGTTGCTACAGTATTGTCTTCCGTAAAGTAAAGGGAGTCAGTCGCTTGGATTACGGCAGACCCTGTTGGAAAAGTATTCCCCAAATGGTCAACATAATTTGCTAATTGAGAACCATTTCCATTGTTATTTCCAGTTCCTCTCCAAATTAATTTTCTTTGTGAAATGGCCGAAAAAGTAAATAATAAAAACAAAAAAATTAAAGGTATACCTTTTCCTATTTTCGTTAAGTGGTTTGTTTTCATCTTGGTATGTAGTTTTAAAAATGTTAGCTTAAAAAATTTAATTAAAAAATATTTGGAAACATTTTTTATGTTGCATAGTCAATACTACAATCATATAATCGTAGATTATTATTGAATAAAAAGCTTTCTTGCTCAAAATAACCACAAATACTTTTGTTCGATAAAGCGTAATTTGAGGTCACAAGGTTTGTTTTCATACAGATGTGCTTTACATATTAGCAGGTAGCGAAAGTATAATTTTTTTTAATAAAAACAAAACTGTTTATAAAATTATTATGTTTTTAACTTTTGAGTTACACTAACTTAATGTAAAAAATGCCAAAATGAGTTTATATATTATAATATTTGATTTTTAATAATGTAAGTATTTTATACTATCTTTGATTCAACTTTGGGGGTGTCTATATTTTAGGCTGAGAGTTACCCTTTGAACCTGATTCGGCTCATACCGACGGAGGGAAAAGTGAAAGACATCAATGGTGTTCTACCAAATTGGTTCATTCCTAAAGTTAATTTTGAATTAAATAAATAGGAATGAAATTAATTGTCAATAATAAAAATAAACAATACGAACAGATTACAGTTTCTGTGCAGGAATTACTTGATTTGGAATTTCCCAATCGCCAGAATGGAATTGCTGTTGCTATAGACAATGAAATTGTACCAAAATCAAATTGGCAAACCACAATCATTCAAGAAAATGCTGATGTATTAATCATCACCGCAACTCAGGGAGGTTAATTGTGAAGTATATTTTGCTTCTACTCTGATAAATTAAATTAAAAAATCAAAAACGATGAATAACAATCAAGAAATTTCGACAACTCCTTTTTCAGGATCTAAAAAGGTCTATGTGGACGGAACAATCCACCCGATTAAAGTTGCAATGCGTGAGATTACATTGCATCCAACAAAATTAAGCAATGGAGGAATTGAAGAGAATCCACCGATTACTGTGTACGATACGTCAGGTGCTTACACAGATGAAAATTTTGAAATTGACGTAAGAAAAGGATTGCCCCGTATTCGTGAACAATGGATTTTGGATCGTGGTGATGTTGAAATTTTGGATTCAATTACTTCGGAATATGGTCAACAACGATTGAATGATGAAAAATTAGACCATTTACGTTTTGAATACCAACACAAACCAATGCGTGCAAAAGAAGGAGCAAATGTTTCTCAATTGTATTACGCGAAGAAAGGAATGATTACGCCAGAAATGGAATACATTGCTATTCGTGAGAATCAACGCATCGAGCAATTGGACAATGCAACAAAAGGAATGGATTTTCAGCATCCAGGAAACAGTTTTGGAGCAAATACACCGAAGGGGAAAATCACACCTGAGTTTGTTCGCGATGAAATTGCTGCTGGTCGTGCAATTATTCCAAACAATATCAATCACCCTGAAAGTGAGCCGATGATTATTGGACGTAATTTCTTGGTGAAAATCAATGCAAATATTGGAAACAGTGCGGTAACATCAAGTATTGAAGAGGAAGTTGAAAAAGCAGTTTGGGCTTGCCGTTGGGGAGCTGATACAATCATGGATTTGTCAACAGGGAAAAACATTCACGAAACACGTGAATGGATTATCCGTAATTCACCAGTTCCGATTGGTACAGTTCCGATTTACCAAGCATTGGAAAAAGTAAAGGGAGTTGCTGAAGATTTAACTTGGGAAATTTTCCGTGATACATTGATTGAACAGGCAGAACAAGGAGTTTCTTATTTTACCATTCATGCAGGAGTATTGTTACGTTACATCCATTTGACAGCAAATCGCGTAACTGGAATTGTTTCTCGTGGTGGTTCTATCATGGCAAAATGGTGTTTGTTTCACCACAAAGAAAATTTCTTGTACACACATTTTGAAGAGATTTGTGAAATCATGAAAAAATATGATGTTGCTTTCTCTTTAGGAGATGGTTTACGTCCAGGAGCAATTGCGGATGCTAATGACGCTGCTCAATTTGCGGAATTGGAAACATTAGGAGAATTGACAAAAATTGCTTGGAAACACGATATTCAAACGATGATTGAAGGTCCAGGACACGTTCCAATGCACATGATCAAAGAAAACATGGACAAGCAATTGAAAGAATGTCATGAAGCTCCATTCTACACACTTGGACCATTGACAACTGACATTGCACCAGGTTATGACCACATTACTTCTGCCATTGGAGCCGCAATGATTGGTTGGTTTGGTTGCGCTATGTTGTGTTATGTAACGCCAAAAGAACATTTGGGATTGCCAAACAGAAAAGACGTAAAAGATGGAGTGATCACTTACAAATTGGCAGCACATGCAGCGGATTTGGCAAAAGGCCACCCAGGAGCACAATACCGTGATAATGTTCTGAGTAAAGCACGTTTTGAATTCCGTTGGGAAGATCAATTCAACTTATCACTTGATCCAGATACAGCAAGAGAATTCCACGATGAAACACTTCCGGCAGATGGAGCAAAAGTGGCGCATTTCTGTTCGATGTGCGGACCAAAATTCTGTTCGATGAAAATCACACAAGAAATCCGTGAATCTGCAGAAAAGGGCATGTTGGAAAAATCAGAAGAATTTATCGAAAAAGGAAAAGAGATTTATTTATAATTTGAAATAATCCTCCCCCTCGAAAGGGGGGGTAGATAAAATGAAACCAATCGTTATAACCAATCCAGTTTCGTTACCAAACGAAATACAAATCATCCATCAATTATTGGATGACGGATTGGAAATGTTGCACATTCGAAAACCTGAGTATTCAGAATTAGATTATCGTTCTTTTGTATCTTGTATCCATTCGTATTATAGAGATAAACTTGTCTTGCATCAATTTCATTCGATGGCAGAAGAATTTGGTATCAATCGTTTGCATTTTACTTCACAAAAACGAAATGAAACAAGCGATTGGAATAACTATTCTGATTTCATTTTGTCTACTTCTGTTCATTCAATTGAAGAGTTCAATGAATTACCCGATTGTTTTGAATATGCATTTTTAAGTCCAGTTTTTCCGAGTATTTCAAAGATTGGATATATCTCCGAAACGAATTTATTGGATGAAGTTAAGAGGAGAACGAATTTTCAAACGAAATTGATTGCATTGGGAGGAATAACGAATGAAAATGGACAATTGGCAATTGGCAATGGATTTGATGGAGTGGCGATGCTCGGCTCGATTTGGGAAAGGAAGGAAGATTAATTGAGAATTGAATTCAAAATTCAGTATTAAAATTAAATGTTAAGCAAACTACAATACATATCTCAAGGTTCTACAGCGGAAGAACAATTTCACAATATTCAAAAAGCATTGAATGGAGGCTGTAAATGGATTCAATTGCGATGGAAAAATGTCAGTAAAGAAGAGTTTATTACACTATCGTTGCAAGTAAAAGAATTTTGTCAAAAACACCAAGCAACATTTATCATCAATGATTATGTTGAGTGGGCAAAAGAAGTTGATGCGGATGGTATCCACCTTGGATTGGACGATACACGCATTGAAGAAGCAAGAAAACTGTTGGGAGAAAATAAAATCATTGGAGGAACAGCCAATACCTACAACCATATTGTTCAGCGTATATCTGAAGATTGTGATTACATCGGCTTGGGACCATTCCGATTTACAACAACAAAAGATAAATTGAGCCCGATTTTGGGATTGGAAGGCTACAAAGCAATAATTGAAAGATTAAATTCCGAAGGAAAAACAGCAAAAATTTATGCCATTGGCGGAATTGAATTGAAAGATATTGAACCAATTTTGAATTCGGGAATTTATGGAATTGCTGTTTCAGGATTGATAACAAATTCTCCAGTGACAGAACACAAAAAAATTATTGATCGAACAAAATAATTATGGAAAATTTCAAATTCGCAGACAAGACATATAACTCACGATTGTTTTTAGGAACAGGGAAATTTGGATCTTCGAAACAAATGGAAGAAGCAATTTTGGCGTCAGGAAGTGAATTGGTAACAGTAGCACTCAAACGTGTGGATTTGGAAACGGAAACAGATGCTCTTCTTTCTCATTTGAAACACTCACACATCAATTTACTACCAAACACCTCAGGTGCTCGTAATGCAAAAGAAGCTGTTTTTGCAGCACAGTTAGCACGTGAAGCAATGGAAACAAATTGGTTGAAATTAGAAATTCACCCAGATCCCAAATACTTGCTTCCAGACCCGATTGAAACATTGAAAGCAACGGAAGAATTGGCAAAATTAGGATTCATTGTTTTGCCATACATCCACGCTGATCCTGTTTTGTGCAAACGATTAGAAGATGTTGGAACAAGTGCTGTTATGCCTTTGGGGTCTCCGATTGGAACAAATAAAGGATTGAAAACAATCGATTTTTTGGAAATCATTATTGAACAAAGTAAAGTTCCAGTGATTGTGGATGCCGGAATTGGTGCTCCTTCAGATGCCGCAAAAGCAATGGAGTTGGGTGCTGATGCTGTTTTGGTAAACACAGCAATTGCTGTTGCAGGAAATCCGAAGTTAATGGCAGAAGCATTCAAAGAAGCGGTTATTAGTGGAAGAAAAGCATTCGAAGCACAACTTGGGACACAACGCTCAAGCGCTTCAGCATCAAGTCCATTAACTTCATTTTTAAACGATTAATAAATGGAAACAACGTTTCAAGACCTGTTTGATCAATATAACTGGGATGCTGTCAGTAAAAAAATTTATGAAACAACAGCTCAGGATGTGGAACGTGTACTTTCGAAATCAAAACGAACAATTGAGGATTTTGCAGTGTTGATTTCTCCTGCCGCAGCTCCTTATTTGGAACAAATGGCACAAATGAGTCACAATCTGACAAAAAAACGATTTGGAAAAACGATTCAAATGTATGCCCCCATGTATTTGAGTAATGAATGCAACAATATTTGTACCTATTGTGGTTTTAGTTTGGACAATAAAATCCCGAGAAAAACGCTGAATCCGTTGGAGATTGAAAAGGAAATAGAAATTGTAAAAAGTGCTGGATTTGATCATATTTTATTGGTTACAGGAGAATCCAATCACATTGTCAATATTCATTATTTTTTGAAGTCGATTAAGCAAATCAAAGAACATTTTTCCAATATTTCGATTGAAGTTCAACCGCTTTCGCAAGAAGAATACGAAAAATTGCACGAAGCAGGTGTTTATTCTGTTCTAGTTTATCAAGAAACATATCATCGTGATGTTTACAAAGAATACCATCCGAAAGGAAAGAAATCCAATTTTAATTTCCGACTAAACACACCCGACAGAATTGGTAAAGCAGGAATTCACAAAATGGGATTAGGCGTTTTATTAGGTTTGGAAGACTGGCGAATTGATAGTTTTTTCAATGCTTTGCACATCGATTATTTACAAAAAACCTATTGGCAAAGCAAATATTCTGTTTCCTTTCCACGCCTGCGACCAGCAGAAGGCATTATTGAACCCAATTTCATTATGGAAGACCGCGATTTGCTGCAATTGATTTGTGCATACCGCATTTGGAACGAAGATTTGGAAATTTCACTTTCTACACGTGAAAATGAAAAATTCAGAGATAACGTTATTCCATTAGGTGTAACAACCATGTCCGCTGGTTCAAAGACAAATCCAGGTGGATATTCGGCGGAACCAGAATCTTTGGAACAATTTGAAATCAGCGATGAACGTTCAGCAGCAGAAATCTCAAGAATTATATCTGATAGAGGTTACGAGCCTGTTTGGAAAGATTGGGATAGAAGTTTTTCAGTTTATTAAATTATTTTATTTTCCAGTTGAAAAATCAGTTGAATTTGTCAACTGCATCTGTTCCATAAATTTTAGGAAACTATCATTAAACAAATCACCTTTAAAATGATAGCCTGGACTTGAAAAATGAACTAAATCTGCTTGCATAAGACCATTTTTTTGCCATGTTTTAGAAGAACCTAATTCTCCCATTATACCATAGAAATCCCAAACAGCCATTTTATATTTTTGAGCCAACTCTATAATGACCTCACGTTCCCTTGCAATATTTCGATTAAGTGCCTTTTTTCGATAGTATGCGTCATTTGGTACTGTCAATAATAAAGCACAATTAGGGTTTGTTCTTAGTGCAATTTTCATCAACTGTTCCAAGTTGTTTTTATAAACTTGAGGATCAAATTTATCGTAAGGAACGTTACCATCATTTGTACCAACTGCAAATGCGAAAAAATCTGGTGGATATGTAGTGAGTTGTTCTTCAAATCGGATGCAATTTAAATACGAATAAAGTCCAGCTCCATTAATTCCAATTGAATTATACGCAATTCCAGGGTCTTCATTGAGAAATTGAAAACCATATATTTCTAATTCTGTAATTTGGTCAATTTTTCTAGAGAATTGTAAGTCTAATGAATCCAATTTATCTGAAAATTCAACTTCAGTATATCCAATCTTTTCATTTTTATCAATTGAAGTAATTAAAATTTCGTCTAATCCAAAATTCAAATCATAAGGTAATTCTCCTTTGTTATGAAAAATTCGAATTTTACAAAAACCTGGTTTTGATATAGTGTTTTTGTGGTGAAAATAAAATTGAACAATCGAATCAGAACTAATTAAAGAAGCTCCAAGTAATCCAAAATCAATTGATTTATCCTTATTAGTTACAACACGATTTCCTCGAAATTTTGATGGTGAAGTGAAACGATAATTTCCTGGATTATTTGTGCCTGCAAGATTAAAAGGAAAAACCATACCTCTTTCACCATTTAAATGTTGGTAGTTTGTTTGCAAAAACATCCGTATATCATTGGTGTAAATATCTGCTTGTACATGCGAACCACCAATGTGATAAAAATTGAGTTTTCGATCTTGAAATCGAATCATTGAATCTATTTGGTGATAGAGATATTCAAAATTCGGACTGTTGTCGGTGTAGAATTTAAAATTATTTTTAGAATAATCAACAAATGGATAAATAGTTTTAAAAGAGGTGTCTAATTTGCAAAAATCAGCGTTTTGATATGACTTTAATGAAGGTGATTTTTGGGCAAGCACATTCATTAAAAACATAGCTGCAATGCATGTTAAACAGATTCTTGTTAGAACGTTTTTTTTCATTTATTACTCTCCTTTACCACTCCAACGAATGTATTCAGCTATTAGTGCATCATAAAATAACTGAGCAGCCATTCTTGCTCCACCATTACTAAAGTGAATATAATCATTTCCTGCCAAACCTTTTTTTACCCAAGCAGGCATTGAATTTTTTCCACCCATTGCATCATACAAATCCCAATATCCAGAACCAGTTTCTAAACTTACTTTTTTCATTTGTTCTACACAATATGGTAAAAATGGATATGTTTCATAAACTCCATCAGACATCTTTGACATATCACTTGGTCCAATTACTATTATCGCTGCAGAAGGACGTAATGATTTTATTGTATTTAATTGACCCTTAAAATAATTTGCATAATTTCTTACGCTTGAACTATCTTTAAAAAATGGTACAGAATTTCCACCAAATTGCATGATGATTAACTCAACGCCAAGGTCATTCATCGCTTCCCCTGCTACTCCTCTGTCCATAGAACCAAATATTGTACCACTTGAACCCCTCATTCCAATATTTGACATTTGTACCCCATAATCACCTTCGAGAGAAAAATTACTAATTGTTGGACTTATAGCACTTGAAAATTCAAATTTTAATTTTCCTGGTGTTTGAGGGAAGCTTAATTTAAAAATGTGCGATTTGCCATCAGTCTTTAAGCTATCTTGGTGTATAAGAGTACCATTTTCATAAACATTAATTGCACAGGGTTTTACACAACTATTGTAATACATTTTTACTGTATTGAAATTTTTTGAACGACCAAATGCACTTGCAGATGATCCAATTTCTATCCATGCTGTTTTTATTGTATTTTCATTTGCAATTGCAGCACTGTCCTTGTACTCTCTGGTAAAACGAGCAGCAGAACCCATTACTCCATATTTTTTGTTATTCAGTTTATCGCCACCAAAACAGGTATATCTAATAAAATTGGCAGAATAACTTTGAGTAAAAGCAAATGTATTGTAAACATTATTAGATGGAACCAAACCAGGACCATTACCACCAAATTGATTTTGAAGACGTTCACGCATAAATCCAGTCATTCTATCTCCTTCAATTTGAGAATCCCCATAATGCAAAATGTGAATTTTCTTTTTTGATCCAGCAGCAGCACTTAATTTTTCAAAAAACTTATTGAGATTAGCAGTACCAGCTTCATTTAAATGAATAATCGTTGAATTTTTTACACTTAATTGTCCTGCATTTGGAGCTCCCATAGTTCCATCACGTCCATCACCATGTTGAATAAGTGGGTCGACCAAAGTTGTGTCTACATCTAAAATTAAACTATCAATATTTGCAGTCTCTTGTTTCTTAGGGTGCATTAATCGATCGAGTGTTGGGAATTTTAAATTCACTCCAAACAATTGTATTCCATCACTTGGAATAACTGTACTAATCGTTAATAGTAAGGCAACTAAGCCTAATAGTGCAAGAAATACTTGATATAATTTAATGTTTTTCACCTTTCTATAGAAAGATGCAAAGTTAACGAAGGGAATTGATAAATTACTATTTGTAGTTGATTTTTACTAGACTTCTTGTTATTTTCTGATTTTTAATAACAAACTATTCCCAACAACACTTACAGAACTTAATGCCATTGCAGCACCAGCCCACATAGGATCAAGTAAAAATCCATTTATTGGATAAAGAATTCCAGCAGCAATTGGAATACCAATAATGTTGTAAATGAATGCCCAAAATAAATTTTGCTTAATCGCTTGATTTGTTTGTTTTGAAATTCTTATTGCAGTTGGAATTTTTAATAAATCTGATGATACAATGGTCATTTTAGCTACATCCATTGCTATATCACTTCCGTGACCCATTGCTATACTTACATCTGAAAGAGCTAATGCACTACTGTCATTGATACCATCACCAACCATTGCAACCGTTCTTCCATTTTTTTGAAGATTTTTTACAAATTCAGCTTTTTGATCGGGAAGTACATTTGCGTAGTATGATTTAATGCCTACTTGCTCTGACACTGCTCTTGCTGTCGCAATATTATCGCCTGTCAGCATGATTGTTTCGATGTTTTGAAGATCAAATGCTTTTATTGCTTCAGCTGAATTTTCTTTGATTTTATCAGAAATAGAAATTATTCCTAATAATAACTTATTTTGACTAAATATGACAACTGTTTTTGCTTGATTGAGTTGATTTTTAATCCATTCTTTATGCTCTTTTAAAACGACAGTACCTTGTTCATTGTGAAGCGATTCATTTCCAATAATGTAGGTTTCGTTTTGATAAATTCCTTTTATTCCTTGCCCAGATATGTTTTCTATGTGTATGTCATCTAGAAAAATACTTGTATCTTTTAAGTGTTCAACAATAGCATCAGCGAGAGGATGCTCGGAAGATTTTTCGATGCTAAATAGTATGTTTTGAAAATTATCGGAATAATTACTAAACCAATTTAAATCGCTAACAATTGGTTTTCCTTCTGTAATAGTCCCTGTTTTATCTAACACAATGGTATTTAATTTTCTAGCCAGTTCTAAACTTTCAGCATCTTTTATTAATATACCATTTTCAGCACTTTTACCGACACCAACCATTATTGCTGTTGGTGTCGCCAATCCCAAAGCACAAGGACAGGCAATAATTAATACGGTAACTGCCGACATTAATCCTTGTTCAAATCCATTGATTCCGCCAAAAATCATCCATAAAATAAAACTTAATGAAGCAATTCCAATTACTATCGGGACAAATATCGAAGCAATTTTATCTACTAATTTTTGAATTGGGGCTTTACTTCCTTGAGCTTCTTCTACCATTTTTATGATTTGAGCAAGTAGTGTATCTCCACCAACTTTTTCGGCAGTAAATTGAAATGAACCTTTTTGATTAATTGTACCAGCATAAACTTGATCACCAATATTTTTTGAAGCAGGTGTGTATTCACCATTGATTGTACTCTCATCTACATAAGAACTCCCTTTTAAAACAATTCCATCTACAGCAATTCTTTCACCAGGTTTAACAAGAATAATGTTTCCTTTTTGAATATTAACGACCAGTTCTTCTTTCTGCTGATCATCTTCTTGGATAATAGTAATAGTTTTTGGTTGTAAACCCATTAGTTTTTTTATTGCAGAACTTGTATTTCCTTTTGCCTGTTCTTCAAGTAATTTCCCAAGTAAAATAAATGCAATAACGATTCCTGCGGCTTCAAAATATACATGTGCATGTATACCTTTACTATGCCAATAGTTTGGGTTTAATGTGTTAAAAACACTAAAAAAGTAGGCAATTCCTGTACTCATTGCTACTAATGTATCCATGTTTGCAGAACGATTTTTTAATTGCTTCCATGCACCAACAAAAAAATGTCTCCCAAAATAGAATATCATTGGTGTGGATAAAGCCCACATAATATAGTTTCCATGAGGCATATCCATAAAGAACATACCTATTATAAATAAAGGAATGGCGAGAATAATTGAACCAATAGCATTTCTCTTTAATTTTTTAAATGAATTTACTTTCAGTTGATGAACTTCTTCTTTTCCTTTTTCTGTATTGGTTTCAATTAAATCGTAACCAATCATCTGAACAGCAGATTTTAGTGTCTGAATGTTTGTGCTATCTGAAAATTCTATAGTTGCAACTTCATTAGCATAGTTTACGGAAGCATTTTTAACACCATCTTGGTTTACTAAAAAACGTTCTATACTACTTGCACATGCAGCACAAGACATATTTGAAACGGATACTGTCTTCTTTGTCATTTTATTGTACGACTAATTCATACCCTAACTGCTCTAATGCAATCTTTAATTTTAGGGGAGTGGTTTTGTTTTTTAGATAAATAATTTCAGCTGATTTTGTAGGGTATTCAACTTTTGCAACAATGACCCCAGGTTGATTCCTTAAGAGTTTTTGAGCACTTGTAGCACAACTACCACACGATAATTTTTCAACCAAATAACTTTCTTCTATAATTGAAATATCACTCTTTATTTCGCTTATTTTATTTAAAATATGCGAAATTGATATGTTTTCATTGTCTTCTAAAGTAAAAATTAAAAGATGTTCGCTTTCCCTTTCAACGTTTTTTACTCCATCAATTTTAGAGAATGAATCAAATAAATTTTGTGTTAATTCAAAATCAATTGGTAATTTAAAAGTATTCATGTGTTTTAATTTTAAAATATCTGTTTTACAAAATTAAGTAACTGAAAGAGGAAATATATTATATCATTTCATTGAAACTTTATAAGATTAATTGTACGGTAATTTCGAATTTTAATTATCAAAGCCAAAAATCATGTAACTAGTATAAAGAAGTAATTTTTTATATTTGAAGAAAAAGATTAGAATGAATTTGAAACTTTTTACAGTCGCTTGTGCAATGACATCTGTTACAGTATATGCTCAAAATAATTATCCAATAACCAAAAAAGTGGAACATCAAGATGAATATTTTGGAACAAAAATAAATGACTCTTACCGTTGGTTGGAAGATGACAAATCTAAAGAAACTAAAAGTTGGGTAGAAAGTGAAGTAGATTTCACTAGACAATATTTGAAAAATATCCCCTTTTTAGATAAAATTAAGGGCCAATTAAGAGATAAATGGAATTATGAAAAAATAAGCGCTCCGTTTGAAGAGGGTGATTTCATTTATTACTACAAAAATGATGGTTTACAAGCTCAATCTGTTTTGTATCGAAAAGATAAAAACGGGAAGGAGGAGATTTTTCTTAATCCGAATGAGTTTTCAAAAGATGGCACTACTTCTTTGAGTACTGTTTCGTTTAACAAAAATGGAACGCTTGTAGCATATAGTATTTCTGAAGGAGGAAGTGATTGGAATAAAATTATTGTTCTAGATGTTGTCAATAAAACTCAAGTAGGTGACACATTGGTTGATGTGAAATTTTCAAATATTGCTTGGTTAGGAAATGAAGGTTTTTATTATTCTAGTTATGATAAACCTAAAGGAAGTGAACTATCCGCTGAAACGGATACGCACAAATTATATTTTCACAAATTAGGATCAAAACAATCTGAAGATAAGATGATTATAGGTGGGGACAAGTATAAAAGAAGATATATCACTGCTTCTATTTCTGATGATGAAAGATTTTTAATTATATCAGCATCAAATACAACTTATGGGAATGAGCTTTTACTTCAAGATTTAAAAAATGACAAAAAAATTATTCTTATTCAAACAGGATTTGATTGTAGTTCAGGAATAATTGATTCGAAAGGTGATTATTTATATATTCTGACAGACAAAGATGCTCCAAACAGAAAATTACAAATGTTTTCGATAGAAAAGCCAGATGAAAGAATAGAAGTGATTAAAGAAACGGACAATGTTCTTACTGTTTCTACAGGAGGAGGGTTTATTTTTGCACGTTACATGAAAGATGCTTTATCTTATGTCAATCAATTAGATTATGAAGGTAAGTTAATTCGAAAAGTTGAATTACCTGGAAATGGAACGGTTAGTGGATTTAGTGGAAAGACAAATCAAAAAGATATTTATTACTCTTTTACAAACTACATTACTCCTGGAACAATTTATAAATACAAAGTTGAAAATGGCAAATCGGAGGTTTATCAAAAACCGAAAGTTAATTTTAATCCTGATGATTTTGTTTCTGAACAAGTTTTTTATACATCAAAAGATGGCACTAAAATACCAATGATGATAAGTTATAAAAAAGGGACGAAATTAAATGGTAAAAACCCTACGATTCTTTATTCGTACGGCGGTTTCAACATTAGCTTACAGCCTGCATTTTCCGTTGTGAATGCTGTTTGGATGGAAAATGGTGGTATTTATGCTGTTCCTAATATTCGTGGAGGAGGAGAGTATGGTAAAAAATGGCATGACGCAGGAACTAAAATGCAAAAGAAAAATGTTTTTGAAGATTTTATTGCAGCAGGTGAATACTTGAAAAAGAAAGGCTATACCTCTACAGAATTTTTAGCAATTTCTGGAAGGTCGAATGGAGGATTATTAGTTGGTGCAACAATGACAATGAAACCTGATTTTGCAAAAGTTGCATTTCCAGGTGTTGGAGTATTAGATATGCTTCGTTATAATAAATTTACTGCTGGAGCAGGATGGGCTTACGATTATGGTACAGCTGAAGACAGTAAAGAAATGTTTGAATATTTAAAATCTTATTCTCCAGTTCACAATGTCAAAAAGGGTGTTTGTTATCCTTCAACAATGATTATTACAAGTGATCATGATGATAGAGTAGTGCCTGCACATTCATTTAAATTTGGTGCAGAATTACAAGAAAAACAAAGTTGTAGTAAACCTATATTGGTTAGAATAGAAATGAATGCTGGACATGGTGCTGGACGTTCAACAGAGCAAGTTGTTGCAGAAAATGCAGACCTAATTGGTTTTGCATTATATGAAATGGGTATTAAAACATTAAAATAATCAATATCATGGAAGCAGAATTTAAAATTATAGATGATTCAAAAGAAGGAAGAATTGCTGTAGAAATAGAAAACCAAGAGATTGGATTCATTAAGTTCAAATGGTTAGATAATGGAAACATCAATGCTTATAGTACTTTTGTCAAAGAAGAATTTCGTGATTTAAAATTAGGAATGCCACTGTTTGACAAATTAATCGAATTTGCTAAGGAAAAAGACATTAAAATTTTTCCAACATGTCCATTTGTAGTTAAAATGTTTAAACGATTGCCCGAATTAGGATATTTGTTAGATCCGGATTATGAAGGTTAAATTCATATAAATGAAAAAGCGGTTTTCTGACAGAAAACCGCTTTTTCATTATGACTATTTTTAATGTTATTATTTAATAATCCAAAGAGGACCATTTTTTGAATCTAAACGAGAAATCTTCCCTTTTGATTGTAAATCAATTAATTCTTTTTCACCAGCTTCAATAGATTTATCAGTTAATTCTGAAAATTCTCTAGTGGTTAAAGTTGGATATTTTGAAAATATACTCTGCCAATCTTTTTTGTATTCAACTTTTGACGCAGTAGGATAAATTTTCTTTAAACTCGTTTCAAAATTTGAATAAGGCCTGAAACCATAAACAAATTCCGAAGCACCCTCTCCATTTGTTATAAAAATTGATGGAAATCCTCTTACACCTAATTTTCTTCCATATTCTAAATCATCTTGAAAAAGTTGTTTTGCTTTTCCTTCATAATCTTCTTTTAATTGCTTCGTGTCTAATCCAACTTTTTTAGCAGCAACTTCTACAACTTCCCATTTGGTAATGTTTTTCTTTTGTAAGAATAGCATTTCACGCAAAACACGAAGAAACTCAATTGCTTTTTGCTTGTCTTGTAACTGAGCAGCTTTAAATGCAATTGAAGGAGGATAAGAAGATGATAATGGATCTTCCAGCCAAACATCTCCATCAATAGGCATGTTGTAATGTGCACTTACTTCGTCCCAGTGATGTGCTACATCAGATGGCTTACTAATACCTCCACTATTATACGTCCAATCAGGAAGAAGTCCTCCCATTCTGTAATCAACTTCGATATCATTTCCGTATTCTAGTTTCAATCGTCTTAATTGAGGCTCGATTCCCCAGCAAGAAGAGCAGATAGGATCTGTATAGTATATAATTTTTACAGGTTTATTATCTGTTTTAATTGATTGATTGTTTTCTGAAGCTGATAGCCCTGGTATTTCACAAACACCAACTGCTGGATCACATATAAGTGGATTGTTTTTTGTTTCCATCTGTTTTTCTTTTTGAGCTTGACAATTGCTAAATATGCCAAGTAGAATGAATATTGTAAATATTTTTATTGTTCTCATGTATTTATTACATTTGTACAAATGTCGTAAAGCTTAATTAAACGTGCAATAAGTCAAAAAAAAATGACTACCAATAATTTAGATAAAGCTCCAGAAACATGCCCTGTGCAAGGGTTGTTAAAAATGCTGTCAGGTAAATGGAAACCAGAAATTTTTCGTTTAGCTGTTACTGGACCTTTACGCTTTAATACGCTTTTGAAACAATTAGAAGGTTCTAATAAACAATCAATTGCTACAGCTTTAAAAGAATTAGAAGAGTCAGGTTTATTGAGTAAAGAAGTGATTCAACAAAAACCATTACACATCGAATACACGCTAACAGATAGGGGAGCTTCATTAATTCCAGTTTTTGAACAATTAGAAGGACTGGTTTAATAAAAAACACGACAATTTTTCCGTTTTTATTCTATGGCATAATCATTGAATTTACTACGTCAACTAATAAAAATCAGATTTAATTTGAAAGTGAACTTTTGTTTACTGACAAATTGTCTATTTAAGACACAACAATATGAATGACTTTTTTGATAAAGCCCTAATACAATTAACAGACACAGTCGATACTGATTCAGAATTTATTCCTTTAATTACAGCTGAAGAGGAAGAAACGATGAATAATGAATCTTTTCCGGATGAATTACCAATTTTACCTTTAAGAAATAATGTCCTTTTTCCAGGGGTTGTTATCCCAATTACAGTTGGTCGAGATAAAAGCATTAAATTGATTCAAGAAGCCAATAAAGGAAATAAAATTATTGGTGTCGTTTCACAGAAAGATCAAGAAGAAGAATCACCTGAGTTTAATGATTTAAATAAAATTGGTACAGTTGCACAGATTGTTCGAATGTTAAAAATGCCAGATGGTAGCTCAACTGTGATTATTCAAGGAAAGAAGCGATTTGAATTAATTGAGCCAACACAAAGTGAGCCTTATATAAAAGCAAAGGTTAATTATTTAACAGAATCGAAAGTAGATTTTAAAAGCAAAGAAATGGAAGTGATGATTACTTCTATCAAAGAATTGTCTTTGCAAATAATCCAAGAAAGTCCAAACATTCCTACGGAAGCAACTTTCGCAATAAAAAATATCGATTCACCTTCGTTTTTAATCAATTTTATCTGTTCAAACATGAATGCTGATGTTTCGAAAAAGCAGGAAATGTTGAACGAATTAGATGCAAAAAAAAGAATTTTAATGGTGTTGGAGCATTTGAATTTAGAAGTTCAAATGTTACAAATGCGTAATGAAATTCAATCAAAGGTGAGAAAAGATATGGATCGTCAGCAACGAGAATATTTTTTACATCAACAAATTCGAACGATACAAGATGAGTTAGGAGGAAGTCCTCATGAAGCAGATATCGCTGAATTACATGATAGAGCTGTTCTGAAAAAATGGGATGAGAAAACGGAAAAGTTGTTTTTTAAGGAATTAGAAAAACTGAAACGTATGAATCCTCAGGGAGCGGAATACACTGTTCAACTGAATTATTTAGATTTATTGTTGGAATTACCTTGGGGAGTTTTTACAAAAGACGTTCATGACTTAAAACGCGCAAAAACGATATTAGAAAGAGATCATTATGGTTTGGCAAAGGTAAAGGAACGCATTTTGGAATACCTTTCTGTTTTAAAATTAAAAGGAAACATGAAAGCACCGATTTTGTGTTTTTATGGCCCTCCAGGAGTTGGTAAAACATCTCTTGGTAAATCAATTGCTGAAGCAATGGGACGTAAATATGTTCGAATGTCATTAGGAGGTGTTCATGATGAATCTGAAATCCGTGGGCATAGAAAAACTTATATCGGAGCAATGCCAGGACGTGTTGTTCAAAATTTGAAAAAGGCTGAAACAGCAAATCCTGTATTTGTATTAGATGAAATAGATAAGCTAGGCAGAAGTAATCATGGTGATCCTTCATCAGCTCTGTTAGAAGTTCTAGATCCAGAGCAAAACAGTTCTTTTTATGATAATTATGTAGAAACAGAGTTTGACCTTTCGAAGGTAATGTTTATTGCAACAGCAAATAATTTATCTGAAATTCAGGGGCCTCTTCGTGATCGAATGGAATTGATAGAGGTAAATGGCTATACAATTGAAGAAAAAATTGAAATTGCTAAACGCCATTTATTACCTAAACAAATAGAAGAACACGGTATTTCTAAAAAAGATATTTCTGTTGATAAGAAAGTTTTAGAAAAATTGGTTGAAGAATACACAAATGAATCAGGAGTTCGAGGACTGGATAAGATGGTTGCCAAGATGGTGAGAAATAGAGCTCGTCAAATAGCAATGGAAGAAGAGTTTACTGTGAAAGTTTCTGAAACTGATTTGAAAACAATTTTAGGACCTGGTAGATCTAAAACTAAATATGAAAACAATGATGTTGCTGGTGTAGTTACTGGTTTAGCTTGGACAAGTGTAGGAGGAGATATCTTGTTTATTGAATCATCAATTACTCAAGGTAAAGGAAAACTAACGTTAACGGGAAATCTTGGTGACGTAATGAAAGAATCTGCAATAATTGCTTTAGAATTCTTAAAATCGCATAGTCACTGGTTTGATTTAAGTCAGGATGTCTTTGAAAACTCGAATGTTCACATACATGTACCTGAAGGAGCAACACCAAAAGATGGCCCAAGTGCAGGTATTACAATGTTAACAGCTTTGGCATCTTCATTTACGCAAAGAAAGGTGAAGAAAAATTTAGCAATGACAGGTGAAATTACACTTCGTGGAGAAGTGTTACCTGTTGGGGGGATTAAAGAAAAGATTCTAGCAGCTAAACGAGCAAAAATTAAAGAAATCATCTTGTGTGAAAAAAATCGACAAGATATTGAAGAAATAGAACCAGAATATCTAAAAGGATTGACGTTTCATTTTGTGAATCAAATGAAAGAAGTATTAGATATTGCTCTAACAAGTGATAAGGTAAAAAAAGTTTAATCGTTAATAATATTCCATGAGTAAATTCAGAACCATTTGGACAACAGAAGATCGATTTGTAGAAGTAATAGATCAAAAAATCCTTCCTCACGAATTAGTAACTAAAAAGTTACTTACTTACAAAGATGCAGAAATTGCTATTAAAGATATGACTGTAAGAGGTGCTCCTTTAATTGGCGCTACTGCAGCTTATGGTATTTATCTTGCGGTTAGAGAATTGGTTGAAAAACAGTTGGATGGTTCGTTTTTAGATCTTGCTTTTTCAGATTTAAGAGCATCTCGACCTACGGCTGTAAATCTATTTTGGGCATTGGATAAAATGCGTGAAGCATTAGACAATTCTGAAGGTAATTTCCTTGAAACAGCATGGGATATGGCCAATCAAATTGTTGAAGATGATGTAGAGACTTGTCGAATGATTGGTGTATATGGTTTACAATTTATTGAAGAAATTGCAAAAAGAAAAGGAGGTGAAGTTGTCAACATTCTTACTCATTGCAATGCTGGAATGCTTGGTTGTATCGAGTGGGGAACAATCACTTCTCCAATTTATCAAGCAATTGAAAAAGGAATCAAAGTCCATGTTTGGGTGGATGAAACTCGTCCAAGAAATCAAGGAAGTAATTTAACTTGTTATGAATTAACTCGCCATAATGTACCTCACACATTAATTGTTGACAATGCAGGTGGTCACTTGATGCAACATGGATTTGTTGACATGGTAATTGTTGGAACGGATCGAACAACGAGAAATGGTGATGTTGCTAATAAAATAGGAACATATTTAAAAGCATTGGCAGCAAATGATAATAATATTCCTTTTTATGTAGCACTTCCATCTACAACATTGGATATGAACATGAAAAGTGGATTTGATATTCCAATTGAAGAGCGTAGTCAAGATGAGGTGAAGTATTTTATTGGAAAATCAAAAACTACAGGTAGTATTGATTCAGTATTGATTTGCCCCGAAACAACACCTGCAAGTAACTATGGATTTGATGTGACTCCTGCAAAATATGTAACAAAAATTATAACTGAACGAGGTGTTTGTGATGCTTCTGAAGCAGGTTTGTTGGAATTATTTCCTGAATACAAATAACTTTAATAATAAAGGATACTCACTTAATCATTAGTAAGTTAATTTTTATATGAAATATTTATTAATAACCTTATTTGTCGGTTTTTACACTATTAATTTTGGATATAGTCAAGAAAGTCGATTGAATATGGATAATCAAATAAAACAAAAGAAGATGAAAATTGAAGTTTGGAGTGACATTATGTGTCCGTTTTGCTATATTGGGAAGAGAAATTACGAAGAAGCAATTTCAAAATTTAAAGATGCTCAACACATCGAGTTGGTTTGGAAGAGTTTTCAATTAGATCCAAGTGTACCAAAAGAAAAAATTACGCAAAGTACTTACGAGTATTTAGCACAAAGAAAAGGTTGGTCAATTGATCAATGCAAGGAAATCCATGAATCAGTTACACAAACAGCTAAAAATGCAGGTTTGACATACAACTTTGATAATTCGAAGGTGGCCAACTCTTTTAATGCTCATCGTATTATTCAATTTGCGAAAACAAAAGGGTTAGGAGATCAAGCTGAGGAGCAATTCTTCAAAGCATATTTCACTGATGGTAAGGATTTAAATGATCAAAATGAATTAAATGCAGTTGCAAAATTGATTGGTTTGTCAGATGAAGAAATATCAACAGCTTTAACGGATAAAAAATATGAAGATACCGTAAAAGCAGATATTCAAGAAGCAGGTGAATTGGGTATCCAAGGAGTGCCGTTTTTTGTGATGAATAGAAAGTATGCAGTTTCAGGAGCTCAAGCACCTGAAGCATTTTTGCAAACAATTGAAAAGGCATTTGAAGAATGGAAAAAAGACAATCCAATATCCCCTTTCACAATCATTGAAGGAAAGGTTTGTACTCCAGAAGGAAAATGTGATTAAAGTATATAAAAATGGCTGTCAATTATTGACAGCCATTTTAGTTTTATAATAATTCATTTGCCAAATTGGCTAGTTCAGATCGTTCTCCTTTTTCTAGTTTAACATGGGCAAACAATTCTTGACCTTTTAATTTATCGATCAAATAAGCCAATCCATTACTGTTTTCATCTAAATAAGGTGTATCAATTTGATTAACGTCACCTGTAAAGACAATTTTAGTATTTTCTCCGGCTCTAGTAATAATTGTTTTTACTTCATGGGGTGTTAAATTTTGAGCTTCGTCAATGATGAACATAATGTTCGAAAAGCTTCTCCCCCGAATGAATGCAAGTGGTGTAATTACAATTTTACCTTGCTCTTCCATTTCAATAATTGCTTTGTGTTTCTTTTCATTTTCACCAAATTGTGCTTTAATAAACTTCAAATTATCCCATAAAGGCTCCATATATGGACCAACTTTATCATTTGCATCTCCAGGTAAAAATCCAATATCTTTATTCGATAGAGGCACGATTGGTCGTGCAAGAATAATTTGATGATATTGTTTATTTTGTTCCAATGCTGAGGCCAAAGCAAGTAATGTTTTTCCAGTACCTGCAACACCTTGCAGAGCAACTAATTTAATTCGCTCATTCATTAAAGCGTTTAGCGCAAATGCTTGTTCAGCATTTTTAGGTTTTACACCATAAATAAATTCTTTTTCAATTCGCTCTATTTGATCCGACCATTGGTTGTAAACAGCTAATGATGAAGATTTTCCATTTTTAAGAATGTAATAACCATTGTTGGTTTTTTTATTCCCCAAAACACCATCTTCGTCAATTTTTCCCTTTGTGAAAATTTGACGAATTATTTCAGAATCAATGTGCTCAATTGTATTTGAACTTGGTTCATCAGTTCCAACTGCAACTTTTCCTGTTTCGTAGTCTTCAGATTGAATCCCAAGTGCTTTAGCTTTAATTCGAAGATTAATGTCTTTAGTAACTAAAACCACCTCTGTCTTAGGTTCATTTTCTTTAATACATAAAGCTGAGTTGATGATTTTATGGTCGTTTTTGGTAGAGGAGTAAATATATTCAGCATTTACTTCTAGTGGATGATTGTCCAAAATAATCTTAAAATTTCCCAAATTCGTTCCAAGAGATATCCAATTTTGAAGTCCTCCATTTCCAGATAATTTATCAATGAAACGAATTACTTCCCTAGCACTAAAGTTTTTGGTATCATTTCCAATTTTGAACTTGTCTAATTCTTCTAAAACAGTAATGGGAATTGCAACATTGTTTAATCCGAAATTAGTAATTGATTGGTGATCATGTAATAGTACAGATGTATCCAATACAAAGGTTTTTCTCTTTTTGGCCATGTTTAGGTGTTTTTCTTTAAAATTAAAAGAATCTGAATAGATAACATTAAAAAAATATGGATAGTTATCTACAAGTTACTGTTAGTATAAGATACTGTTGTTTTAAAATAAAAAACGAATAAAAACAACAAAAACTTATTTTTCAGTTTGTTAAATGTTTTTTAGTGTATCGTTAATGAATTACAAGCAGAATAACATTATCTAATTGGCATTAGTGCAAAAATCTTTAAAAAACAGATATGGACTGTTTTAAAAATAGTCTCTTTTCATTCTTTAGAAATCCTGGATAACAATTCCCGTTTGAATGTAATACCAATAGGGAGTGTTTCATTACCGACAAAAATTTCTTTTTCTGAATAATCCGAAATTTTATGGAGATTCACGACATATGATTTATGAATTCTAACAAACAATTTCGGGGAGAGATGTGATAAAATCTCCTGTGTAGTGGTGGAGGCCAGATAAAATTTAGCATCTACATAGACCTTAACATAGTTACCTAAACTCTGAATGTGAGTAATTTCATCTTCAGAAATCTGAATAATCTCTTTATCTACTTTTAACTTGATGATTTGTGGCGTAAATAATTCTATTGGATGATACAAAGATAAAAAACGTTGTACTGATCGTTGGAAATGTACACCCGAAATAGGCTTTAGCAAATAATCCACGACATCATAATCATAGCTCTCCAAGGCATATTCTGAGTAAGCTGTTGTTAATACTGTTTTAGGTGGATTCGGATGTTTCTGTAAAAAGTCAATTCCAGTACCTTCAGGCATTTGAATATCCAGAAACAACAAGTCCACTTCATTGTCTTTTAAGTAATCCGTCAGTTCAGGAATATTATAGCATTGCTTTACCAGTTTCAAATTTGCTTCTTTACTGATGTAACTTTTTAAGACACTATGTGCTGCAGGCTCATCATCTACAATGACACATGAATATATTTTGTCTTGCATATTATAGTACGATTTGCAAGTTAGTCAAAAACTGATTTTCCTCCTCATTAGTAAGTAAACGATGTCTTTCAGGGTATATCATTCGCAATCTTGCTTCTGTGTTTTTTAAACCAACTTTAGTGGATATTACTTTATGATGTTCTTTGTTAGAAATAGAATTTTTAATAGTCAGATTTAATTGTCCATTTGCGATGGTTATATCCATCAAAATAAAATTTCCGTTGATATTTCCAGTTCCATGTTTGAAAGCATTTTCTACAAACGTAAAAATGATCATAGGAGCTATTTGATATTTATTAATATCATCGATTGATTTGGTCAACTCAATAGTGCATCGATAACCTATTCTTTCTTTTTCAATAGCGATATAGCTTTCTATAAACTCAATTTCATCCTTTAGGTACACCCAATCTTTATTTCCGTTTTCTACTTGGTATCTTAATAATTCAGATACTTTTAAAACGGCATATGGTGTACGTTCAGGAAATTCAAGGCTTAGTCCATAAATTGTATTCAACGTGTTAAAAAGAAAATGTGGATTGAGCTGTTTGTTCAACAAGTCAATGGTCATTTTATTAGACGTGATTTCTTTATCAGCCTTATCTTTTTGTTCGCGATAATGTTCAACAAACATCGTTGTACCAGCAATACATATATATGAACCAAGTAATACACCAAACTGATAACGGAAGGTGGTTTTTACTGGATTATTATACAGAAAACAGGTTTTATACAAGTACATTTCAGTTAGCTGGCTGAGAATTAAAGCAAAACCCAAAAGTAAAATAGCAGTAAGTAATAAATACAACCAAGGATTTTGTTTTTTGGTGAGAAATGGCATTATAAAAAAACGGTTCAACTGTGCATGTGCGTATAAGATGGTGTAATACGCGGCGCCCAACAAAAAACTCCTCCAAGATTTAATCAATATCCAATCGTTCAGGATGAAAAGAATGGAAGAAAAGACGATTATACCTAATTCCACCACCCATTTTCGATCAAGAAAAAACTTCATTGCATAACATTTAAATCCTACAAAGATAACACTTCGCGTCGTGGTCTGTTAAAAATAATGACCACTTGAAATCATCATCATTTGAAGTCGTCATTAAAACATAAAAAGGTCAACTTTACTGCTTTATAAAAAATAATTTTGTTAAATAAATGCACAAGTAATTGATATGATAAAAGTACAACCAAAATACATCTTTCTATACCTCATAGGAATATCTTTATTGATTTTTGGAAATAGGCAATTTTGGGAAAAATTTCAGGAGGAAAAAAAGAAAAAGCTCTTGGAGGAAAAAATGATTCAAGAGGCTAAAATAGAGTCGTTTAAGCAATTTGAAACACAAAGTATTTTGTTTGATGAAAAGAACATGGTTTGGAAAAATAACCATGTAAGTTTTCATTCGATTCATGTTGGTAAAGTGAATTTTCCGGCGTTAAAATTAGAAAAATTAGAAGGAAGTATAAGAAAAGAAACGAATGATGACGAAAATGCTTCCGACAGTTTGTAAGACTTACATTGCAAAAACACAGTTTCTTTTTCATTGCAATATCAAGATAAAAATCCCAGAATCGTTTGGTGAAGTTTTATTAGATGAATGCTTTGCTATATTGAAAATGATTGATTTAAATTATAATTCGTATCAAGTAGGGTCTTACTTTCATCAAATCAATCAACAAGCAGGAAATTGGGTCGAAGTTGACAATGCTTGTATTTCGATGATTCAGCAATTGCAAAAAGTTTCCGAATGTACAGATGGTGCTTATGACATTAGTTGTATGCCACTTTTACAACTGTGGGGATTTTACAGAGAAGAAAATTTTCGAGTTCCAACAGATTCAGAAATTCGAGAATCCTTGTCAAAAATAGATTATCGTAAAATCGAAATTAAAGGTAATAAAGTTCGTATCGCAGCAAATCAGGAATTGATTACGGGTTCATTTCTGAAATCCTTTGCAGTAGATCAGCTCATCGATTTTCTAAAAAACAAAGGTGTGACGGATGCAATAATTAATGCGGGTGGAAGTACTATTTTTGGATTGAATGATGAAACGCATGAAACTTGGAAAATTAATCTTCCTATTCAAAATACTGAAAATTCGGCCAATCAAATTACTATCAGTAACCAATGTTTCAGTCTTTCTGCTCGTGTTCATAATCGAATTCGTATTCAAGGAAAAGAATACGGACATATTTTTAATTCAAAAACGGGTTATCCTACAGAAACTTCTCAAGTTGGTGTTTGGTGTGAGCATGCTTTTTTAGCAGATGTACTTTCTACAGCCATTTTTTCATTGGACAAGACGGAAGTATCAAATGTGATTCAAAGGTTGAAATCAGTCTTCGAATTTGAATATTTTAGAATAGAAAAAAACTGAAACCATAAGATAAACTATGCTTTTAATTCCATCATTAAAAAGAAAAACAAAACATTTTTCTATAGAAAACATTATTGATCCAAACGATTTCTATTTGTCCTTATCTGTTTATCATGGCGAAATGGAACCGTTGGTTGTAGTTGGTCAAAAAGTGTTGCAATATGAATGTTTGGCTGAATCAAAACAAATGTTTGCTACGAAAATCCATGCACCTGTTTCAGGAACTATAAAGGGCATTGTTGACATAGCTGGCAAACTACATATTCATTTGGAAAACGATTTTGAAAATAAATCAATTGAAAGAAATGTAATAGATACAGAGAATATCTCTTTAGCGGAATTCTCAAAACTGTTGGAGCATTTCGGTATTGAAGGAGCTGGTGGTTCTCGTTTTCCTACCGCTTTAAAATATCGAATTCAAGTAGGATCCATAGAAACACTTATATTCAATGGTGTGGAATGCGAACCTTATTTAAGTGCTGATGCTGTTTTGATGAAAGAGAAAACCGAAGAGCTTATCAAAACTGCTCATTTACTTCAAAATTTATTACAGTCAAAACGTACCATATTCGTTTTAGAGAAACAAAATAAAGACATCGCTAATCAGATAAAGCAAATGGCTCGTAAATACGATGTTACCATCGATATTTGCTTAGTTCCAGATACGTATCCGCAAGGTAGTGAATTGCAGGTAATAAAGGCGGTCACAGGAATGGAATTGAAAAAAGGAGAAATACCAGCTTCAAAAGGAATATTAGTGAATAATGTCGGCACAATTTGGGCCATTCACCAAGCTATTTTTCAAGGAAAACCTTATACGGAAAGAATTGTAACCGTTTCTGGAAATAAGAGTGAAAGACAGGGGAATTATTGGGTGAAAATTGGAACTTCTGTTACACATTTATTAAATCAAACCCAAAGAAATGTAGATACAAGTGAACACCTGATCATACTTGGCGGTGCAATGATGGGAAAGGAAATGGATAAAAATACGGCTTTTATTAGTAAAGGTTCTGGTGGTGTGTTGCTTTTAAAGAAGCAAAATGCTACCTTCCAAAATTGTATCAAATGTGGTGAATGTGTAGATGTTTGTCCGCAACGATTGATGCCTTTTGAGTTTGTTCGCAACGATGATAACGTAGATATTTTAAAGGAATTCAACCTACAAAGTTGTGTAGAGTGTGGAGCCTGTGCTTACACTTGTCCAAGTCATATTCCTTTAATGGAAAGTATTTTTAATGGTAAAAAAATGGTTGCATCATGAATTTACATCCACATATAAGACCTCGTTTTAATCGCACACAATTAGTCATGCTTGATGTAATCATTGCATTATTACCTGTGCTATTTGCAGGCTGGTTAGCTTACGGACAAGTGGTATTATACCAACTGGGGATTGCTATTCTATCGGTATTAGTCACTGATTTTATTTGTTCAGCTATTATTCTGAAAAAATACAATACTATTTTAGACGGTTCGGCTATTGTAACTGCCATTCTTTTGGTCTGTACATTGGCTCCTCTTACACCTTGGTATGTAGTTGCTTTTGGTTCATTTTCGGCTATTTTGTTTGGTAAAATTGTATGGGGTGGATTAGGGAAAAATAGATTCAATCCAGCATTGGTTGGGCGTGAGTTTATGACGGTTTTCTTTTCCGTAGCAATGACTTCACCTAATCTATGGAAGTCAGCTGATTTGATTCAACAAAAACCAGTCAATCTTTTTCCAGGTTTAGATTCGAATTATGTTTCTGATTATTTATCTGGAATGATTTACAAAACAAATGGTGCAATGGGTGAATATTCTATTTTGGCACTCATCATTGGTGGTTTTTATCTCTTACTCCGTAATCGTATTTCATGGCATATACCATTATCACTATTGCTGTGTTGGTCAGTTTTATGTTGGATTAAGGGAACATCAGATTTACAATATTCTCTTGCAGGAATTTTATTGGGAACTTTATTTATGGCGACTGATATGCCTTCAAGCCCAACAACTGCAAACGGAAAATTGTATTATGGTACGATGATAGGCGTTTGTCTTTTTGTTTTTGTAAAAGGAGGTGTACGGTTTGAATATATGTCGTATGCAATTCTTTTGATGAATGGTTTTGCTGATAAAATAAGTTGGGTTTTTAAACCAATTACTTGGGGAGAAAAACAAGATTTAAAAAAGAAAACAGAAGAAATATTTCTGTTGACTCTACAAATATTAACGGTTGCATTTGCTGTCTTAACGCTTTATTGGCATGGTTTGACCCACTACCTAGTCTTTGTTTACATCGTTTACATCATTTTCAAATTCAATTTTTCATTCACGAAAAATCTCAAAAAATATGTCTAATTCTATCAATCAAAATCATATGTTGGAAGAGAAAAAAGTAAGTAGATCTTCATTCTTAAAAGGAATAGGTGCGTTGGGAGTATTGGGAACTATTCCTTTTTTAGCTACAAGTTGTAGTGAAAAAAAGATGATAACTAAAGTTTATGAAGGAGAAAATAAAGATGCCATCATCGATAATATTTT
Organism: Taishania sp.; assembly: GCA_036758285.1. GTDB lineage: Bacteria > Bacteroidota > Bacteroidia > Flavobacteriales_D > Crocinitomicaceae > Taishania. The sequence continues at coordinate 153,762 of DAIOWV010000001.1, read as the reverse complement.
GACACGTCGGTCTATTCGAAAATACACCGATCAAGAGATAAACCAAGAAATTTTGGACACTATCATGCGTTGTGCCATTTTTGCTCCAAGTGCGGTAAATGCACAACCTTGGGAAGTAAGAGTGATTCGTAATCCTGATATTTTGAAGGAAATAAATGAGCGATGGAGAAAAGCTGCGGCGCCAAAAGATGAAGCTTTAGCCCGAGATCCAGAGTTTAGTGTTTATCATCACGCACCGATTTTGATAGTTATAGCAGGAGAATCTAAAAACCCAAAAGCAAGAGTCGATGTTGGTATTATGTTGCAAACTATTCTATTAAGTGCACATGGATTAGGTTTAGGAACTTGCCCGATTGGTATGTTGATTCCGCCACTTATTTTACCAGAAAATAAAGACCTAATGAAATTACTGAACATTCCTGAAGATTATGAAGTAATGGGAAATATATCGATGGGATATCCTGCTGAAACACCAGAAGCACCGATAAGATATAGTGATAAAGTAAAATACATTAAGTAAGTGTACTTTGAGTTGAAACACAATTGCAAATAGTAAAATCGAAAAAATGGAAAATCCAAACAAAAAAGTTAGTAGGTCATCTTTTATAGGTTCATTAGGAGCTTTGGGAGCCTTAGCTTTAATTCCGATAAGTTGTAAAAGTGAAGTAAAACAAGTGGTTTACGATGGTGACTTACAAGAAGCTATGCTCGACTTGATGCTGACAAGAAGAGCTATTCGTAAGTATACCAATCAAGAAGTAAGTAGAGAATTACTTGATAAAATCATGCGATGTGCCATTTTTGCTCCAAGTGCACTGAATAAACAGCCTTGGGAAATAAGAGTGATTCAAAAACCTGAAATCATAGCAGAAATTAACAAACGTTTTCTAAGTTTTGCGCAAGGAAAAGAGTTTCAGGGAAGTGCAGCAAGATATCGTGAAGCAGATTTTAGTATTTCTCATCATGCACCTGTTTTTATAGTGATTGCAACGGATAAAAAAAATCCTATTGCGAAACTGGATGCTGGTATTGCCTTGCAAAACATACTATTGAGTGCACATACATTAGGTTTAGGAACTTGTCCTTTGGGCACGATTGTTTCTATTTTGAATAATCCTGATAATGCAGATATTTTGAAATTGATCAACATTCCTGATGATTATGAAGTGATGATAAACGTTGCTTTAGGCTATCCTGATGAAACACCAGAAGCACCTATAAAATACAGCGATAGGGTAAAATTCATTCGTTGATATATTGCAATATAAAGGTACTGTTCTTTAGTTAGTTGTTTACATAAGTGAAGCAGAATGATATATCTATTATTCATTTTTAGGTAGATAGATCTTCAGTAACAAATAATACTAAAATTTTCAAAAGTGAATCGATTTTTTGAATTCAATAAATAAAAAGTATTTTTTTTTGAAATTAATGTACATTTGTTGCTAAACAACTTAATAAAAGCAGATTATGGCTATTAAAATGATTCCTGACGATCCGGAAGGAGGTAATTTATCTAAGCGTTCTTCGAGTAGAGGATCTTCTTCTTCAAGTGGTGGAATGGGAGGTGGTAATATTGTTGGACTTTTACTACAATTTTTACCTTACTTATTGAAAAAACCAAAATTATTATTAGTAGTTGTTGGACTAGGTGTGCTTTTTTATTTCTTTATGGGAAAAGGTTGTTCTACAAATGGAATGTTTAACAATTCAAGTTTTCCCTTCTCCTTAGGAGGTGAAATGAATAAAGAAATTTATGAAGAAACGGAAATTTTTGAGCCCTTAGCAGATAATAAGAAAAATCCATTACCTGAAAAAGTAAGTTTACAAAAATATTGCCCCAAAGTAATGAACCAAGGCCAACAAGGGTCTTGTGTTGCCTGGGCTAGTGCTTATGCTGCACGAACTATTATTGAAGCACAACGTACAGGTCAAAATCCGAATGATATTAAATTTTCTCCATCATTTATGTACAACCAAATCAGTATTGATCATAATACCTGCCAAGGTTCGTATATCAAATATGCGATGGATAATATGATGGAAATCGGTGCTGTTCCTTTTAATTCATTTCAATACGATGAAACGAGTTGTACTAAACAACCAACATCATCTCTTAAAGAATCCGCGAAATCTTATAAAATAACAGGTTTTCAACGATTAACAGATGAAAAAAGAGGTAAGACTTATGAAGTGTTAGCAATGAAACAAAATCTTTCTAAAGGTTCGCCCATTATCATTGGAATGATGGTTGGAGGTACCTTTATGAGTAATATGATGGGGAAAGAATTTTGGAATCCAAGCTCACAAGACTATAATCAGCAAGGGTTTGGTGGACATGCAATGTGTGTTGTTGGTTATGATGATTATTATGAAGGAGGTTCATTTTTATTAATGAATTCTTGGGGAACAGATTGGGGTAAAAATGGTTTTGCTTGGGTGAGATATTCTGATTTTAAAGATTTTAATGTTGAAGCTTATGGTTTGTATCCAATGGGTGATGCAAGCAAAAAAGAAGTAAATTCTTTTGATGTAAGTTTTGGATTGGAATTGAATAATGGAACTAAAAACGTGAGTTTAAAACAGGTTAAAGATTCTTATTTCGAAACAACGACTGCTCTGAAACAAACAGATAAGTTTAAAATTCAATTTACAAACAATCAAGAATGTTATACTTATGTATTTGGACAAGAAAATGATGGACAAGCGTCTGTTTTATTTCCATATACACCAAAACATTCACCATATTGTGGTATTACAGGAACTCGATTATTTCCTTCTGATTATTCGATGGCACCTGATGAAGTTGGTGAAAAAGATAAATTTGCTGTGTTAATCACTAAGATTCCAATTGATTATGATGCTGTTAAAAAGAAAATTAACGAATCTAAAGGCGCATCATTCGAGGATAAAGTAGCAAATGCTTTTGGTAAAGCTACAAGTTCTACACTTGACGTTTCGAGTGCTTCTGAAATTCAATTGAAAACCAATGCGAAAGATTACGAACAACTTTATTTTGTAATTGGAGTTAATAAGTAATTGTTTTTTGCATCAATTTTGGTTGTTCATATAACTCAACTTGGTTTTTGGAATTAAGTTTGTACTTTTAGAAAATTAATTTTAATTATCAATATTGAGTTCATGAGAAAAGTTTGTTTACTTCTGATTTTATTTATTCACTCATTTTCTTTTTCACAAAAAGATTTAACGTTGTCTGATGCGGTATTGGAACAATATAGAAAGTTCTACCCTGAACAAATTCCTTTTTTTAAATGGATTCCAGAAAAAACGGAATATACTTATCTTAAAGGATATGTCAATTTAGTTAAAGCATCGATTAAAGATCAAAAAGAAGAAAATTGGTTATCAATTGCTGAAGTTAATCAACTGGCCGGTACAAAGTTTGGTTGGTTTTCAGGATTTGAATGGATTAATGCCAATGAGTTTTTGATCAATGATGGATCCACTTTCGTAAAAGTAAACGCAACAACGAAAACAGCATCTATATTAAATGAATTAGATGAAACAGCAGAAAATGCCTTGTCCTCTTCAACAACTTTTAATGTTGCTTTTACAACAGAAAACAATGTCTTTTATAAAGATTCTAAAACAAAAAATGTTATTCAAATAACGAATTTTACTGATAAAAATATTGTTTCAGGGCAAACGTTTGCAAGAAGTGAATTTGGGATTACAAATGGATTGTTTTGGTCTCCAAACGGGCAAATCCTTGCTTTTTACCAAAAAGATGAATCAGAAGTGCATGATTATCCGATGCTTGATATCAATGAGACACCAGGTAAATTGATTTCAATTAAATATCCAATGACTGGTCAAAAATCTGAAAAACCCAAAGTAGGTATTTATAATACAGAAACAAAAAGTTTAGTTTATATTTCACCAAAAGGGGCTCAAGATGATTATTTAACTAATTTGACATTTACTCCAGATAACAAATATGTCGTTATTGCTGAATTAAATAGAGATCAGAATCATATGTGGTTAAATGTTTATGATGTCCTATCAGGTAAATTTGTTAAAACTTTATTTGAAGAGCAAAATAGCAAATGGGTTGAACCAGAGCATCCAGCATTTTTTGTAGATAATAAATCAAATAATTTTATTTGGATTTCTGAACGTGATGGATTTAACAACTTATATTATTATGACTTTAATGGGGCGTTAATTCGTCAACTTACATCTAATAAGTTTGTTACAAAAGAAATTTTAACGTCTAATAATGGAAAAGTTTATTTTAAGGCTACTGGTGAAAATCCGTTAAATACAATGATTTACTCAGTTGATTTGAATGGAAAACAAACATTATTAACGACTAATGAAGGAACACATGAATTTGAAATTTCCTCAAATGGAAAATTTTTCTTTGATGGTTTTTCTAATCATTCAACTCCTTTTCAAGCAGATATTTATTCAATAGCAGGTAAAAAAACGAAAACGCTGTTAACAGCAACTAATCCTTTAAAAGATTATAAATTAGGTGCAACTGAGATTGGCTCAATAACTGCAAAAGATGGAACAAAACTATACACTCGCTTAATAAAACCAAGTAATTTTGATGCTTCAAAAAAATATCCAGTACTAATTTATGTTTATGGTGGTCCTCACGCTCAAATGATTACAAATTCATGGTTCGATGGTTCTTCATTGTGGATGAATTGGTTAGCTGAACAAGGATATTTGGTTTTTACTGTAGATAATAGAGGTTCTGCTGAACGTGGATTTGCTTTTGAATCTCAAATACATAGACAATTAGGAGATGTTGAAATTGAAGATCAACTATCTGGTGTTGAATATTTAAAATCATTACCTTATGTAGATGGTAGTAGACTTGCCGTTCATGGTTGGTCGTATGGTGGCTTTATGACAACTTCATTATTACTTCGTCATCCAGGTGTTTTTACAACAGGAGTTGCTGGTGGACCAGTGACGGATTGGAAGTATTATGAAATTATGTACGGTGAACGTTACATGGACAGACCTGAACAAAATGAAGCTGGATACAAAAAAGCGAGCTTATTAAATCATGCTGAAAACTTAAAAGACAACTTGTTACTGATTCATGGAACGGTGGACGATGTAGTTGTATTACAACATAATTATTCACTAGTTAAAAAGTTTGTTGAATTGGGTATACAAATGGATTTCTTCCCTTATCCTATGCACCCTCATAATGTAAGAGGTAAAGATAGAGTGCATTTGATGGAGAAGGTGTTGAAATATGTAATTGAAAATAATAAATGACATTATTAGACGATTTTCATACCGACCAAAAATCGAAAAATAGCATCACAGTTGTAAATGTTTTTCTAATTCTTCAATTGTTGTCCCTAGTAATAGGAAACGTAATTGCTTTCTTTAGTAAAAATATCATTTTATATGTGATTATAACTATTGTTTTGACCTCTATTGTGTTGATTACATTATCAACTATTTATAAAGTTAAGTTGGCTCAAAATTTTGGTGTTTACAGTTTGTCTTTTATAGCTTTTTTTGTGCTTTTAATCTACTTGTATGATGTTGGACCTTCACGAGCAAAAAAATTAATGTGGTTTCCAACACTAATAAATATACCACTTGCAATAGTTTGGATGGTTTCAATTTACAAGTATTTAACGAATAAGGAGTAAATGCTTTAATTGATTTAATATAGTATATTTCTGTATTTTAGAAAGAAATTCTGACTATGAAAAAGACAAATGATTCTCAAGATAAGGGTTTTACACCTAAATTGTCAAAGTATGTACGCTTTACTGGAATGGGACTTCAAATGGGGGTTACTATTTGGGTTGCTAGTTTGATTGGTGATTGGTTAGATAAAAAGTATCCCAGTGAATTTATTTCTTATTTCAAAACCTTAACTTTGCTTGCTGTTTTTGGAGCAACATATTCCTTCATCAGACAAATAATAACATTACAAAAGAAAGAAGAGCAAAATGAAAAACAAGATAAATCCAATAAATAAGCTAACTATTATTTTCCTACTTATTGCAATAATGTTATTTGCAGTTATAATGTCGATGAAAGCTTTTGTATTGCCATCTAACATTAGCTCTTTAGAATTAGTTAATCGAATTTATCTCTTGATAGGATTTTCTTCTTTATTACTAATCGGAATTACTTTTTTTATTTTTTTGAAAGCAAAAGCCCAGATGCCAATTTATTTCTTGATGTTAACTGTTTTTAAATTAGGTGTTTTCATCATATTGATTGTGAGCGAAGAAAACTTGCCATTTAATGTGAGAGTCTCGATATTAGTGCCGATTTTAGTGTTTTTAATTCTTGAGAAATTATATGCATATTTCCTTTTTCAGAAAGTAGATGAAAAAAAAACAATGGAGAACTAATTTTTATTTGTTCAAAATAGCACCTTTTTATAATTAATTATATACTTTTGCACCAAATTTTGAGAAGATATTTATTCTTATAGTTGAAAATTATGATGATAGCAAAGAAATCCTTCCAGTTTTTATTCGGATTTTTCCTTTTTTTAGCTTCAATTAGCTTTGCAGGTGAACACGGATCAAACAATCATGAGGTAAATAAAGACGAAACTCATGAAAAATCTCATGAAGAAGAAGGTTTTGTTGAGGGGCCAGTAAATACACCCGAAGAAATCGATGCATACATCAAACATCACTTGCAAGATGCCCATGATTTTATCTTTTTCACAAATGGTAAAACAGGAAAACATTATGGTTTCTCACTTCCAGTTATTTTGTGGGATAAAGAAGCAGGAATGCAATTTTTCTCATCTTCAAAATTTCATCATGGTGATGTAGTTGCTGAAAACAATGGTAACTTTTATAAATTGTACCATGGTAAAATCTATAAAACAAATGAGCAAGGTGAAATTAACTACAATGCTGATCATAAAGTAGAAAATTACAGACCATTAGACTTATCTATTACTAAAAATGTATTGGCAATTATTCTAACAGGAGTAATCCTTTTGTTGTTGTTTGGTAAATTGGCGAAAGGATATAAGAAAAGTCAAATTCCAACAGGAGTTGGTAGAGCTTTAGAACCACTTGTTCTTTTTGTTCGTGATGAAATAGCAGTTCCTAATATTGGTAAAGCAAAGTCTAGAAGATTTATGGGCTTTTTGTTAACCGTATTTTTCTTTATCTTTTTATTGAATTTATTAGGGTTAACACCACTAGGGTTTAACGTAACAGGTAATATAGCTGTAACATTTAGTTTGGCATTATTCACATTTTTTATCACACAGTTTAGTGGTAATAAGTCATATTGGGGACATATTTTCTGGATGCCAGGAGCACCTTGGCCAATGAAACTTGTTTTAGCACCAATCGAAGTGTTGGGGATGTTCACAAAACCATTCTCATTGATGATTCGTTTGTTTGCAAACATTACTGCAGGTCACTCAGTAATGATGGCATTGATTGCATTAGTAATTTTATTGAAACCACAATTTGGAGCAGTTGGTTCTACTTCGGTTTCTTTAATATTATCATTATTTATCTTTGTAATTGAATTGTTGGTTGCGTACTTACAAGCTTTCGTTTTTACAATGTTATCAGCATTGTTTATCGGAATGGCGGTGGAAGATCATGATCATCATTAATATGTTTTTTGTTTAATAATTTAATATAATTCTATGTACAATTTAATTGGAGCAGGATTAATCGTTATCGGAGCTGGTATCGGTTTAGGACAAATTGGTGGTAAAGCAATGGAAGGTATTGCTCGTCAGCCAGAAGCAGCAGGAAAAATCCAAACAGCGATGTTGATCATCGGTGCCTTATTGGAAGGTTTGGCTTTTGGTGCTTTGATCTTAGGGAAATAATCCAAAAAGAAATGAGTGTATTCGTTAACGGTTGGTTAATGGATACACTTTATTAAACAAAAACACACATTAACGAATAATAAAAAAGTAACATCATGGAAGTATTATTGAATGACTTTTCTCCAGGCTTATTTATCATGCAAGTGGTATTGTTGCTAATCATTATTTTCTTATTGAGAAAATTTGCTTGGAAACCAATATTAGACGCTTTAGATAATCGTGAAGAGGGAATCAAAAATGCATTAGAATCTGCTGAAGAAGCTCGTAAATCATTGTTAGAATTGGAAACAAAAAACAATGACTTATTGAAAGAAGCTCGTGCTGAGCGTGATTCAATGATTAAAGATGCTAAAGCAACAGCCGATAAAATGGTAGATGATGCAAAAAACAAAGCAAAAGAAGAAGCTGAAAGAGTTATAGAAAATGCTCGTATCAGTATCAATGCTGAAAAAGTTGCAGCAGTAGCTGAATTAAAAACTCAAATGGCTGCTTTCTCTATCGAAATCGCTGAGAAAATTGTTCGTGAAAACTTGTCAAGTGACGAAAAACAAAAAGCATTAGCAGAAAAACTTTCTGGAGAAATAAACTTGAATTAATTAAGCGATGAAAGGAACTAGAGCAGCATCAAGATATGCAAAAGCATTATTAGAACTTGCAATTGAAAACAATCAAGTTGATAATGTATTGAATGACATGAAATACATTGGTTCAGTTTCAAGTGAATCACGTGATTTTCAATTGTTAGTTCAATCACCTATCATTAATACTGAAAAGAAAATTGCTATCTTTAACACATTGTTCGGTCAATTTCAACAATTAAGCCTTTCATTTGTCGAATTGATTACAAAGAAAGGAAGAGAAGCGATGTTGACAAATATTGCAGCTTCTTTTGAAGAACAAGTGAATCAATACAAAGGAATTACTCCATTGACAATCATTTCAGCTGTTAAATTGAGTGATGATGTTAAGAATGGAATATTGTCAAAAGTTCAAGGACTTGGTTCAGGAACTTTTGAAATAACAGAAAAAATTGACCCAACTTTAATCGGAGGGTTTATTGTTAGAACGGATGACAAGCAATTGGACTTAACCGTTTCTAGTCAATTAGAGAATTTAAAACAACGTTTAACAAGATAATCCGAAAATCGGGGTCTAAGTAAAACTTACAAACATGGCAGAAGTTAAACCAGCAGAAGTATCTGCAATTTTAAGAGAACAATTATCTGGGTTTCGTTCTGAAACGGAATTACAAGAAGTTGGAACTGTACTTCAAATCGGAGACGGTATTGCACGTATCTACGGATTGAATGGTGTACAATATGGAGAATTAGTTGAATTCAACGGTGGAATTAACGGTATCGCATCTAACTTGGAAGAAGACAATGTTGGTGTCGTAATTTTAGGACGTACAACAAATGTTAAAGAAGGTGATACTGTAAAACGTACAGGTAAAATTGCTTCTGTTAAAGTTGGTGAAGGAATGGTTGGTCGTGTTGTGGATACATTAGGTAACCCAATTGATGGTAAAGGACCAATAGCTGGTGAATTGTTTGAAATGCCGATTGAGCGTAAAGCTCCAGGTGTTGTATATCGTCAACCAGTTACTGAACCATTACAAACAGGTGTTAAAGCTGTTGATGCAATGATTCCAATCGGACGTGGTCAACGTGAGTTGGTAATTGGTGACCGTCAAACTGGTAAAACAACAGTTTGTATCGATACAATCATTAATCAAAAAGAATTTTTTGACGCTGGTCAACCAGTATATTGTATTTATGTTGCTGTTGGTCAAAAAGGATCTACAGTAGCAGGTATCGTTAAGAAATTAGAAGATGCTGGAGCGATGGCTTATACAACTATCGTAGCAGCAAATGCTTCTGATCCTGCTCCAATGCAGTTTTATGCTCCAATGACAGGAGCGGCAATCGGAGAGTTTTTCCGTGATACTGGTCGTCCTGCATTAATTGTTTTTGATGATTTATCAAAACAAGCAGTTGCTTATCGTGAAGTATCTTTATTATTACGTCGTCCTCCAGGTCGTGAGGCATATCCAGGAGACGTATTCTACTTACACTCTCGTTTATTAGAGCGTGCTGCTAAAATTATCGGTGATGATAGTATTGCTGCACAAATGAACGATTTGCCTGAATCTTTAAAAGGTAAAGTGAAAGGTGGAGGTTCTTTAACTGCATTGCCAATTATTGAAACACAAGCAGGTGACGTTTCTGCATATATCCCAACAAACGTAATTTCGATTACTGATGGACAAATCTTCTTGGAGTCGGATTTATTCAACTCTGGTATCCGTCCAGCGATTAACGTTGGTATCTCTGTATCTCGAGTAGGAGGTAATGCTCAAATTAAATCAATGAAAAAAGTTTCTGGAACATTGAAACTTGACCAAGCACAATACCGTGAATTAGAGGCATTTGCTAAATTTGGTTCAGACTTAGATGCAGCGACAAAATCAGTTTTAGATAAAGGTGCTAGAAATGTTGAAATATTGAAACAACGTGAAGGTGATCCAATGTCTGTTGAAAAACAAATTGCGATTATTTACGTTGGAACAAAAGGTTTGATTAGAAATGTACCAGTTTCAAAAGTTAAAGAATTTGAAAAAGAATACTTAAACTTTTTAGATGCTAAACATGCTGATGTATTATCTCGTTTAAAAGCAGGAAAATACGAAGATGCTGATACAGAAGTTCTTTCAACAGTTGCGAAAGAAATTGCTTCTAAATATTAATTGAATTTAAGAATACGAAAGATTAAAACCTCAACATTCTTCATTCATAATTAAAGAAAGATGCCAAGTTTAAAGGAAATACGAAATAGAATCACATCAGTTGGATCAACAATGCAGATTACTTCTGCAATGAAGATGGTTTCTGCGGCTAAATTAAAGCGTGCACAAGATGCCATTACTCAAATGCGTCCTTATGCTGAAAAGTTGCAGGAAATTTTGGGTAATTTGAGTGCCACTTTAGATATTTCTAGTAATGTTTATGCAGAAGAAAGAGCAGTTAGCAATGTGTTGATTATCGCTGTGACTTCAAACAGAGGTCTATGTGGTGGTTTTAATAATAATATTTTAAAACGAATCAATCATTTGGTAAATGTAGAATATGTTGATGCTAATCCACGTGTTCTATGTTTAGGTAAGAAAATTAAAGACACGTACAAAAAGTCTAAATTTTATTACATAAATGATGAAATTGCTCCTGTTGAAGATATCTTTGCTTCACTTTCATTTGATAATGCAGCAGTCATTTCTAATGATTTAATGCAGCGTTTTTTAGATAAAGAATTTGATAAAGTAGTTGTTGTATATAATAAATTTATCAATGCAGCTACTCAAGATGTAATTACAGAGCAAATTCTTCCAATTGTTAAAAACGAACAAGTAGAAAGTACTTCAAATGCTGAATATATTTTCGAACCTTCAAAACAAGAGATTGTTGAAGATTTGATTCCAAAATCTTTAAAAATTCAACTTTTTAAAGCGTTATTAGATTCAAATGCGGCTGAACACGGTGCTCGAATGACTGCTATGCATAAAGCAACAGACAATGCAAAGGAGTTACAAAGATCATTGAAATTATCTTACAATAAGGCTAGACAGGCAGCTATTACCAATGAAATTCTTGAAATTGTTGGTGGAGCTGAAGCTTTGAATTCTTAGAATAAAGATTATAATCCATTTAAAACCTTGTTTAATTCATTTTAAGCAAGGTTTTTTCTTTTTATGATAAGTACAAGTACAAGAATTGAATGCTTAAATTAACTCTAACACTTTAGCGACATCTTCAGGCACATCAATGTTGGGAGTTTCAATATCTGTTTCTATTACTTTAATCGAATATCCATAATACAACCATCTTAACTGTTCTAAAGATTCTGTCATTTCTAATTTTGTAGGGCTTAAATCAATTAATTCAAGTAAACACTCCCTTCTAAATGCATATAGTCCTATGTGACGTAGAAATGGATAATACGCTAGTGCATCGTCTTTGAAATGATAATCGTTAGGAATAGCACTTCTTGAAAAATACAAAGCATTATTCGTAACATTTGTTACAATTTTTATTCTATTAGGGTTATTTAGATCTTCAGTTGTAATGTTTTTAGAGCCTAGAGTTGCAATTGATACAGCTTTGTCTTCAAATGCTTTTAAAAGTAAATCTAGTTGGTTTGGGTCAACCAATGGTTCATCACCTTGAATATTAATGATAATATCAGCATCAATTAATTTTGCAATTTCTCCGCATCTGTCTGTTCCACTTGTATGGTCAGGACTTGTCATCATTACTTTTCCTCCAAAATTTTGTACATGTTGGAAAATTCTTTTATCATCTGTTGCGACAATTATATCATCTAATAAAGATGCTTTAGATGCATTTTCATACACTCTTTGTATCATTGATTTTCCTTTTAAATCAATAAGAGGTTTTCCAGGAAATCTAGAAGATGCGTAACGTGAAGGGATGATTCCGATAGCTTTCATAGTTAGAAAGATGCTTGTAATTGTACTAAAAAGTTTCTTGGTGCCTGAATATCCCCTGGACGAGTAGTATATTCTGCATTTAAAAGGTTATTCACCACAAAACCTACTCTGTAATGGTCTAAAAATTTGTATCCGATACGAGTGTCAAAAACCAATGCACCTTTATCCACGTTTTCTCGGTATGATTTCAAACCGGGTAATATTTCTATCCCAAAAATTTGTTCTTCAAATACTCGATCAATATTCACAACTTTTGAATTATATCTGACAGAGAACCCTAAACTTATTCCTTTCCAAGTAGCCTCAATATCACCTCTAATCATGTGTCTAAATCTGTATTTTAAGGTATTGTCCCAAGTTGGATTTCCATTGGCGTCAACTTTATAACTAGATAAACTTTGGACATATAGAGAATCTTCATTTAATGAAACAGGATTCATATAGGTATATCCAATTAATGAAGCTAATTCAACTTCTTTAATCTTCCCAATTGATGAAAAAGATGTTTCTAAACCTGTAATTCTTGCAGATTCGTTATTTGCTGCTCTAAATCCAATCCATTTTGCTAAGAAACCAGGATCATTTGGATCGATACTAATTGGAATAGAATCAGGATTGTAAATACCAAATTCAAATTCCATCATGTTGGAATATTGGTTAATAAATCCAGCAACATCAAATATTCCTTTCCAATTTTTTCCGATTGGAATGATTTGTTTTATTCCGATTTCTGCAGCAGATCCTTTTTCAGGACGTAAATTAATATTTGGGAATATATTTAATGCTCCAACACTCGTAACAGTATATCTTTCTGCTACTGAAGGATATCTAATTCCTTGTCCATAAGAAGTTCTTACATGTGTTCCTTTAAATAATTCATAGTGCATTCCTGCTCTGAAAATTGGATAAATTGGCATTTTTGAAACAGAATCTCTGAAATAAAAATCTGAATCCCCTCTTTTTCCATCTTGTTCAAAATATTCAGCTCTAATTCCAGCAGTTATGTCTAATTTTTCAAATAATTTTTGGTCTAATTGAGCATATAAGGCTGTATTCATTGAGTTGTGCCCTCCAAATAATTGTGAATTCACATGATTATGAATTGCAGTAAAACCAGTTGTAAGATTTAAACCAAAATCAAATTTTCTTAAAAAATGATAATCACCATAAGTAACAACTGAAGTTGATGTTTGATTTTCATTGTATAAATTTTTGTTTTGAACATAATACAATCTAGTCTTCAAGGAATGGATATTGTTATATTTATCTACATATCTTAAATAAGGGTCAATATTTATTCTTTTTCCTTTAAAATGTCCTAATGTAGAAGCTGGATCTCCTGGGGTTGAACCACCACTGGGGTTATATCCTAACGAGTCGCTTTGCCAAATGACAAAGTTTGTGTTTTTTTGAAACTGTGCGTTAAATCCAATACCTGCTTTTAATCCTCTTATTTTTTCTGGAAGAAAAAATAATGTACCTGAAATTCTTGCTCTATCTTCATCCTCTCCTTGACGATATCCATCAGCAGTTACACCGTTAGCAGAAATAGTGAATCCAAATTTCTTATACATTTTTCCATGGTAAATTTCTGCCATTTGAAATGTTGGATTTTTCGACCACCATCTTAATGATTCACGTTGTGGGTTATCATATATTCCAGATTGAATTTTCACTCTTGTAACCGCCTTTTTAGTTGGTTCGCGTTCACTCAATGAGATAATACCATTTAGAGCACCGCTTCCATATAATACAGATGAAGCACCTTTAATAACCTCAATTTGAGAAGCCGATTCCATTGGAATAGAGTTGAATTTTGCATCTCCAGCATCTGCTGATAGTAACGGCATACCATTCCAAAGGACCATAACCCTACTTCCAGCACCATAGGCAAACCCTGAACCACCTCTGATACTAACTTGTCCATCCATAGTATGAACACCAGGTGTTTGAGCTACTGCATCTTCTAAGTCTGTAAATCCTTTATTGTCTATTAATTCTGGCCTGATTACATCCATTGAAATTGTAACTTCTTCAATGTTTTGACCCCTTCTACCTGCTGTTACTACAACTGTTTCAATTTGCTTAATTGGTTCAGACAGTTCAATAAAAACATCACCATTTTCAGTTAATATTGTCGTATCATTATCGTAACCCGTCATTGTAGTAATGAGAGTTAGAGGAAAATCATCTGAATTGGTTTTAAGTATAAATCTACCTTCTATATCTGAAATTGCTTTTTCGTTATTTGACGCATAAATTTTTGCTCCAACGATAACTTCTTTTGTGTTTATGTCTTTTACACCTCCGTTTATTTGGCTGAAAATCAGTTGTGGAGTTAGTAAAAATAATATGTATAGTTGTTTCATATTCCAATAAAAATGATTAATTTCATTGGGCCTAAAGTACAAAATTTTGAATTACACTAAACAACATTATCAAATTGCTGTTACGCAATTATTTGGTTTTGGACCCATAAAATCAAAACATCTTATTCAATCTGTGGATAAAATTGAGGATATTTTCATGTTTTCTTTTGAAAAACTCGAAAAACAGACCAAAATTTCCAAAAAAACATTCATTTCCATGAAAAGAGATGAAGCCTTGCTTAAGGCTGATTTTATATTGAAAAATGTTAAAAAAAATGCAATTGATATAATTTTTTACACAGATTTAAATTACCCAAGAAGATTAAAACAATGTCCAGACTCTCCTTTAATTATTTACTCTAAAGGATCGATTGATTTAAATAAATATAAATATGTTGCAGTAGTTGGTACACGTGAAGCTAGTGATTATGGGAAGAAACTTTGTACAGAATTAATAAAGTCTTTTATAAATACAGATATTGTTGTTGTTAGTGGAATGGCTTATGGAATTGACATTTTCACTCACAATTTATGCATTCAACATGGTGTTAAAACAATTGGCGTAATGGCTCATGGATTAGAAATCGTATATCCTCAATTACATAAGTCAACTGCTAGTAAAATGATTTTAGATGGTGGGTTAATTTCAGAATATCCTCCATTGACGAAGCCAGATAAAGAGAATTTTCCAATGAGAAATAGAATTGTGGCAGGTATGTGTGACGCAACAATTGTTGTTGAAAGTAAAATGAAAGGAGGTTCTCTTATAACTGCCGAACTTGCAAATGATTATAATCGAGATGTTTTTTCATTTCCTGGAAATGTTTTTGAAGAAAATTCAGAAGGGTGTAATTTGTTGATTTCAAATAATAAAGCTCATTTGTTAAGGAGTGGAATTGATTTTTTAACTAAAATGGGTTGGAATCTATCTGTCGATAAAGCAGTGCAAAGACCAATATTTCCTGATCTTAGTCAAGAAGAACAAGAAATAATTTATCTTTTAGAAAAGTCAGGACAAATGAACATTGACACGATGGCATTGACATTAAAAGTACCGTCTTCAAAAATCAATGTTTTATTATTTAACTTAGAAATGAATGGTCTGATTGCTACAATTCCTGGAAATAGATGTCAGTTAGTTTAATAATTTTATGAGTACATTAATTACTTCATCTGGCTTTTCAAATAAAGACATGTGACCAGAATCTTTAATTATTTCAAATGGATTGTTTTTTGATTTTTCGTTTAATACTTCCAATGAAATCAAATGATCGAACTCTCCATGAATGATTTTTATTTGTTTTGTATTTTCAAGATAAAAATTTGTAAAGTCTTTTCTTTCCCGCATTGCAATAGTTGCATATGCATACCATTCTGCTATTCCTTTTTTTGCTTCATGCACGATTTGTTCCACGATTTTTGAATCCTTTTTAGGGTTGAGAAACAAATTTGGGATTGCCTCAGAAATAAATAGATTTTTAGATTTTAATAGAATATCTGCTACTCTTGTTCTTTCTTTCTTCTTATTGTTAGGATCTTCCCAAAAATTAGAATTAAGTAATACAAGCTTGTTTGTCATTGGATTCTGTTGAAGGATATCTAAACCAATATATCCACCCATAGAATGTCCGACAATATCGAAACTTGTAATTTTATAAGATGTTAATAAATCAATTATTTCAGAAGAAAAGTAACTTATTGATGGAAGATTATCATCGAATAAGTTACTTTTTCCAAATCCTGGTATATCAATCAATAAGATAGGACGTTTTAATTGATCCAAAGGTAAATAATACCAGATTGAATGCGTTTCAAGGAAACCATGTAGAAATACTATTGGATTATCTGTTTTTCCTTGATATGATAGCCATTTATGAAACAGTTGATTGTTATTATTCATTCATTAATGTTTCGATTTCATCTGCTTCAATTGGAATGTTTTTCATCAAGTTAAATGGCTCGCCACTTTCTTGGACTACTAAATTGTCTTCAATTCTAATTCCCAATCCTTCTTCAGGAATATAAATTCCAGGCTCACAGGTAAATACCATTCCAGCTTTTATAGGCTCATTCCACAACCCTACGTCATGTGTATCTAATCCAATAAAGTGAGAAGTACCATGCATAAAATATTTTTTGTAAGCTGGCCAAAGTGGGTCTTGATTTTTAACATCTGTCTGATCGATTAATCCAAGTTGTATTAACTGATCTTGCATAATTAAACCAACTTCTTTATGGTAATCGTTCATGATTGTCCCAGGAATCAATAATTTTTCAGCTTCCTTTTTAACATGTAAAACAGCATTGTAAACTTGTTTTTGACGAGGTGTGAATTTTCCACTTACCGGTAAAGAACGAGAAAGATCAGATGCATAATTTGCATATTCCGCTGCTACATCAAGTAAAATAACATCCCCCGCTTTGCATTGTTGATTGTTTTCGATGTAATGTAAAACATTTGCATTAGGACCCGAAGCCACAATTGGAGTGTATGCAAATCCTTTCGAACGATTTCGAACAAATTCATGAAGTAATTCGGCTTCAATTTCATATTCCCAAACACCAGGTTTAATAAATGAAAGTAATCTTCGGAACCCTTTTTCTGTAATATTACATGCTGTTTGCATTAATTCTAATTCTATTGGATGTTTGATAGAACGAATTTTATGCATTATTGGAGCACTTTTTCTTACTTGATGTGCTGGATATTTTTGTAATAATTTTTTTGTAAAACGATCTTCACGTGTTTCAACCTCAGTATTTGCTCTTAAGTGTTCGTTTGTATTTATATAAATTATTTCAGCTTCAGCTAATAATGTATTTAATATATTGTCAAGTTGTGTTAACCAATAAACAGTTTTAATACCAGAAACTTCGAAAGCTGCATTTTTTGTTAATTTTTCTCCTTCCCAAATAGCAATGTGTTCATTCGTTTCTTTTAGAAATAAAATTTCTCTGTGAAGCTCATTTTTACATGATGGGAATAATACTAACACACTTTCTTCTTGATCCACTCCAGATAGATGGAAAATATCTCTATGTTGCTGAAATGGCATTGTGCTATCAGCACTTATTGGAAAAATGTCGTTTGAATTGAAAATTGCTAACGAATTGTTTTCCATTTTAGTAGTAAAGTTTTTTCTATTATGAATAAACAAGTCTTTATTAATTTTATGATATTTCATGCTTTAAGTTTTAAATTAAAAAATTTTAGAGCGTAATAAACTTACGTTGTTGATACTGAACTTTGCTCTGTAATCATTAAACAAAGGCATTATGGGCACAATTTCATCAACATTAAGAATAGAAACAATTATCTTTGATAATGTAGATACGAAGGTATTAATTAAAGGCGAAATATTCAAGAATCATCTTTCTTATTCAAGTGAAATGTTTATTTCTTTTAACGAACTGAACTTGTTGTTAAATTCCATTCAGATTTTGAATCCGAACGTTAATGTTTCCGATTTGTTTGTTGAAGAAATGTATGGTAGTAATTACTCACAAACTTCATTCAATATTAAAATGCTTGAAAATAATGAAATTGATTTTGCTCATTTTTCAACTTATTCTCAAAAAAAATTGATTCGTGCCTAAATTAATTCAATTAATTCGCAACCTTTTATAAAGTTATTTCGTATCTTTATTAAATGGATTTTGCCTTTTATAGGTTTTTTCTGAAAACTAATTGATATAGAGATGAATAATTTTAATAAAAGTATCGCATTTTTTGCTTTTGGCTTGTTAATCTTTTCTTGTAATAAGAGGGAAATCATTCCGGCTCCTGAACCTAAAGTAGAATTAAAAAATCATTTTTTTGGAAAAGTTCAAGGTTCACCGGTTGAGTTGACTCAAAATGTGAATGGATTTAAGGGTTCATCGGGAGTGGATTTAGTAATTAATGCAAGTGCATTGGATAGTGCAGTTTACCATTCAGTATTCTCTTCAACATCATCTATGCAAAGTATTAGTATTGGACATGGAAGTTTAATTTTCGATTGGGAAGCTACACAAAAACCTTCTATGTCTATATTTGAGAGTTTTTTCTTGCCGTTGGTAAATCAACAATTACCATATGCTTCAAATGGATTGACAGGTTTTTCTGTTAAATATACGGATGGATCAGGTAGAGTTTGGAAGTCTAACAATAATGGGTCTTATATAAATGAGAATGCATCTTATAGTACAATGTCTATGGGGTCTGATTCTTCTGGAGATTACGCAAAATTTAGACTAGGTTTTGATACATACGTGTATAGGACTTATTTCGATCCTGTAACCTCTACCAATATAACAGATTCTCTTTTAATTACTGATGCTGTATATACAGGTTGGTATAAAAGATAAAAAATTGGAGCTACTTTTATGAGTGGCTCATTTTTTTTGTAGACATGAGTCACGCAATTAAAATAGCAATTATAGGTGATTATAACTTCACTTATTATTCACATCAAGCTACAAATTTATCGCTTGATCATTCTAGCACTTTCTTAGATGTAGATATTAATTACTATTGGATTAAAATAAGCGAAGCTATTTCTTTTAAATCAAGTAAAATCGAACAATATGATGGTGTGTGGATTGCTCCAGGAACCGTAACAAATTCGTTTTTTTTACATGGAATTATTAATTATCTCAATCAATTAAAAATTCCAACACTTTTAACAGGAGAAAGTTATAAATCATTTATTGAAGTATTGGTGAATAATTACCAATTTAACCAGGGAAAAGATAAATTTATTTCTGACAATTTAGTAGAAGGAAATGTTTTTGAAAAAACAACAATTATCCCATATTCTCAGGTGTTTATAAAGCTTTTTGAGAATCATACAACCTTTGAATTAGCATCTTCAAGATATAGTATTTATCCTCATGTTATTGAGCAATTAACTGAAAAATTGATTGATATTGAGGCGTTTAATCAGTTTGAAGATCCAGAAATTATTAGTCTTAAAAATCATCCCTTTTTTGTAGTATGTGGGTATTGCCCACAAATAACTTCTACAAGAGAACTTCCTCATCCTTTGATATATACATTTATTAAAACGTGTATGTTAATGAATGATCAATTTAATAAAACAATGGTTTAGTTGTTGTTCAACGACAGATTGTTGTTTCTTTCCGATTGTTCGAACTCTTCATCTATTAGGTAATTGTTACTTTCAGCAGCAGAGACAGCTAATTGATCACAACGTTCATTTTCCTTATGTCCATTGTGACCCCTGACCCACACAAATCGAATGTCAAAAGGTTTAGACACATTAAGATACCTAAGCCACAAATCTTTATTTTTTTTATCCTTAAATCCTTTTTTAACCCAACCAAGGACCCAGTTTTTAGTAATAGAATCAATAACATACTTAGAGTCTGAATAAATAACAACAGGATATTTATTTGTTTTCAAATGTTCTAATGCAGTAATAACTGCTAATAACTCCATTCTATTATTTGTTGTTCGCCTAAATCCTTGAGAAAGTTCTTTTTCACTGTTCCCAAATCGTAAAATTACACCATATCCACCCCTGCCTGGATTTCCTTTTGCAGAACCATCTGTAAATATTTCAATAATCATTAGGATAACATATATACTGAATTAATATTGCAAGATAATATTTTTGTTTAAAAGGCACAAATATCAAAAAATAAAGGTGACTCATATATGAATCACCTTTGTTAAAATTGTTGGTTTAATGTTTTATTTAACTGAAATCATCTTATTGTATGATGCCCCATCATGAGCAATAGTTACTAAATAATTCCCTGTAGTTAATTTGCTTGAATTTATTTTTATTTCTTGATTTCCTTGAAGGTTTTTGAAAGACTCAGTTTGAATTAATCGACCTTGTAGGTCAGTTATTTCTATTGAATAATCTTTTCCTTTTGCCTCAAATGAAACTGTAAAATTTTCTGTTGAAGGGTTTGGGAAAATTGTGAAGTCTATATTGTCTACTTTACTTACACCTAAATATCCTATTTTAGTGCTAGATGCATTTATTATTGCTCCTGATTGAGTATCTACAACTAAGACAACAATGCTCATGTTGTTTCTATTGGAATTAGATGGAATTGTATAATTAAATGTATAATTGACAACTTGCCCATCAGTAAGTGTTGTAGGTATAGAGCCTGCCTGACCATAATATCCCCCAAGTAACGCCCTTCCAACATGATTATAAGTCATTTGAGCAGCAGGCACCGGATGTGGTAAATTTTCATAACCTCCCATTTGACCGTAACCTCCTCCAGCATAAGCATTTGCTTGTCTATACGAATTTGTAGTTCCAGTAACTCCATCTTCTACGACTATAGCAGCTAATCGATATTTTACATTTGTTGAATTTGAAAAATATTTTGCATTTACATCAACTGAAACAGTATTACCAGTGATATAGCCAGTAGCATCTATGCTAAATGGTGTAAGTAAGTTTTTACGTTGATGGTAAGCATCTTCAAACTCTTCTTCACCAACTTCAATTTGCATTAAAGATCTGTCAACATTTGCAGAAGGGAAACCAGAAAAATTAGCACCACTATCATAAGCAGCAACAGTCATTGGATCATCGTTGTGAACAGCAATTCCGATAAATTGATCTGGATATTTATTATACATATAATCCATTGCAACTGCTCCTCTGGGACACCACATACACCAAGTACCAGTTCCTTCTTCAATAACTACTTTTTTAGTTGGTGAACTTGAAATAATAGTTATTGTTGTATTTTTACTATTATCAGTAACATCAGGATCAGGACTTCCATTAACTCTTGTTATTGTTACTATTATGTCTTTATCTTGTGCTATCGAATAATTTACAGGGATTGTATGTGTAAAGCTAACGGTATTACCTGTCGTAATATTCGTTGTAAGATTGGCAGTATGATCTGTACCATCATTCCAACTGACTTCCAAAGAAGTTATTGGGTTAAGACTTAAGTTTTTTACATCAAATTTGATTGGATAATTGGTTGAAACTAAACCAATCTTTTCAATAGAAGCTTTTGTTAACGAGACATTATTTGGTTGAGGTACAGATATTTTAAAATTATCAACACCAAAACCAAACATCCAACCACCCCCATCATTGTATAAAAATGAAATTTTAACATCTGAATATGTTGAATAGCTACTTAAATCTATCATTTCCCCTCTCCAACCTAATGCTCCAGAAAGTGTTTTAAGCAGAGTCCAAGAACTTCCTCCATTCGTAGATATTTCAATTGTCCCTGCTTCTGTTGATCCTTGATAAGTTGCTCTTGCGAAATGAATATCAACAGATAAAATACAATTACCTTGAGCTGTAAGATCGTAAGAGGGTGAGATTAGCCTATCTGCACTTTTATTACAGACTTGTCCACATCCATCATCATTTGTTCCCATAAATCGGGTTGAATTGGTGCTTGAAAAAGGAAAATTTTGACTTGATAATGCACTCGCAGTACCATTTTTCCATCCACCATCACTTGCAAGAGTTGTTTGTGACCAACTAGATGGAAGTCCAGAGTTGAAATCTT
Source organism: Taishania sp. (assembly GCA_036758285.1). GTDB lineage: Bacteria > Bacteroidota > Bacteroidia > Flavobacteriales_D > Crocinitomicaceae > Taishania. The sequence continues at coordinate 131,549 of DAIOWV010000001.1, read as the reverse complement.
CGGAAGCAACAGTCTGAGAATAACCAGATGTGATTGCTAATGAAGAAAGTAAAAAGAGTAGTTTTGCTTTCATATTTTGCTAGTTTTTATTAAAGTTATTATTTTTCAACAATTCGCGAACATTTTAGAAGCAATAATATAGTTCAAGTTTGGACTACTATCTATTAATTATGATTAAACTATACTTTTTTTTTCATGACAAAAATTAACTTAACATTCTGATTTTAAGTGTTTTATTTTTGTTATCGATGTGTTTTTTAAAACAATACATTAGGAATGCTAATTTCTAAATGGGAGTATTATTAAAATTATCATATAATTTTAATAATACTCTTGTATATTTGCAGGTTTTTCTATTCACAGAATTAAATATCTAATTAAAAATACTAATGAAAACATTTTACTATTCAACTATCTATATTTTTCTTTTACTTTTTTCTTCTACAATGGCTTTTGCACAAAGACAATTGATTGTTGTTGATATTGTTGATCAAGAGCCAATGCCTTTTGTGAAAATTTACCCAAATGTAGGATCACCTTCATTTACTGATATAGATGGGAAAGGTTTAATTCCTCATGAAGCAAGTATAGTAAAGTTAACATTTTCAGGTTACAGAGATACAACAATCACCATAACAGATCAGAAACTAATAATGGTGCAAATGACTGTTGTTGCAAAAGAAATTAATGAAGTTGTTATTCTTCCAGGTGTTAATCCTGCACTAAGAATAATTAATCATGCAATTGAAAATAGAAAGAAAAACCATCCATTGGCAAATGACGCTTTTACTTATGAAAGCTATAGTAAGTTTGTGATTGATATGGATTCTTCAACTTATACATTAGAATCAAATACTAATACAGATTCCTTAACAACAGAGCAAAGAGATTCGTTGAATGAAGAGTTAGAAGCACTTAAATTTATGAATAAGTATCTGAAAAAACAGCATTTGTTTTTCATGGAAAGTGCATCTGAACGAAAGTTTATTCCTCCCGCAAGAGACCGTGAAAATATATAGCGTATAAGACTTCTGGAATATCAAGTCCAATGTTGTCAGCTTTTGCTCAAAGCTTGCAATCGTTTCACTTTTATGATAATCAGTTTGATCTATTGGGTGGTCAGTATTTAAACCCAATTGCATTTGGTAGCACTAAAAAATATTTCTATTTAATCGAAGATACGACAGTTGTTGGTTTAGATACGACATTTATTATTTCCTTCAGACCACAACTCAGCAATGACCTTAATGGACTGACAGGTGTTTTGTTTATCAATACAAATGGTTGGGCAATTGAAAAGGTAATTGCAGAACCTTTCAAACAAAATGGATCGGTTAAAATTGTACAAGAGTATAAATTGATAGATAATAAAAAATGGTTTCCTGTAGATTTGAAAACAAAGATTCGATTGAGTGACAATAGTGCTATTTCAATAGGTGGTGTTAACGGGATCTTAGAAGGTAATGGAAATACATACATTAAAAACATTGTTTTAAATCCTGATGGAATCAAAAAATCTGGATTTGGAAATATTGCATTATCAACAGATGTAAATGCTGATGTGGTTAGTGATCAGAAATGGAATGAACTAAGAAAGGATACTTTAAGCGATCGTGAACTTAGGACTTATCATGTATTAGATAGTTTAGCAAAAGATGTTAATTTAGATAGAAAATTGGAGTTTTTATCTGCTTTGACAACTGGAAAGTTAAGAATGGGCTATGTCAGTTTACCACTAGATCGTATTGTTAACTATAATTTATATGAAGGATTTAGATTAGGAGCAGGTTTAGAAACTTCCAATCGCCTTTCAAAACACTTTATAATTGGAGGTTATTTTGCTTGGGGGACAAAAGATAAAGATTGGAAATATGGAGGATATTCAACGATTCATTTAAACAGACGATTGGGAATGAGTATTGATCTTAAATACCAACAAGATCTATTACATAGAGGTTCAAATAAAGTAGCAAAAACTACTTGGGATTTAACATCCGCTAGTATGTATACGAATTTATTTCAAAAATATATGGATCGTCAGCAATTGGCTCAGTTGACATATACCGTTGCTCCGTTGGGGAATTTAACGATGCACTTAAGCGCTAATTATCAAAGATTAAACTTCACTCAAAACTATTTATTTATAAATGATGATAATGTTGTGTTTGATAAACAGGATTTTGCAGAAACATCGTTTGAAATGAATTGGAATATTCGCCAGCGAATAATATTGATTGGTGATATTCGAAAAGCTCAACCAACAGTTTATCCAAAATTAAGATTAAAAGTAACAAAAGGTTGGTCAGGTATTGGTGAAGCAACAACCGATTATATGCGACTTTTTACATCAATAAATGAAGATATTAAGAGTACACGATTTGGAACTTTGAATTTACATTTAGAAGGATCACAGACATTTGGTGATGTGCCTTTAGCTTTGAGACAAAATGCTATTGGAACCAATCAACAATTTAGTATTGTTACCACAAATGTTTTTGAAACAGCATTTCCAGGTGAGTTTTATAACGATAGACAAGCTTCTTTTATTGTGAGATATACATTTCCAAAAATCAAAACAAAATCATCAGTATTTAAACCTGAATTTGCATTGCATCACGGTATAGGTTACGGAGATATGGCAAATAAACTTCAACATACGATGTATTTCTCAACTATGGATAAAGGTTTATATGAAGGTGGTTTGATTATGAATGGTGTTCTTAATACAAGATTACTCCAAATTGGTGTTGGTGTTTTTTATAGATATGGATATTATTCTGATAAGGATGTATTAAATAATTTTGTTCCAAAGATTAGTCTAAAGGTTATAGGACTTGATTAATTGAAGTTTTAAAGAATATTTAATTATTATTCTGAATCATTTTTTCAAAATACCAGTGAGTGTTATCTTGTTTGAGATTTAATGTATTTAGATTGATTGGAACAACATTCCATTTTATTTTAGACGATTGCTCAGTTATCCTAATTTCATTATCACTGATAACGATTGGGTACAATTGACTATTAAATTCAATGTATTTACGATTGTTTGAAAGTTTGTGACTATTGAATTTTTGTAAATGATCCTCAAAAATGATGTATCCGTCTGGGTGTAAATGAATTCTTACAATTTCATTTCCTTGAAGCAATTGAATAGAACCCTCGAAAGTAGTCGTTTTATATGATTGTCCAGAATCGCGAAAATGATACTCTCTAAAAGTTGAGATTAAATCCATCGAGAACGGTAGAAAAGCGAATAAAACAACAAATTTTGATGAAAAAAGTGTTGTTTTTGGAATCACATCTTGTTGAATTTTATTACTAACCAAAAATCGAATTTTTGAAGAGTAAAAACATAGGCAAATACAAGTTGAAATAACTAATAAAAATGATAAGTATTTCACCGTGATGTCAAAACCAATATTAATTGCTAAAATGTTTAACAGAATCCCAAAACTCATAATCAATCCCAAAAAGCGAGTACGATAAAATAAAAGCAATAGACCAGCTGTTATTTCAATAAATGCCATAAATACATTGTAAATTGAACTTGTACCCATACTACTCCAAAATAAAATATCCTTACTTAGTTGCCCCGTTGGTGTGTGTAAGGTATTTGAAGCTGGTGTGTAAAATTGATTTCCAGATAATTTATCTATTCCATATCGAATCAGAAAATAGGCTATAACAACAATTAAAATGATGAAAAAATAAGATTGAATTTTACTCATCCAAGACTTCAACTTCCAACTAGACATGAAAGTAATAAGTATTGAAAAGAATAGTAGAATTAAAGCTGTTGAATAAGAAGCAAGAGAATCGGAAATATAAAACGAGTTGCTAACGTCTACTCCCACCCAAGAACAAATAGATGTATTGATTGATAAGAGTAATTTGCTTATTTGAAGACCAATATTCGGTAAAAAATGATAAGGAAATGGTAAACAAAGAAACGCAAGCACACACCAACAACTCGCCAAATAAAGTAAAGTCTGTTTCATATTGGTTATCTAACCTTAGATAGCTTTTTTCGTTTATTAAAAAATGCAGAGAATAGTCCAATAATTAAAAGAAAACCAGCCCAATCTGTAATTTTATTATTGAACATCATTTTCCCTCTTTCTTCAGCCTTTTTTTCAATTTCTTCTGGAAAATCAATAAATTTTGTTTTTTCGGGATACCATAGATTCATTCGAATGGCTTTTAAGTGACTATATATGGCTTCATCACTCTCATTTTCATAATTTAAAGTGTCTGTATCTTTAAGGTTTGTTCGATATTGTACAACGATTTTTTTTACTGAATTATATTTTACAGAATCAATATTTCTATACATATATGTATAATCTGGAAGTCCAAAATTATCTTTTTGATTCAACATTTCATCATTATTACCAGAATGACTCTTTAACGCAATTACATTTGTTTGCCCAAAATTTACAGAAGTTCCTATTAGAATACCTCCAATCAATAAAATTAAATTTTTCATGTTGTGTTTTTTTGACAATGATCGTTATATGCTTTAAAAACCACACTGTAGAATCACTTTCTATTTACTGTAAAAGGAAAAGTAATTATCATGAATAGAATTAATTGTTTTATTTTCAGGGTGATAAATGTGTTTTTTTTGACTAGATCATAATGTAAGTTATGGTTGATAATTGGTCTTAAAAGATAATATAAAAAACTTGTTTAGATTTAAATAAAGTGACTTCTCGGTGTTCAATATTAAAGAAAATCAGAACTAATTTTGTTAATTAATTTCGATAAAACAACAATTTATTTCGATAAGCCTTTATTTTTTTTCGATAAAATTTGTTTTTTAACCTTTTAATGAATACATTTGACTACTGAAGACGATGTAAATAAAACTATTACTAAAATAAAATACCACTTGTGTTTATTTTGCTACTCATCAAAGAATAACACGCATTAAAGAAATTTTGTTTTAATACTACTATAAACTGTTTATTTTATGAAAAAACAAGGGATTCATTTATTCAAGTTCAGGATGACTTTAATAAATACTATTATCACGTTAAACATCATAACGATACTCCATTTAATTGGTTCTACAGCTTTTTCACAACTTCAATATACAACAAGTGTTGTTTCTGAATCAAATGTAACAAGCTCTTCTAATAGTATAGACGCTAATATTTCAACTTATTCAGAATTAGAATCGGGAACAGGTATAATAATCGGAATTGGTTCCTATTCTTCTCATATTGAATTGTCATTTCCAGGAATCGTTCCAGCGAATCAAACAAGTTATGTAAGGATTGAAACTCAAGATAACATTTTATCTAGTTTACTGGGAGGAACCCTAGGGAATTTACTTTCTAGTATTGTTGGGACAGCATTAACAGGCAATCAAGAATTTTCCGTAGATGTAAAAAATGGAGCATCTGTTGTTCTATCAGGAAGTTCAACCAATCCACTAAGTTTTGCAGGAGAAAGACTTAAGATTGTATTAGACAAAAATGGTCATACTTTTTTAGCAATAACGCCCAATCAGCCATATCAAAGTATAAGAATAACAAATAATGTAGGTAGTTTAATTGGTTTAGGGGTTAAAAAACACATGAAAGTATGGGATCCATATTATGTCACAACTGCTATAACATGTACTGACCCTCAGTTTACATCGTATGATGCTTCTGGAATTACATTAGAACTTTTAAATTTAGGTGGTGGAATTACAAATTTAGAAAGAGTAATTGATGCAAATTTAGCTTCTCATTCAACTTTATCGTTAGGTGTAGTAAGTGTTACCTCTACCATAACCCAAAGAGTTTATTTTGAAGGTTTATCTCAGCCAACAGATGTTTTTGTCGTACGATTAGGACTTGATCCAGCATTATTAGCAATTACTCTAGGGCAAGGCATTCGTATTAGAACTCAAAATGGAGCTGTTGTTGTGAGTAATAATTCATTACAGAGTATGTTAACGCCATTGGATATTGTTAATTTACAAAATGGATTACCAATCTCAATAAACCTTACTCCTGGAGTTCCTGTTGATCGCATTGTTTTGGAAATGAATGGATTATTGGGGGTTACTGTTAGTCAGTCAATTAAAATTTATGAAGTATATAAAATTTCACCAGCACCAATAATGGATGTATTCAGTTCTGACACAATAATTTGCCAAGGCTCTTCTGCTAATCTAATCGCTGATGCAATAAATCCAATAGAAGAAATTAGATGGTATAGTTCGATTACATCTACTACCCCAATTACAATCACTCCATCGGGAGGTACTTTTAATACAGGAAATTTAAATAATGATACTACTTTTTATGTTGCTTCAGGAATTCCTGGATGTCCACATGAATCAACAAGAATACCAGTAAATATTGATGTAATAATGGGTCCCGATTCTTCTGATATAAATACATCTGTTATGCCCCAGTACTGTGTTAATGATAGTGTTTTGATAATTTCCAATAGTACTATAGGGAATAATTTCCAGTGGTATTCTGCTACTGATTTGACATCTCCACTAACAGATGGTCAACAAATAGGAAATCATATTTTTCAAATTAATAATGATTCAATATTAATAACAGGCTTGACAGTTGCTGATTCACCTTTTTCAATTTATGTTTCAGTACAAGATTCTATAACAGGTTGCTGGAATATTATGGACAATTATGCAGAAATTATAATTAACATGATAGATGAACCAATCCCAACATCCGTTTTATTAGAACAAGAGTTTTGTGCACTAGATAGTGCGGTGATTGCTGATTTACAAATCAATGGACTTGTCAACTGGTATGATGCACCAAATGGTGGGAATTTGTTACCATCAAATACCTTGTTAACAGATTCAACAAGTTATTATGCAAGTTCTGTTGGTGCATTGTGTGAATCATCAAATAGACTAGAAATTATTGCTATAGTTAATAATGAACAAGCTCCGACAACAAATGATTCAATACAGTATTTTTGTGTTTTAGATAGTGTAACTGTTGGAGATTTACAAGTCAATGGTGGACTTATCAACTGGTATGATGCACCAAATGGTGGGAATTTGTTACCATCAAACACCTTGTTAACAGATTCTACAAGTTATTATGCTAGTACTGTTGGCGCATTGTGTGAATCATCCGATCGTTTAGAAATTGTTGTCATGATTAATGATGAATCAGTTCCTACATCCACTTTGTCTGAACAACATTTTTGTGCAAGTGAAAATGCTACAATTGAAGACTTGCAAGTGAATGGTCAGGTCAACTGGTATGATGCACCAAATAATGGAAATTTACTACCATCAAATACCTCGTTAACAAATTCTACAAGTTACTATGCTAGTAGTGTTGGTACACTGTGTGAATCATCCGATCGTTTAGAAATTGTTGTCATGATTAATGATGAATCAGTTCCTACATCCACTTTGTCTGAACAACATTTTTGTGCAAGTGAAAATGCTACAATTGAAGACTTGCAAGTGAATGGTCAGGTCAACTGGTATGATGCACCAAATAATGGAAATTTACTACCATCAAATACATTATTAACAGATTCCACAAGTTATTATGCTAGTAGTGTTGGTACATTGTGTGAATCATCCGATCGTTTAGAAATTGTTGTTATAATTAATGATGAATCAGCTCCTACTTCGACATTGTCTGAACAACATTTTTGTGCAAGTGAAAATGCTACAATTGAAGACTTGCAAGTGAATGGTCAGGTCAACTGGTATGATGCACCAAATAATGGAAATTTACTACCATCAAATACATTATTAACAAATTCAACAAGTTATTATGCTAGTAGTGTTGGTGCATTGTGTGAATCATCTGATCGTTTAGAAATCGTTGTCGTGATTAATGATGAATCAGCTCCAACAACAAGTGATTTAATACAATATTTTTGTCTTTTAGATAGCGCTACTGTAGGGGATATTGACATCAATGGGACTTCCATAAATTGGTATGATATTAATGGCAATACGTTGAGTACAACGGATCCGTTAATACATGGGGGAGTATATTATGCGACAAATCAAGGAGGTATTTGTGAAAGTTCAGATTCTATTCAGATTGTTATCAATATTTCTGAATTACCAGCCCCAACCACCACTGATAGTATTCAGTCTTTTTGTGTAACAGAATCACCAACATTGGCTGATTTAAATATTAATGAAACTTCAATTAATTGGTATGATGGAGCAGGTAATTTATTACCAATTAATACACCATTAGTTGATAGTACTGTTTACTACGCATCTTTAACTAGTTTATCGTGTGAAAGTGATGATAAACTAGCAATTTTGGTTGTTTTTGAAACTTCCATGACTGCCACAATTACAGGAGTGACAAATAATATATGTCTTCTGGATACAGTCGTATACTTTACATCTGCTGGAATGAATAATTATCAATGGCAAATCACTGGAGGGACAATTCTTTCTGGAGGAGGTAGTTCCGATAATACAATCTCAGTTATTTGGTTTGACACTATAAATCCAACCATTTCTGTATTATATGATAATCAGAGTAGTTGTTTGACCCAAACACCAACTCCTATAAATATAACTGTGGTTAAATGTGCAGAATTGACAATAGAAAAACAAGTGAACAACTTAACTCCATTTATTGGTGAACAGATTGTTTTTACAATAACAGTTTCAAACTCAGGACAAGGAAGTCACTCTGATATTTTAGTAAACGAAGTCTTACAAACAGGTTTTACTTATGTTAGTCACCAAACAACAACAGGTAGTTATAATCAACAAAGCGGGATTTGGGAAATACCACTTTTAAATGCAGGAGAAAATGCTATCCTAACAATTACCGTAAAAGTAAATCCAACTGGTAATTATACAAATGTTGCATCAATTTTTTCTATTGATGATGAGCTAATTGATGATTCGAATCAAATAAGTGATGAGGTTATTATTGACCCAAATTGTTTAATTATCTATAATCAAATTTCACCGAATAATGATGGTGTAAATGATTATTTTCAGATAGATTGTATTGAGCAATATCCAGAAAATACACTCATTATTTATAATAGATATGGAAATATGGTTTATTCAACAGACGGATATAAAAATGAATTCAAAGGTATTTCTAATGTTTCAGGAGTTGTAAGTAAGGGTGAGCATTTGCCAATTGGTACATACTTCTATCTTTTGAAGATAAATGATATGAATTTTGAGACATCTGGTTGGATTTATCTCGTTAAATAATTATTTAAAAAATTAATGTCATGAAAAATATAAGATTAAAAAACAGTTTGTTAGCTTGTATATTCACTACGATGGCAACCCTTGTGTATACACAACAACAAGTACAATTTACCCAGTACATGTATAATACGATGATGGTAAATCCGGCTTATACAGGCACAGGAGGAAAATTAGAAGCTTTATTTATACATCGTTCTCAATGGGTAGGATTAGATGGTGCTCCTCAAACGCAAAATTTTGGTATTAATAGTGCTTTGGGAAAATCTTTAGGAGTTGGATTAAACTTTATCAATGATAGAATTGGACCAGCCAATCAAATGTTTATAACAACATCTGTGTCAGGAATCATTAAACTTTCCAAGAATGTTAATTTATCTGTAGGTCTCAGTGGAGGTGTTGATATCATAAATGTGGATTGGACAAAAGGTAAAACTCAGTCTGATAATGACCTAACTATGTTAAACAATATCAACAATAGAGTTCGTCCGGTTGTTGGTGCTGGATTTTATTTATATTCTAATAAATGGTACTTTGGTTTGTCGTCACCTACTTTTATTCAACAGGATAGATATGGTAAGTATCAAGAAGCTGAAATAGACAATCGATTGCATTGGTATGGAATTGCGGGATATGTTTTTCACATTTCTGATAATGTAAAACTGAAACCTGCCTTACTTGCAAAAGTGGTAGAAGGAGCTCCTGTTACCATAGATGTGTCTATAAATACTATTTTACAGGATCAATTTACACTAGGTGTAGGGTATCGTAATCATGATGCAATGTCCTTATTATTTGGATATACAATTAAAAAATCAATTTTCATCGGTTATTCATATGACTTTAATGTGTCAAGATTAAGAAAGTATAATTATGGTTCGCATGATATTATATTAAAATATAGTCTATTTAAAAAAGATGTCGGAGTTCGATCTCCAAGGTTTTTTTAAATATTGATAAAAAACATAAAATTATGAAAGCAATATTACTATTATTACTTATCCCGCTTATAAGTACAGGACAAGGACTTAAACAGGCCGACAAAAGTTATTTGATGCTTGATTATACGAATGCGGTTTCTGGATACGAAAAATATATATCAAAGTCAAAAGATAAACACATAGACGTTGAATTAATAAAGAAAATCGCTAATAGTTATTATAAGTTACAAACCTATGAAAAGGCAAAAAGCTATTATTATCAACTGTATACAATACAAGGGAATGATATGGATGAAGAACTTTTTGTTAGATTACTCAATAGTCTGAGAATTACCAAAGAAATGGAAAAAGCAAATGAACTTTTTATGTCTTTCTATTCCAAAAATAATCAGAGAATCAAAACATTCAGATACCAAAAAAACAAACTAGATTCTTTAGAGTCAGAATTTAACTCCCTAGTGAATTTGTCTATAAATTCTAAAAATTCAGATTTTGGTGTTAGTATGTATGGTAAGGATGTTGTATTTTCATCATCTAGAGGTGATTTAGAAAAATCTACGGATCAAAACGCTTCCTACTACAATATTTATAAAGCAACAAGAAATTCATTTAGCGGACAATTAAGTAGTGAAGAGCTTTTCCTGAGTAATTTAAATACATCATTTAATGATGCTACTCCTGTTTTTAACAAAGACTTAAATATCGTTTTTTTTTCACGTAATTTTATAACGAAAAATAATAAGTTGGATGCAAAAGATGGTGAAATTTCGAATGTCATGATCATGAAAGCTTATATCCAAAACAATCAATTGATAGATATAACTCCTTTGAGTTTTAATAGCAAAAAATATAACTGTTCACATCCATTTGTGAGTGCAGATGGTAAATTTTTATTTTTCGCTTCAGATATGCCTGGAGGTTTTGGTGAAAGCGATATTTATATGACAGCATTAAATAATGATGGTACGACAGGTACTCCAATTAATTTAGGTCCAATAATTAACACTTCAGGTACTGAGATGTTTCCCAGCATATCTGGAGATACATTGTTTTTTTCTTCGAATTTTCATTATGGTCTTGGAGGATTGGATATTTTTTCTTCTAAGATGGGTGATGATAATAAATTTTCAATTCCAGAAAACTTAGGCTCTCCGATTAATACTAATAAAGATGATTTTTCATTTTTAAAATTAAATGATCGTACAGGTTATTTGAGTTCAAACAGAGATGGAGGAAAAGGGGAAGACGATATTTATTGGTTTGATATGATTGAACTAAAAAGATACATTGCATATGACGGATTTGTGTTGTCAAAAGGAGATGATACTCCCGTTGCAGATGCAGTCATAAAAGTTTATGATGATTATGATGAGTTGATTCTTGAAGCAAAATCAGCAAATGACGGAAAATATAATATAATGCTACCTTGTGATGCCCAGTTAAAATTAATTTACAGTAAACCTGAATTTAGCACAGAGACTTTGTCATTACATACTCCCTCACGAGTAGAGAAATCTTCTGATAATAATGTTCGACTGACAAGTTTTTCTTCTTTAATAAAAAAGGAAGATGGATTAGAGAAAATCAAGGTAGAACCAATTTATTTTGAATATAATAAATGGGACATCACTCCACAAGCAGAGACTGAGTTAAATAAAATTGTCTATGCGATGGAGACTTTCCCGAATATCAAAATTAAAATAGAAGCACATACAGATGCTAGAGGTGCTGATAATTATAATCTTAAACTCTCTGATAATCGAGCAAAATCAACAGAGCAATATTTAATTTCAAAAGGAATTATGGCTTCACGAATTGAAAGTGCAATTGGTTATGGGGAAACTAGATTAAAAAACAAATGTAAAAACGGAGTGAAATGTACAGAAGATGAACACTTTGTTAATAGAAGATCCGATTTCATTGTGATAAATAAATAATAAAGTTGTTTAATTCAAGACTCTTATTATTTAATTAAGTTGATATATCTGTTTTTGCTGAAATTTACTTCTGTACTTTATTGTTTTTATTTCTAGGATTTCTAAGTTGAATACTTGAAAATCTCTACCCTTTTCAAAAAAGAGTATAAGTGCTTAATAATAAGATTGATTCAGATTAGCAAGATATGTTATTTCTATGTAATTCATCTGTTGGTTTCAATGTTCTTTGAGAACAATAAATTTTACTGTTTCATAATGTTAAATATTTATTTTATTGATTTTTAGGTGGTTGTTTTTTAATTCGTTGCTCTTATTTATATGAAAAATGGAATTTTGTATTTTTTGACAATGATCGTAATGTGTTTTTATTCAAGAGAATTATCAAAACGAATTTTTAATACATTTACACCATGAAATTTATACTACAATCTTTTATCCTTTTTTCACTATTTTTCAGCTCATTAAACTTTGCTTTATTTGCTCAAGTTCGAACAGCTGTCTTTTTTGAGCAAGATACACTTGAATGGAATAATTTTTCCATAAATGGTAAACAAGGAATTAAATTAGTTTATAATAAAAAAGTTATTTTACCTGCAGATTATTCTCAAATTACATCAATATCAAATCATGAGTATTTAACAGTCAGAAGAAATGATAGTTTAGGTTTGTTTTTACCAAAAAAACAATTAATGATATTACCTGTTAGCTATAAAAACATTGAATTATCTCAAAAAATTTATTTGAACAATCAAAATGGATTTCGTTTTATAGTAGAAGCGGAAACATTTGATAGTAAGGTTGATTTTTTCGTCATTCAAAATGATTCCATCTATAAAGTTTTTTCTGGAATGAAAGATGTAATGGTGACGCCCGCAAATGAACTGTTTATACTTTCAAGTGATTCTAAATCAGGATTGTATTCAGTTAAAAATGATAGTCTTTTATTATCATTTGATTATGATGAAATTTCACGATTTGCATATTCTCCTAAAGAGTTAGAAGGGAATAATTTACACTTCAAAGTGAAGAAAAATGATAAAATGGGATTGTATCAAATCAATAAATCATTTTACCTTCCAATAAAATTTGATTCTATTTCTTGTAAAAATGAATGTGTTATTGGTTGGGATAAGAATGGAGCAACACTTTTTCCATCTCAAAAAAAAGTATGGAACATAGTCAATGATGTCATTAATGTAAAAGCATCAACATCGATTTTAGCACTTCAACACGCTAATTTAAAATGGAGTTTATGGAGCTCAGATCAGCATAAATTAATTGACGGGAAGTTGGTGGATTCTGTTCAAATGTTTGAATCGTTTGATGAAAGAGCTGAAAAAATCCCATTGATGGCGTATGATAAAAATGCAATTTATTTGGTTAGAAAAGACAGTAGCAATCTTTATTTAAAACTCGATAATGCTTCAATAGATGGAATTATCGCGATGGATAATTTTTTAATAAGCTCTAATGGAAAGAAAGGGGTATATTCATTTCTTCTAGAAAATAAAGTTGCATCCAAATATGACGAGATCAAATCCTGGTATGGTCCAAAATATACCAAAGATTATTGGGCATGTAAGAAAGGTAAATATTGGGTATTTATTGATAATACCAAATCAGTTTATGATTCAATTAAAGCAGAATCAATAAAACCCTTTGATTTGAATACTTATTGTGCAACAAATAAAGGGAAAATTGCAATTATTAATCGTTCAGAAAATGTAAATACAGGTTTTATTTTTGATTTTGTAAATACAAGTATTGCAAAAGATAAACTAGCGAGAATTGGAACTGATTATTATTACGTAGTAGCAAATGGAACTAAAAATAAGATAGACAGAATTCAGTATTCTAAAATTGGATACACCTCTTTAAAAGATGTTTCAAATGCATTTACTAAGATTATGAATTCTGATGAAGATACTTTGCTATATGAATTTGCTTTAAACATGACACCAGATTATCATTCAATGGAGTTTATGAATAATAACAACAAGGATTATAGAGATGTTTTTAGTTCATTTTCCGAATTTGAAAGAATCGCTGCTGCAAAGAAATATTACCAGCAATTACTATTCATTAAAAAATCTATTTATAGAGATGCTAATGATAAAAAAGTGGCAGGATTGGGATTTAAATCAGATAAATTAATTGACTTTCATATTGATCGAAATAAATTGATGAAAGGTACAGAAAGCCCAATATTAATCACAATAGATAATAAAACGATTCAAATTAAATTAGGAGAATTGATGATTATTGATGGATACGTAAAGTCGTTTACAATGCCAAAAGTCATTAATTAAAGTTAACTCATATCCTTTGGGAAATATAGTTTACTACCTGTTTGAATTTCCTGTTTGAATTTTTCCTGAACAACTTCCTGAACGGTTTTGTTATTTAGTTTACATTCTAACCATGAAATAATATCTAAGTAAAGAAAAGCTCGTTTTTCATAAGGGTCTTGTGCCAGTTTTACCAGTTTACTGTGAAGAACACGAAATGCTTTTTTTAACTCAGTCATTGAAGAAAATGGTAGTTGACGAAGAAAATAAAATATTTCTTTTTGAACTCCATGTAGCTCTCCCATTTTTATTAAAAAACGATATACACTTTTTACCTGATACTCAACTAATTCGTCATTTCCAAGTTCGAAATGAGCAATAAGATTTAATATTCGTGCAAAACATTGAATATCTTCTCGAATGCTTGAATCTTTAAATTGAACAACTTTATTTAAATATTTGATGGTCGTCTTGTTGTCACCTGAACCAAAATACAAACATGCAATTTTATAATTAAGAACGACAATTTGATGCTCATCCATTTTATACTTGAAACGATCGATAAAATCCAATATTTCAGGGACAATTACGATTCCTTTATCATAAGTTCCTTCAAAATAATACTGATTAATACGACTTGTATGAAAATAGAGAAGATAAACCTGTTCAATATTTTCTCGCCCCATCATTTTATCTTTTACAGACTCATATTTTGCAAATGCACTTTTTAAACGTTTGTAATCCCTTAAATGATAAAGAACTCCTAATAAATTATGTTGAGCACGCAAAAATATTTCTTTTCTAGAATCTAAATATTGAGGATTTTCATAAAATAAATCAACCCATTGACGTGCATATTTATAACACATGACAAAGTTTTGAGTTATATGGTTGTAGCTAACCATCGAATTGAAATAGTAAATTTTTGCTTCAAATCCCAAATCTTGAAATCTGAAAGGAATCATTTTTGATTCAAAAAATTGTTTTACAAATACATTTTCTTTTTCGTCACGCACAAATCCCACTTTTAAATAAAGTGCATGTAATTGAATCGCTAGATTTGAAAAGAACACTGAATAAGAAACTTGTTGTTCTTTTGACACACTTTGATTGGTTAGATGGTCTGCTCTTGCACTCAATGTTTTTGAAATGAATTGAGATTCTATTGCCTTTTCAAGTTCTACAACTTCTAAAACCAGAATATTGTATCCTCCATTATTAGCTAAATGTTCAGCTTTTTCAAGTTGTTTTAGCGCTTGTTGATAAAATCCTTTATTTACTAAAATAATTGCAAAATCGATGTGTTCCCTGATTTCAATTTGAGTGTATTTAGATGTATTTATTGTTCTTAAACCAATTAATATTTGTTTGTATAAATGTGCTTTAATATTAGATAATTGTTCTTTTTTTATTTCAGGAATTTTCATTAAAACATCATTATCTGAATAATTTACACTTTTCTCCATGAAATCAAAAAGACGAATAAATTTTAAGTCATCTTGTGTGGAATTTCGTTTAGCATAAAGCTTAAAACTTCTTTTTTCAGCTTTAGTAAGTGACTTAATTAACTCAATTAATTGATCAGATGATGTTTTGGACATTGTATTTATTGTTTTTTTAATATGTTGTTATTTAGTTGTTTATTTGTTAATTTATCATAAAAATGTCTTTTGGATATCGTATTGATTTTTTATTTTAGTTTATAAAGTTGAATAAAATAAAACATATTTGCAAGTATAAACGCTTCGGCACTTCAAAATAGACAAATAATTTTGCAGGAGTAGGGGTACTCTTGTTTATTTTCGATTAATAGCTAAAAATTCCGTAGACAAATGTTTACGGAATTTTTTTATTAACTACATCAAGTATTTTTGAGGGAAAATTATTTTCTAAACGCCATTTTCCTAACAGCTTGTCGAATGTTTTGTTGTGCATCATACAGTTTAAAAACGGGAATGTATTCTCCTTTACCTAAACTGGCAATTTCTCGCATAGAAACCTCAGATTTTGAATCGTTCAGTATGCCAACTACAGAAAGTTGAATGTTTTTCTTATTGTATTTTTTAATCAATTTTGAATAATCGTATGTTTTTTGATTAAAAGCACCATCGGTAATGACAAATACATGATTTACTCCATTTGGAATGTATCCTTTTTCTGCTTGTTCAAATCCTAATTTTATTCCTTCACCTCCAGCAGTCATTCCTGAAGCTTTTAATTTTTTTACTTGATCACGGACTGCTTCTTTTTCCGTTCCATCAGTTGGTGCTAGTAAAACTTGAGCTTTTGATGCATAGGTAACCAGCGATATTTTATCCTCTTGACGAATCATTTCAGAAAGTTGATTCAAAGAATATTTCATCAATTCCATTTTATCTCCTTGATTCATTGAAGAGGAAACATCTAATACAAAAACTACATTAACTGGTGCAAAAAATGTGTTGTCAAAGTTATCTTCTTCTAATTCATTTATTGAAGTTATGTTTTTATCTACAGGTGTTGTTGTAGGTGTTTTCGGTTTTTCTTCAACGATAATTTCAGGTTCTGGAATTGGATCAATTGTTACTATTTCAGGTGTCTCATTTATTGAAGGATTTTTTCTTAATTCAATCACAACTTTATTTCTATCATTGTTCACAAACGAACCTTTTTCAGCAGGTAAATATCCATCTCTTTGAGCATAAAAATAAGCTAAACCAATGGTACCTTGTTTTTTTATTCGTCCATTTTTATCGGTGTTTTCTGTCCAAATTCCAGCACCGTCTTGAATCATACTGACTTTACTTTTCTCTAATTCTTGTCGGGTTTCGGCGTCTATTGTGACAACAGTTAACTCAAATTGATTTGCTTTTCTACCAATAGGGTGTGAATTAAAGTCAGGACATGCTGTTAAATTGTTCCTGCTGTTTGTTTCTAATTCAATTAAATTACCACTTAAAACAAGTTTGTGAGCCTCACCTTTGTCACTCGTGAAAATATCAACTGTATAACTAAACTTTCCTTTTTGATGAGGATTAACTTGAAATCTTAAAGTTAGAGAACTGTCTTTTTGAACCAAAGCTTTACTTTGAATATACATAACTTCACTGGGTTTTCTTACACTCAAAATATAGCCTTCTTTTGTTCCCTTGTTGGTAATCGTGATGTCTACAAAACGATTGTCATAACTTTCTAGCTCTCCAAAGTTGTGTTTTAAAGTGCTCAATGTCATCTGACTATTACTCTTAAAAGTCGTTGATGCTAGAATAATTAATATTAGAAAAGTATAACGCATAATCTAAATTAACGAAATAATATTGATTTTGTTTCTTTTGGATTTTTTGTCTAAAAACATACCAAAGAAAATATTTTTATATGCATGCATAGTATTAAAATATTTTTATATCTTTAGCGGAGCGATAATTAACAAATTCTAAATATATGTCAACAAAAAACACTATTAAAGGTGGGGAATTTATCATTAAAGATACTTTGCCAAGTGAAATTTTTACTCCAGAGGAATGGACAGAAGAGCAAAAAATGATTGCTCAAATGTGTGATGATTTTATTGCACAGGAGATTACACCAGTTTTGGATCGAGTTGATTCGATGGAAGATGGCTTAATGGTTTCTTTATTGGAAAAAGCTGGTGAATTAGGATTGTTAGGACTTTCTGTTCCTGAACAATATAATGGGATGGGTGTTGACTTTAAAACATCTCTTTTAGCAACAGAACATTTAGGGAAAGGATATTCTTTTTCAGTTGCTTATGGAGCTCATACAGGTATTGGATCTTTACCATTGTTGTATTATGGAACAGAAGCACAAAAAGAAAAATACAGTGGTAAATTAGCTACGGGTGAATGGAAAGCGGCTTATTGTTTAACTGAGCCAGGATCAGGTTCTGATGCTAATTCCGGAAAAACAAAGGCGGTTTTAAGTGAAGATGGTAAATACTATACACTTAACGGTCAAAAAATGTGGATCACAAATGGTGGATTTGCAAATTTATTTACTGTTTTTGCTAAAATTGATGATGATTCAAAATTAACTGCATTTTTAGTTGAAGCAGATTCTGAGGGAATTTCTTTAAATCCTGAAGAAAAGAAAATGGGTATTAAAGGATCTTCTACTCGTCAAGTATTCTTTAATAATGTAAAAGTTCCTGTTGAAAACATGCTTTCTGAGCGTGAAAACGGATTTAAAATTGCATTAAACATCTTGAATATTGGTCGTATTAAGTTAGGTGCTGGTGTTACAGGTGGAGCAAAAGACGCAATCAATGAGTCGATTCGCTATGCAAATGAAAGAGAACAATTTGGACGTCCAATTTCAAAATATGGTGCAATTCGTTATAAAATTGCTGAACAAGTAATTCGTACGTTTGTTACTGAATCTGCTATTTATCGTGCTGGACAAAACATCGATGATGCAATCGAAGCTTATGTTGCAGAAGGTGTAGATAAAGGAACAGCGACATTAAAAGGAATTGAATTATTTGCTCCTGAATGTGCGATTTTAAAAGTTTCTGGTTCTGAAACATTGGATTATGTTGTAGATGAGGCTGTTCAGATTTTTGGAGGTATGGGTTATTCGGCTGAATCAAGTGTCGAAAGAGCATACAGAGACTCTAGAATCAATCGTATCTTTGAAGGAACAAATGAAATCAACCGTATGTTGATTGTTGAAATGGTTCTTCGCAGAGCAATGAAAGGTGAATTAGATTTGATGGGGCCAGCAATGGCAGTAGCGAATGAATTAATGAGTATTCCAGATTTCGGTGAAGCTCCACAAGGTGTATTAGGTGCTGAGCAAGCTGCTTTGAAAGGATTTAAGAAAGTTATTTTAATGGCTGCAGGTTCTGCAGTACAAAAATTAATGAATACACTTTCTAAAGAACAAGAAGTATTAATGGGAATCGCTGACATTGCAATTATTGTTTATGAAGCTGAGTCTGCATTGTTACGCGTTCAAAAATTAATTGAGGCAAAAGGAGAAGAAGCTGCAGCAATTCAAATTGCTATTGTTAAAACTTTCTTCTATGATGCTGCTGATAAAATCAATAAACTTGGAAAAGATGTATTAAACTCTTTTGCCGAGGGAGATGAATTGAGAATGATGTTGATGGGATTAAAACGTTTTACAAAATTAGAAAACATCAATCCAAAAGAAACACGTCAAGTGATTGCTCAAAAATTCATCAATGATGGATATTATTCTTTGTAATTATTAGATTAATTCTTTTTGAAAGGACGTATAGACAAAGAGTCTATGCGTCTTTCTTTTTTTAATTAAAATATTCTTTCTATTTTTCCGTTCAATTTAGGAAATGAAGTTAAAAAATATCATCTTTTTTTTATTTATTACTGGTTGCTCTCTTGTTTCAAGATCCCAGTTCCACACGCATATGTCACGCTCTGAAGTTGGCTTGCTTCTTGGTGGAATGTATTATATTGGAGATTTAAATAGATTTGGACATTTCAAAGGTACACAACCAGCAGGAGGACTTCTCTATCGATACAATGTTAATTCTCGATTAGCATTTAGAGCTAATTTTATTTACGGAAATGTTGTTGGTGATGATGCCTGGTCAAAAGAAACATTATTAAAAAATAGAAATCTAAGTTTTAAATCTGAAATATTCGAATTAGCAGCTGGAGTTGAATTTCACTATATGCCTTTCCAACTTGGAAGTTCAAAATATCGGGGAACAGCTTATTTATTGGTACAAATTGCAGGTTTTAAAATGAATCCAGCAACGATGTATAATGATGAACTGATTTATTTACAACCTATAGGGACAGAAGGACAAGGTACAACTCTCAATTCAAAAGGTAGATATGGGCTTTATCAAATGTCTATTCCATTAGGGGTTGGAATGAAATTAGCTTTAGGAAGAAAATCTTCAATCGGTATAGAATATGGCATACGTAAAACCTTTACAGATTATTTAGATGACGTAGGTGCTGATACTTATTTAGATCCCACGTTGCTCGCTAACGAAAATGGACCATTAGCAGCAACACTTGCAAATAGAAGTTTGGATGGAAATCGTTACGGTAAAAGAGGAACTGCTACAACAAAAGACTGGTATTCATTTTTTGCAATGACCTTTACATTTAGATTGGGTGACCCAAGTAAATGTGCTTTTAAACATTAACGATTGTTATAAGTAGAAATACGCTCTATCCCTTGTAAATAATTATATCCTGTTGTAAAAACAAGAATAACAACCAACACAATCCATTCCTTCAGATTAAAAGAAACAGCGAAAAGAGTAAGAATAATACAAAACGACAGAAGTACAAATCGCTCTTTTAAATGATTTTTCCATGATTGCTTTTCTTGTATGTATAGATAAGCTTTTGGAACAATGAAATCTACTTTATAGGATGTATAAGTCATCATTGCGATTAATGGTAACAATACTATTCCTTGTGGAATACCCATTTCAACATAAGAAAGGAAAGCCCAAATTTCTACTTTAATATCAATTGTCGGATGATACAAAATCATTCCCGTGTTAATTTCCAAAATTATTAGAAACAAAAACATGATGGAAACAATACTATATGTTCTGGTTGGTATCGCTATTAATCCAGTTTCTTGAATTTCTTTTATTTTTCTGACTTTTAAAAAGTGAACAATTTCAGAAGATAGAATATCCAAAATATAAAACAACAAAATAAAATACAAACTCCAATTCCATAACCAAAATCCTAAAATAGGGATGATACAGTTAGAAATTAACTGAATGTAAAGTTGACGTTTGAGCATTAATGATTTTTATTTAATCTATTAAAAGCTTCAATGGATAATTCAAAGTCTCGATTGTACTTAAGAGCTTCTAAATACTCTTGTTTAGCACTTTGATTATCACCTTTTAGTTCATAACACATTCCTCTATTATGGTAAGCTTCAATATAATCATATTGATTATTTATTGCTTGTGTATAGAAGTATATTGCGCTATCTACTTGATTTTCTAATCGTTGTTTGATATGACCTAAATGAAACAAACCTCTTGCTTTGAAGTATTTTTCTTCATTTTGAGACATCAGTCTATATTTTTCTTTTGCTTCCTCAATTTTTCCAAATGATTCTAACGCAAAGGCCCAAGAATATAAAAACTCTGGATTTTTAGGGTTTAATTCATATGCAGTTTGATAATATTCCAAACTAATTGGATTTTGATCTTTGTGATATAGAACAGCTAAGTGCAAATAAGCTTCGTAAAAATTTGGGTCTTGTTGAACGGCGGTCTCATAAGAAGATTTTGCTAAATCGTAATTTTTTAAATCCATATAGATTGACCCTTTTAATGCATAAGCTTCTCTTTTCTTTGGATCAATTCTTAGAGCGTCATTCACATATTTAAATGCATTGTCCACATCTTGAAAATGTCTGTAAGTCGTTGCTAAAGCCACCAAAGCATCTGTATTTTTTGGTTGCTTTGAAACGATATATTTAAAATGTCTTTGTGCAATTGCAACCTCTTCAATACTTCTATTAGACTTATTGTTTAATGATTGTGCATATAACATTCTTGCATCAACATTACTACTATCTAATCTGAAAGCACGTGCACCATCTGCCAAAGCATCAAAAAAACGATAATTTTTTAAAGCTTCATTTCCTCTAAATATTAATAATGGAACACTGTCTGGATACAAAAGAACCAAACTGTCTATGTTGGAAGCTGTGGGTTGTACAGATTTATTCTTGTCAGTTGAATTATTAGAGCAAGAATAAACAAGAAATAAAGAAATAATGAGAAATAAACTGTTTTTCATTTTAACAGATAATTTAATTGTTTATTTATGAAAGAATACAAATCCATAAATATTGAAAATATAAGATACCCAAAACTACGAATGTTTTTTCAACCTTCAAGAGGTTTGTATTCAATTTTGATGTTAATTTAAGAATTATTGTTCTTTTTCTTGGTATTTGTAACCAATTCCTTTAATTGTAACAATACAATCTGAACCTATTTTTTCTCTTAATTTTCTAATATGAACATCAATTGTTCTGTCGCCAACTACGATTTCAGAGCCCCAAACAGAATCTAAAATAACATCTCGTTCAAATACACTTCCAGGTTTTGATGTTAATAGTGCTAATAATTCAAACTCCTTTCTTGGTAATTGAATAATTTTTCCATCTAGCTCAACATGATAACGCTCACGATTGATTATTAAACCTGGAGTAACTGATTTTACATCATCAGATTTTCTTCTCAAGAGAGCATTGATTCTAGATATCAGAACTTTTGGTTTGATAGGTTTTGCAACAAAATCATCTGCCCCGGCATCTAGACCTGCAATTTGACTATAATCTTCACCTCTGGCTGTTAGAAAGCAAATTAATACCTTATCCAAACCAGGAGTTTTTCTAATGGTTTCACACACTTCAATTCCATCCATTCCAGGCATCATAATGTCTAGAATAACCAAATCAGGTTTTATTTCTAGACACTGTTTTAAACCTTCTTCTCCATTGTGAGCTTCGAACGTTTCGTACCCTTCTTTGGTTAAATTATATTTAAGGATTTCACGAATATCATCCTCGTCATCAATAATTAATATCTTCATACAGCCTAAAATTAACGTTGAATTGATATAAAATTAATCTAAAAATCTCATAAAATTGGAATCCTATTTATACTTTTTCTAAAATTTCTAATAATGACTACCCCTACTCAATTAATTATAACACACATATATTACGCATTTTTATAAATAATAACAATCACAACAATCTATTGAATTGTTAAGTTCCTATAAATTATCCCTTTTTTTATACTTCGATAAAATTGATATTTGGTTCGATTTTTACTATATCTTTGTATCAAGTAGTAGTAGGTTAGGTTGATTAGTGTGATAAGAGTTCCAGATTTCATTTGGGACTCTTATTTTTTTACGACAATTCTACCTTTTATGAATTTCAAAATATTTTGTAATTTTTAGTTGCCTTGGAGAATATAAACTATTACTTTAGCATAAAGTAAATTAGAAATATGACACCTAAAATTTTATTGGTAGAAGATGATACAAGTCTTGGTTTTGTGATTTCAGATCAATTGAAACGGGACGGTTATCAAGTTTCATTATGCACTGATGGTGCAGAAGGATTTAAGCGATTTAATGAAGAAACTTTTCATTTATGTCTTTTTGATGTAATGATGCCAAAGAAAGATGGGTTTACACTGGCAAGAGAAATTAGAAAAATAAATAAAGAAGTTCCAATTTTATTTTTGACAGCCAAATCAATGACAGAAGATAAAATTGAAGGATTTAAAGCAGGTGGTGATGATTATTTGACGAAGCCGTTTTCTGTGGAAGAACTTCAATTGCGTGTGATTGCTTTGTTGAAACGAGTGAATATTCATACAGAAGAAGAGGAGGAAAAAGTATTTTTAATCGGAGATTATCAGTTTGATTCTGAAAATTATACATTAACTCATTCACAATTTTCTAAAGTACTAACAAAAAAAGAAGCTCACATATTGAGAATACTAACAAAATTTAAAAATCAGGTTGTTTCTAGAGAGATGATATTAAATGCAGTTTGGGGACAAGATGACTATTTTGTAGGTAGAAGTTTGGATGTTTTTATCACGAAGTTGAGAAAATATTTCAAAGAAGATGAGCGTATTTCTATAAGTAATATTCATGGAGTTGGATTTAAGTTAGAAGTAACTGATTAATGGATTGCTTTATATTACACATTGAAACTGCAACAAAAGTTTGTTCTGTTGCATTGTCAAATAATGGTAAATTACTTTTTACCAAAGAGTCAGATGATTCCGAATATGTACATGGTGAATTTATCACAATGTTTATTGAGGATGTGCTTAATAAAGCCAATATCAAATCACAGCAATTAAGTGCTGTTTCCGTTACATCTGGACCAGGTTCTTATACAGGGTTGAGAATTGGTGTGTCTACTGCTAAAGGACTTTGTTATGCTTTAAACATCCCTTTAATTTCTGTGGATTCGTTACTTAATTTAGCTTTTTTGGGTCAATTAAAATACAAGGATTCTAATGTATGTGCTATGATTGATGCAAGAAGAATGGAAGTTTTTTCAGCAATTTATTCTCATGATTTAAAATTGATAAAACCAATTTCTGCAGATATCATTGATCAAAATTCATATAAAGAATTTGAACCTTTTATAGTTGTGGGTGATGGTGGTAGTAAATTAATTGACGTTTGGAATGAGAGGTCCATTCAAATTGACTCATCAGTAAAATCTTCTGCTGAGGGACATGTATCTATCGCATTTAAAAAATTTCAAAATAATGACTTTGAAGATGTTGCTTATTTTGAGCCGTATTATTTAAA
>DAIOWV010000001.1:44750-106823 GCA_036758285.1 Taishania sp. | reverse complement strand
GGAATAAAAAAGAATTGAATCAATTAGCCTTTTATAAATTATTTTTCATCCATCATTAAAATGAATTTATCCAATTCCATAAAATCTAAGCGACCTTTTGTTATAGCTGGACCATGTAGTGCAGAAACTGAAGAACAAGTCATTCAAATTTGTAGTCAAATTAGTGAAAAAAGATTGGCAGATGTTTTGCGAGCAGGTATATGGAAACCTCGTACTCGTCCAGATTCATTTGAAGGAGTAGGAGAGGTGGCGCTCTCATGGTTGGTTGAGGCAGGTAAGTTAACAGGATTACCAACAACAACAGAGGTTGCCAATAAAGCACATGTTGAATTAGCATTAAAAGCTGGCGTTGATATTCTTTGGATTGGAGCAAGAACAACTGTTAACCCATTTGCTGTTCAGGAAATTGCAGATGTATTGAAAGGCGTAACTATTCCAGTCATGGTTAAAAACCCTGTAAATCCAGATGTAGATTTGTGGTTAGGTGCATTTGAACGGCTTGAAAAATCGGGAATATCAGATTTAGTAGCGATACACAGAGGTTTTTCTATCTATAAACACGAAAAATATAGGAATGTTCCAAATTGGGAACTACCTATTGCCTTAAAAGAAAGAATTCCTGATCTTCCAATTATTTGTGATCCAAGTCACATCACAGGGAATAGAAATTTATTGTTAGAAGTTTCTCAAAAAGCAATGGATTTGAATTTTGATGGACTGATGATTGAAACACATCCAAATCCGGATGAGGCTTGGTCAGATGCTGCACAACAAGTTACAGCAGATGGATTGGGAAGTATATTAAGTAAATTGGTGCTGCGTTCAAAAAATGTAACCAATGATATTTTGATTGAATTGGAAAAAATGAGATCAATGACGGCAGCACTAGATGATCGAATTTTCTTTTTATTAGCAGAAAGAATGAAGATTAGTGAAGATGTCGGAAGATTTAAACAAGAAAATAATATCACGATTCTTCAACAAGAACATTGGGCAAAAATAATTTCAAATCGATTGAATAGTGCAAATGAAAATGGACTTTCTTTGAAATTTATTCGACAAGTGATGGACGCCATTCATCAAGAATCAATTCGCCATCAAGAAAGAGTGATGAATATGTGAGGTTATCTTTGCTAAGTTGTTTTTAGTGATTCAATAGTAAACTATGATTTATAAGGTTCGTAAAAGTAAGGTAAAAGGTACAGTATATATCCCCTCTTCAAAGAGCGATTCGCAAAGAGCAATGTTAATTTCTGCATTGGGCGAAGAAACATCACTGCTTCATAATGTTGGTTCAAGTGATGATGAACTATCAATGATTCAAAATATTCAAAGGATAGGTGCTGAAATTAATTGGAAGGATGACAGGTCGCTTATTATTAAAGGTAATTTTTCAAATGCTATTTTTTCAGAACTACACGTAGGTGAAAGTGGATTAGGTTGTCGGTTATTGACAGCAATTTCATCTTTAAAAAATTATCAAATTGAAATAAATGGTAAAGGGTCTTTAATCAAACGAAATCAATTTTTCTTTGATCAATTTTTACCTCTTATGGGTGTTTCAATTAATTCAAATGAAGGTAAGTTACCTTTGAAAATTCATGGTTCTTTGAAGTCAGGCGATTATACTGTCGATGGAAGTGAAAGTTCACAATATATTTCGGGACTTCTAATTGCTTTTTCACAAGTTGAAGGTTCAACGACACTAACTGTTGAAAATTGTTCTAGTAAACCTTATATCGATATGACCATTCACACTTTAAACAGTTTTGGAGTGAAAATCGAAGAAATTGGACCAACAAAATATAAAATTCATGGACGTCAATTGATTCATTCCACGGATTATAAAATTGATGGAGATTGGAGTTCTGCTTCTTATTGGTTGGTTGCAGCTGCATTAGGTCTTGATGTTTCAATGAGAGGTCTTTCGATCGCTTCTAAACAAGCAGATAAAGCTATTTTAAATGCTTTAATGAATTCAAATTGTTCTGTTGTTATAACTGATGAAGAAATTAAAATTAATGGGTCTTTAAGGAAGCCTTTGGATTTTGATGCTACACATTGTCCTGATTTATTTCCTGCTCTAGTTACTTATGCAGTTTTAACTGAAGGTATTTCAAGGATTCGTGGTGTGCATCGTCTTGAAAACAAAGAAAGTGATCGAGGTAAAGCGTTAAAAGCTGAATTTGAGAAATTAGGGGCTATAATCAATATTATCGATGATACAATGCTGATTGAGGGTCCAGTAAAACTTAAATCATCTGTTGTTTCTTCACATGATGACCATCGAATAGCTATGTGTTTAGCTATTGCTTCTTTGGCGAGTAATGTTGAATTAATAATTGAGGATGCTCATGTGGTTAATAAAAGTTATCCTACTTTTTGGGTTGATCTAGAAAAAATGCAAGATGTAACTCACTGATAACATGGTTGAAATAAATAATTTTCAAAAAAAATCAAAATAATGCTTGTTATAACAAATATTACAACTATATTTGTACCCCAAATAAGGCTGGTGCCTTAGCTCAGTTGGTAGAGCAAAGGACTGAAAATCCTTGTGTCCCTGGTTCGATTCCTGGAGGCACCACAAAAAAAGGTTACTATTTATAGTAACCTTTTTTGTTTTGAATAATTTCTCAAGATATTTTAATGAATTTCAATCTTTTTAATGATAAATACATCAGTTTCATTCTTGATTATTAAGTTGTAAATTCCTTGTTTTAAGTTTGAAACATTCATTTGATTATTATGATTGGTTTCTCTTAGAACACTTCTACCAAAAATATCAATAATCTCAAATTCAAAATTTATAAGTGAATAATCTGACTTTATGTTAATAATATCCTTTGTTGGATTTGGATAAACTTGAATTTTACTTTGAGTTTCGATATCACTTAAAGATACTAAAGGAGTGGTCGAAAAGTTATCATAAATCTCATAATCGGGTTGTCCAACCCCAATTCTAATTACATAAATACTTGATCCTCCAGGGCCAATGTGTTCATTATATCCTACGGCAATAGTTGATCTGTTATAGGTTGTAATCATATCTCCTAATTTTTGTGAGGTCGTGTATTTGATCGTACTAAGGTTTCTTAAATAATAGGGGTAATCAGCGTATTGATAGATGTATAAATCTTCATATCCATAAGAAGCACTTCCAAAATAAGCGGTACAAATAGAATATTCATTTGATCCTCCATGTAATGTAATCCCTTCTCCAAATCGATCATCAGATGATATGTCTTTAATGAGTTGATTACCATTTGTGATGTCAAACTTAGCCAAGTAAAATTTTTGTTCACTGTCATTTTCACATGAGCCTACTACAATAATATTATTGTTATTAAACTCAAAGTCTTTAATCATATAGTTATAATCATTTTCATAAGTATTATCCCATAATACAGAGCCATCTTGATGAATCCTTGTCAACCATGCTTGATTTAGATCTAATGTTTCGTTGTATTTATAGCCACTTACAACATAAGTGGTGTCATCATATTGTTTGATTGTGTAAGCATTTCCATCGCCATCTCCTGTCAGTTGATGGACCCAAATTAAATTTCCGTTCAAATCAGTTTTTACAATGTATGGATCCGTTAATCCGTCAGTTGTATTATTTGTTTCACCAACCAATATGATTCCTGCATCAGAAGTGAATGTCATGTCATGAACTCGCTCCCATGCAGCTGTACCATAGGAGTTAAACCAAATTTCATTACCTGATTCATCTATTTTCCACAAAGCAAAATCATAATTTCCATTCCCGATAGAATTTGTATATCCTGCTACATAAAATCCGTCATTTTCAATATGTAAAACTCTTCTTCCCCAATCTGTTTCATCTCCTCCAAAGTCTTTTGACCAAATAAATTCTCCTAGACTGTCAATTTTTAATAAAAACATTTGAGATGGTCCATTAACAAAACTAGATGAACTACCAGTTATTACATAACTAGAGTCTGGTAATTCCACAATACCCTGTCCGTAATCATATCCGTTACTGGAAAATTGCTTATAAAACTTTGTTTGACTTTGAAGATTCAGAGTAAACAACGTACTAATTATAATTGTTAGAAATAATTTCATATCCTATATTTTTAAAAACGTCTACTTAAACTGAGTGAATATGCTTGTCCTTTTCCCATTCCAATTGCTCCAGCAATATCATGAGTTGAAAGTCCGATGTTAAAATTCTTGCCAACTGCTTGAATATACATGTTTGCTCTGAATCCTGTATACCCACCATAAGAGGCTCCAATCCCCGCTCTAAACCATTTTTTACTTCGATATTGTCCACCAAGATATGCCATTGGTAATGCGCCATTTTGAACATAGACCCTCGCTCCATAATAAAATTGAATTGCCTTCATATTATGTTCATCAATTATTTTACCAATTTGAACTGTAAAAGGAAGTGCTAATGTTTTTGAAATAGTATCTTTTTCCAGACCAATTTCATCAGCTACTGTTTTGTCAGAATTGAAAAGTGTTTCATTATTAATTAATTGAGATATTTTGTAGCCATTTTGACTTAATGTTGTATCAAGTGATTGTCGAATTACATTATCATTTAAAAAACCAACTCCAAGATTTTGAATAGAGAATTGTAGGAATGTTGGTTTCTCGGTTGAACCAAGATTAAAGAAAAAATTTGCGTCTATTCCAACACCATATCCTTTGTAGAAAGAAGAAGATTTTGCATTTTCATACTTTCCGCTTAATAATAATTCAGCATCAAAACCTGTTTCATCTTGTGAAAAGTGAGCATCATTCGTGTACGCATTGAGATAATTTGTAATTCCATATACGTTCAATGATACATTTGATTTAGTTTTAGCATCAATGAGTCCAATTCCAAATTTATGGGCTCCAATGAAGTTGAAAGACATATTGGACAAGTCTATTTTTTTACCCAAATATGGCTCATTTCCATGAAATGTTAGTCCAAATAATCCTTCTTGATATTTAATAACCCCATTGTATAACGCACCTGCTTTAGTGATTAATCCCCAGTTTTTAGACTTAAATGGTTTAATCTTATAATTTATGTATTCAAAGGAAGGACTTAAATTTATCCCGACTCTATTGTATTGTTTGTGATTATCTACTTGTTGGTTAATCACACTTTCAGGAATTTCTCCTCCTTGAATAAAATGCGTAATTAATTTGTTTGAAATAGAAGAAGAGGAATATTCAAATGGTAAATTGAAATTTATTTCTTGATTTCTTTCAAGTGTATCATAATAATATGGTATCGTATACTGTGCTTTAATAAACGATATGTTAAATAAAGCAAAGCAAATAGATAATATTTTTGTTAGATTCATTTGGTACTTTGTTAGAATGATATTCTAAGAAAACTATTTTTATATTTTATAAAACGTAAATAGTCTTCTTTTCGTTTGCTAAAATAATGATTTTATATTCTTTGATATAAATCTGTATAAATAAAACAAGGGTGTCTCGTTTTTTCGGACACCCTCATTTTCAATAATTAATCGATTAAATTACTTTTTAAGAAATTTAAATCGCTTTCCAGGATATACGGCAGCATCTCCTAATTCAGCTTCGATTCTTAATAGTTGATTGTATTTAGACATACGATCACTTCTAGAAGCAGATCCCGTCTTAATTTGGCCACAATTTAAAGCGACAGCTAAATCCGCAATTGTATTGTCTTCTGTTTCTCCAGAACGGTGACTCATTACTGATGTGTATGAGTTTGCAGTTGCTAGTTGAACGGCTTCAATTGTTTCTGTTAATGTTCCAATTTGATTAACTTTTACCAAAATAGAATTGGCCGTATCTTCTTCAATTCCTCTTTTAAGGCGTTTTGTATTTGTTACAAATAAATCATCTCCAACTAATTGAACCTTATCTCCAATTGTTTCCGTTAATAATTTCCAACCAGCCCAGTCGTCTTCAGCCAAACCATCTTCGATAGAGATAATCGGATATTTTTCAGACCATTCTTTCCAAAACGCAACCATTTCTTCAGAAGTTCTGGATTCACCTGTTGATTCAAAAACGTATTTCCCTTCTTTGTAAAATTCGGATGATGCAGCATCTAATGCAATCCAAACATCTTCTCCAGCTTTATATCCTGCACGATTAATGGCCTCCAAAACAACTTGTATTGCTTCTTCGTTGGATCCTAAATTAGGAGCAAATCCACCTTCATCACCAACATTTGTTGATAATCCTTTTTCTTTTAATACATTTTTTAGATGGTGAAAAATTTCAGTTCCCCAACGCAATCCTTCAGAAAATGAAGATGCACCAAAAGGCATAACCATAAATTCTTGAATGTCAATTAAATTGTCAGCATGAGAGCCTCCATTCAAAATGTTCATCATTGGTACAGGAAGTGTTACTGCTCCTACACCTCCAATATATTGAAATAAAGACAACCCTGTTTCTTGTGCAGCAGCATGAGCGACAGCTAATGAAGTTCCTAAAATAGCATTTGCACCAAGATTAGATTTGTTTTCCGTTCCATCTAATTCTAATAACGTCTTGTCGATAATTTTTTGCTCAGTAACATCAAACCCTAACAAAGCTTCGTTGATTTGTTCGTTCACATTTGAAACGGCCTTTAAAACTCCTTTTCCCATGTAAATAGCTTTGTCACCATCTCTTAATTCAACAGCTTCGTGGATACCAGTAGAAGCTCCTGAAGGAACAGCTGCTCTACCAACAATTCCATTAGAAGTAACAACATCTACTTCAACTGTTGGATTTCCTCTTGAATCCAAAATTTGTCTTCCTACAATCTTTACAATATAAGTCATGCTTTGTGTGATTTTATGTTGGTTATAAATTGATCAAATAAATATCTAGAATCATGTGGTCCAGCAGATGCTTCTGGATGGTATTGAACTGAAAAAACAGATTTATCTTTTAATTCAATTCCTGCAACCGTATTGTCATTCAGATGGATATGTGTTAACATGATTGATGGATTTGCTTCCAAACTTTCTTTAGAGATGACAAACCCATGATTTTGAGAAGTAATTTCTCCTTTTCCAGTTTTTAAATTCTTTATTGGATGATTGATTCCTCTATGTCCATTGAACATTTTCTCTGTCTTCAACCCTTGACTTAATCCAAGTAATTGGTGTCCTAAACAAATTCCAAATACTGGTTTATTTGTTTCAATAATTTGTTTTACTAATTCAACAGAGCTTTTCATTGCCCCTGGATCACCTGGACCATTGGATAGCATGTATCCATCTGGGTTAAATGATTTTAATTCGTCTAAAGAAGTATTCATTGGGAATACTTTCACATGTGCCCCGCGATCAACTAAACAGCGAATAATATTTTTTTTAATTCCAAAATCTACAATAGAAACTTTACAAATTGGATGCTCTGGCATTACTTCAAAAGCTTCTTTCGTACAAACTTTTGAAGAAAGTTCTAACCCATCCATTGAAGGAACTTTTTCCAATTCTGATTTCAATGATTCCACATCTAAATTTTCTGAAGAAATGATGGCGTTCATTGCACCTTTGTTACGAATATGACGAACCAAAGCGCGCGTATCAATGTCAGAAATACCAACTTTTTCATTTTGTAGCATATAGTCTTCTAGAGATCCATTCGCTGATGTACGAGAAAAATTAGTTGAGAATTTTTTGGTCACCAATCCAGCAATCATCATGGATTCAGATTCTATTTCCTCTGAATGCACTCCATAATTTCCAATGTGTGGGGTTGTCATTATTAAAATCTGACCAAAATAGGAGGGATCGGTAAATACTTCTTGATAACCAGTCATTCCAGTATTAAAGGCAATTTCACCTGTTGTTGTACCTAACTTTCCAATACCTTTACCATAAAAGACCGTACCATCTTCGAGTACTAAAACTGCTGGGGTATTTTTTTCCATTATAAAGTTTTTACAAAGTTATTATTTCCATTTAAAAAATGAAGTAAGAAATAGATGAAAGATGTATAATAATTTACTTTTTATGGTATAAAAAATAATAGGCTTCAACATTATCAAGATATACACCGTCAAAACCAGTATTGATGATTTTATGCATATAGGAATCATTGTTTCCAAAAATGATATTTTGCCAATCAGCATTCCAATATTGAACCCAAAATTCATCTTTATATCCATCATATTTTTTACGAATCCAAACAGGATTTTGAAGTTTCCATTTTGAATTCCAGTAATATCTGAATTTCTCCGCAGATCCAATATTCATATATGAGATTACCAATCTTTTTCCACCATTTGCTTTTGTTCGTAATTGATTGATGTCAGAATTAGTTAACATTTCTTCTTCAAAGAATAAATCAATCAAAATCACATCAAAATTTGTGTTTGCTATTGAGGTTAAAAATTGTTGTTTTGAACTGAAGTTTTCTGGATTGATGAGGTATAAATAATTTTTTGCATCTGATAGTTTTAAAATGTGATTCGAGTTTTCTTGATTGATATTATTGGGAATTTGACTGTAATCATAATTTCCATTTTCTCTAGGGAAACAAATAAAGTTTTGAGCTGTATTTTTATTAATTGCATCTGAAATATTTGACAAATCGGAAACATATTCTGCAACCATGATTTTTTTGTTCTCTTTTAGTATTTGTAACTGGTTTAAACGTTCATCAAGTTCATTTTGTGATCCGTTATAGAATAATTCTTCCACACCAAATCCATCTACTGAATTTAAATATAAAGAATTTACACCTTCTTCTTGATTTAAATTATTGAAAGCTAGCTCTATTCCATTTTGAGGAATTACTATAAAATCAGAATCATATAGACGAGCATAATTGGATATGTTGATAACAAAGTCCTGCATCTTTAATCCTGCCGAACTTGTTTTTTTGTCTTTATTACATGAAAAAATACAGAGAAAAAAAATGGTGATTAAACTAGTATACCTCATATTGTAATTGATTTTTATTTCTATCAATTTATATACGTTGTTTTACTTTTTTTATTTTTAAATAGTCTATTAAAATAATACTTTATAACTTTGCACTTAGTTCATTGCCATATCTTATGAAGAAAGGTGGAGGGAAAGGCCCTTTGAAACCTTGGCAACCTATTCAATTATTTTGAAAAAGGTGCCAATTCCTATCCGTTTTATACGGAAAAGATAAGTAATAGATGAATTTCATCTTTTTTCATAGTAGGCTTTTATATTAAGTAACTATGAGTTCAATACAAAATATTTTAAAACAACGAATCTTAATTCTTGATGGTGCAATGGGAACCATGATACAGCGTTATAAGCTGGAAGAAGAAGATTTTCGTAAAGGTTGGTTTGAAAATCACCACAAACCTTTAAAAGGAAATAATGATTTACTGTCATTGACACGACCTGATGTTATTAGAGAAATACATAAAGCATACTTTGAAGCTGGTGCTGATATTGCTGAAACAAATACGTTTTCAGGTACGACTATTGCTCAAGCAGATTACGATCTAGAAGATGCTGTATATGATATTAATTATCATAGTGCAAAAATTGCTCGTGAAGTAGCTGATGAATTTACATTGAAAAATCCAAATAAACCTAGATTTGTTGCAGGTTCAATTGGTCCAACAAATCGAACTGCGTCAATTTCTCCAGATGTTAATGACCCTGGTTTTAGAGGAATAACATATGATGAATTGGTGGTTGCATATAAACAACAAATCAATGCATTAATAGATGGGGGGGCCGATATTTTACTGATTGAAACAATTTTTGATACGCTAAATGCAAAAGCTGCATTGTTTGCTGTTCAAGATGTTTTTGAAGAAAGAAATACGGAACTTCCTGTCATGATTTCAGGGACGATAACTGATCAATCTGGAAGAACATTAACAGGTCAAACAGCGGATGCGTTTTTAATTTCCATGGAACACTTTCCTTTACTTTCTGTTGGGTTAAATTGTGCTTTGGGAGCGAGTATGATGAGACCTTATTTAAATATTTTGAGCAAAAACACAACTTTTGGTGTCAGCGCTCATCCCAATGCAGGTTTGCCAAATGAATTTGGTCAGTACGATGAAACGCCCGAGATAATGGCAGAGCAAATCAAAGAATTTTTGGAAGATGGAATCATTAATATTATTGGAGGTTGTTGCGGAACAACACCAGATCATATTAAGGCAATTGCAGATTTGGCATCTAACTATTCTCCAAGAAGTATTGGAAATTAACTTTCATTAAATTTTGAAAGAATTAATATTATAAGTGATTGATATAAAATGACAAACATAACTTTAAAACTATCTGGATTAGAGCCTCTTATTGTTACTGCAGAATCCAATTTTGTTAATATCGGAGAACGTACAAATGTTACTGGTTCAAAAGCTTTTCTTCGAATGATTAAAGAAGAGGACTATGAATCAGCATTGGCAGTAGCTAGAGATCAGGTAGAGAATGGTGCTCAAATTATTGATATCAATATGGATGAAGGAATGATTGATGGAAAAGAGGCCATGGTTAAATTCCTGAATCTTATTGCTTCTGAACCTGATATTTCTAGAGTGCCAATAATGATTGACAGTTCAAAATGGGAGATCATTGAAGCAGGATTAAAATGTATTCAAGGTAAAGGTGTTGTAAATTCAATTTCTTTAAAGGAAGGTGAAGAGAACTTTATTCATCACGCAAAATTGATAAAAAAGTATGGTGCTGCTGTTATTGTCATGGCTTTTGATGAGGATGGGCAGGCTGATAGCTATGAAAGAAGAATTGAAATTTGTAAACGATCTTATGACATCCTTGTTGATGTTGTAAAATTCAGAAAAGAGGATATTATTTTTGATCCAAATATCTTTCCTGTAGCAACAGGAATGGAAGAACACAATAATAATGCTTTAGATTTTTTCCGTGCTACGAAGTGGATTCGTGAAAATTTGAAAGGTGCTCATGTTAGTGGTGGTGTTTCAAATGTATCTTTTTCATTCAGAGGTAATAATACAGTAAGAGAAGCAATGCATGCGGCATTCTTATATCATGCTATTAAGAATGGAATGGATATGGGTATTGTTAATCCAACAATGCTTGAAGTGTACGATGAGGTAGATAAAGAATTGATGATTTACATTGAAGATGTTCTTTTAAACAGAAGGGCAGATGCTACTGAACGATTACTAGAATATGCTGAAACAGTTAGGGGAGATGGTAAGAAAAAAGAAGTTGATTTAGCATGGAGAAATCAACCAGTAAATGACCGTCTTTCACACGCATTGGTTAAAGGAATTGTAGATTTTATCGATGAAGATGTTGAAGAATGTCGTCACCAATATAAAAGACCAATTGAAGTCATCGAAGGGCCTTTGATGAGTGGAATGAATGTCGTTGGTGATTTATTTGGAAGTGGTAAAATGTTTCTTCCTCAGGTTGTAAAATCAGCTCGTGTAATGAAGAAAGCGGTTGCTTATCTTCTGCCATTCATTGAATTGGAAAAAGATGGTGTTTCTTCAAGTGCAGGAAAGGTGTTGATGGCAACTGTAAAAGGTGATGTTCATGATATTGGAAAAAATATAGTTGGAGTTGTACTGGGCTGTAATAATTATGAAATTATTGACTTAGGTGTGATGGTCCCAACCGAAAAAATAATTCAAGAGGCGATTAACCACAATGTTGATGTTATTGGTCTAAGTGGATTAATTACACCTTCACTTGATGAAATGGTTACAGTTGCAAAAGAAATGGAACGTGCAAATTTGTCTATTCCTTTGATGATTGGTGGAGCCACAACTTCCCGTGTGCACACAGCGGTTAAAATTGAACAACATTTCACTAAAGATCAAACTGTTCATGTTTTAGATGCTTCACGAAGTGTAACAGTAGTGGAGAGTTTATTGGGAAGCAAAAAAGAAAATTTTGTAGCTGAACTTAAAGCTGATTACGCTAAATTGAGAGCACATCACGAAAAACATAGAGGTGCAAAAGAAATATTAAGCATAGAAGCAGCCAGAGAGAATAAATTTCTAATTGATTGGCAACAGTCAGATTGTAGTACGCCAAATTTTCTGGGAATTAAAGAAGTTACTGCTGATCTTCAGGTGTTGACTGATTATATTGACTGGACACCTTTTTTCCAAACTTGGGAATTACATGGTAAGTATCCTAGAATTTTGGAAGATGAGGTTGTAGGGCAAGAAGCAAAAAAGCTATTTGAAGATGCTAATTCATTGTTAAAGAAAATAATTGAAGAAAAATGGTTGAATCCAAAAGGTGTAATTGGTATTTTTCCAGCAAATAGTATTGGTGATGATATTGAAATTTATAATTCTTTAAATAGAGAAGAAGTTATTCATGTACAAAGAACACTTCGCCAACAGACCAAAAAAGCAAAAGGACAACCAAATATTGCTTTAGCAGATTTTATTGCTCCAAAAGAAAGCGGAATTAATGATTTTATTGGTGGATTTGCAGTGACTTCAGGTTTAGGTATGGAACCTTACTTAGAGCAGTTTAAAGCAGATCATGATGATTATAATTCAATCATGTTGAAAGCCTTAGCGGATAGATTTGCAGAAGCTTTTGCAGAATATTTGCATCAGGAAGTGAGAATTAATTTTTGGGGATATGTTTCTGAAGAACAATTAAATAATGAAGAATTGATTAAAGAAACATATCAAGGGATTAGACCAGCACCTGGTTATCCAGCTTGTCCAGATCATACAGAGAAAATTGGACTTTTTGAATTGTTAGAAGTACCTGAAAGAACAGGAATATCATTGACGGAAAGTTTAGCGATGTTTCCAGCTGCATCAGTAAGTGGTTGGTATTTTGCACATCCGCAATCAAAATATTTTGGTCTAGGGAAAATTGGTAATGATCAAGTAGAAGATCTGGCAAAAAGAAAAAACATATCCATTGTAGAAATGGAACGCTGGTTATCTAGTGTAATTAATTGATAATAAAACAGCCACGATTATTCGTGGCTGTTTGCTTTTAATCTATTTTTATTTTGTAGCTGCCCATTTTCTAATTTCAGTTCTAAACCATTCGTCAGCAGCTTCTGTCCATTTATAATTTTCACGTAAATAAGACATTGTGTCTTTTTCTATATCTGTATATGAATTTCCATCCATAACAGCTTCTAAGATTTGCTTAGCATCTTCCATTGAGATTCTGCCATCACCTGAACCAGCAGTTAGTTTATCAGCTAATTCAATTAACTCTCCATCGTACTTTTTCCCGTCAATAGTTTTGTAATAACTCATAATTTTATGTGTTTAAAATTCTTTATAAATGTACATTTATTTTTAATTGAGAATTATAAATGAATCGCAAATATTGAAAGTAATTATTCTACTGGAATTAATTTAACTAACTTTGTTATTCAATTTATAGCTAATGAGCACAGCAAGAGTAGAATACTTAGGTGATTTGCGTACAAAATGTACACATTTAAAGTCTGGAACAGAAATTTTAACAGATGCACCAATTGATAATAACGGAAAAGGTGAGGCATTTTCTCCTACAGATTTAGTTGCTACTTCTTATGCTTCTTGTATGATTACAATTATTGGAATCTATTGTAATCAACATGGATTATTCTTTAAAAATGCAGTTGCAGAAGTTACAAAAACGATGGGAACAGCACCAAGAAGAATTACTGAAATAATCATTGAATTGAATTTAAGTGGAAATAATTGGACAGAAGAAGAACAAGAAAAAGTTTTACGTGCAGCTAAAGCTTGTCCTGTTGCAAAATCTGTTCACGAAGAAATAACTATTGTGTTTGATATAACATTTTAAATGAGAGAAAATAATCAACAATACCAGAGAAAAGAAGACAAAGACATCATTTTTGGTGTTAGATCTGTTATAGAAGCAATTAAAGCAAATAGAGAAATCAATAAAATTCTAATTCAAAAAGGAATTAATAAGGATTTGTTTTTTGAATTGAAAGATGCTCTTAAAGGGAAAGATTTAAATCTTCAATATGTTCCTTCTCAAAAATTAGATAGTCTAACTCAGAATAATCATCAAGGTGTGATAGCGTATGTATCACCTATTGAATATGGAAATATAGAAGAGCTTGTAGATGAATTAATTACTGAAGGTAAAAAAGTAAATATTCTTGTTTTAGATAGAATTACTGATGTTCGTAATTTTGGTGGTATTGCCAGAACAGCTGAATGTCAGGGTGTTGATGCAATTTTAATTCCATCAAAAGGTTCTGCTTTAGTAACTTCAGATGCTATTAAAACTTCTGCTGGTGCATTAAATAGAATTAAAGTTTGTAAATCAGATGATTTAAAAAATTCATTATTTTATTTACAACAAAGTGGAATTCGTATTATTACATGTACTGAAAAAGCGAAAAGTAACTTGTATGAAACTAATCTAAGAGGTTCTGTTGCAATTGTTTTGGGCTCAGAAGAAAGTGGTATAACGCAAGATTTAATCAATTTAAGCGATATTTCTACAAAAGTTCCTATGAGAGGTGAAATAGCTTCTTTAAATGTAGGAGTTGCTGCAGGAATGGTCTTATATGAAAAAACTCGTCAAGAGTTGTACGGGAATTAATTTTCATGAAGTTTTATCTGAACGATACAGAATTTATTGAAACCTCCGAAGGGATAGATATTTCTATTTCAATGGGTGGTGAAAATGCTGATACAAAAGCATGGTATGTGAATTCACCCGTTATTGAACCAGTTAGAACAACTGAATTTACAGGAAGTGTAGCAGAAGGAGGAAGTGTAAATTTTAGGAATATATCTTTTAATCCTCATGGGAATGGAACTCATACTGAATGTCTCGGTCACATTACAAAAGAAGTTTATTCTATTAATGAGCATTTGAAAGAATTTGTTTTTGAGGCGTTACTCGTTACACTTCAACCTGTTGAAACTGATAACGGTGATTTTGTAATTACTAGACAAGAACTAGAAAAGGCAACGAATAGTACGTCAATAAAATCTTTAATCATTAGAACTTTACCAAATGGTTCAGATAAGCTCTTGTTTGATTACTCTTCAACAAACCCTCCCTATATTGATGTTGATTGCATTAATCTACTGGATAGTATGGGGGTAGAGCATTTGCTCATTGACTTGCCTTCTGTTGATAAAGAATTAGATAATGGGGTACTAGCAATGCACCACGCTTTTTGGCAAATCCCCAATAACCCCCAATATCATAAAACAATAACAGAGTTAATTTTTGTTCCTAATCATGTTATTGATGGACATTACATACTCTCTTTGCATGTTGCACCATTTGAGAATGATGCAAGTCCAAGTAGGCCAATTCTATACCCCATAAAAACAAAAAAGAGTTGATAAAATCAACTCCTAATCATAAGTAGTAAATAGTTTTCATTTCGTAAGTAGAGCAGTCATAATTTCTTTAAATAAAAGCAGGTGACTTCTTAATTCAAATATAAAAATGAGGAAAAGAACTGTTATACTCTTTAATCAAACTAGAAAATGAAACCTGCCTCTCCAAGCAGTGCTCCTCATTTTAATATTTCAAAGCGAATTTAAGAAGTCCATGCCTTATTTCTCCTTATTTCTACAGCTAAGATATTCATAAGGTTCTAAAGATTAATACGTAAATGAATATTTAGCAGTCTTTTTTGAATATTTCGCATTTCTTGATAGATTTTTGATTTTTAATAACAGATAAAATCAAAAATTAAACACTGTGGTCAATCAAAGAGACAGTTAAA
Organism: Taishania sp.; assembly: GCA_036758285.1. Lineage (GTDB taxonomy): Bacteria > Bacteroidota > Bacteroidia > Flavobacteriales_D > Crocinitomicaceae > Taishania. The sequence goes on along the minus strand of DAIOWV010000001.1, from coordinate 91,163 downwards.
AATAAAAAAGCCACCTGTAAACAGATGGCTTTTATTTTTCTTTGGTAAGAAATTAATTCAGGTGAATTAATATTTTTTGTTTCTTAATTTTTTTAATTTCTAGCGTTTTGCTATAATTTAAAATTGAATCTAAAACAATTTTACTAGGCTCATTTTTTTCTCTTCTTACAGAAGGTTCTAAGGGTAATGTTTTTAACATAGGCGACTTTATGAATTTATACCTAATACAACGAAAAGAATCATTTAATATTGTCTACCGTTTTTAAAAAACTTACCATTTACAAAAATAGACATTTTTTAGTCATGTTGTTTCCTTTTTGATTGTTAATAATGTTAAAAAGATACAATCATCAAAAGAGAAGCTTATTTTATAAAAAACGATTATTGATGTAAAATAATAATAATCACTACTAATGATTAACAACTAATTTTTTAGTTACTGAACCGCTATTACTTTTAATATTTATAAGATATACACCAACTTTAAAGTCAACCAAATCTATCGATATTTTTGAATTTGAAGTTGTTGAATAAATTACTTTACCAGTCATGTCAAGGATATTTATCTTGCTTAAATCCGAAAGATTAGATATCACAACTTTTTCTGAAGCTGGATTAGGGAAAATCGTAATCTTAGATTGTAAACTTTCATTATCTACACTTAAATTGTTTATTACAATACAATCAGAAGCGATAGAACATCCAGCTTGAGTGAAAATTAATACATTATACTCTCCGTTTTGTGTTGGAGAATATGATTGCCCTGTTGCACCAATTATTGGAGCACCAGAAGCACAATCAACCCACTGGTAAACTGCTCCATTCTGGATCGCATTCAATGTGCCGTCCACGATTTGAACACCACTGTTTATTTGGTTTACAACTACATCAAATGTTCTGGCTGGAGAAGTTCCACAACTATTTTCTGCTATAACAGTTATGGTTCCTGATGTATCTCCAATAACTACATTTAGTTCATTTGTATTACTTGTTCCACTCCAACTTGATGGTATAGACCATGTGTAAGTTGTGATTGTTGGGTCTATAACGACTTGATAAGTTGCTGTTGTACCTTCACAAATTGTATTTTGTCCAGTTATTACAGATGGTTGTAATGGTGCATTTAATGAAGTTACATTTAGTAATCTAATTGGTGAATTACCACATGAATTTTGTGCCACTACACTAATTGTCCCCCCATTTGATCCCGACACTACCTCAATAGAATTTGAATCACTAGCTCCAATCCAATTTGTAGGTAAAGTCCAAATATAAGTATCAACTAATGTGTCATTTTGTACAGAGTAAGTTAAATTATTCCCTTCACATGTTGCAGAAATTCCACTGATAATTGAAGGTTGAACAGGAATAGGAATAGTTGCAATCTGTAATGTTTGAGCAATTGATGATCCACATTCATTAACTGCTATTACTGAGATTGTACCTGCTTCAGAGCCAGTCATTGCTCCAATTAAATTTGAGGTACTTGCACCTGCCCAATCAGATGGTAAACTCCAGACATAACTAACAGCATTCGTATCTGATGTCACAGAATAATTTTGAACTGTTCCTTGACATGGAGCAAGCTCACCAATTATTAAATCTGGTTGAGATGGTTCTGCACCTATTGAAATATTTAAAAACTGAGGTTCAGATGCTCCACATTCGTTGATTGAAGCTACCAAGATTTGACCATTTACGTTATCAACCGTAATCTCAATTGAATCTGTTGTACTTGTTCCAGACCAACCATTTGGTAAAGTCCATGTATATCCAGTTGCTAGTGGGTTATTTGGTACTGAGTAAATAGTTGATGATCCTTCACATGGGAGTAAATGCCCAATTATATTCGTTGGTTTTGGTAATGGGGCACAGTAGGTAATTCTAACTTCACCTCTAGCACCATTTCCTCCTTGTGCTGTATTACTTGTTGTACTAAAACCAGATCCTTCTTGTTTCGATCCACTTCCACCACCACCGGGTGCAAATCCAGGGTTTCCATTTCCAAAAGTAGTTTTTGGTCCTCCTCCGTTACCACCATAAAGTGAACCGCCAAGTCCTGCAACCGAATTTGTTGCATTCCCACCAGCACTTGATGTTCCGGCACCTCCACCACCTGGAGCTCCGTTACTACCACCACTTACATCAGCATTTCCACCTTTATATAGGAATCCAACACCTGAATCTCCACCTCTTCCTGTAGCGCTACCTAAATAGCCAGGAGATTTATCATATCGACCACCTTTTCCACCGTCAGCAGAGCAAATAATAGTACCATTCAACGAAACAGAAGAAGTTTGACCTGTACTACCATCATTATCAGAATTACCTCCAACACCTCCATTTCCCACAAAAATATCTAAAACATCCCCAGGATTCACAGTGTATGTTACAGATGAAAAAGCACCGCCTCCGCCTCCGCCAGCTCGTACATTTAATCCCCAAAATCCGGAATGTGTTCCGCCACCGCCACCGCCAGCTCCCCAAGATTGAATTGTAATTGAAGTTACACCGAAAGGCACTACCCAAGTCTGAGCTCCTGTAGTTGTATAGTTATCTGTAACATTTTGTCCAAAAAGACTTGTAACTACAGAAAAATAAAGGAAAAGAAGTTGTAAAGCCTTATTTGTTTGCTTGTTACTGATTTTTATAGCTAAATTACTCATGTTGAATATGTTTGACTTTTTTGTCTCCAAAAATTAGGATACAAAATTACTCTATTTTTTTATTTTTTATTAATAGAGGGTCAAATAAGATTATAATATGGGTTATTTAACAAAATATTAAACAATTCATTTTAATGATGAATATGCTTTACATCATCAGAATTGTGTTTATGTTTAAATAAAATTGCAAAGAAAACCATAACAATGAATGCATATAAAGCAAATGTAATCCAAACGTTTTGCCAGTCTATCATTGATACAGAATGAGATAAATTCAAAGATTCATCAACTACAATTTTGCGATTATCTAAAAAACTTGCTAAAAAAGAATTATTGACATTTGTATCTAAATGCTTTGCCAATTCGGCTACTGAATTGAATTTAAATGTAAAGTATCGATCAATCATCCACCCGGATATTAAACTTCCTAAAATGGCACCAATTCCATTGGTCATCATCATGAAAATACCTTGACCACTAGCCCTGATTTTTTGAGGGACAGTTGTTTCAACAAATAAAGAACCTGATACATTGAAAAAATCAAATGCCATTCCATAAACAATACATGACATTATAATCATCCACAATCCATCTGTTGGGTTTGCTCCCGCTAGTAATCCAAATCTTAATACCCAAGCAAGCATGCTGATTAGCATAACTTTTTTAATCCCATATCTTTTCAAGAAAAATGGGATAGCTAGAATAAATAATGTTTCGGAAATTTGAGAAATTGACATGATAATCGTGGAGTACTTAACAGCAAAAGCATTTGCATATTTGGGAAAATTCTTAAATTCATCTAAAAATAAATCACCATATGCGTTTGTAAGCTGTAAGGCTGCTCCAAGAAACATAGAAAAAATAAAAAACAACGCCATCTTGTATGATTTAAATAGTTTAAATGCATCTAAACCAAATAGTTGTACGATTGATTTTTTTTCATCAGAGTGTTTTAATGGTGGACATTTAGGCATTGTAAAACTATATATCCCTAAAAATAAGGCAGCTAAAGAAGCAATGTAAAATTGACCTTCTGTCGCTTTTGCACCAGTTAAATTTGTAATCCACATTGATGCGATAAAACCAACCGTTCCCCAAACTCTAATTGGAGGGAAGACTTTAACGATATCAGCATTGTTGTTTTTAAGTACAGAGTATGAAATAGTGTTGTTTAGTGCAATTGTGGGCATGTAAAAAGTCATAGCGAGTAACATTACCCAGAAAAATGTACTTGGATCATCTACTTTTGTCAAATAGAATAAAGTTGCAGCATACGAAATATGTAAAAAACCATATAGACGTTCCGCATTAATCCATTTATCAGCAATAATACCAGCGATAGTAGGCATTAATAAAGAAGCAAACCCCATTGTGGAAAAGATAATTCCAAATTTAGTAGCATCCCATTGTTTTGTTTCAAACCAATAATTAGCAATTGTTATCAACCAAGCTCCCCAAACAAAAAATTGGAGAAAATTCATTGTTATTAATCGGAGTTTAATGTTACCTTGCATAAGTAGTTTATTTCTAGTTAGAAGAACGTTTGTTTATCTCATCTCTTATTGTAGAAGCTAATTCATATTCTTCATTATCAATTGCTTCAACTAATTTTTTTTCTAAATCTTCCAATGACATATTGAGGTAAACGTTGTCAGAAGTAGAATCATTTTCAGTAGTATCTTCATCGAAGGTTTCCAACATGTCCTCATCTAATAAGATTCCTGCACTTGCTAGAATGTTTTCTAAAGTAAATATTGGAGCGTTAAATCTTACACCAATTGCGATTGCATCAGATGTACGAGCATCAATTTCATAAATTTCATTGTTTTGTTCACAAACAATTTTAGAATAAAATACACCTTCAACTAAGTTGTAAATTACGACTTCCCTAACTTGAATTGAAAATGTTAATGCAAATGTTTTAAATAAATCATGCGTCAATGGCCTTGTGGGAACCATCTTCTCTAATTCTATTGCAATTGCCTGCGCTTCAAATCCTCCTATTATGATAGGGAGTCTTCTTTTCCCTCCAGATTCTGTTAATACTAATGCATAAGCACCAGATTGAGTTTGGCTGTAAGAAAGACCTGCAATTTCCAACTTAATCTTTTTCATTCAATTGTAAGATTTATAAACAAAAATTAGGGAAGTATTAATCGAATACTTCCCTAAGACTGTCGTAAAGTTACTATTTTAATCTTAAATTAATTTGAAGCTTTGAATTTTTTTATTGCCTCAGTTAATTTTGGTAAAACTTCGAAAGCATCACCAACAACTCCATAATCTGCAGCTTTAAAGAATGGTGCTTCAGCATCAGTGTTAATTACTACGATAACTTTTGAACCATTTACACCTGCTAAATGTTGAATTGCTCCAGAAATACCTGCGGCAATGTATAAATTTGGACGAATTGCAATACCAGTTTGTCCTACGTGCTCATGATGAGGTCTCCAACCAATATCAGAAACTGGACGTGAACATGCTGTTGCAGCACCTAAAGCTTTTGCTAAATCTTCTACCATTCCCCAATTTTCTGGTCCTTTCAAACCTCTACCTGCTGATACAACAAGTTCTGCCTCTGGTAATGGAATATTTCCTTCTGGTTGTTTAGTTGACAAAACTTTAATTCTTGCTTCTCCAGTATTTCCAGAAAAAGATTCAACAGCTGCACTACCACCAATTGATTCTGGTTGTATAGAATTTGGTAATAATGAAATTATTTTCTTAGCACTATTTACTTTTACACTTGCAAATGCCTTTCCTGAGAATACATTTACTTTGATCGTTCCGTCTGAATCTGGTAAAGCAATTGCTCCTGAAATCAATCCTGCTTTTAATCTTACAGAAAGACGAGGTGCAATGTTTTTTGCAACATCATCATGAGAAAAAACAATTGTATTTGCTCCTGCTTGATCTGCTGCATTTGCAATCAATTTTGTTAATTGTTGATCATCAGCATCTGTTAATGATTTGTCAACTAAAACTTTTGATGCACCATATTCTCCCAATTTAGAAAGAGATGCGTCATCAATGCTTCCGTTTGTTACAACTGTTACATCGCCTAATTTTTTTCCATAAGTTACGGCTTCGAAAGCATTTTTTCCAATACCGTGATTACTATTGATATATACTAAAACTGACATAGTCTGATTTTTAAAAAATGAATAAATTGATTAGATAACTTTTGCCTCGTTGTGTAACAATGCAACTAATTCATCCATGTTGTTAGGATCAATCAATTTAACTGAAGATTTAGCTGGAGGAGTTGTATAACCAGTAAACGATGTTAAATCCTCAACTTGAGTAGCAGGAACAACTGTCAATGGTTTTGTACGTGCAGCCATGATTCCTCTCATGTTAGGAATTCTTTGTTCAGCCATACCTTTTGCACAAGAAAGTACTGCAGGTAATGATAATTCCAAACTTTGAATACCACCTAAATATTCTTTTTCAACTTTTAAAGTACTACCGTCAACATCTAATTTTGTTGCCAACGAAATAAATGGCATATCTAAAGCTTCAGCAATCATACCTCCAACTTGAGAACCATTGTATTGAATAGTTTCTTTACCAGTTAAAATTAAATCAAATCCATTTGTTTTTGCATATTCAGCAATTTGCATAGCTGTATTATAAGCATCTTTAGGGTCGGTATCAATTCTAACAGCTTCATCTGCACCAATTGCCAACGCTTTACGAATCACTGCTTCATCAGTAGTTGAACCAACTGTTACAATTGTAACAGTTCCACCAATCGTTTCTTTTAATTCTAACGCTCTTACCAATGCATACCACTCATCATAAGGGTTTACAATATATTGAACTCCATTTTCGTCAAACTTTGAATTATTGTCTGTAAAAGCAATCTTCGAAGTTGTATCTGGCGATTTTGAGATACCTACAAGTATTTTCATAATTTCTTGTTTAATTTTCTTATTAATGAGACAAATCTAATAAATTTTAAATAGAAATGCTATAGCTTAAAAGGGTGAATTTTGAAAAAAAATATTATGAACGCATAACATTTTATTAATTAATTGTTTCTACTATAGGCGTTTTATAAGTTTTTCAGACAAAAGTTTATTATCTTTGATTAAATTCTTAATAACTACTAAATCTGATTATGAAAATTAAGGTTAGTCTGTCAAAACAGATTTTTGTATTATTCTCAAGTTTATTAAGTTTTAATCTGGTAATTTCTCTTAAAATATTTAAAATATCAAATCTTTCATTTAAATTTGGAGCATGAGTAAAAAAAACACAACTGATACAAACTTTCATTTCGGGTTTCGAAAAGAAAACTATAAAATACTTTTGATTGGTTTAGCAATCAATATTGTAGGTTTTTTATTAATGATTGGTGGTGGTTCTGATGATCCTAATGTCTTCAAAGAAAAAGAACTATTCAGTCCTGTACGCTTAACTTTGTCACCTATTCTTATTATCTTAGGATATGTTGTGATGATTTTTGCAATTATGAAGAAAAATAAAGCAGTTCAGCAAAATACTGAAGAATAAGAAAATTAACACATGAATTTTTTAGAAGCCATCATTCTTGCCATCATTGAAGGCTTGACTGAGTTTTTGCCTGTTTCTTCAACAGGACATATGATTATCGGATCTTCTTTGATGGGGATTGCAGAGGATAATTTTACAAAACTATTTACCATTGTAATTCAACTTGGTGCGATTTTATCAGTAGTTGTGATATATTTCAAACGATTTTTTCAATCTTTTCAATTTTATTTAAAATTATTAGTTGCTTTTATTCCTGCAGCCATTCTTGGAGTATTGTTTAGCGACAAAATAGATTCTCTTTTAGAAAGTCCTACAACGGTAGCAATCTCATTAGTAATTGGAGGGGTTATTTTACTCTTTGTAGATAAATGGTTTAATAAACCGACTATTACAGAAGAAAAAAACATTTCATATTTGACAGCATTGAAAATTGGTTTTTTTCAATGTATAGCAATGATTCCTGGAGTTTCAAGGTCTGCAGCAACAATAGTAGGAGGGATGTCTCAAAAACTTACTAGAAATGCAGCAGCAGAATTTTCATTTTTTCTAGCAGTTCCAACAATGTTAGGAGCCACTGCAAAAAAAATGTTAGATTTTTTCAAGGATGGGAACTCATTTACCGGAGAACAAATCAACTTACTAATTGTTGGTAATATTGTTGCCTTTATAGTTGCATTTTTGGCAATCAAATCGTTTATAAGCTTTGTGTCTAAAAATGGATTTAAGATATTCGGTATTTATCGTATTGTTGTTGGATTAATAATTCTTATTCTAATTTTTTCAGGAATTGATTTAAAAGTTGTATAATGCTAACAGAATTTGCTCAAGCAACCACAATACTAGTAGACAAACCTTTAGGGTGGACATCATTTGATGTGGTGAATAAAATCAGATGGAATCTAAAACGAAAATTAGGTGTTAAAAACATAAAAGTTGGGCATGCTGGTACATTGGACCCATTGGCTACAGGATTGTTAATTCTATGTATTAGAAAAAACACCAAATTGATTGAGTCAATCATGCCAGGAGAGAAAGAATACACTGGTACCATTTTAGTTGGAAAAACAACCCCTTCATTTGACTTAGAAACGGAATATGATCAAGAATATTCTACAAATCATATTACTCCAGAAATGTTAGAAGAGGTAAGACAATCATTTATTGGTCAACAGGAGCAAGTTCCACCGATTTTTTCTGCTAAGCAAATTGATGGTAAGCGAGCGTATGATTTAGCACGTGCTGGAAAAGAAGTTGAAATGAAAAGTAATTCAATAACGATTTCAGATTTTCAAATAGATACATCAAATTTTCCAGAAATCAAATTTTCTGTTTCATGTTCAAAAGGAACTTATATTCGTTCCATTGCAAGTGATTTTGGAAAGAAATTAAATTCTGGGGGAACATTAATAGAATTGAGAAGGGTACGTTCTGGAGAATTTAATATCGATGAATCTAAATCAGTAGATGAATGGTTGGAGTTTATTCAAAATACTGAATTATAGTTTCCTATTGTGTATTGAATAACTCAATACTTTTTTATCGTTAAATCTTAAGTCTATCAAAGTAGGACCTTCAAAATGAAGGCCCTACTAAAATTTACATTACATTTTTATCACTTTTCGAGTGATTGAAGTTTGATTGTCGGCTGTCAGTTCAATTAAATATTGACCTTTTTCTAAGTTTGATACATCAATTACATCTGCAGACTGAACTTCTTTTTCTAAAACAATTTTTCCTTTTACATTAAAAATTCGAATTGTTCGTTTTTGATTATCTGAAAATTCTACTTTTAAATGACCAGCAGTTGGATTTGGGTATAATAGTATTTCAGTGTTTGAGTCTTCTATTTTTTGAACAGAAAGTGTATTGTTTTGAATAATGATATCTACTTTATTAATGATATAATTTCTAGTATCTACCCCATTGATAGATTGAAAGTTTGCAATTTCTGGAATTGTGAAATACATTTCATTTTGAGATACATTTACTCGAATTAATGTGTCTCCAAGTCCACCAGAACGAATTACTCTTAAGTCAACTGGATTAGTAAATAAAGGTGTTACAGATGGTTTTGAGGTTGTTTGATTTAATTTCACTAAAATACCATCATTGATTTGTTTGTACTCAACAGAATATGTTGGATATCCTTCACCAAAATACCATTGATTAAAAAAATCAGAGAAATCCATTCCTGTAAATTCTTCAGCAAATTCTTTGAATTCTAGCCCTGTTGCCGTTTTGTTACTAAATTCAACTTGAAATCCTTTTAACATGTTAAAAAATAGATTGTCATCATTGATGATGTACCTCAAAGTATGAATAATAGCTCCACCTTTATCATAAACTAAACGACCGCTAAAAATAGATTGTTCACTAAGGCTATCAGAAACCCATGTGCTACCTCCTACTTGAGACATGACATTATTATGAACAGAGTTCATATTTTGTTGAGCTTCATTATATGAGTATAAATCATTCAGCATTAAATATTCAGAATAAGAAGCAAAACCTTCATTGATCCAAATATCTGCCCAAGAACCACAAGTTACATGATTTCCCCACCATTGATGAGCTAATTCGTGAGCAGTCAATGAGCGTTCAAAAAATCCTTGAGTAGTCATTGTCTGGTGTTCCATTCCTCCTCCAAGTGGTGCGATGCAATGTCCATATTTTTCATTTTGATAAGGATAAGGGCCAAATAAATCTGCAAATAATTCCATCATATCTGCTGTTTCATCGATATTTGCTTGGTTATAATTTAAAAAATTAGGATGATCATAGATATAGTTTTGAATCATTACCGGTTGAGTTGCACCTGCAGGATTAGCATAAATTGTATATTCTTGATAACGTCCAACGGCCACAGAGATTAAATAATAAGCTATTGGGTGTCTGTGCATCCAATGAAAAGTTTTGAAACTTCCAGAAGTTGTAACGCTATCCAAAATACCATTTGCACCAGCCATCAATGTACTTGGAACAGTAATGTTAAGTTGTACTGAATCGGCTTTGTCTTTTAGGTCTTGCTTACATGGAAACCAATCACGTGCTGAAAATGGTTCTGATAACGTCCATGTGATTTGATTACCCCATGAAGTTGATGTGGCATTGGTAACACCAGCTGAACCAAATGGATTTGAACCAGCTATTGGAGGGGTTCCAATATAATCTACAGAGATGATAAATGAACTATTATTTGGTAAGTTTAGTGGAACAGACAACAAAGAACCATATCTTGCAAATGTTGAATTTACACCATTTACTTTTATTTCATTTATCGTAAAACCATCATAAAATTCTAATAAAGCGGAATCAATTGCTTGTGTTGAATTAGCATGGATTTCAACTATTCCAGATAAATCTGTAGTTGTATTCGTCATGTTTAATGATAACTTATAAAAAGTAACATCATATTTTTTTTGCTGTATTGTTTGATTTTCATCCACATAAGGACTATATTTCAATTGATTGGCATAGTTGCTTCTTTTTGAACAATGAGCAGTGTTTTCCTGAGTAAATACACTATTTAATATTAAAAAACAGAAAATGGAGAGTATATATTTATTCATTTTAATTTGATTATTTTAGATAAATGTAAATGTTTTAATTAGTAAATAAAAAATTTTTTTCTATTCAAGGATTTTTAAATAAAAAGTCTGTATTCAGAATTAGAACACAGACTTTTTAGATTTGATAAATTGATATCTGAATTATTTCAAAATAATTTGTTTACTAGTTTGATTAACACCAATTTTGGTTTGTACTTGATAACTTCCAGTAGCTAAGTGTTCAAGATTTAATTCCAATAGATTGGAATTATTCCCTACACATACTTGAACTATCCTTCCAACATTATCCATTATAATTACTTCATCAATTATTTCAGAACTTTCAACAGATATTATTCCGTTTGTAGGGTTTGGATATACGTTCAAAAATACTCCATCTTGCTCTGGGATTCCCAAACAACCATCTACTACTATTGTTGAAGATGCGGAATTTATACATCCATTTGAAGCAGTATAATTATAAGTAATTGACCACGTACCTAAACCAGTTGATGAAGGTGAAAAATAATTACTGTTAATACCAGGTCCAAAAAATGTACCTCCAGAGGGATTACCTTGTGTTAGTAAAACAGGACTATCAGCTAAACACATATCTCCAATAGATCCAATCGTTACATTTGGAGATGGGTTTACTGTGATTGTACTTGTTGCTGAGCCAACACATCCACTTAGTGAATTATAAGTATAAGTAATTGTCTGTACCCCAAGACCAGCAAGAGTTGGATCAAATTGATTACCACTCACTCCTGGACCACTATAAGTTCCACCAGCTGGTGTTCCTTGATTCAAAAATATCGGACTATCATTAGAACATATATCAGGAATAGAACCAAATGTAACGATTGGAGGTGTATCAACCATAATTTGATTTGATACAGTATTACTGCAACTACCTACAGAATAAGTGTAATAAATGGTCTGTAAACCACTGCCGGTAACAGAAGGATTGAACTGATTTCCACTCACTCCTAAGCCACTGTAAGTACCACCTAGAGGGCTTCCTTGAGTCAATGTTACAGGACTGGCATTAACACAGGTTGTTGGTAGTGTAGATAGTGTAACTACTGGTAAAGCATCTACTGTTAATTGCCTTGTTGCCGAATTTGTACAACCGTTTTGCGAATAAGTATAAGTAATTGTTTTTACACCTGTTCCTGCAATTGAGGGATCAAATTGATTTCCAATTACCCCTGGACCACTGTAAGTTCCACCAAAAGGGCTACCTTGAGTTAAATTTATTGGAGTATCGCTTAAGCACATTGTTGGTAAAGTAGATAACGTAACATTCGGTAAATCATATACTGTTAATTGACCAGAAGTTGTGTTTGTACAGCCATTCATTGTTAAAGAATAAGTTATTGTGTGATCACCTACTCCTGCAATTACTGGACTGAATGAATTTCCTAAAACTCCTGGACCATTAAACCATCCCCCTGAAGGACTACCTTGATTTAATATGACCATACCACCATTTATACAAACACTTGGAAAAGTAGCTAGAGAAATAACTGGTTGAGGATTAATATTTATAGTTTGACTAGTAGCTGATCCACCTCCGTTGATAGAAAGAGAAACCGACTTTACTCCAGAATTTGAATAAGTTACTGAATGTGGCCCAGCACCAGTTGCTGTGCTAGGAGTAGCCCCAACTCCAAAATTCCAATCCCATGAATTGGCTCCTGTTGATGTATTTGTAAAAACAATTGTTTCTCCAACACATTCAGTGGTACTAGATACTGAAAAATTTGCTGTACCAGCAGTACCTGAAATATTTACGTTATCAATGTAGATATTATTTCCAAAGAATACATCTTCTCCCGAATTACCTTGAAATCTTATTTGAACATTTTTTTTACCTAAATATGGTGTTAGATCAATTGTTTCTCTTCTCCAAACAACAGGAGTTGTATTGACTGTATAATTAGGTGAATGTTCAGTTTCTAAGGTCACACCTTCTTTCTGATAAACGATTTCGTTTAAGTAAGCACAACCTGGCTTCACCATAATTTGTAATCTATCATTGGAATAATTACTATACTGTTTATAGGAAACATCAAAAGAAAGGGAAGCTGAAATATAATTTTCAAGAGAAAATGATGGAGTTAAAATAAATCCACTGCCATTCACTTCATTGGTGTAAAAATCAATTACCATTGAATTACCTGTGGTTGGGCTAGTTCCATGTGACGAATTTCTATGCCATGTTTCTGACGCAGGGCTAAAATCTGTTGACCAATTGGTTGGTGGAAATGTTGTCCCAACAAATCCTTCAATAATTGGCAAAGCAACAGGTGTTGTTGTCCCACCATTTGCTACAGCAATAAAATCATCTTCTTGTAAAGTTATAGTTCCTGATGAGGTTGTAATCGTAACTGATACAGAATACCAACCTGAAGAACTATATGATACAACTGGATTAGCAGCGGTTGAGGAGGAAGGTGTTCCTCCTGGGAAAGACCATGAATAAGATGTTGCATTTGTTGTTACTGAGAAAATTGTTGTTTCATTTACACAAAGTCCCTTCTCTGTAGCGTCGATTTCGGCTGTACACACTGAATTACCTCCAGATAATACACCTACATCTTGTAAATTGGCTGTTTTCCACAAATTATTTCTACCTGCAGTTGAACTTTGCACAGCTGTTCTCATTCTTGCAACTTGACCTGCTGTAAACATTTTACTACAATAAGAATACTCCATATAATTTTCAACATTCGCGATTGGCCCACAAGAATTTTCACTTAAATTACAGCTAGTAGATCCTATTGTATTAGGTGTATCTGTAACACCATCATCATCACCACAGTTAGATAATAAACCAGGATCATTTGTAGTGCCCCATGTATGATGTAAATTCAACCAATGACCAACTTCATGGGTTAAAATTCTACTATTGTAGATACTAGAAGTACCCATATCTCCAACATAAGAATTCATCATAAAAATACCATTACTATACATGTTTTCTGCTGTACTTGCGGAATTTGTACTCGGTAAGAATGTATATCCTGCAAATCCAGCAGCGTCTGTACAAACATAGATATTCAAATACTTATTATGTGGCCAAACACCATTGTAGACATCGTTACCACTAATGATTGCATTAATTTGTTGTAAACCTCCAGGGTTGTTAATGAGATCAGGAGGAGTTACGGTTAAAGGAGAAACAGTTCTCGTAATTCCATTAAAACAATTGCCATTTGGAGCTATTTTGGCTAATGCAAATTCTATATACACATCACTTGCCAAAGGTAAAAACTGAGCTACGACGTTGTTAACATCTGAATTTTGTTTTCTATAGTCACGATTTAATATTGAGATTGCACTTAAAATTTGTGCTTCTGAAATATTCTCACTTCCATTATTATGTAGAACGTGAAAAACAACTGGAATCGTGTAAACTGTTGTTGACTTTTCAATATTATCATTTTGTTCTTTTCCGACAGTGATATCAGTATTAAATACTTCTCTGTAAAAATGAGAATTATTATTCTTTAATCTTTGTAAAATGTCTGTTTGTCCACAAGGTTTTACTTCAGATTGATTGTTGATTAGAGGCGATTCTACCTGACCAAAGGTTTCAAATAAATTGAAAAAAATGGTAACTAATAAGATGCTAAGGAGTTTAAGTTTCATTTCTAGTTTAAATTTTTTATTTCAAAAATATTAAAAAATTCAATCAAATTCTACTTCAACTTTTTTTCTATTTTTCTCTTCTTGTTCCATTTTCTTTAGAAAAGAATTTAGTTTTCCGTCCTTTTTCTTCTTTTCTTTTTCGAATTCAGCTTCAGATGATTTATCTTCACCGTATTGGACCTCAAGAACTTCTTTTACTTTTTTAGTTTCTTCATATCGTTGGATAGTAGAATCTTTTTTGAATAATCCGAAATCAGTTTTCAACATACTTTTTACAGATTGTTTTTCTTGTTCTATGTATTCTTTTCGATCTACTGATTTAGATTCTTTATCCCATGAAAATTGAGGATTATCCATTGTTCCAAACATTTTCAAATAAACAATCATACCTGTGTTGTCATCAACTATCTCTCCAAATTCTGATGTTTTTTTCTCTTTTAAATCCCTTAGTCTAAATGAAAAACGATAATCAATTTGATTGTCAAAAGTATGCGTTCCTTGTGTTTCTATGTTTAAAGCAGATGAATTGATTTTCATTTCAGGTATCGTAATTTTTCCATCACGAATTAACAATGTGTTTTCTAGTGTTTCAAATTTTAAATCAGATAGCTTATCACCTAAACTTTTAATATTGTTTGCTCCCAGAACCAATTTTGCAGCTGGAGTTTTTAAACTTTCAACTATGCTATTGAAAGCTTCAACTTTGTACAAACGACCATTGTCAATTTTTAGGTGTATATCCGATTTAATTTGTTGCATGTTAATTCCTGTTCTCAAATCAAAGGGAGCTTCCAAATATAATTTAGCGGCTGCTTGGCCAGAAACATGTCTATCTTGTATAACGTCTTGTTTGAAATTATGCCAGTCTTTCATCAACTGTTTAAGTTGAATGTTATTAGAAGTTAATTGACTTACTGTCTGAAAATATTCTTCAGATTGTTCTTTTATTTTCACGGAACCAGTTACGTTCGAACCAGAAGTTTTGAATTTTATATTATTAAAACTTAGTAATCTATCGTTCAATGCTAATTCACCTTGAATTTGTTCAAATAAATGTCCTTCATAACTTAATTTACCAACTGTAAGATTTAAATTTCCATTAATTAAATGAGGTAGGATATAGCTTCTAGGAGCATTTGTTTCTTTCTGAACTTCCTTACTGGTAGTTCCTAAATCTGAAACATGAATTGAATTACTAAATACATTTAATTTTACATCAAGTTTGCCCTCAGATTTAAAATAGTTAATAAGATTTGAAAGTGAACCAGTTAAAGATAAATCTGAATTTGCTAGTTTAACACTTAATTGATTGACTGATATGTCGTTGTTTTGCAGTTTGATAGCTCCGAAAATAGAATGAAAATTTCTTTTATCATCGACTAATTGAATATAGTTATCTATCAATTCAACTCCACCTTCGCAATGTATCAAATCAATGTTGTTTTCAGGAAGTAATTTCACTTTAAAATCAGCATTAACGGCCATGTTACCTCCAATTTTATCTATTCCTTCAATTGGAAATAAGAGATTTACAGCAGCAAGATCAAGGTTACCATTTGCTTTTCCCTCAAGTCTTGGTGAATCGAATTCAGTAATTTTTAGATTTCCGGTAAATGGACCTGTTTTTGTTGTAAATTGAATGTTGTTTAACAATAATATATCTTTCCCACGATCTTCATTGTTGGAATAATGGCCATCAAGGCTTAAGTTAGAAATCTGAATGTTTTGCTCTGGTTCAGTTAATCGCCCACTCACAATTCCAAATTTACAATCTAGATTTAAATGTTTGTTATCAAGTCTGTTATCGTCAATGTTTAATGAGAAATTTACGATTCCCGAACCTGAATAATTTGTAACATGCTCAACTTCTTTCATTGAAAAGTTTTTTACAACATCTGTCAATGATAATTTTTTAGCTTCAATAACAAATTTCATTTTTTCTGGACTTAAATATCCTGAAAATTGAAAAGGTAAATTAGCGATTAGAATTTTTGTATTTGGAATGTTTATTATGTCTTTGTTTTGATCAATTTCAACGTTGATATCTAAATCTGCTTTCTTATTAGATATAAAATTCACTTGACCACTTCTTGTTTCACGAATAATTTGATGGCTCTTGGCGTGAATTGTAAATACCTTTTCTGAAAACTTTCCTTCCAATTCAGTTTCAATTAAATCAGTTGCATATCGATGATTAATTTGATCATTGGTGTATGAAAACTTTAAATCCTTAATGTTTAGTTTTTGTAAATCAAAATTAAAAGTTGTTTCAGTTGTATCTGTCGTTTCCTTAAGAATATCATAATTGACTTCACCTTTACTATTTACTTTTAATTGTAATGTTCCGGGGTGAATATCAATTCTTTTTAAACGATATTCTTCTCTCCAGATATCCATTGGATTAAAACGAAGACGAATTTTTTCAGAATAAAACAACGTATCTTTATCAGTTGAATTTTCATAGGTATCTTGTACAAAAACCTTATTAAAATCGACAGAGAGGTTGGGAAAACTACTCCAAAAGGCAATATCAACTTTATCAACTTTTACTTTTGCCTTTAGATGGGCATTGACTTCGGTTAAAACAATCGCAATTAATTCATCTTTAAAATAATAAATACCTGCTGTCAGTAACAATACGAATCCTATAATGATTCCAAAAAACCATTTTAATATACGTATTATCCGTTTTTTATTCATGAGAAACAAAGGTATATGATTTGAAAGGAAATTATATTTTTTGAGATTGAAGTTATTAACGTAATAATGTTGTTTTTATTAGAATGAAACGTTTTGTAACATTTTCAATTTCATTCGTTATTGATTAAAATCTTCTATATGAAAACATTATTGTATTTTTCTTTTTATTTGGGGGTAATGTTTAGCTTGATTTCTTTGACAAGCGTTTCCAAACCCATGTCAGTTTCAAAGTTTAATAAATTCATAAACGACTTTTATGGTTATGTTCCTTCCGGATTGGTAAAGCTTCAAGAAGATACATTTTCTGTTCAATCTTTTATAATTGGAAAAACAGAGGTTACAAATTTTGATTATAAAATATTTTTAAATGATTTATTGTCAAATGGAGAAATTGATAAATACAATATTGCTAAGGTTAATTCTTTCAATTGGTCGTCTAGTAAGAGTTTAAATCAAAAATATGTCGACTATTATCATAGCCATTCTGCATATAGAAATCACCCTGTGGTAAATATTTCTAAGCAAGGTGCGGAGTTATACTGCGAATGGTTAACAAAAAGGATAAACGCGAATTTACCTGAAGGACAAAAATTACAATTTCGACTTCCGTTAAAATCAGAGTGGTTAAGAGCAGCTTGTGGTGACGATTTAGATGCTCCTTATTCTTGGAAAGGTCAATATGTAAGGAATTCTAAAGGAATGATATTGGCAAATTTTGTTCAAGTTGGAGAAGGATCTATTTCCAGAAATGAAAAGAATGAATTTGTGGTATTGCCTTATCAAGGAGAATTGAATGATTTTGGTGACATTATTGCTCCAACTAAATCATTTTGGCCAAATGAATTTGATATTTATAACATGAATGGAAATGTAGCTGAATTATTAGCAGATTCTGATGAAGTTATTGGAGGTTCATGGTTTGACGCAGGTTATGATATTCGTAATAGAAGTCTAAAAAAATATAGTGGTTCATCTCCAATGGTTGGATTTAGAGTTGTCGCAACCGTTATTCAAAGTGAACATTCTTGGCATAAAGTCAAAAATTAAAAATTTGATTTCAAACTTTTAGCTGATAAAATATTCTCCATACTAAAACTCATTTTACCATAGAATTCATGTGTTGTAATACTGTCAATTTCTACGGTGTATTGAGTCCCTTTGTTGACCCACATGACATATGATTTTTCAGATGGAATCATTTTTGGCGCAACTTTAGAAGCATAGAAAGTTTGAGAATTATCCTTTCCTTTGGTAAAATGTAGGGGAGGGGATAGTAATAAATGGTACTTTTCTTCTTGTTCTGTCAAAAATCCTTTTGATTTTAGAATGTCAATAAAATCGTTAGAATCATTTTTTAGAGAATAATTTACTGCAAAACCTGGCACTTTAACTTGCTTTGTTTTAACTATTTCAGTCACATTAAAATCATCATCAAGTACAGATTCTATTACTTTCTCATCAATATTTATCCAACCACCTTGTTGAAATGCCAAATCTCCATTCCATCTAACCATAAAATCATTAAAAGGGAAACGGATTCTTGAGCTTTGTTTCTGCAAATATAAATACAAGGGATGTTCTGGGTGTTTTTGAAGATAGGTTGGGTCTAAATGTAAGTTTATTGTTCGTTTAGTAAATTCACCAGTTTTAAAATCCATTCCACCATCTTTTAACTTAAGTGGAATTGTATCTTTACTAGACATAAAAGCATAGAAATGCACATGTGTGGAATCAATAATAGGGTAAGCAAATGCTTGATCGATACTAATTTGCTTAAAATCTTCTAGTTTCGAGTAAATGACTATACTTTTATTAAGATATTTCTGTTGATTTAGCAATTCAATCCATGTAGGTGTAACCTGATCTGTTTTTGCACCAGTAATTCTTTTAACATAATCTTTAATCGAATCCCCTTTGTAGTAGAAAATATAATCGTTCCCATACAAAAAGTAAACTTTGTGATCTTGTACTTTGTAGACCTTATGTTTTGCAATAGTAAGCTCCTTTACATCAAAAAAAAACTTTAGTTTTTCAATACCACTTGAAATTTTTGTGCTATCAGTTAATTCCGCTAAAATACCAAATTCACCATTTTTATTAGCGAAGAAATAAGCAGGTTTTTGCAACTGTAGTCTATAGGCTTTTGCTTGTGTAAGTATAAACTCTGGAGATAGAAAATCACGAAAAGGAACTTTGTAATAATACATCATCCCACTGATTTCTCTTGCTAATCGAATACAGTCTGCTGTTGCCATAAAATCAGCATCCGGGAGTCTATCTTCAATTGCAGGAGGTTCTTCTGCCTTTTTTAGATACGGATTTACAATTAGGAATGCTCCAAAAAGTATTGCCAGTACAAAAATGAATGTAAGCTTACGCAACATTGTAAGAACTTATTTTGAAATTAAGTAAATACTATTCACAAAATCTAAAATATATTTACTAGAGTTTTCAAATCCTCCATCAAATGAATAGACAGCATTGAATTTTGTAGAAAGATTTGTTGTTTTAGAAGATGTAACTTTTAAAAATCCTCCTTTGCCTCTCATTGCATCAACTATTTCATTTTGTTCACCACTAAATAAATCTCTGGGTAATCCATCAACTGTTTTTCCCCAATCTACTTCAGCATACATAAATCCATTTGATTTAATTTCTTTAGCTTTTTTACCTGTTATGGCATTTGAACCATAACCATTCGTATTTTTAACAGCTAAATTTTCATCATTTGTTATTATGAACAAACCATTTTTATTAATAAAATATAAAGGAGCAGACTCTAATACTGCTTCGTGGAATACCCAATAATCGCCTATTTTTTCAATTTGAGAAGTTACACGATTCATACGTGTTAAAATTTTCTCAACAATATCAGCTCTATCAGTTGTAAATCCTAAAGTGAAAATTGGCATATCTTCTTCTGCTTCAACTTCTTCTTCTGTGTATTCCCAAGTTTCTTCATTGTAGTCGAAAATTATTTTCTTCGTCTTCACCTTTTTGATACCATTGAATGTTCCAAACATGCTCCCTTTGTAACTTCCAAATAATGCATCTTTATTGATGTATTCATCCAATAATTCTAATAACAATAAATTCATTGAAACCTGCATACTTCTTTCATTCTCAAGAATTGGAACGATCACATCATATGCTTGTTCATATGCGTTTCTTAGATTTATGTTATACGAGAAAAATGCAGAGTTATCTTTGTGAATGTATTTCAAAATGTTTTTATCAAATTTTGAATCATTTAATTTTTGATAAATTGAACCTAGCTTCTCTCCATAGTTGGATGTTACCTTGAATTCAATGTTTTTTTCATTTAGAAGAATGTCACCTAGGATAACATTACCAGTATATAATTCACTTAATTCTTGATAAAGTCCAGGAAACATCGTTTTCATATACCAAAAGCTTTGATTTTTTTCCAAGTTTCTAGAGTTGTCCAAATAAAAAATTCCATCGGCAGAACTTTTTAATTGTTTTTCAAAGCGTAGATCATTGGTCAAAAGAGATTCATTTCGAGTAAACAATCCATCAGTCACTTCTTTTAGATATGTGTTTTGTAAAGAAAATGACACACTATCTCTTAATTCCCAATACGTTTTTCCAGAAACAATGTCTCTAGCTTCCTCAAAAACAGCTTCTTCAGCTATTGAAACAGTATCTTCGTAAACTACATCTTCATTAATAATCTCTTCAGTTTCAATATCTAAAATAACTTCTTCAATATTATCAATCATGTAGTCATCGTCATAACTACCCCAATGATAGTCATTCCCTCTTTCGTACCAAATTGAATCTGTTACATCAGCAATTCGGTCGTGCAAAGGCTCTACTCGAATAAGTAAGCCACTGTTTCCTTTGATAATAAGTTGGTTGAAGTAAGAACTATATCTTTCAACTCCATTATATGCATCTAACTCTTTTTCAAAATCATCAAATACAGTAAACAATTTATCCTTATCTGTAATGCCAAATGTAAATCCTGAAATTTCATAATCGAATGTTCGACCATAAAAGACATTTAATTTTTGATTAAAATCAATCCCTGCATCTTTAATGGATTTTCCAGCTGTTGATCCGTCAAATAATTCTTGTTGAATATCGATCATAAAGTCATATTTTATCAATTCGTCAATAGAGACTTTTTGAAAAACAGACATGTTGTTTATACTCAATACTGTAACAGCATCTTTTGGTATTAAATTTTCAGATTTTTGCGAAAATGAAAAATTTAAAGATAGGATAAAGCTAAAGAAAGCTAATTGCTTCATATTTAAATCATATTTTGATAGTACAAAGCTAACGAAATTAAAGAATAAACAGTATTTAAATGTATAGATAATTTCATGTGAAAAAAGTTAAATAAATACAAAAAAAAATATTTTCTGTTAAATTATTTACCACGGTATATTTATTTGTCTATATTTGCATCACAAAAAATTAAATTAATATGAAAAACCTAAATTTATTTTTATTTGCTGCAGGTACAGCAATTTTAGCATCTTGTGGAGGTAAAGCTGAAGAAGCTGCTGTTGAACCAGTTGTTGCAAATTATACATTGGATACTGAAGCTTCAACTTTGTCTTGGACAGGTTACAAAAAAGGAAAAGAAGAAGGACAACATGCAGGAGTTTTGAATTTTTCAAAAGGAACAGTAGAAACTACTGATAATGTAATTACTTCAGGATCTTTCACAGTTGATATGAATACAATCAAAACAACTGATGAACTTCCTGCTGAACTTGCAGAAATGTTAAATGGACATTTAAAAAATGCTGATTTCTTTGACACTGAAAAATACCCAACTGTAGATGTAACTGTAGGTGAATTGAAAGATGGAAAATTACCAACAACAGTTAAAGTTACTGGACTTGATTTTACACAAGACGTTCCAGTTTCTGCTAAAGTTGAAGGAGATAAAGTAATCATCGATGGAACTTTTACTTTCAATTTTGATGGAATTAAAAGCCCAGGTTTTGGTGACAACAACGGAACAAGAATCGTTCCTCAAATTGATTACAAATTGCATTTAGAATTGAAAAAATAATTCTTTATTTTAGTTTACATAGAAGGTCGGTTTAGCCGACCTTTTTTTATCTTTGCAAGATGCAATTAGAAGAAATTATTAAGCCTTATAAAATTATTATTTTTGATTTGGGTGGCGTCCTTATCGATTTAAAATATGAGGATACAATTACAGCTTTTAAAAAATTAGGTTCTGAAAATTTTGACGAAGTTTATTCTCAATCTCTTCAAACAGGTTTATTTGACAAATATGAAACAGGTCAAATTTCAAGTCAACACTTTGTAAATAAAATCAAAGAATCACTTAATTTAAATGCTAGCCCAAATCAAATTGTGGCCGCATGGAATGAAATGATTAAAGATTTTCAACCAGATAAAATGCGATTTGTAAAGCAATTAAAATCAACACACACCACCGCTTTATTGAGTAATACAAATGACATTCATATTGATTGTGTCAACAGAAGACTAAAAAAAATAACAACTGATACTCTAGAAGAGTTGTTTCACTTTACTTTTCTCTCTCAAGAGATAAAAATGAGAAAACCTAATAAGGAAACATTTCTTTGGGTATGTGAAAAGATGTCTGTAAAACCAGAAGATGTAATCTTTATTGATGATAGTGTACAGCACATTGAAGGGGCTAGAGAAGCTGGTTTAAATACTTACTTTTTCCCACAAAACGAAAGATTTTAATGAGATTTTCGTAGTATTAATTCACATTTTCTTAAATTGTGATCACCAGGTTTTTGAATTTGTTGCATTCTATTTAATAATCGTTCCACTGCATGAATTCCAATTTCATTAATTGGCTGTCTCAAGGCTGTAATTGGTGGGTCAACAAATTCAAATGCTTCATCATCATCAAAACAAATTAATTTCACTTGCTTTCCGAGTTCAATTTGGTTGTTTTTTAGACCTGCAATGATTTTTAAAACGACTACATTGTTTAATACTAGAAATGAATCAAATCCATTTTTGAAAGTTTCATTGATGAATTGATTGATAGTTGTTTGGTCTGATGGAATCTGTAATACTTCCATATAGATATTTAATTCTTTACAAGCCAGCTCAGCACCCTTAATACGTTCATCCAACGAAATTGATAAGTTGTTACTTTTAATAATAACAGCTAATTTTTTAGGTTTCACGGAAAAGTTATGGACTAATTTTCTTGTTTCTTCTTGATTGTTTACACCCACAAAATCAGCATTTTCATCACCTTGACGATCAGCAAAAACGACAGGTATGTGTGTTTCATGAAGAATTGGAATTAATGATTCAATGCGGTTACTAGGAGAAATAATCATGCCGTCTATGGATCTTTGAATCAACTCCCTCATTAAGATTTTTTCTAAATCTTGATCTTCATCGGTGTTTACAATGAAAACATTATATCCTTTTTTATGTAGTTCACCTTGAATTGTTTTACATAATTCAGCATAAAAAGGATTTGAAATATCTGAGACAACAAGACCTATTGTTTTAGTTTCTCCTTGTCTCAGACTTTTTGCAAAAAAATTCGGAACATAAAGCATTTCTTTTGCTTTATCTTGAATTATTTTTTGTTTTTCTTTACTTATGTTGTATATATCTCCTTTGTTGTTTAACACGAAAGAAACTGTAGCCTTAGAAACACCTACAGCTTTTGCAATATCTTCTAAAGAGGTTCGCTTTGTTTTCATTCAAACAACAAAAAAGAGGATTTAATTTCTTGGTAATTTAGCAACCATTGCTTTGTACTCAGTTGTGTAAGTCTTATTTCCTGTACAACCTTTAGACGTTTTTTGATTGTGATAATTCTCAATTCTGTTATCAGGGCTTGGATGCGTACTCAAGAATTCAGGAGTTTTCTCTCCACCAGCAGCTTGAATTTTTTCAAAAAAACCAGCTCCACCAGCAGCATTATAATCAGTTGTACATAAATAATGTACAGATCTTTCATCTGCTTCAGTTTCGTGACTTCTAGAAAATTTTAATCCTAATAAACCAGAAGTAATTGTTTTAATTGCTTCTCTATTTCCTGCCAATACGTCAAGTAATGTCTGAACTCCATACATAGTTGTCATTTGGCGAGTAGAATGACGCATATCTGCATGTGCAATTTCATGTCCCAAAACACCTGCTAATTGATCTTCTGATTCCAAATACTTTAAAATCCCTGTATATACATAAATATAACCTCCAGGTGTACAAAATGCATTGATTGTTTTATCATCGTTTACTACTTGAATTCTCCATGAAAAATCGTCTTTATGAGCTACATTTCCTGAGTTAAGTATTTTATTACGAATATTATAAATATATTGATAAACTGCTGCATTTTTTGCAGAATCTAAAATAGGGTATGTTGCTGGGTCAGCTGCGATTTCAGCTGCAACTTGTGCTCCTAGTTCTTTATCTTGTGCGATAGTAAATAAATTTATTCCTTTTCCAGATGTTTTATTTCCACCACATCCATTTAAAATGAGCAAAGACCCTGTGATAGCGATTAATAATACTTTTTTCATTTGTTTTTTATAAAAATTGAACACTGATTAAATCTGTAGCGAAAGTAATAATGAATCCGAATATAAACCCAAAAAATAATTCACTATTTGTGTGTTTTTGTAACCAAATTCGAGAAGCAATAACCAAACCACAAATTATACACACTACATATAAAGGCCAAATTAATTTCAAAGGTTGTTCAAGATAGTAGGCCATTACAAAAGCTAATAATAAACCAACACCACCCGCATGAAGGCTAATTTTAAACTTTAGATTTATAAATAAAAAGATAAAGGCCATTAAAACACCAGAAATTACTAATGCGAATAAATGTCTTGAAAGTGTAACTTGCGTGTTAAATTTAAACAATAGAATCAATAGCATTAAACCAAAAACACCAGATAAGAATAATGGAGTAGTCCTTTGTTTTTGAAGATCTAATTCAACTGTTTCGACTTGTTTTGTCATTTTTAAAATTAAAATAGATAAAACAGGGAATACCCATCCAAACAAACCAAATGCATTTAGAAAAAAACGCTTCATTGAATCATCTATAAAATACAACGAATTTGATAATGCGTAGAAATTAATATCTGTTGGGGTATAGAATACAAACAGCAACGCCAATATTGGAATTGTTAAAGGCATAAATACCCACGATATAACTTTAAAAAAGGTTGTCATATTAAAGTTCTTTTCTTAATCGTGCTACTGGAACGTTTAATTGTTCCCGATATTTTGCAACAGTTCTTCTTGCAATGTTGTATCCTTTTTCATTCAGAAGTTCCGCCAATTTTTCATCTGTTAAAGGTCTTCTTTTTTCTTCCCCTTCGATTGCGTCAGAAAGAATTTTTTTAACTTCTCGAGTAGAAACCTCCTCCCCAGAATCAGTTGATAATGATTCGGAGAAGAAATATTTTAAAGGAATAACACCATAGTTAGTTTGTACATATTTGCTATTTGCAACACGAGAAATAGTTGATATGTCAAGTCCTACAGCATCAGCAATGTCTTTTAGAATCATTGGTTTTAATTGCGTTTCATCGCCTGTAAGGAAAAAATCAATCTGATACCCCATAATCGCATTCATTGTCAATAGAAGTGTATTTTGACGTTGTTTTATAGCGTCAATAAACCATTTGGCTCCTTCTAATTTTTGTTTTACAAATAACACTGCTTCTTTATCTGACTTACTAGTTTTAGCACCTTCAGAATAACTTCTTAACATGTTTTCGTATCCTTTACTAACTTTTAGTTCAGGCGTATTTCGACCGTTAATAGTTAATTCTAATTTGCCTTCAAACTCTGTAATCATAAAGTCAGGTACAATTTGCTGCATATTTTTAGCTGCTTCTTTGGAAGAACCACCTGGTTTAGGATTTAGTTTGATAATTTCATCAATTGCTTCCTTTAGATCTTCTTCTTCTATTTCTAGTTTTTTCTGTATTTGAGAATAATGTTTTTTTGTAAACTCCTCAAAATGATCTTCTAATATTTTTTTTGCAGTGAATTTTGTAATATCACCATCTTGTTTTCGCTTTATTTGTAGAAGTAAACATTCTTGCAAATCGCGTGCACCAACACCTGCAGGGTCTAAATCTTGAATAATGTTTAATACATACTCAATCTCTTCTTGTGTAACAACAACATTCATCGAAAATGCCAAATCATCTACAAGTGCATCAACTTCTCGATTTAAATATCCAGCATCATCTAAATTGCCAATTAAAATATCTGCAATTAAAAACTGTGTATCATCTAAATCTACTAAAGAAAGTTGGCTCATCATTCTTTCTTGAAAAGATTGTTCACCAGACAACGGAATTACACGTTCTTCATCATCATTGGAGCGGTTGTTAACTTGTGTTTTGTAATCAGGAGAATCTTCATCAAAATAATCAGAAATATCAAAATCATTATCGTCATTTTCATAATCATCGTCATAATCATCTTGATTGTCAAAATCATCATCAACATCATCACTTCCTTCTTCCAGCGCTGGGTTTTCTTCTATTTCTTGTTTGATTCGCTGATCTAATTCAATCGTAGGAACCTGCAACAACTTCATAAGTTGAATTTGTTGTGGAGACAACCTTTGTTCTAGTTTTTGTGCAAGATGTTGTTTTAATGCCATATCCTTTTATTAAAACTTGAAATGAATTTCTTCAAAGTTAAACAATCTTCTATTCTTTTTGTAAAATCAACTCCAAGAAGTACCTTCTTTTGAATCTTTTACTACTATTCCTGCTTTTGCTAAAGCATCTCTTATCTGATCGGATGTAGTCCAATCTTTATTGTCACGCGCTTTCGTTCGCAATTCCATCACTAAATCCATTACTGGAGATAAGCGATCATTTGCTCCACTTTCTTCGGATTGAATGCCTAAAACATCATAAACAAAACTTTCAAACTCACGAATTAAAAGATTCAAATCATCTAATTTAATGGTTTCAGTTCCATCATTTACTTTGTTAATAAATGTAACAGCATCAAATAATTTTGCAACCAGTATAGGTGCATTAAAATCATCATTCATTGCATCGTAGAACGATTTTACAAGTAAATCAACATTAATTGATGATTGTTCAGATGTTTTTAATTTATGAACTAAAGATAAAGCATCTTTTAGTCGAGTATAACCTTTTTCAGATGCTGCTAAAGCTTCAGCAGAAACATCAATTGTAGATCGGTAATGTGCTTGCATCATAAAAAAACGTACAACATTAGCATTGTAAGCTTTTTCAAATATTGTAGTTGTCCCTTCTATAATTTCGAGTGGTAAAAAGAAATTACCAAACGACTTACTCATCTTTTGACCATTTACATTTAGCATATTGGCATGCATCCAAACATTAGCAGGGTTGCACCCGAATGATCCGCAATTTTGAGCTATTTCGTCTTCATGATGAGGGAATTTTAAATCCATTCCTCCACCGTGTATATCAAATTGATTGCCCAAATATTTTGTGCTCATTGCCGTACATTCAATGTGCCATCCAGGATTTCCATTTCCCCAAGGAGATCTCCAAATTTGCATATCTTCAGGATTGGCTTTTTTCCATAGAGCAAAATCAGCAAAAAAATGTTTTTCATCTTGAGCGTTCAATTCTCTAGTTGATTCTTCAAGTTCATCAACTTTTCTACCACTCAATGTTCCATAGTTGTACTTTTGAGAATAGGCTTTTACATCAAAATAAACAGATCCATTTACAACGTATGCAAAGCCATTTTCAATTATCCTTTCGATGATTTCAATTTGTTCTTGAATATGTTGGGTTGCAGTAGGTTCTATACTTGGAGGTAATAAATTGTAGATTCTTTGTAATTCTAAGAATTTTCTATTGTATTTGTAGACAATTTCCAAAGATTGAACTTGTTCCAAACGCGCTACTTTACCTATACTGTCTACTTCTTCACCAGCACTGTTTGTAATATGTCCAGCATCAGTAATGTTGCGTACATATTTAACTTGAAATCCTAATTTTAATAAATAACGATATACCAAGTCAAAGTTTATGAAAGTTCGCATGTTACCCATATGTGGTTCGCTATATAACGTAGGTCCGCATACGTACATTCCAATCTTTCCTTCAATAATTGGTTTAAATACCTCTTTGTTTCCTGTTAAACTATTATAAATTGCTAACTTTTCTGTCATTTAATTGGATTTTAAACAGTTTATGGTTGACTTCTAATTCAACTCACAAACTTAAGAAAAACAAACGAAGTTATGATTCATGAAAGATAATTTGACATAAAAAGTAATTAAAAAACAAAAGGGAGTTTCTAAATAGTTAGAAACTCCCTTAATGTTTGATATTGTACTAATTATTTAATGTTTGGCATTTCTCTTGTAAAAGATGAAAAACCAGTAACATCCATTCCTGTAATTAATAAATGAATATCATGTGTTCCTTCATAAGTAACAACAGATTCCAAGTTTGCCATATGTCTCATGATTGAATATTCACTTGTAATACCCATTCCACCATGTATTTGACGGGCTTCACGAGCGATATTTAATGCAATCTCACAGCTGTTTCTTTTTGCCATAGAAATTTGCGAAGAAGTTGCTTTTCCAGCTTCTCTTAATTGTCCTAAACGCAATAACAATAATTGAGCTTTTGTGATTTCAGTAATCATTTCAGCTAATTTCTTTTGAGTTAATTGAAATGCTCCAATTGGAACACCAAACTGAACTCTTTCTTTAGAATAACGCAAAGCTTGATCGTAACAATCCATCGCTGCACCAAGGGCTCCCCAAGCAATTCCATAGCGAGCAGAATCCAAACAGCTCAATGGTGCTCCTAATCCAGTTCTACCTGGTAAAATATTTTCTTTTGGAACTTTTACATTATCGAAAACTAATTCTCCAGTTGCTGAAGCACGTAGTGATAATTTTCCATGTGTTTCTGGAGTAGTAAATCCTTCCATTCCTCTTTCTACTACTAATCCATGTATACGACCTTCTTCATTCTTAGCCCATACAACAGCAATGTCAGCAAAAGGTGCATTTGAAATCCACATTTTAGCTCCATTTAAAATAACATGGTCACCGGCATCCTTAAAATTAGTAATCATGCTTCCTGGGTCAGAACCATGATCAGGTTCAGTTAAACCAAAACATCCCATAAATTCACCTGTAGCTAATTTGGGAAGGTATTTCATTCTTTGTTCCTCAGAACCATATTTCCAAATAGGATACATTACTAATGAAGATTGAACAGAAGCAGTTGAACGAAGTCCTGAATCACATCTTTCTAATTCTTGCATGATAAGTCCATAAGAAATTTGATCTAAACCTGGACCACCGTATTGCTCTGGAATATATGGACCGAAAGCTCCAATTTCTCCTAGTCCATTTATTAAATGTTTAGGAAATGTTGCTTTCTCATAATGTTCATCAATGATGGGAGATACTTCTTTTTTTACCCATGCACGGGCAGCATCTCTTACTAATTTTTGCTCGTCTGTAAGCAAATCATCCATGTTGTAATAATCAGGATGGTTGTATAAATCCGTTCTCATTTTTATTTTCAATTAATGATAGGCAAAAATAACATATTTTTGTTGTCGAAATATATTCTTATAAAGAAACAAACCAAAGTTGTGAGTATTTATTTAACTATGTCTAATGTTTTTGCGTCTTTCTCTTTTGTGAATCATGAGATTGAAGAAGTTCCTTTAAGATTAAATCCTTTAGAGAGGACCGATGATTGGGTATTAGGAGTAATGTTGTTTTTTTCTTTTTTACTATTGGCACTTGCAAAAAGATTGGAACCAAGGGTTTTGGGAATTTCATTTCAATCTTTTTTTACTTTAAGCACTCCGGAAAGATTGCAAAAATTTGAAGTTAACTTTGGATCAACAGGGTTTTTACTATTAGGAGTCAATTTTTTCTTAAGTCTGTGTGTTTGTATTTCACTTTTCTTTAATCATTTGGGTTTGTTCTCAAACGAATCAATTCAAATTTTCGACTTTAAAAATTATAGTTTAACTCTTTTGACATTATTCGTTTCGTTGTCAATAGTTTTTTACATGTTTTTTGGACTTTCTATTACTGCTTGGCTAACTGGTGAGAAAAACACTTTTAAAATGTTTATTTCTCAAACATGGGTGAATTTAATGTTTTTTGGAATTTTTTTCTTTGGTTTAGGGTTGATCTGGCTACTCAATCCATCCATTGATAAAGTGTTATTTAATATCTTTATTTATTCAATTTTTGCATTATTTGGATTTAGAATTATCAAATCATTAATCTCATCTCTTTTAGAAGGAATTTCTTGGTATTATATAATTTTGTATCTTTGCACACTCGAAATTCTTCCACTAGTTGTTGTATACTACTATGTAGCTTGATTTCGTGGGTAATTAATTAACTTCAAAACTTTTAAACTTTGGCTATTAAGACAATTTTGGTTTCTCAACCAAGACCTGAAGGTGAAAAATCTCCTTATTTCGATTTAGCGGAGAAGTATAAGCTAAAAATAGATTTCCGTCCATTTATACACGTTGAAGGTGTAGATGTTCAGGAGTTTAGGGCTCAAAAAGTGAACATGTCTGAACATTCCGCTGTTATACTTACTTCTAAGGTTGCAATCGATCATTTTTTTAGAATGGCGAAAGAAGTTCGTTTTGATGTTCCTGATACAATGAAATATTTTTGTATTTCTGAAGCAATTGCTTATTACTTACAAAAGTATGTTACTTACAGAAAGCGCAAAATATTTTTTGGAAAACAAACGATCGGCGATTTGGTGGAGGTAATGAAGAAGCACAAAAATGAAAAGTTTTTACTTCCATGTACTGATATTTTAAGAGATAACATTCCGGAAACGATAAGTGAGCATAAGATGAATTTTACAAAAGCTATTCTTTATCGAACAGTAGCTTCTGATCTTTCTGATTTAGAGGATGTATATTATGATTTACTTGTTTTCTTTAGTCCTGGTGGGGTAGAGTCGTTGTTGAAAAACTTCCCGGATTTTAAACAAAATAAAACATTAATAGCAGCTTTTGGACCAACAACTGCACAGGCGGTAATTAAAAATAATTTAAGATTAGATGTTCATGCTCCTCAGCCTGATGCGCCTTCTATGCCTGCAGCAATTGAGTTATATATTAAGAATGATTTAAAGAAAAAGTAAATTTACATAGTTATTTAAAACAGCCCAATCGTATAGATTCGGGCTGTTTTTGTTTCTTGTGTTTTATTTCGCAAATCAAATACAATCTAATTATGTAGTTTTTCAGATTTTATTATAGTAAAAAAATATAAAGAAATAAAGATTATTATAAATAATTCCATACCTTTGCCCCCAAAATAAAAGAATTTACACTAAAATAGGCAATCAATGTCAGCAATTAAAGGTAAAATAGCACAGGTAATCGGTCCGGTAGTTGATGTAAGCTTCGAAAAAGGAGTGGAACTTCCAAAAATTTATGACGCACTTGTAGTTCGTAAAAGTGATGGAACGAGAGTAGTTCTTGAGGTGCAATCTCATGTTGGAGAAAGCTCTGTAAGAACAATTTCAATGGACTCTACTGATGGTTTCATGAGAGGGTTAGAAGTTGTGAGCACTGGTGATGCAATTAAAATGCCAACTGGTGAAACAATTAAAGGACGTGTATTTAACGTTGTTGGTGAAGCAATTGATGGTCTTGCTGAAGTAAGTAATGAAAATGGTCTTCCGATTCACCGTGAAGCTCCAAGATTTGAAGACTTATCTACAGCGACAGAAGTTCTTTTTACTGGAATTAAAGTTATTGACTTAATTGAACCTTATGCAAAAGGAGGTAAAATTGGTTTATTTGGTGGTGCCGGAGTAGGTAAGACGGTATTGATTCAAGAGTTGATTAACAATATTGCAAAAGGACACGGAGGTTTGTCTGTATTTGCTGGTGTAGGTGAGCGTACTCGTGAGGGTAACGATTTATTGCGTGAGATGTTAGAGTCTGGTATTATTAAATATGGAGACGATTTCATGCATTCTATGGAAGCAGGAGGTTGGGATCTTTCAAAAGTTGATACTAACGAATTGAAAGAATCTAAAGCTACTTTCGTATTTGGTCAAATGAATGAGCCTCCAGGAGCACGTGCGCGTGTTGCTTTGTCAGGTTTGACTATGGCTGAATATTACCGTGATGGAGAAGGTGATGGACAAGGAAAAGATATCCTTTTCTTCGTAGATAACATTTTCCGTTTTACACAAGCTGGTTCTGAGGTGTCTGCCTTATTAGGACGTATGCCTTCAGCGGTAGGATACCAACCAACTTTGGCAACAGAGATGGGTGCGATGCAAGAACGTATTACTTCAACAAAAAATGGATCAATTACATCTGTACAAGCAGTATATGTACCTGCAGA
This sequence comes from Taishania sp., assembly GCA_036758285.1. Taxonomy (GTDB): domain Bacteria; phylum Bacteroidota; class Bacteroidia; order Flavobacteriales_D; family Crocinitomicaceae; genus Taishania. Next base: position 58,686 of record DAIOWV010000001.1, on the reverse strand, counting down.
TGACTTAACGGATCCAGCTCCTGCAAATACATTTGCTCACTTAGATGCAACAACAGTATTGTCTCGTAAAATTGCTGAGTTAGGTATTTATCCAGCGGTTGATCCATTGGATTCTACTTCTCGTATTTTAACTCCAGAGATTGTTGGTGAAGAACACTATAATTGTGCACAAAGAGTAAAAATTACATTACAACGTTATAAAGAATTACAAGATATCATTGCGATTTTAGGAATGGATGAGTTGTCTGAAGAGGATAAATTAGTTGTTCATAGAGCTCGCCGTGTTCAACGTTTCTTATCTCAACCTTTCCATGTTGCTGAGCAATTTACAGGTATACCTGGTGTATTGGTTGATATTCAAGAAACAATCAAAGCATTTGATGATATCTTAGACGGTAAATATGATAAATATCCTGAAGCAGCTTTTAACTTAAAAGGTGGAATTCAAGATGTTATCGATGCTGGTGAGAAAATGTTAGCTGAAACATATTAATATTAATCAATCAAACGCAAAAACATGCAGTTGGAAATCATAACACCGGAAGTTAAAGTATTCGCTGGAGAAGTTCAAGCAGTACAATTACCGGGATTAGATGGCTTGTTTCAGATATTGAATGGACACGCTCCTATCATCTCTGCTTTAAAAGAAGGAGTTGTTAAAGTTGATCTTGCAACAAATTTTGAAGTGACTGAAAAAACAAGTGATTTGATTGAAAAGGATTCTAAAGATCCAAAAGTTATCCATGTTGGAATTAAAGGTGGTGTTGCAGAATTAATCAACAACAAACTAATTGTTCTTGCTGAATAACTGTTGAAATAAGATTAAATAGAGGGATTCGGGTGACCAATCCCTCTTTTTTGTTAAGGTATGTTAAGCTTTAAGGGAGAAAGTAAGAAGTTAATCAATAGTTTCATTAAATTCGTTGTTTCGTAGACTCAAGATGATTGAAAAAGTAAAAATAGACTTATCGAAAACGCCAAAACACATTGCAATTATAATGGATGGTAATGGTCGTTGGGCAAAAAAACAAGGTGAAATGCGTTTGTTTGGCCATAACGTTGGTGTAGAGTCGGTAAGAGAAGTTTTAAAAGGTGCTAAAGAGTTAAAAGTTAAATTTTTAACACTGTATGCTTTTTCTACCGAAAATTGGAATCGACCAAAAGAAGAAGTTGATGGTTTGATGGATTTATTGGTGAGAACAATTGCTAGCGAAGTCAAAGAATTAAACGATTCTGGTGTTAGACTTCAAACAATTGGAGATACTTCTGGACTTCCTTTAAATTGTCAATCTGAATTGTTTTCAGCAATTGAGGAAACAAAAAATAATACCGAAATCACTTTAGTATTAGCATTAAATTATTCCGCTAAATGGGAAATAATTAATGCAACTAAGAATATTGCAAAAGATTTTTCGTTAGGGAAAATTACGGAGGAAAATATTACAAATGAATTATTTGATAACTATTTAACTACGGTAGGGATTCCTGATCCAGAATTAATTATTAGAACTTCTGGTGAGCATCGTATTAGTAATTTTCTTTTGTGGCAATGTGCATATTCAGAATTCTACTTTACCGAGATTCTTTGGCCTGACTTTAAAAAAGAAAATTTATTTGAGGCTGTATTTGATTTTCAAAATAGAGAACGACGTTTTGGAATGGTTTCTGAACAATTAAATAATAATTTATGAAATTAACTTATTGGATTTTCTGTTTAACATTTATAGTTACTTCAACTATTAATGCTCAACATGATACGTTAAACAGAGCTTCTGAAGACACTTTGATTGTCCCCGAAAAACCAAAATCAGAACCAATTAACATACAAGGAGGTATCGTTTTAGATTATACGAATCCTGTTGAATATACAATTGGACCTATTAATGTTGAAGGTGCCGAAGGTTATGATCCAAATGCAATACGTTTAGTTGCAGGACTTAGACAAGGTCAGAAAATTGTAATTCCTGGAAAACAAATAGCAGAAGCAATAAACAATCTTTGGAGAGAAGGATTGTTTTCTGATGTTCAAATTTTTGCAGACAAAGAATTAGCTGGTGTGGTTTATCTAACTATTCAAGTTACACCTCGTCCAAAACTGTCCAAATATCGTTTTACAGGAATAAATAAACGTCAAGCAGATAAGATTAGAGAACAAATTGATTTGTTTACTGGTAAAACAATTTCAGAAAACCTTGTTTACAAAACAAAATCGAAAATCATTGGATATTTCCGTGAGGAAGGTTATTATGCTGCTAAAGTTGATATTCAAAGGAAAACGGATGAAATAATGATGAATTCCGAGATTTTCCTTATTAATATTGACAAAGGTAAAAAGGTTAGAATCAAAGAAATCAATATTGTCGGAAATGAAACGGTAAAAGCAAGTAAATTAAAAAGAGCAATGAAGGATACCAAAGAAGTTGCACTTTGGAGAATTTTTAAAAGTTCAAAATTTACGGAGTCTGCTTATTCTCGAGATAAAGTGGCAATGCTAGGGAAATTTAATGCTTTTGGACTTAGAGACGCAAAAATCATATCAGATTCAGTTTACATGCGTAATCCTAAACATTTGATTATTGATTTAAAAGTTGATGAAGGGGAAAAATATTATTTTGGTGATATTTCTTGGATAGGTAACACAAAATTCCGTTCTACTTATCTCGATACAATTTTGGGTATTAAACCAGGTGACATCTATAATAAACAACTTTTAGATGAGCGTTTAAGATCAAGCCAGGATGGACGTGATATATCATCTCTTTACATGGACCGTGGTTACCTATTCTTCGATGTAACTCCTGTAGAAACTGATTTTTCAGATAATCGAATTAGTTATGAACTTAGAATAAGAGAAGGAAAAGAAGCAAGGGTTGGAACAATTACAATAAAAGGAAATACTAAAACAAATGATCATGTTATCTTAAGGGAAATTAGAACCCGACCAGGTGATTTGTTTAGTAGAAATGATATTATTCGAACACAGCGAGAATTAGCCCAATTAGGGTATTTTAATGAACAAGCATTTCAAGTTAATCCTATGCCAGATCCACAAAAAGGAACTGTAGATATTGAATATGTTGTTGAAGAAAAATCATCTGATCAGATTGAGCTTTCAGGTGGTTATGGTGGACGTAACTTTGTAACTGATAGACCTATGGTTATTGGTACACTTGGATTAACGTTCAACAATTTCTCAATGAAAAAATTACTTTCAGGAGGATCTTGGTCTCCATTACCTGCTGGAGATGGACAAAGATTGTCAATTAGAGGGCAAACAAACGGAAAATACTTCCAATCGTACAACTTCTCATTTACTGAACCATGGTTAGGTGGTAAAAAACCAAATTCATTAACTGTTTTTATGTCTCATACGTCGTTAAGTAATGGGTATTTAAAACGAAATACGAGCTATCAGGGAATTGGTATCACAGGGGTTGGTGTTGTTATGGGAAGAAGAAAAAAATGGCCGGATGATTACTTTTCTGAGTCGTTTGAGTTGGCTTATCAGTACTATGATGTATATAAATACACCGATCTTTTCCCAGATTTTAATGAAGGATACTCAAATGATATTTCATTCAAATACTCAATACAAAGAAGTTCTGTAAGTTCTCCAATCTATCCACAATCTGGAAGTGTTATTTCATTATCTGGAAAAACAACTGTACCTTATTCATTGTGGGATGGAATTACAGATTACTCCTCTATAAGTGCTCAAGAACGATTTAAATATTTGGAGTATTACAAAATTAAATTGGGAGCTGAATGGTATTTTCCATTAACAACAGATCAAAAGTTAGTTTTAAAAACTAGAGTTGGAATGGGCTACATGGGAGCTTATTCAAGTGCGAAGGGAGTTTCACCATTTGAAAGATATTATTTAGGAGGAAGTGGTATCACAGGAATGAACATGATTGGTGGTCGTGAAATCATAGCCTTAAGAGGTTATGATGATACAGAAATTTCTTCGGTTGCTGGTGACCCCATAGCTACAAAATATACAATGGAATTACGTTATCCAATTTCATTAAATCCTTCAGCTACATTTTTTATTCTAGCATTTGCAGAAGCAGGAAATAGCTATCCTACATTTAAAAACTTTAATCCTTTAGATTTGAAACGTTCAGCAGGAGCCGGTATTCGTATCTTCTTGCCAATGTTTGGTATGCTTGGAATTGATTATGGTTTTGGGTTTGATAAATTAAGTCCTTGGGCTAGAGGATATGGACAAGGAAGTGATACATCGATTCAACAAAAAGGTTACTTTGGTAAATTAACCTTCACTATTGGTATGAATTTAGGTGATTTATAGTGGAATATTCACAATAAATTACGTTATTTGCACGTTTCGCTCTGTAAAATTTAAACTATGAAAAATTTAGCTTTTATAATCTTTTTAATGTTTGGCACAGGTTTTGCCTCTGCTCAAAAGTATGCATATGTCGATTCTGATTATATTCTAAATAAATTAACTGAATATTCAGAAGCGAAAGATCAGCTGGATAAAATGGCAGAACGTTGGACGAAAGAAATTGAAGAAAGACATGCTGTTTTAAAAACTAAAAAAGATAACTTTGCGCGCGAAGAAGTACTTTTACCAAACGAGGAAAAGACAAAAAGACTAGAAGAAATTGAAACAATGGAAACTGAAGCGATGCAAATGCAACGAGTTCGTTTTGGAGTGGGAGGTGATTATTTTCAAAAAAGACAAGAGTTAATAAAGCCAATTCAGGACAAAGTATTCGATGCAATGCAGCAAGTAGCTTCTAGGAAAAACTATGTATTCGTTTTTGACAAAGCTAATCAAAGTAATTTGGTTTATGCAGACAGCAAATTCGATATTAGTGATGACGTCCTTAAAGAGTTGAATATTAAAGATTAATTTAATTGTAAAAATGAAAAAAATAATAGCGGGATTGCTGATGATGGTGAGTTTTGGGACCTTCTCACAAACAAAGTTTGGGTTTGTTGATTCTCAAAAATTGATGGATACAATGCCTTCTAGAATAGTTGCTTTAGAAAAGCTTCAAGCGCATGAAAAACAATTGATTAATGACTTGAAAACGTTACAGGCTGATATTCAAAAATTGGAAGAAGATTATCAAAAAAATTTACCTAATATGAGTTTAGTAGTACGCCAAGCAGCTGAAAAGAAGCTTCAGGAAAAGCACAACCAATTTCAAACAAGTCAACAATCATCACAAGAAGAGTTACAAGCTTATGGTGAAGAATTGAACAATCCTATTTTGGACAGAATTGAAAAGGCAATTGCAATTGTTGCTGAACGTCAAAAATTAACAATGGTAGTTGATAAATCTTCAACATTATTTCATGCAGCAGATATGGATATCACAAAGCTAGTAGCTGTTGAATTAATGAAATTAGAAAAAGAAGTGAAAAATTAATTAACTGAAAAAGTAAATAAACATCATCAATTTAACAAAAGAAAAAATGAAAAATTTATTAGTTGCAATCGTAGTATTTTTAAGCTTTGGAACAATGGCTCAAGTGAAAATCGGATTTGTTGATTCTCAAAAACTATTGGATACAATGCCATCAAGAAAAGTGGCAATGGATAAGTATTTAGCTCATGAAAAGGAGGTAACAACTGAGTTTAACACAATGAGAGCTGAATTGGAAAAAGCATATGCAGATTATCAAGCGAAACAAGGTGATTTAACACCAGTGTTACGTCAAGCAGCAGAGAAAAAGATAATGGATAAAGAACGTGCAGTTCAAGAACGTCAGCAGTCAATTCAGCAAGAATTACAGGCTTTCGGTGAAGAATTAAATGTTCCAATCTTAGACAGAATCCAAAAAGCAATATCAATTATCTCTGAACGTCAGAAACTTTCTATGGTTGTTGATCAATCTTCAACTTTGTACTTTGCTCCAGAAATGGATATTACAAATGTTGTAGCTGTTGAGTTATTGAGATTAGAAAAAGAATCAGCTACTAAATAAGTAGTAGTAATACTTACTAAAATAGTAAAACCGATGAGCATATCATCGGTTTTTTTTATTTAAAAAGGTACTTCTGCTTTGAAAGTTATTATTTCTTTTGTTTTAGGATGCTTGATTGTTAAACTTTCCGCATGAAGGTGTAAACGATTTGATTTTGTTCCATATAAATCATCTCCTACAATAGGAAAGCCTAGCCCTTTTTGATGTGCAGAATGAACTCTTAATTGATGAGTTCTTCCCGTGATTGGATAAAAATAAACTTTTGATTTGCTATTTTTAATTTCGATCAACTCCCAGTCAGTTTTTGCCGATTTTCCATGTTCATAACAAACTAATTGTCGAGGTCTGTCATCTAAATCAACTCGTAATGGTAAATCAATAGTTCCTTTGGTTTCATTTAGTTGACCATCAATTAGAGCAACATATCTCTTCTTAACAGTTCTTTTTATAAATTGATATTGTAAGTACTCATGTGCTTCCTTACTTTTTGCAACTAATAAAATTCCAGAGGTTGACATGTCTAAACGATGAACTAATAACGGACCTGTTGCATTTGGTAAATAAACTTCCATTCGTTTCAAAACAGAATCTGTAATTGTTTTTCCTGGAACGGATAAAAATTCTGCGGGTTTATTTACAACGACAATTTCATCGTCTTCATAAATAATCTCAAGATTTTTGCCTTCTGCAGGATTTATTTGCATTGGATTAGGATCAACATCTAAACCTTGTAACATGTGTCCTAAAATCGGCTCACATTTACCTCTACATGCAGGGTAATATTGCAAATGCTTTCGAATTTCAGATGCAGGAGATGCACCCCACCAAAATTCAGCTATCGCAATTGGTTTTAATTGTTGTTGATAAGCATATTGAAGAAGTTTTGGGGCACAGCATTCACCAGCTCCTGAAGGTGGCTTTCCATTTTCTACATGTTTGAATAGCTCAAGAACGCTTTTTGTTTTCCCATTTGCATTTAAAAAATGATATTGATCAAACAATTGATTTTGTGTATCATTTGATTGTTGTTTTCTTTTTTGCTTTAAAAACGAAATTTTACTGTTAAACACTTCTAGTTGTTCTTGTGCTTCTAACCGTTTTTGACGATGAATTTTTGTAAGATCTTTTAAGAAAAATTGTTCTTTAATACTTTGTTTTCTTAATTCTTCAAGTAGTTCTTCTTTTTCTTCTTGAGGTAATAACTCCGCTAATTCACGTTTATTTTTGCGTTCAATTTTACTTTCTTTTACTTTCTGTTTAAAATTGGACATTTCATCTTTACAAACAATATCTGTATCAATTACATTTTGTTTTAATTGAAGTAGTTCTGGTGATGATTTTAACGACTCAATCTCATCACTCATTTCATATAAAAGTCGTTCACTTTTCCTATAAAAATCACCTTCTTTAAGCATATCAAAGATTGGAGGAACAAAATGAGGATAATCATTTCTATCCCCTAATTTTCCTGAAAAAGCAGTCAAATAACCTAGTTCACCAATTGAATTTTGTACTACTAGTACACCAAACATTTTACCAATGACCATTCCAGACTGGTTTTCATTAAGTCCGAAATTATGTTCCCAATCAGTTTGTTTTTGAATATACTGTTGTAATTCATTGACAGCTATTATTGCCAATGGATGTGGTTCGTAGTAAAATGGGAATGTAAATTTATTTGGTAAAGTAATGTCCTTTACCGAACGTTTAAATGAAATAAAATTATCTGAATGATTCATAATTAACGATACAAAACAAGCTAGGTTCTGTTTTATAATTTTCTTTTATTCACTCCAAGCTATAAAACCTTTTTTCTGAAAATTATTTTGATTTTCAATTGGTTTAAGCTTTTGTTCCATGTAAAAATTTCGATTTACCTCTGGTAATACAAGTTCAATCAATCTACCCGAACGATTAATGGTGATGCGTTTTTCGTCTTCATCAAAATAGTTTAGCCATTGATCAAGATTGTTGTTAATCATTACTCCATTGACAGCGATAATTACATCGTCAATCATCATACCTCCTAAATCAGCTGGTCCACCCGGATAAAATATTTTAGCAATTGTCTTGTCTGATTCAACAATACATTTCATACCCAATCTTGCATGACTGTAAATATGAGATGGTTTTTGTATCAATTCTAAACCGATGTATTCTAATGCATCAATGAGAATTGATTCGTATGGTTTATTTCCATAAACATATTCCGAAAAATAGTCATCAAAAGAACATTGACCAACAGCTTCTAATTCAGTTTTATAATCTTCTTCAGAGACACCTTTTCCTTGTAATGCATAATTGAAATATAAGCGACGCATTACTTCATCTAAACCATATTTATTATTTGTACCTTTTAGAATCATGATATCAGCAACGAATGCTAACAAATTTCCTTCAGTATAAATTGATACTTTTCTATTTGGAGCTCCTGACTCATATCCGTCCAACCATGTGTCAAAAGACGATTCAGCAACAGAGTAGTTAAACCTTCCGTGATTATCAAAATGTATTTGAAAACGAGCAGTCAATTCAACTAAATATTGCTCTAAAGTAAAGACCTTGCTTTTTAGAAGGAAAAGATCCCCCATGTAGGTTGTTACACCTTCACATAAATATCCTAATCGAGAGTAATTTTCTTTTGTGTAATTGTATGGAAACATTTCAATCGGGCGAATTGTTTTTACATTCCATGTATGATATAATTCATGTGAACTGACGCCTAATAATTCTTTATACAAAGATTGGTACACTTCATAAGACGGACCAAGACAAATTACAGTAGATTTACAATGCTCTACTCCATGGTATACTTTTTGAGGTAAAATGTGGAATAGAAAATGGTATTCCGGAACGGGAAATTCTGAAAATTTTTCGATTTGTTTATCAGTAAATGCTTTAAAATCTTTAATTAATCGTTCCCAATCCGGTTTTGTGATTCCATTAAACCATAAATGAAATTTTGTGTTTCCAGAAGTATATTCTCCATGTTGTAAATCGGCAGAACAAATCAATGGAGAATCTGCTAATTCATCAAAGTTTTCTGTTTTGTAAACACCATCTTCAAATGTTAAAGACGTTGCAATATCCCAATGTGAAGGGATATTTAATTTTAAAAAACAGTTATCATTTTCATTTCCTATCTGGTACATACAACAATTGACAGGATTTACATACAATTGTTTTGCATCTAAAAAAGTAGATCCTGCATTCAGTTGACTTGCAAAATATGAATATTCAATTTTAAATGCTTCGCCTTCATTTAAAATCAATTTCCAAGCATCTTTTGTGATTTTTTCAAAGGTTACTCTTTTTCCTAAACTATTAAAAACTTTAAATCCTTTTATGTTTTTAGCAAAATTACCCAATTCATATCGTCCAGGTCTCCAAGATGGAAGTTGAATTGTCGGATTGTTGGAATTAGCAGTTCCTTCAATAGAAACTTGTAAATATTGTTGATTTGGGTTTTCAATTTTGAATTGATAGTTCATCAGATTGTAATAAAAATTCGGACACAAAGTTAATTTTTAATGAACAATAACATATAAAAAACTGTCAATCTGTCTTAAATAATTTAAAAATCTCTGAGGCATAAATTTTGACTAACTAATAATATGAAATTTAAAAATCATCCATTTGGTTCTTCTCTTGAAGCTTTGATCTATCCACTTTTGTTGGTGATAATTTTGTGGATTATTCAATGGATGGATGCGCTTTCTCCAATTGATTTTTATAAATGGGGATTATTACCAAGAACAACAGAAGGGTTAAAAGGTGTTATTTTTATGCCTTTACTTCATTCGCAACGAGACATTCATCATATTCTCAATAATACAGTCACTTTATATCTTTTATTAGCAGTCTTAATTTTTTATTATCGAGAAGTTGCTCTCCGTGTATTCTTATTGCTTTGGGTAATGACGGGATTACTTGTTTGGGTGTATGCAGAAAATAGAGGAGCATATCATATTGGAATCAGCGGTGTTATTTATGGTTTAGTAGGTTTTTTATTCACGTCAGGAGTGCTTCGAAAATATTTGCCTTTACAAGCCATTTCACTTTTTATTATTTTCATGTATGGAAATATGATTTGGGGAATTTTCCCTATTCAAGCCAATATATCTTGGGAGGGGCATTTCATGGGCTTAGTTGCTGGTGTTTTTCTAGCTTTTATTTATAAAAAAGATGCTGTTCAACGCCCCAAATACCAATATGAAATTGAAAAAGAATTAGGAATAGAGCCACCAGATTTTGAAGGAGAGTGGATTGCAAAACAAGAAGAATACAAAAGGCTTCAAGAAGAGCAATTACAACGAGAAGCTGGATATCATATTGTTTATCACTTCAAGCCCAATGAAGGGACTACACATTCGTATTCTTCAAAGGATGATAACGATTCTCAACAATAGCTAACCCTTTACTTGTTTCATTCCAGTGATTACATTGAAATGAAAGATGAATAAATTCTGAAGTTGACAATTCAATGTCACTCTCAGTAAAGTAACTGGCTAATTCTGAAATACCAAAATTATGACCGATAAGAAAAATATTATCGTCCGTTTGTAAGTTCCAAATTACTTTTAGTAATTCATCTAATTCTGCCAAATACAAGTTTTTATGAAAACTATAAGTAGAAATGCTATTCTTGTTTTGTAGCACATTTTTTACACCTTCAAATGTTTGAATGGTTCGTTTTGCTGAAGAAATTAGAATTGTAACATCGTTTTTTAGAGAAAATGAATCAAAAAACAATTGTAAATCTTTCAATTGATCAAATCCTTTTGGAAGCAAGGCTCTATCAAAATCCTTTCCTGTCTTTGAAATTTGATTTGTTTTTGCATGTCGAAGTATGTATAAATGTTTCATAAAATGAAGATAACTAAAAAACAACTTTCTTCATAAAGCATTGATATAAATTAACAGAATAAATTTCTAATTTTTGAATTCAGATTTTTATGTACTTTTATACCAATATTCATAACATTATCATGGCAGGATTGAAATTTAGAGTTTTACTAGACTCCAAAGAAAGTACAGAAATTTTCAGAGATGTAATCATACCCGATTCGGCAACTTTTTCAGATTTATATAAAATCAGTATTGAATCTTTTGGTTTTAAAGGTGATCAAATGGCTTCTTTTTATATGTCGAATGATGAATGGGATAAAGGTCAGGAAATTACCTTGGAAGATATGAGCTTTGGCGATGAAGAAAACTCTACGCCAATAATGGATAAAGCTACTGTAAGTGAGTTCATAGAAGCACCAGATCAAAAAATCATACTTGTTTATGATTTTATAAAAATGTGGATTTTCTTATTGGAATTAGTTGCGTATGAAAAAGAAACTCCATCACAACCAATTATAGCTTTAACTGTTGGAGATGCTCCAAAAGAAAATTCTCGTTCAGGTGATGATAATGATGCAATGTTTGCTGGTGAATTTGAAGAGTTTGGAGAAGACGAAGATGATGAATTTGGCTTTGATGATTTTGATGATGATTACAATGAAGAAGACTATTCTTCATTTAACGAATTTGATGATTATTAAATCATGACTCAAAAAAATGATCCAATTGGACAAGCAATACTTGAATTTGTAAAAACTAAAAAATCTGAAGAAATTATTGTTTCTTCGGATTTATGTGATGATGATAGTATTGATTCAGGTTATTTACTTCGGTCGGAAAAAGAAATGCCTCAATTAGAGAGGATTGCATTGAAAAAATGTTTAGGAAAAACATTGGATGTTGGTGCAGGGGCAGGAGCCCATTCTTTATGGTTAAAAAATAAAGGATTTGATGTTACAGCATTAGAACCGTCTGAGGGGGCGATTTCTTATATGAATTCTTTAGGGATTAACACCATTCAAGGAACATTTTTAGAAATCAATAATCAGTCATTTGATACCCTGTTAATACTAATGAATGGACTTGGGTTAGCTGGTAAATTAGATCGCTTAGAATCATTTTTATTGCATGCTAAGTCTTTATTGAATACTGGAGGGAAAATAATTTGTGATTCAACAGATGTTATGTATTTGTATGAAGACGAAGATGGTTCACTTTGGGTCGATTTAAATGCTGAATATTATGGAAATTTTAAATTCCAAATGACTTATAAAGATCATCAAACTGAATGGTTCGATTGGCTTTATGTTGATTTTGACCGTTTAAAAGGTGTTGCGGAAAAAGTTGGCTTTAAAATAGAGTTCCTATTCGAAGAAAATGATCAATACCTTGTTGAATTAATAAAGTTGTAATAGTAAACAAATAATAATTAAATGAAACCTATCCAATTTTCTGTTGTTGTCTTTTTTCTATTTCTGTATACTTCAATTACAGCACAACATTTAGATAAATTCCCAACTACTGCCAATACATTATTATGGAAGATTGAAGGAAACAAAATAAAAAAGGATTCTTACATCTTTGGAACCATTCATATGATTTATAAAGAGCGTTTTTATTTCCCTGATCAACTAAAAACAATTATTCAGAATAGTCAACAAGTAGTTCTAGAAATTGGTGACTTAAACCAAAATGAAGTTTTGCAACATTTAATGCTTGAAAAAGGTACAATTTTAGACTTTTTCGAACCAAATCAAGTTGATTCATTGTTAAATTGGGCAAAAAATGAATTGGAGGTAACTCCAGAACAATTTAAGTTGGGATTGGGAAAAATGAAACCATTCGCTTTGGTACAATTAGCAAGTCAAAAGGATTTAGTTGGAAAAATAGAATCCTATGATTTGACTGTACAAGCCCTAGCAAAAAGTAATGAAATACCTGTTTTGGGTTTGGAAACTATTGCTCAACAAATTGCAATTTTTGACAACATGGACACTCTCCAACAAAGAGAAATGATCATGGAATTAATTCGAAATCCAACTCAAGATTCAAATGTTATGGAAGAAATGTTTACTATTTATCTGAAACAAAATGTTGATGAAATGTTTCTTTATCTTGAACAAGAAGGTGGAAGTATGATGGAATCTTCAGATGCATTATTGAAAAATAGAAACTACAATTGGATTCCCCAAATTGAAAAATTAATCAAAAAGAAAAAAACATTTATTGCTGTCGGAGCTGGTCACTTGGGAGGTGAAGATGGTGTTCTTCGTTTACTTGAAAAACAAGGGTATATACTAACTCCTGTAATGTTCTAAAAATCAAATTAAAATCATGAAATTTTTTCTAAATATAATCTTGATAGGGCTACTCTTTTCTTCTTGTGGAAAATACAATGATGAAGAAATAAAAGCTTTTGATGATAAAATTAAAAAGTACATTAAAAAAAACGATCTCCAAATGAATAAGTCTGAATCAGGACTTTATTATAAGATTCACGAAAGTGGAGAAGGAGAACCTATAAAAGGAACAGCGATTATTTCAGCTGTTTATACCGGAAAGTTGTTAAATGGTGAAGTTTTTGACGAGCAAAAAGAACCAACAGAATTGAAATTAAATAATTTAATTCATGGATGGAGAGAAGTTGCATATTATTTAAAACCAGGAGGAAAAGCAACGATAATTGTTCCACCACAAATTGGTTACGGCCAGCAAAAATTAGGGAAAATACCCGAAAGTTCTATTTTGATGTTTGACATCGAAATCATAGACGTTTATTAATAACTTGCTAAATTCTAAAACATGAAAAAATCACCTTTAATCTTTATCCTTTCAATTGTATTATTGATTAATTCAAATCTTTATTCACAAGTGAAAGAGTCCAAAAAACACTACAAAGTTTTAAAATCGGATTATACGCTTTACGAAGATGGGAAAATCTATCCGGTTTATGATTACTCAGCTTTTGGAGACTATGACTGGTATGGTACATTAAATCCATTTCCTGAACAGATAAACTCTGAAAAGTATGTAATTTCTTTCTCAACTATTTTATATAAAGTGTCTATTACAAAATTAGGCATAGACTTTACTTTAAGATGTTTCTCTATATTAATTTTATCAT
>DAIOWV010000001.1:15573-44740 GCA_036758285.1 Taishania sp. | reverse complement strand
TAATTTCTGTCTCAAATATTGATTCTGTTGAAACAGGTACAATCAGATCACCTTTTGCATTTGAAACAGGTACGAAATTTAATTTTTTTATAGATGATAAGTTATTTGGAGAGTATCTTCAAAAAACAGACACTTCTATAGTACTTAAAATTAATAATGGAAACAATAAATCTCTTTTTGCACCCAATTTTTTAACTTCAATGTCTGCAATGATGGCTTTTCTAAATGATTACAATTTAGAAAACAGGTGTCATCAATTTCAAGGCTATTTAAAGAACATAGATGCATATTTGATTTATTGGGCAATTCCAGAGGTTGGTTATTCTCTTGAGGATGGTTATTTTCGTGAACAAGGGTATTCATTAATCAGTAAAAAAGATGGTAGTGAAATTAGCTGGAACACTAACTATTACTATGAAGGTAGTGTACAAGAATATCCTATTTTTTCAAAAGATAAAAAGAAAGCTATTTTATTTAGTTCTACTGGGATTCGTTTATATTCATTGACAGAAACAGGATTTACAGAGGAATTTAATGCTTCTTATTTTGAAAATGAATTAGAAACAACTAGAGAAAACGTAACCGTTTTAAAATGGAACGATGATCATTCGGTTACAATCAAACTTGATACTTATGATGAAAATACAGGTGAATCTGTTGAACTATACAAATTAATTTCATTTCATAAAAAATAGTTAAACTAAATACAAAATGATGACAATTTGTCAGAATGATTTTTTTTATTATTAAATTTGTGAATTAGTTTGACTGTAAATGGAATTTGAACAAAATAAAGTAATTGACGAAGGAAGACAAGGTGAAGCAACTTTAGTTGAAACTTCTGCCCCATTAGCTAATGGAAAAAGGTTATATGTAGAAAGCTACGGTTGTCAGATGAATTTCTCTGATAGTGAGGTGGTTGCTTCTATTATGACGAATGAAGGATATACTACAACACGTAATATTGATGAAGCAGATGTTGTATTGATTAATACTTGTTCAATTCGTGAAAATGCAGAAACGCGTGTTAGAAATAGACTGACTGAATTCAAAAAAAGAAAATCTGAACAACCAGAATTAGTGGTTGGAATTCTTGGGTGTATGGCTGAAAGGCTTAAAAAGTCCCTTCTCGAAGAAGAACAATTAGTTGATTTGGTTGCCGGACCAGATGCATATCGTGATTTACCGAATCTTGTTGAAGAGGTTGGTTCTGGGCAACGTGCTGTTAACGTTTTGTTGTCAAGAGAAGAAACGTATGCAGATATTTCACCTGTTAGAATGGATACGGGAGGAGTGAGTGCATTTGTGACAATTATGCGTGGTTGTGACAATATGTGTTCATTTTGTGTGGTACCTTTTACTCGTGGGCGTGAACGTTCAAGAGATCCTCATACCATCGTTCAAGAATGTCAAGATTTATTTGATAGAGGTTATAGAGAGGTAACATTGTTAGGACAAAATGTAGATAGTTACCGTTGGAATTTAACTTCAAAAGGTGAAATTAAAGAAGAAGGAAAGCCTACTACAAATTTTGCTCAATTAATGGAGATGGTTGCTTTAGTATCTCCTGATTTACGTGTTCGTTTTTCAACTTCGCACCCGAAAGACATGACGGACGATGTACTTGAGATAATGGCTAAATACGAAAACATTTGTGAATACATACATTTACCAGTTCAGTCTGGAAATACAGAGGTTTTAGCTCGTATGAATAGAGGCTATTCTCGTGAATGGTATTTAGAAAGGATAAAAGCAATTCGTGCAATTGTTCCAGATTGTGCGATTTCAACTGATATTATCACTGGTTTTTGTGGCGAAACAGACGAAGAACATAAAGATACGGTAGATTTAATGAAGGAAGTGCAATACGAATTTGCATATATGTTCAAATACTCAGAACGTCCAAAAACTTTAGCAGAAAGACGTTTTAAGGATGATGTTCCTGAAGATGTTAAATCTAAACGATTAAATGAAATCATCGACATACAACTATCTTCTTCACTTTATTGGCATAAACTACAAATTGGAAAAGTTAAAAAGGTATTAGTTGAAGGAAAATCTAAACGTTCAGACCAAGAATGGTGTGGGCGTGATGGAAGAAACTCGATGGTTATTTTTCCGAAAGGAGATTTTGGTAAAGCTCAATATGTTATGGTTAAAATAACAGATTGTACTTCTGCTACATTGAGAGGTGAAGTTGTATCAGTTTGTGATCCAGCTTAATTCTTTACTAAGTAAAACAATATTAATGACGCTCCAACAAGTAAAACAACGATTTGGTATTATTGGAAATGCTCCAATGCTAAATCGTGCTTTAGAAGTTGCAATTCAAGTTGCTTCTACTGACATTTCTGTTTTAGTAACAGGAGAAAGTGGAACAGGAAAAGAAATTATTCCACAAGTAATACACAATCTAAGTGCTAGAAAACACAAAGAATACATTGCTGTAAACTGTGGAGCAATTCCAGAAGGAACGATTGATTCTGAGTTGTTTGGTCATGAAAAAGGTTCATTTACTGGAGCTGCAGGAAGTAGACAAGGATATTTTGAAGTCGCTGATGGCGGTACGATTTTCTTAGATGAAGTCGCTGAATTGCCGATGCAAACACAAGTTCGTCTGTTAAGAGTTTTAGAAACAGGTGAGTTTTTGAAAGTTGGTTCTTCAAAAGTGATAAAAACAAACGTGCGTGTAGTTGCTGCAACGAATGAAAACATGCAAAACGCAATCGCAACAGGGAAATTTAGAGAAGATTTATATTATCGTTTGAGTACTGTTCCAGTATCTCTTCCTCCATTAAGAGATCGTGGAGAGGATATTCATTTGTTATTCAGGAAATTCGCTAGTGATTTTGCGGATAAATATAGAATGCCAACTATTCGTTTAACGGAAGAAGCAGTACAAGTAATTCGAAAATATGCTTGGCCAGGTAATATCCGACAACTTAAAAATGTTGTTGAACAAATTTCAGTTATTGAAACCGAAAGAGAATTAACGGTTAAAACATTACAACAATACCTTCCTGTTGCTCAAACAAAATCAAATATGTTGGCTCAACGAGAATCTGAGGATAGTATTTCAGAACGAGAGTTGATGTACAAGTTTCTTTTTGATATGAAAAAGGACTTAACAGAGCTGAAAAAATTGATTGTAGAAATAATAAATAAGGGTGGAAATATTTCTGTAAGTGGCGAACAAGTAGAATTAATCAATAGATTATATGCTGATGTCGAAGCTCAACCATTTGAATCTGCCAAATTAATTGCTCCTGCAGTTATAGAAAAACAACCAATTCCAGATACTACATTTATAAATGATGATTTTGAAGTTGAAGATGATTTTGAGGCACACGAAGTATTAGAAGAATCGTTATCGCTTGAGGATCAGGAAAAAGATCTTATTAAAAAAGCTCTTGAAAAACATCGTGGGAAACGTAAGTATGCCGCACAAGAATTAGGTATTTCAGAAAGAACATTGTATCGTAAAATTAAAGAGTACAATTTAGTTGAATGAAAAAGATAAGTTGCATATTAACTATTTTACTGTTGAGTTTGACTTCTTGTTGGCCAACAAGTGTTTCATTTAATGATACGGGCTCTTTACACGCTTGTTTGAAATATTTTCAACTTGATCAGCTTGAAATTGCTGCTGCAAATGCCCCTATCAATTATCCAATTGAGTTAACAGAAGCGATAAAAGCAGGTGTTCAAAATAACACGAAATTATTGTTGTCTAGTGATAAAAAAGCTCCTCAAGTAACGATGTTTGGTAAAATAACGAGTTATTCAATTACACCGATTGCATTGCAACAAGGAGATAATGCTTCTCAAAACCGTTTGACAGTTTCAGTCATGATTGATATTCAGTTTGATTGCCCGAATGATAATTATTCGCATGAAATGAAAATGACGAGTACTCGTTTTGCTGATTATGATGTAATTCAAGATATTTCGTCCATAGAATCTCAACTTTTGACAGAAATCAATGCTCAAATTGTACAAGATGTTATCAATCAAATACTTTCGAATTGGTGATGTTGAATTTAACAGAAATAGCATCTCGAATTAAGCAGCCTGAATTATGTGTTGCTCAGGATATAGATTCACTAAAAACATTATGTGAAACGTATCCATATTCTCAAGTTTTTCCATTACTTTATCTAAAAACATTAGCTCAAACAAATGATGTTCGTTTAGATAATGAACTTCAGAAGTTTGCATATAGAATAGCTGATCGAACTGTGCTTTTTGAGTTGCTTCAAAACAAAAAAGCAATTGTAGACGAGCAAATAAAAACCTCATTTCCACAAGTTGTAGTTGAAGAGCAACCGATAGAGATTGAAGAAGTAGTAGAAGTTCACGAAATTATTAATGACGAAATCGCTGTTGAAATTACACCAATAGTTGAAGAGGTGATTTCTTCTGAAGTTGAATTAACACCACTTATAGAGGTTGAAGAAAAAGAAATCCCAATTGCTTTAGCTGATGAAACAGATAATTTACCATCACTTTCAGATGAGTTATTAAATTCTTTTATTCCTTTAGAAATCTATTCATTAGAAGTAGAGGAGAAAAAGAATCAAGAAGATGTTAATGCGACTGAAAAATCTTTGGAAGATGAGAAACAAAAATTAATTGCTGCTTTATCTCAGAAGAAAACGATTAGTGATTTTTCTAAAGATGAGAAGGTTGAACAAGAATTGAGTTTTACTTCATGGCTAAAGAAAAGTTCAACGGTAATACCAAGTGAAAAACCTTCAACAGACAAAATTGTAACCCAATTTATTGAAAATAAACCAAAAATTTCACCTCAAAAAGAAAAATTATTTGAGGATAGAAAGGACAAAAATGAGTTGTTCAATCCAACTGCAAAAGCCAAGGAAAGTCTAGATGAATCACAGCTTCCAGTAAGCGAAACACTAGCGAAAATTTTTGCTGCACAAGGTAATTATCCGAAAGCAATTTATGCTTATCAACAATTAATGTTGATTTTTCCAGAAAAAAAGGTTTTCTTTGCATCCCAAATTGAAGATTTAACTAAAAAAATTAATATATAAATACCATGAATGATTTACTTACAATACTAATTATCGTTGCAAGCGTTTTACTTGTTTTTATTGTTTTTATCCAAAATCCAAAAGGTGGAGGGTTAAGTTCTGATTTTGGAGCTGCTCAACAAATTGGTGGAGTTCAAAAAACAAATGATTTTATTGATAAAGCAACTTGGTCTTTAGCTGGAATTATTGCTGTTTTAAGTATCATTATGACAATTAGAACAAAAACATTTGTTCCTCAAGTTAACCCCAATCAAAATGGGACAGAGAATGTGGATGGTACTGGGGCGAATCCAAATGGAGGTCAACAAGCACAACCTGGAGCTAATCAAACTCCAGCGAAATAATATTTCAAACTTATTCTTTTACCCCATAACACACCTTGAGTGAGTTATGGGGTTTATTTTTAAAGGGAATTTTTAAGAATTCCTTTACATTTTAATAAATAAAAAGGTTGCAAACGAATTTCATATTAAGTAATTTTGCTCCCTTATTTAAAAAGTTGAACTGATTTGTATGTGGCAAATAGTAGCAAACATCATTCTTAGAAATAAATTCCTAATTATTGGAATAATAACCCTGTTAACTGTTTTTTTTGGTTATAAGGCTGCTACTGGGCTAAAACTTGATAATAAATACGGAATTCTTCTTCCAAATGAATCCCCTGCAAAAAGGGATTATACGCAATTCAAAAAACAATTTGGAGAAGATGGCGGAGCTTTAGTTCTTGCAATTAAAACAGATTCATTATATACTGAAGATCAATTATTAAAATGGAAACAGCTAGGTGATAGTATTTTAACTTTCGAAGGAGTTGAGGGGGTTATTTCTGAAGCTACATTGTATTCTGTTGAAAATAATATTGAAAAACAGGCATTTGAAGTGAGTAAAATCTTTTCTGATACTCGCTTTCAGGAAAAATCAGTTCAAGAAATTGAAAGTCAAGTCAAAAAAATCCCTATTTATGAAGGGTTATTATACAACGACAGTACAAATGTTTCTTTGATGATGATTAACGTTCAGGAAGAATTTCTTTCTGATCAGAAAAAAGCCAATGTCATTTTAGAAATTGAAGAATTAGCAAAACAATATGAAAAAGATTTTGGTAAAATTCATTTTGCAGGTTTACCACATATTCGTGTTGTAATCAGTAAACGAATTATTGCTGAAATGTATTTGTTTATTGGTTTAGCAATATTTGTTACGTCTTTACTTACTTATTTAATCTTCAGATCTTCTAGAGTAGTATTTATTTGTAATATCGTTATTTCTGTAGGTGTAATTTGGTCTTTAGGTAGTATTGCCCTTTTTGGCTTTCATCTTTCCGTTTTAATGGCATTGATTCCGCCATTAATGATTGTAATCGGAATGCCGAATTGTGTATTCTTAATGACGAAATTTCATCAAGAAGTAAAATCACATGGAAACAAAATTAAAGCTTTAACACGTGTAATCGGTAAAGTTGGTACAGCTACATTTATTACAAATGTCATCACAGCATTAGGTTTCTTTACGCTTGTTTTTACAAACTCAGAAAGATTAATGGAGTTTGGTTTAATCGCATCGTTAAATATTTTGGTGCTATTTTTACTTTCCATTTGTATTCTTCCAATTATTTCGTCTCTTTCTAAAAAACCTTCAAATAAGCACCTAAGACACTTAGATAAAGGAGTTGCAGTTAAATTCATCAATACGATGGTTTTCATTGTTGAAAGAAAGCGTAAATGGGTTTATATCACAACTGGTGTTGTATTGTTCTTGAGTTTTTGGGGTATTACTAAAGTAAAGGCAACTGGAAACATTACAGGTGATTTATCAAAAGAGCATCAGATACTAAAGGACATCATTTTCATTGAAGATAACTTCGGTGGTTCTATTCCTTTTGAGATAATGGTAAATTATAAAGCTCAAAATAGGTTGTTTAAAAAATCTACGCTTGAAAAAATTGAATCCATTCAAAAGAAATATGAAGATGATACTTTATTCTCAAGAAGTATTTCAATGGTAGATTTCATTAAAGTTATTAATATGGCTTATTATGGAAATAATCCTGATAAGTATGAAATATTTAATAATAGAGATAAAATCAGACTAAAATCTTATATTGATAATTTTGATTTTACGAATCTGAATAGTTCTCTTAAAATGAAAGAACTATTAGATACAACAAATACAACATTGAGAATCAGATCGCAAATTAAAGATTTAGGTTCTTATGAATTAAGTCAAAAGGCTGAGGAGGTCAAAAAAGAAATTGATTTAATTTTAAATCCGAATAAAAAGGAAATCGAAGGATATTATTCTAAAATAATTACTGGACAGCATAAATATATTGATACTCTTTTAGAAAATCATCATGAAATTTATAATACACTAACATCAAAAATAGCTGGTTCAGACCACGATCTTCAATTTGAGTTTGATTCAGATTTTGATAAAATTAAAGAGTTCTACAAGAAAGATAATTTTAATCAATTACTTAGAGAATCAATTGATTATGAGTATTTCACAACAACAATTACTGGTACATCAGTTGTTGCGGCTGAAGGAACAAAATACCTGGTAGATAGTTTACTTGGTGGTATCGTGTTTGCGGTTATAACTGTTGGTTTATTGATGGCTTTACTTTTCCGTTCTTGGGGAATGGTATTTGTTTCCCTTGTTCCAAATCTAATTCCTTTGGTAATTACCGGTGGAATTATGGGGTGGCTTGGAATTCCTTTGAAACCTTCAACTTTATTAGTGTTTAACATATCATTTGGTATCACAGCAGATGACTCTATCCATTTCTTAGCGAAGTATAGGCAGGAATTGAAAAGTCAGAAATGGGATTTAAAAGGTTGTGTAATTGAGTCGCTAAAAGAAGCAGGTTTAGGTATGTTTTACACATCCATTATTCTTTTCTTTGGATTTTCGGTATTTACTTTTTCAGAATTTGGCGGTACACAAGCCTTAGGTTTACTTGTAGCGACAACTTTATTAATAGCGATTAGTACAAACCTGATTTTGGTGCCTACACTGTTGTTAAGCCTTGAAAAACGTCTTTCTACTAAAGCATTTGAAGAACCTTTCTTTGATGTTTATGATGAAGAAGATGATGTAAATTGGGATGATTTAGAAATTGATGAAGAAAAAGAAATCACACATTTTTCTTTGGATAAATCTGTAGAAGAGGATAAAAATAAAAATTTAGACACTCCTGCTGAATAGTTATCATTCATTAGAAATATCAGGCTAAAACACCAATCAATTCGCAAAAAATCCTTTTCTTTGGGTTACAATTAAAAATTGTTTTTATGAAAGGGATTATTCTCGCAGGAGGATCTGGTACAAGATTACATCCATTGACATTAGCAGTTAGTAAGCAGTTAATGCCAATTTATGATAAACCGATGATTTATTACCCTTTATCCATACTTATGGATGCTGGAATTAGGGATATTCTAATCATTTCTACCCCACATGATTTACCTCATTTTCAAAGATTGCTCGGAGATGGTTCTTCATTGGGTTGTAACTTTCATTACAAAATACAAGAAGAACCAAATGGTTTGGCTCAAGCATTCATAATTGGAGAAGAATTTATTGGCGACAGTAAAGTTGCCTTAATACTCGGTGATAACATCTTTTATGGTGTGGGAATGGATGAGTTATTAAAAGAAAACAATGACCCAGAAGGCGGTGTTGTATATGCATATCATGTCAGCGATCCTAAAAGATATGGAGTTGTTGAATTTGACACTGAAATGAATGCAATCTCAATCGAAGAAAAGCCTGAAAATCCAAAATCAAATTATGCTGTTCCAGGGTTGTATTTTTATGATAATTCAGTAATTGAAATCGCTAAAAATTTAAAACCATCTGCAAGAGGTGAATATGAGATTACAGATGTAAATGCAGAATATTTGCGTAAGAATAAATTAAAAGTTGCGATTTTGAATAGGGGGACGGCTTGGCTGGATACTGGTACATTTGCATCGCTTATGCAAGCAGGCCAATTTGTTCAAGTTATTGAAGAAAGACAAGGATTGAAAATAGGTTGTATTGAAGAAGTAGCATACAGAAATGGGTTCATATCTTCAGAACAACTTCACAATTTAGCGCAACCACTTAGAAAAAGCGGATACGGTGATTATTTATTGAAATTAATTAAAAAGTAATGGAGTTTATAAAGGATTATAGTAAATATATAGATATTGAATTACAAAATATTGGATTACCAATTGAACCAACAAATCTATACGATCCATTACGTTACTTTATTAAGATTGGTGGTAAACGAATGCGACCAATGTTGACTTTATTAGGAGCTGAACTATTTGATTTAAAAAAAGAAGATGTAATTAATGCAGCAATTTCAATCGAGTTGTTTCATAATTTTACATTGATTCATGATGATATCATGGATGCAGCAACTTTAAGAAGAGGGTTTACTACGATACATCATAAATGGGATACAAATACGGCAATACTTTCGGGTGATGTTTTAATGATTAAAGCATATGAATATTTGCAAAAACAAGGAGGTAATTTAAGTGAACTACTCAGCCACTTTAATACAACAGCTGTTCAGGTTTGTGAAGGCCAACAATTAGACATGAATTTTGAAAATCAATCAAATATTACAATAGATGAATATATTGAGATGATTAAATTAAAAACATCAGTATTGCTTGGCTGTGCTTTGAAATTATCGGCAATCGTTGCAGGCGCTTCAAAAGAAAATCAAGATTTGCTTTATGATTTCGGTGTTAATATTGGTATTGCATTTCAAATTCAAGATGACATCCTTGATTTATATGCTGATCCAAATAAATTTGGAAAACAAGTAGGTGGAGATATAACAACAAATAAAAAAACAATTCTCTATTTATTAGCTTTAAAAAATGCGAATTCGCAACAATTAAATACCTTAAAAGAACTTCAAACAGAAACTGATGTTACTCATAAAATTGAGAAAACTCGAAAAATTTTTGATGATCTGGATGTTAGAACAATGAGCCAAGAATTAATGAATGATTATTACAAATTGGCTTATGATAATTTACAAAATGTAACTGTTCCAGAGTTAAATAAAGAAAAATTGATAAACCTTTCCAATTATTTATTTAATCGAGAGGTTTGATATTTAGTAAATTAAACAATTATGAAAGTTATTATTTAACTATAAAAAATGAAAAACATTTTATCACTTATCTTGATATTATTAACTATAAAAGCTACTGGACAAAATCATTTAATTGGTGTTAAGGGTGGTATTAACTGGACAAACATTAAATCGAATAATTTTCGAAGCCAGATTAACTATAGGACTACGCTGACTCCAGGAATTACATACGAATATTGTATTAATAAGAATTTTTCTGTTGGGGCTGACTTTATTTATAATCAACGTGGTTTTTATGATGATTATAATTTTACAGATGAATTTGGAAATCCAAATGGCGAAAACTATTCAGTAAAATATAAGTATGATTATATTTCACTTCCATTAAAAGCTGGATTTAAGTTTGGAACTAAGTTTTACGGTTTTACAAATATCGGAATCATTCCTTCATTACTAGTTGACGCCAAAACAACAATGCCAAATTTCAATTGGGATGGAAGCGTAGAAGGAAATATAACTTATGAGGTGAAGAGTCGAGTTTCAAAGTTTGATTTTGCAGGATTTGCTGAAATTGGTGGTGGATGCAAATTGAATGAAAGAAGTTATTTATATGCCTCATTTTTATTACAACGTAGTTTTACAAGTATTACTAACTCTAACTATTTTGAATATAGTGAAATTTGGCATTACGGAATGTCATTGAATGTAGGTCTGAAGTATTCTTTGACAAAAAAATAAGTGTTACAAGATCTTTTGGTAATCTGAATATCCTATCTCGACTCATTAAACAAATGACTTAATCGTAATTGGATACTGAGAACTTCTAATGTTTCAGTTGGTTTATTTATTGATAATTGTTTGATTATTAGTTGTTGTTTCAATTTTCTGAACTGAGGTTGCTATTTGTTTAAGCAACTTTATTTAATTATTTTCGTATTATATAAACCAACTTATAGTTAAGGAATAATGAAAATCTCTTTATATATATATATCTTTTTCTTGTTTATTTGTAATGCTGGTTATGCTCAAGACGATAAACAATTTTTTGCACAAGGATTATTTCAAATTGAAAATAAAGAACATCTTTTAGAATTAGAATCTAAAATAAGACAAAAACCAGAAATTTACCTTGTAAGAATGGATCCTTATTCTCAAAGGTTTTTAATATTAACTCAAGATATTTCATCTCTTTCAGAATCTACTTTAAAAAGTTGGTTTGAAGAATATTCTGAAACGTTAAAATGTCTTCAAATAGGAGAAAAAGGAGTAGACGAAATGAATTCTTTTCCTTTTAAATGTGATTAATAGTTATGAAGTTTTATTTATACATATTTTTTGTTTTTGTTTTCGTAAACTGTGGGTACTCACAAGCTGATTGTAATCAAGCCGATTATATTTGTGATGATAATGGATTTGGATTTTTAACAAATTCAACTGGAAATGGAGCTGTAAACGATTTGTGTATCGGATGTGTATCTAATCCTATGAATAATGTGAATTTACAACCAGGAAATCGAGGATGTTTACAACAAGGGGAAAATTCACCTACATGGTTGATAATGTCAGTTGCTGTAGCAGGTCAACTGGAATTTACATTAGGAAATGGAGCAGGTGGCTTTTATGATTGGGCAATGTGGAGATACACAGATAATGGTGTAAATACTTCATGTGATTTTATCCAAAATAATACTTTACCACCTGTTGCTTGCAATTGGAATATCAGTTCTGATGGACTTACGGGAATGATAAGACCGGGGTTAATTCCTCCAGGTGGGAGTCAAGGAAATTTCGAAAATGCGTTGAATGTAAATGCAGGTGATCAATTCATAATCTGTTTTTCCAATTGGAGTGGACAAATAGGAGTAACTGTTCCTGTTAGATTTGGAAATAATATACAAGGAAATAACAATCCTAATAGTGCCTCTGTAACTTGTGAACCATCCACACCTGATCAGACAATTTGTTTAGGAAGTTCAGCAAACGTAAATGTTGTGGTTTCTGGATTGGCGAATCCTACATTCACTTGGTTGGTGACAGATGGAGTTTCAAATCCAAAT
The DNA here is from genome assembly GCA_036758285.1 of Taishania sp. Classification (GTDB taxonomy): domain Bacteria; phylum Bacteroidota; class Bacteroidia; order Flavobacteriales_D; family Crocinitomicaceae; genus Taishania. Next base: position 32,525 of record DAIOWV010000001.1, on the reverse strand, counting down.
AGTGGAACAAATGTCGTGGTAACACCAACTCAGACAACAGAATATATCGTTCGAATTACTTCTGGTGCAAATGTACAATTAGATACTTTTTTAATAACAGTTGTTCCTCCTCCAACTCCTTCAGCAGGTATGGATCAGGTTATTTGCCTTGGAGAACCAATTACTTTAAGTGGAGCTCGAAGTCCTGGCACTACAATAAACTGGACAACGAATACCGCTGGAATTACACCAACACCCACTGTTAGTTATCAACCAAATTCAACTACGATAAATCCAAATGTAACAGTTAATCGAGCAGGTGTGTATACATTTACACTTACAGAAAATAATGGAGTATGTCCACCTGTTTCTGACCAGGTTCAAATTACTGTTTCAAATAATACTCACACAACTTCATTTGTTTCTCCCTCTTGTTCAGGAATGACAGATGGCTCTATAACTATAACAAGTACAAATGCAACAGAATATAGTTATGATGGTGGAGTAACTTGGGTTCCAAATGCAACACGAGGAGGATTTGGTGTTGGTAGTTACTCAATAAAATCTAAAAATAGTGATGGATGTGAATTTAGTAGTAATGTTACCATAACAGAACCAGCTCAATTGATTTTAACAACATCAAATGATACAACCATTTGTCAAAATGGAATAGCAAATTTATCTACATTTTTTGATCTTTCTTCAACTTTAACTCTCGATTATCACTGGAGTCATACAACAAATATGAGTCCAAATACACAAGCAGGACCATATACTTCAAGTCAAACTATAAATGTATATGCTGAAGATCCATTAACGGGTTGTAGATCAAATACTGCTCAAATTCAAGTTTTTGTTAGAGAGCCCCTTTCAGCTTCGATTACTTCTTTTGATACTATTTGTCCTAATTTTCAAACTAAAATAGGGATTTCAAATATTCAAGGAGGATTAACACCTTATTCAATTGTCTGGAGTTCCGGAGAATCAATTTCGGGGCAGAATTTTATGGATATAAATGTAAATCCGCCAGTAACCCAAGATTATTTAGTTACTATTTCCGACGCTTGTGAAACAAATGATCTTACTTTGAATACTCAGGTTTTTGTCGCTCCCCTTCCAAAGCCAATTTTTAATGTTGTAGAAACTGAATTGTGTGAACCAGCTATTTTTGAAATACATAATTTAACTGACCCTACAATGCAACAAAGTTATGAATGGCATTATCCTTCAAATCAAATTGCTCAGAATATTCCGGAAGTCTATACAACTCCATTGTCTGCAGGTAATTATGGAGTAAAATTAATAGTAACTTCTCCACAAGGATGCATTGATTCTTTGTCAATGCCAAATATACTGACAGTATTCCCAAAACCTGAAGCTAATTTTTCTTGGAGTCCAAATCCTGTACTTATTTTTAATACAGAAGTGTTTTTTCAAAATTTATCTACTGGTGCAATAGGGTATGAGTGGAGTTTTGTTGATGGTATGCCATTAATTTCAACTCAAGAAAAACCAACCGTTAAATTTCCAGAAGGAATAAATAGTACTTATCCAGTGACACTTATTGTAACCTCAGTTGATGGATGTAAGGATTCTTTAATGTTGCCATTAACCGTTTTTCCGGAGGTTACTATTTTTGCTCCAAACTCATTCACGCCTGATAATGATGAATTTAATAATAGTTGGAATGTGTTGATTGATGGGATAGATGTTTATTCTTATCATCTGCAAATTTACAACCGTTGGGGTGAAATGGTTTTTGAAAGTTATGATCTTGATATTGGTTGGGATGGCAATTATAATGGAAAACCAATGCAAACGGGGACTTATTTATGGACAATTAAAGCTCAGGATAGATTCAATGACGGTAAATACACTTGGAATGGAAATGTAAACATTCTCAGATAAACGTTTCCAGTAGTCGTTGTTTTTTTCATTATTCAATTGATTTGTTTCAATTTTATGTTAAATTTACAATTGAAAAATTCTGTTTCAATAATTTAACTTAAATAATATGAAAGTAACTGTAGTTGGTGCTGGAAATGTTGGTGCAACTTGTGCTGATGTTCTTGCTCACAGAGAGATTGCGAATGAAATCGTTTTATTAGATATTAAAGAAGGTTTTGCGGAAGGAAAGGCTTTGGATATCTGGCAAACTTCTCCAATAAATTTATATGATTCTAGAACAATTGGTTCTACAAATGATTATTCAAAGACTGCTAATTCAGATGTAGTTGTAATTACTTCAGGATTACCAAGAAAACCAGGTATGTCTCGTGATGATTTAATCGCTACGAATGCTGGAATTGTAAAATCAGTTACTGAAAATATTATTAAGTATTCTCCAGATGCAATTATTGTTATTGTATCTAATCCTTTAGATGTAATGACATATTGTGCTTATTTAACAGCTAAAGTTGATTCTAAAAAAGTATTTGGAATGGCTGGAATTCTTGATACAGCACGTTATAGAGCTTTCTTAGCAACTGAATTAAATGTTTCACCAAAAGATATCCAAGCGGTATTAATGGGTGGACATGGTGACACAATGGTTCCACTTCCTCGTTATACAACAGTTGGTGGTATTCCAGTTACTGAATTGATTGCGAAAGATAAATTAGACGCAATCATAGAACGTACAAAAGTAGGTGGAGGTGAAATAGTTAAATTATTAGGAACTTCTGCATGGTATGCTCCAGGAGCTGCTGCTGCTCAAATGGTTGAGGCAATTGTTCGTGATCAAAAACGTGTATTCCCTGTTTGTGCATGGTTACAAGGTGAATATGGATTGAAAGATATTTATCTTGGAGTTCCTGTAATCCTAGGAAAAGATGGAATTGAAAAAATCATTGAATTACAACTTAATGACGACGAAAAGGCATTGTTAAATGAATCAGCAGTTGCAGTAAAAGATGTAATGAATGTTTTAGATAACATGAATCTATAATTAGATTTTTTTCTAATAAGTTTTTTAGGTCGTTTAGAAATAAACGACCTATTTTGTTTTAAATAAATTTGAAAAAGGAGTGTCTTTAAAAGGCATCCATTCATCTTCTAGGAAAAGATCATTTATATTATTATTAAAATTAGATTGAAAATATTCAATATTGTATTTATGAGAGCACTGCTTTTAATTGTGTTTGCATTCTTATTTCTATCCATTCAGTTTAAAGCTGAATTAAGAACTGTTTTTGGTGTGAAAGTAGCACAACAGGCAAATGGTCAAATGATTACATTAGTTGCCTTTTTTAGTGACGGTAAAATGCAGAGTCATCGAAAAATACTATCCGTAAAAGAATTTATACATTATGCATCAGGTGATTGGCCAAGTATATATAATAGAAATAGAATTGATTTATTTAAATTGAATGAAGTAGCAGGTGGGATTTATATTGATTCCATTACTCAGGAAAAGGTTTCTTTTTGCTTTGCATTGGATGATTTGTGGAAATTGCGCTATAATTACAGTCCTTTTAAGGGAGGACAAGAAGAAGGTTGGAGTCAAGATAAATTCATTCCCAGCTCGCAACAGCAAATTTATTTAAATAAAAATTATGGACTAAACTACATCAATACTAGTTTTTTTACAGACACCAATTTCTGGAAAATACTACGTGATGTCGGTGATTTAGAATGGATTGAAGCGTATAAAAATTTACCTGAAATTGTTGAAGAATAAGATGTTAAATCTTATTCTTTAATAGTTCGAGAATTCCGTCCACAAAAGTGTCACTATCATTACAGCTAGGTACCAAATGGACTTCTCCACCACCATTTTCATCTAAAATTTCTTGATATTCCACACCAATTTCTACAAGCGTTTCAAGGCAATCAGCAACAAAAGCAGGACTAAAAACAAGCAATTTCCTTTTTCCTTTTTTTCCTAATTCACTGATGACTTCATCCGAATATGGTTTTAACCATTTGTCATCAAGTCGAGATTGAAATGCAAGAGTATACTGATCTTCTTTCAGATTAAGTTTTTCAACTAATTTTCTAGTTGTTGCATAGCATGTAGCTTTGTAACAAAATTTATTTTCGGCATTTATTTCTGTTTCACAACCATGATTTGCACATTTGTGATTTGAGTGTACTTTGTCTACTTGAGATTCTGGTAAACCATGATATGAAAACACAACATGGTCATATTGTGATGGATTCATAGCCATTGCATTTTCAGTCAAGGAATTCAGATATCCTTCATTGTCCCAAAATTGACTAATAAATTCAATGTTAGGAATGACCCACCATTTTTTCACTTCGTCCATTACTTTTTCAATTGCAGAACCGTTAGAGGCACTTGCATATTGAGGAAATAAAGGGAGAACAACTATTTTTTCGTAGTTCTCTTTCTTCATTTTTGCTAAAACAGAAGGTATTGAAGGGTTTTTATAACGCATAGCCATAAAAACATCTGCCTTACCTTGTAGTTTTAATTCTACTTTTTTTCGAAGTTGTTCTGTATAAACCAAAAGAGGAGAGACACCCTTACCAATTTCCCACAGTTCTTTGTAAATTTTTGATGAATTTTTTGTACGAAAAGGTACAATTATACAATTTACAAGTATTGTTCTTTTTAACCAAGAAAAATCAATGACCCTTCTATCATTTAAAAACTCTGTTAAGTATGGTCTGACATCTTTTTTAGCAGGACTATCAGGTGTACCTAATTGAACTAATAAAACTCCTGTTTTACTCATTATATTGATTAAAGTGGAATATTTCCGTGTTTTTTAAAGGGAAGTGTTTCTGCTTTGTTTTCTAACATTTTGAAGCCAGCGATTACTTTTGAACGCGTTTCTTCAGGAAGAATAACATCATCAACAATTCCACGTTCAGCAGCTCTATATGGATTAGCAAACATTTCAGCATATTCTGCTTCTTTTTCTTTCCATTTTTCTTCTGGATTTGCTGATTCAGAAATTTCACGTTTGAAAATAATTTCAGCTGCACCTTTTGCTCCCATAACTGCAATTTCAGCTGTCGGCCAAGCAAAATTTAAGTCTGCTCCAATTGATTTAGAGTTCATTACATCAAATGCTCCTCCATAAGCTTTTCTTGTAATTACTGTAATTCTTGGAACTGTTGCTTCCGAAAATGCGTACAATAATTTTGCTCCATGAGTAATGATTCCTCGCCATTCTTGGTCTGTTCCAGGTAAAAATCCTGGTACATCTTCAAATACAAGTAATGGAATGTTGAAAGAGTCGCAAAAACGAACAAATCTAGCACCTTTACGAGATGCATCAATATCTAATACTCCAGCTAATGCTGCGGGTTGATTTGCAACAACGCCAATCGTCCTTCCTTCAATTCGAGCAAATCCAACTACAATATTCTTTGCAAAATCTTCGTGAACTTCTCTAAATGAATTATCATCAATTACCGAATCGACAACTTTTCTAATATCGTAAGGGAGATTCGTGTTGTCTGGTAAAATTGTTTTTATTGTTTCTAACTTTGAATTATTAAATTCAAATTTTGTTGGATGAGGTGCCAATTCTCGGGCATTTTGAGGCATATATGTTATCAAATCTCTTACTTTTTTCAAACATTCTACATCATTTGAAGCTGTAAAATGATTGACTCCAGATTTTTCAGCGTGTGCTTTAGCTCCTCCTAAATCTTCAGAGCTAACTTCTTCATGTGTAACTGTTTTAACAACATTTGGACCTGTTACAAACATATAGGAAGTGTCTTCTACCATTACTACAAAATCAGTTAGTGCAGGTGAATAAACCGCACCACCTGCGCATGGTCCCATAATAACGGATATTTGTGGAATCACACCAGACGCTCTTGTATTTCTAAAGAATATGTCAGCATAGCCAGCTAATGAAACCACACCTTCTTGAATTCGTGCTCCCCCAGAGTCATTTAGTCCAATAATTGGAGCTCCATTTTTTACAGCTAAATCCATTACACGACAGATTTTTGCCGCATGAGTTTCAGAAAGCGAACCTCCTAAGACTGTAAAATCTTGAGAAAAAACATAAATTAAACGTCCATGTATAGTTCCAAATCCAGTTATTACTCCATCTCCAGGGAATTTTGTTTTTTCTAGTCCAAAAGATGTTGCTCGATGCTCTACAAATTGTCCAATTTCATTAAATGAACCTTCATCTAAAAGAAGGGTAACACGTTCACGGGCAGTTAACTTACCTCCTTGATGTTGTTTGTCAATTCTTGCCTGACCACCACCGAGTTGTGCTGCTTCTCTTCGAGCTAGTAAATCTTGATTTTTATCCATTGTAATTGTCGTATAATTAGTTACTACTCTATCTTGGATGAGATTTGAATATTTACAAATATAACATTCTTATTTAAAGTTTTTGGTTGACTGAATTGAAAATCCTTCTCAAATATGTTGATTTTTTATTTTTATCAAAACGATTCGATTTACAGAGAAATGAATGATATAAGTTCAGCGAACTTTTAATAAATGATGGGAAATCTTATGCAAAAAAAAATGCACCTTCTAATTAAAGGTGCATAAAGTCTTTTTTTGCAATCAGTTCATCGTCTGATTCTCTATAATCCGGGTCATCAACACAACAATCTACTGGGCAAACCGCAGCACATTGTGGTTCATCATGAAAACCTACACATTCAGTACATTTGTCAGTAACGATATAATATACATCCATGTCTTTCGGTTCGAATTCATCATCTGCCATTACTTCACTTCCATCCAATGTTGTAATCAAACCTGTAAGAGAAGTTCCGTCAGAGTAACGCCATTCAGCACCACCTTCATATATTGCATTATTTGGACATTCCGGTTCGCATGCACCACAATTGATACATTCATCGGTAATCATTATTGACATTTTCCTACACTTAAATTTTATGCAAATATACAGAACTTGAAATGAAGAAACATTCTAAATTACTAGAAAAAAACATTTTTAGTCTTAAAATGAAACGAACAATTAAATTTTTACGTTTGACTACAAAACAATGTTCACAATTTTACCTGGAACAACAATTACTTTTTTAGGTGCTTTTCCTTCCAAGTATTTTGCTGCTTCATCTGAAGATAGTACCGCTTCTTCCACTTCTTTTGGTGAAAGTGTTGCCGCCAATGGAAATTTGAAACGCATTTTTCCGTTGAAAGAAACAGGATATTCAGTTGTGCTTTCTACTAAGTGAGAATTGTCAAATAATGGGAATGGTGCTATAGTAACTGTTCCAGCTTTATTGCCCAATAATTGCCATAATTCTTCCGAAATATGAGGTGCATAAGGTGAAACCATAATTGTCAATTGCTCCAAAATGTGTTTATTATTACACTTTTGCTCGCTCAATTCGTTGACACAAATCATAAAGTTGGAAACACATGTATTGAACGAAAAACGCTCTAAATCATCGGTTACTTTTTTGATTGTTTTGTGTAAAGTCTTCAAATTTTCTTTTGTTGGCTCGTCAGTTGACAATCGTGCAACACCATTTTCATCGATATTGAACAAACGCCATAATTTACGTAAGAAGTTCGAAACGCCATTAATTCCTTTTGTATCCCATGGTTTTGCTTGCTCGATTGGCCCCAAGAACATTTCATAACAACGTAGCGTGTCTGCACCAAATTTTTCTACTAACTCATCTGGAGTTTGTACGTTGTATTTGGATTTAGACATTTTTTCAACTTCTGAACCGCAGATGTATGTTCCATCTTCTTCCAAAATGAATTCAGCATTCGCATAATCTGAACGCCACTTTTTGAATCCTTCAATGTCTAATTTATCATTGTCAACAAGAGAAATGTCTACGTGAATTGGATTTTCATTTCCTTGCAATTTTGATTTTGAAATCAATTTTCCTTCGTTGTTTCGATAAACAAAACTACTTCTTCCCAAAATCATCCCTTGATTAATCATCTTTTGGAACGGTTCTTCAAAAGGAATGAATCCTGCATCAAACAAGAATTTTGTCCAGAAACGAGAATATAGCAAGTGCCCTGTAGCATGTTCAGCCCCTCCCATGTACAAATCCACGTTTTTCCAATAGTCTACAGCTTCTTTTGAAGCAAATGCTGTCTCATTTGTTGGGTCTGTGTATCGTAAGAAATACCATGAACTTCCAGCCCATCCTGGCATGGTGTTCAATTCCAAAGGAAAAATAGTTTTTTCGTCAATTTTTTCGTTTTCAACTACTTTATTGTTCACTGTATCCCAAGCCCAAACAGTAGCATTCCCCAATGGTGGCTGTCCGTCTTCTGTTGGTAAGTATTTTTCCACTTCTGGTAAAATAACAGGCAAATGTTCTGTGGCAATTGTTTTTGGAATACCATTTTGGAAATAAACAGGAAATGGTTCTCCCCAATAACGCTGACGCGAGAAAACGGCATCACGCAAACGGTAATTTGTTTTCCCTTTTCCAATTCCTTTTTGTTCAATTGCAGCAATGGCTTTTTCCATCGCTACTTTCGCTTCTAAGCCATTCAAGAAATCACTGTTTGCAATTACCGTATCTTTTTCGGTGTAAGCGGCTTCAGAAATGTCTTTGTCTTGAAAAATGTTTTTAATTTCTAATTTAAAGTGCGTTGCAAAATCCCAATCGCGTTGGTCACCACAAGGAACAGCCATAACAGCGCCAGTTCCGTATGTTGCTAACACATAATCAGCAATCCAGATATCTACTTCTTCACCTGTAAATGGATGAATGGCTTTTGCTCCTGTTTTTTGTCCTGTAATATTTTTTACATCCGATTGACGGTCACGCTCCGATTTCAAAGAAGCAACACGTTTGTATTCCGCAACGGCATCCGCATATTCAGGAGTTGTAATCTCATCAACAAATGGATGTTCTGGTGCCAATACCAAGAATGAAACACCAAAAACCGTATCAGGACGAGTGGTGAAAACTTCAACTTGCAATTTGCAATTTGCAACATTAAATTGGAGGCTACAGCCGACTGATTTTCCAATCCAATTGCGTTGCATGTCTTTGATAGAATCCGTCCAGTCCAATCCGTCCAATCCAGTTAACAAACGTTCAGCATACGCTTTGATTCGCATCGACCATTGACGCATTAATTTTTGCTCAACAGGATGACCTCCACGTTCAGAAACTCCATTTACAATTTCATCATTTGCCAAAACCGTTCCCAAAGCTGGACACCAGTTTACCCAAGAATCAGCAAGGTAAGTCAAACGATAGTTTTGTAATATTTCTTCTTTTTTCACTTCAGAAAAAGCATTCCAATCTGCTGCGGAAAAAATTTCTTCTTCGTCAGTAACAGCATTTACAGATCCATTTCCTTCTTTCTCAAAAATTGAAATCAATGAAGAAATTGACTCTGCTTTGTCACTGGTATTGTTGTACCAGCTCGCAAAAAGTTGATTGAAAATCCACTGAGTCCATTTGTAATATTCTGGAGAAGACGTACGTACTTCTCGATCCCAATCAAATGAGAATCCAATTTTATCTAATTGTTCGCGGTAGCGTGCAATGTTATCTTTTGTTGTTGTTTCAGGATGTTGCCCTGTTTGAATCGCATACTGTTCAGCTGGTAAACCAAATGAATCATATCCCATTGGATGCAAAACATTCAATCCTTTCAAACGTTTGTAACGTGCAAATACATCTGATGCTATGTAACCAAGTGGGTGACCAACGTGCAATCCTGCTCCTGATGGATAAGGAAACATATCGAGTACATAGAATTTTTCTTTGTTTGAATCTTCTGTTACCTTATATGTTTTATTGTCAGCCCAAAACTTTCTCCACTTTTGCTCTACTGCATTAAAATTGTATTCCATTACTACTATTTTGATTTTTTTTGCAAAGATAGTTTTAATTAGAAGATTTTAGATTAGAAGATGTGATATAAAGCGTTATAAATATCAAACAATGGTTGAATTATTACTTATAACTTTATACTATACAGTAGGAATTTATAAATTTTTATTTTTTTCCATTATCCACTTCGACAGATATTTTGTACTCATTAATGAGTGATGCTGGATTAACTGTGCGAAATATCGTTTCTTTCTAATTGACTGGATATTTGTACTTAAATAATCTATTTCTGATAAAAAAGAGAGCTCAAATTTTGACTGTAAAAAATAATTTTTAAGGTGATCTTCTCCTAATTTTTGAAGTTTATGCCATTTCATGTTATCGTCATATAGCGATATGGCTTTTTCAGAAAAATCGACCCAATTATTAGATACACATTCTTCCCAATTTTCATTGAAAAATAATCCTTCAGTACCAATTGATGTTGAAACAAAAGGAACCCCAAATTCTAAAGATTCTAATACTTTTCCTTTAATTCCAGCACCAAATCTGAGAGGAATAAGACTGATTCGAATTGTTTTGTAAAGCTCCTCTAAATCATTGTGATGACCGACAACTTTTATATTTTTTTGAGGATTATTTAATTGTAAAATTTGTTGAGTTGGATATGCACCCGCGATGATTAGATTGGCGTTTTTACATTTTTGTTGAATTAGTGGCCAGCATTGGTCAACTAAAATCTTTACAGCATCTACATTGGGCTCATGTAGCATATTTCCGATAAATAAAAAATCTTTTCTATCAGAAATTGACTTTTCTTGATATTGTTGAGGTTCACAAAAAATAGGTAAATAAGTTAATAAATCACTTGGAACCTGCATTTCTTGTTGTAATAATTTGACTTCTTCAGGAGAAATCATAATTGTTAAATCACTTCTGTAAATTGAAGCTAGTTCTCTCATTGTTTCATCATTGTGAAAGTCGAGAATGCTCGTGTCATTTGCAATTTGATTTGTTTCTTTTACAAATTTTTGACGTGTTTTTCTTAAAAAGTGAAGGTCTTCGGTATTTAAAATTCGAATTGAGTTGGGACAATTTTCAATGATTCTCCAACCATACTGTTCTTCGGTTAAAAATCGATCAAAAATTACAATATCCGGATCTAATTTTTTAAAATAATCATTTACAGAATCGTCGTTTAAATGGATATGTTGAATGGTGACATCAATTTCTGCTAAATTAATTTCGTTGCCAGTGAAAGTATTAGCACAAGCAAAATGAACCTCTCCACGGTTTTGAAAAAGATGAATTAATTGTTCCATTCGTCTACCTGCAGCAGACGATTTTGGTTCTGGCCAGACTTTTCCAATAATCAGAATTTTCATTCAGCAAAGATGAAAAGAAAATTTTAAGAAATGTATTTTCAATTACTCTATGACACTATTTCTATTTGATGTCCGCAACAAAAAATAACCACTTAATCCACCAATTAAGGATGCAATAATAATTCCCATTTTGGCCTGTGAAATGTATGTTTGACCAATTTCTCCCATTGGAGTGAATGCCAATTCATTAATAAATAAAGACATAGTAAATCCGATTGCAGATAAAAGACCTAGCCCAAATAAATGTTTGTAGGATACTCCTTTTGGCATTGGGGCAATCTTGAATCGAATAATTAAACTCGAGACGCAAAATATTCCGATGAACTTTCCAATTAATAATCCAAAAATTACACCCAATGCAACATTACTTGTTGCATCAGCCCATAAATCGTTGCCAAATGTTACACCTGCGTTTGCTAAAGCAAATATTGGCATTACGATGTATGCAACAATTGGATGCATGTCGTGTTCTAGTTTTTGAAGTGGAGACATTGCATTTTTATTTAAAGATTCCATTTCTTCCAAAATATGCAATTGGTCAGGGGTAAGAGTAGGAATTTTATGATTTGGGTCTGCATTTTTGAATTTATCCAAGTAATATTTCATTTTATCTACAAAATGAATTTCATTGATTTTTGTTTTCGCAGGTATTGCAAATGCCGCTAAAATTGCTGCAATCGTAGCGTGGACACCAGAGAGCAGAAAAAACAACCAAACACCACAAATACCAAGTACACCATAGTAAAAAGTGTTTCTTACACCTAGAAAATTTGATAAAATCATGACTCCAAGTACTCCTAATCCAATTCCTAAATGCTGCATTGATATTTCTGCTGTATAAAAAACTGCTATGACTAAAACTGAACCTAAGTCATCTACAATTGCAAAAGCAGTTAAGAAAATTTTCAGCGAAGCAGGTATTCGATCACCAAGTAAGTAAAGAATACCTAGGGCAAAAGCTAAATCTGTTGCCATTGGAATTCCCCAACCATTCATTGAGTCGGTACCTTGATTGAACATTGTATATAATAATGCTGGAAATATCATCCCTCCAATTCCAGCAATTATAGGTAAAATTGCATTTTTCGGTTTGGATAATTCTCCAGCGACTATTTCACGTTTCAATTCCAGACCTATGACAAAAAAGAATACAGCCATCAAACCGTCATTTATCCAATGGTGTAATGACATGTTTAAATTTAAATCACTACCCAAGCCAATTGAAACTTTGTATTTCCAAATCGAATAATACCATTCAGACCAAGGAGAATTTGCCATAATAATTGCCATAATTGCAGCAATGATTAAAACAATTCCTCCAGTTGAGGCTTTACTTATAAAACGATTTACAGGATTAATAATCCATTTGTCGACAGGTGTAATCTTAATATTTCCCATAGGCTTTTTAAAATGAGCCGTAAGATACTCAAAAAAATACAACGATACAAATGTATTGACTGTTAGATTGTTATGATTTAGCAGGTTAAATGTTTTTGTAGTTCAAATTTCTACGAATTTATTTTTTGAAGATTCTTATTTAAACGGTTGATTTTGGATGACTTTTCTTTCAAATTTCAAATTTTACATTTCGAATTAGCTACTTCAAATTGATGAAATATTTATTTCAAATAATAAATTTCATTTTTTTATACTTCAATTCATGTTATTAATCTAATTTCGCAACTTTTCCTATTAAACAGAGCTTGTGAAATATGTTTAAAAATATAGACTTTAGTCGTGTTATTGAAGTGTTTTCATTTCAATTTAATCCAGAAACTGCATTTTTATTTACAGGAGCAGAATTTTGGATTTTCTTTTTTGCATTTTTATTTGCCTATGTTTTATTAGAATCTAATCGCCTAGTGAGGGTATTCTCATTGTCAATTGTTGTTTTGATTACCAGTTGGGTTTTTCAAAATGGTGATTTGATCGTATTTGGAGCATTATGTATTCTGAACTATTCTTTTCTTCATGCTATTCTGAAAGCTCAAAAAAAGTTAGGTTGGATTTTTATTTTGTTATTAATAAACGCAATTATTGCTTATTACTTTTGGTTTAAAGTGACTTACTTTAAGCTTTATTTCAATGTTCAACCATTCGATGTTTGGTTGTTGATTATCGCATCTCTTTTCATATTGTCATTTTTTAAGAAGCAATTGTTAATCAGAACAATTTTCTTATCAATCATTAGTTTTTTCTTTTATTTTAAAGCATCAGAGAAGTTTGTCATTCTATTATTTGCTTCTGTTGTTTTGAATTATTTTTTAGGTAAATGGGTTTTTAATGCAAAAGGAGAAAAAAGTAAAAAATGGATTGTAGCTTTTTCAGTTATTATTAACCTGTTGATTTTAGGTTTCTTCAAATATGCCTATTTCTTTGCGGATTCATTTAATACAATGTTTGGGTCTAATTTTATACCGAAAAACATTTTTGCTGAATTTGGAAATTGGTTGATTGGAGAATCGCGATTTAGTACAAATATCCTTGTCCCAATAGGTGTTTCTTTCTTTACATTCAAGACAATAAGTTATATTGTAGATATTTATCGAAAAGAAATTGAACCAGTTAAAAACTTGTTTGATTTTGCATTTTTTGTTTCTTTTTTTCCTGCTCTTGTTATGGGGCCAATTATTCGAGCAAGAGATTTTATTCCTCAAATTTACAAGCCATTTGAGTTAACGAAACGAGAATATAGCCTTGCAGTAATAATGATTGTTTCTGGATTATTGAAAAAAGTAGTAATGGCAGATTATATTGCTATACATTTTATCGATAAAATAACTTCCGCACCTGAAGCATATCCTGGTTTTGTAAGTGTCATGGCAATGTGGGGTTATTCTCTTCAGATTTACGGTGATTTCTCTGGATATACTGATATTGCGATAGGTTTGTCTTTATTAATGGGGTTCCGTTTGCTTGAAAATTTTAATTCTCCATACAAAGCAATTAATGTTGCCGATTTCTGGAGGCGTTGGCATAAATCACTTGGAGCGTGGTTAAGAGATTACCTTTATATTCCGCTGGGAGGAAATAGAAGTGGTGGCCTAGGTACTTTTATTGCAACGTTTTTGATCTTAATTTTCCTAGTGTTTATTACCCAATGGTACGAATTATTTTATGTGTATGGGGGATTGATGTTGATATACATTATTGTAGTTCGTTTTGTTCCTTCAGCTAGAAGTAATGTATATCGAGATTTAAACTTATTAATTACTCTTGTAGTTGGTGGATTGTGGCACGGAGCAAGTGAAAACTTTGTGATTTGGGGAGCAATGAATGGTGTTGCATTGGTTGTTTTTAATTATTGGAAAAAGATTGAAATTCACGAATCTAAAAAATGGGCTTGGATTCATTTATTAAAAATGATGAGTGTTTTTGTATTGTGTTATGGTTTGTTTTTCAATGATGCAAGTAATGGAATAAAGTTTGATGTAAATTCAATGGATTTTTGGATTTTTATTCAAGTATTTATTGTGCTAGTTGTTCTTACATTTATTATGAATTATAGGTCAACCAATGTGAAAGCAGTTTATCAAAGGGCTTGGGCGATATTCTTTACTTTTAATTTTATAACATTTACACGTATTTGGTTCATACTTGAAGATGAAGGTGAACCTGTAAAGATGCTAAATCAAATATGGTATCATTTTGATTTTTCATTAGATACGCTATTTTTGGTTTTACACACCTATCAATCGGCGTTTTGGATTATGTTAATTGGATTTATTATTCATTGGCTACCAACTAAATTAAAAGATGGAAGTAAAAATTTATTTGTTAAACTTCCAATTCCAGTACAATTGATTGCTGTAAGTTGTTTGATCTTTTTGATGTATCAAGCAATGACAGGTGATTCAAAACCATTTGTTTATTTACAATTCTAATTTGTTTTATTTTTATAATAAATGTGATTCATTGAGAATTTTAATTTTTGTTTTACTTTTTTTTAGTCAGTTTCCTTCTTTTTCTCAGAAGAATGTAATACCATGGACAGAAGATTTAGATAGTACTTTCTCATGGGATTTATTTTCAAAAGGAACAGTTCCAGGAGGGTTTCATGCGCTTACGACGGTTGAATTTATATTTAAAAGCGATGTAATTGAAGACAATCAAGTCGTTGCCAAGTTAGAAGTGTTGATGGATACTCGGAAATCACTTTATGCTAAAAATATTTACAAGAAATCGTTACCTCCTCAATCGTTATTGGATCATGAAAAACTTCATTTTGATATTGCGGAATACTCAAAACGACTATTTTTTCAAAAAATATCATCAATAAAGGGAAAGAATGTCAATGATATCATAAAGAAAATAGAAAAAGAATTTCAATTATCTACTAAATTAGTTGTCAGCTTACAGAAGAAATACGATAAAGAAACAAATCATTCTCAAAATAATATCAAGCAAAAAATGTGGGAAGAGGATATTAAGCAGAAACTGATAGAATTAAGAGATTTTTCTACAAACGAGATGACACTTAGTGTTGTGAACTAAATTTCTCTTCAAATTTCTTTTTTTGTTCCTTTTTTAATTCTTCTAAATCTTCAGGTACTTCTCTTTTCCAACGTTTATGAGACCAAAGCCAAAACGCAGGTTTTTCTAAAATAGCCTTTTCTAATAAATGTGTATGAGTTTCTGTAATTTCTCCCCATTTCATTTTAGAAGGTGTATCTGTTATTAGTTGAAGTTCCATTTCATAATATCCACGTTTTATTTTCCGTGTATGATAGAATACAACAGTGAAATTATATTCATGAGCCATTAATTCTGCACCAAACAGAACAGCTGTTTGTTGCTGTAAAAAATTCATCCAATAGCTTTTTCGAGCATCTCCTGGTGATTGATCCGAGAGTGTTAAAATCGCCACTGGTTGTGTTTTTTGTTGGCTAATTTTTTCTTTAAAATTTTTTGAATGAACAACGATCATTCCAAATCGTTCACGGCGTTCGTTGACCTTTTTATCCCAAAATTTTGAACTCAAAGGCATTCCAATTCCCATTGCTTGATGGGGAAATTGAAAATTTTGTGAGGTAATTAACCATTCCCAATTATTATAGTGTCCAGATACTAATAAAACACTTTTGTTTTGTTGATATAATTGAGTCATCAACTCTGGGTTCTTAATCGTATACCTTTTTTGTAAATCCTTCTTTGAGATACTTAAATTTTTAATTCCTTCAGCTAAAATATCTGTGAAATGACGATAAAATTGATTCACTAATTTATTTATTTCTTGATTCGATTTTTCTGGAAAGGAACGGCGAATATTGCCTTCTATTACCTTACGTCTGTAAGGAAAAATTCGAAAAATTGCATATAACAGATCTGACAATAAATAAATGCACCAAAAAGGTAATTTTGAAATCGGAAAAACGATTAAATAGTATGCTAATTTTGCTCCCATTATCTATCCCATAATTTTTTAATAATTGCTCCGACTTCCTGTTCTTTAGTGCTACTCCCTGCATTGAAAAACTTGATGTTGTTTAATTCCTTTGGGAAAAAATGCTGTTTCACAAAATTCCCTGGATAATCATGTGAATATTTATATTCTTCACCATAACCTAATTCTTTCATCAACTTCGTAGGGGCATTTCTCAAAGGTAATGGAACTGGTAAATTTCCTGAATTTCTCACTTCCTCTTGAGCACGGTTAATTGCCATGTAAGCACCATTTCCTTTAGGTGAACTAGCTAAATAAATAGTACATTGTGCTAAGATAATTCGTGATTCAGGCCAACCAATAGTTTGAACTGCTTGAAAACAATTATTTGCCATCAATAAGGCGTTTGGGTTTGCTAATCCAACATCTTCGGAAGCACTGATTATTAATCTTCTTGCAATAAA
>DAIOWV010000001.1:0-15558 GCA_036758285.1 Taishania sp. | reverse complement strand
TTGCCAACCAATAAATCGCCGCGTCAGGATCACTACCTCTAATAGATTTTATGAAAGCTGAAATAATATCATAATGCTGTTCTCCATCTTTGTCATATCTCGCCAAACTTTGTTGTGCAACCGATTCAATGATTTGATTATTAACTGTAATCGTTTGTTGATTTTGAAATGTACCAATAATAATTTCAAATACATTCAGCAGTTTTCTGGCATCACCACCTGAAATTGCGAGTAGTGAGTTTATTTCTTCTAAGATTATATTTTTGTCCTTTAGGATAACATCTTTTTGAATTGCTTTTTCCAATAATTGTTGCAAGTCATCTTTCGTGTGATTTTCAAGTACATAAACCTGACAACGTGAAAGTAAAGCCGAAATAACCTCAAATGAAGGGTTTTCTGTGGTTGCACCAATTAAGGTAATAATCCCTTTTTCTACTGCTCCTAATAATGAATCTTGTTGAGCTTTTGAAAAGCGATGAATTTCATCAATAAATAAAATAGTTCCTTTTTGATTAAACATCCCTTGACGTTCAACTCCTTGAATGATTTCTCTTACATCTTTTACACCAGATGAAATTGCTGAAAGTGTATGGAAAGGTCTGTTTAAATGATTCGCAATAAGATTTGCCAATGTTGTTTTTCCAACACCAGGAGGACCCCAAAAAATCATTGATGGAATTATTCCTGAGTCTAATGCCAATCGAAGTGAAGCGTCTTTCTTTAGAAGATGTTGTTGACCAATATAATCATCTAAAGATTTTGGACGCATTCGTTCTGCCAATGGTGCATTGAAATTCATAATTGTTGGAAAATTTCTGTTCAAAAGGCTAAATTAATGATAATTGATGTACAATTTTCTCTGGCAATTGAATTGTTGGTTTTTTGTCCTTTAAGATAAAGTTATAATTCATAATTTTTTGTTATTTCAATTACTAGATTCAAACTATTTATTTATTTTGGGGTCATTATGATGGCAACAGAATTAATTACTGAAGAAATTCCTCCATTAACTCATCTTGATACAGGGGAAAAAGCATTGATTTGGATGGATGAATTTAAGGTTTCACACATTCCTGTCTTGAAAAATGGAAATTTTGTAGGCATTCTTTCAGAAAATGATGTATTGGACAAAATGGACGAACATGAAACACTAGATGTTTTGTTTGACCATCTTCCTAGACCATTTGTTTGGGAAACGGATCACATTTTTGAGGTTATAGCAAAATTAGGAGAATTTAAAATTTCTGTCGTTCCGATACTTGATAAAAATGAAAAGTATCTAGGTTGTACAAGTGTTCACCAAATAATGCATCTGATTAGCAATACTTGGGGAGTTAAAGAACAAGGTGGAATTATTGTCCTTGAATTAAATAAAGTTGATTATTCCATGGCACAAATTGCTCAAATTGTAGAAAGCAATAATGCAAAAATATTGAGCTCTTATGTTCTTTCTTTACCGGATTCAACTAAAATTGAAGTAACGCTAAAGATCAATGAGATAGACTTGGAACGAATTTTGCGTACATTTGTAAGATATGAATACGTTATAAAAGCATCTTACCAAAAAAGTCAGTTTGAAGATGATTTGAGGAATAGATTTGATGCTTTAATGAATTTTATGAATTTGTAATACAATGAATGTCGCGCTCTACAGCAGAAAAGTCAGTAAAATAAACCTTCCATATGTAGTTGATTTAGTCAATTACGTAAAAAAAATGGGGTGGACTCCAGTCGTAGAAAAGGAACTTAAAAAACAACTTGTAAAACAAATTGGTTTATCCCCTTCAACACTAGAATTTAGTTCATATTCTGATTTTGTATCTGGAATTGACCTTGTTATTAGCCTTGGAGGCGATGGAACATTTATTCAAAGCGTTAATTATGTTAGAAATTCGCAAGTACCTATTTTGGGAATCAATACAGGGAGATTGGGGTTTCTTGCAAATGTTTCAAAGGAGTCAATGGAAGAAGCATTTGAAAAATTGACACTTAAACAATTTGAATATCAAAAGAGATCATTACTTAGAGTAGAAACTGCATCAAATCATTTTGGTGACGCAAATGTGGCTTTAAATGAAGTTACAGTTTCACGTAAGGATAGTTCAGCAATGCTCACGGTCCATGCTACTTTAGATAATGAATACATGAATTCTTATTGGGCTGATGGATTGATTATTTCAACACCAACTGGTTCCACAGCTTACAACCTTGCATGTGGTGGTCCGATTATTGATCCACAATGTCAATTGCATGTTGTTACACCTATTGCACCTCACAATTTAAATGTACGTCCAATAGTTGTTCCAGATGATAAAGAAATAAAATTGAGCGTTGAAGGAAGGAGCCGCAACTATTTATTGAGTTTGGATGGTAACTCTGTTAATATTAAGCAACGAGAAGAGGTATTGATACGTAAAGCAGATTATACAATTAATGTTGTGAAATTAGAAGAACATGGTTTCCTAAATACAATTCGCAATAAAATGTTATGGGGAATAGATAGAAGAAATAACTAAACAAAAAATAGAAAATGAGAAAGCTGAAAACATTAGGTTTATTGATGTTTGCATTGGTAATTGGAAATGCATTACATGCACAAACAGACAAATTAGAAAACGGGATTTATGCTGAATTCAATACAACAAAAGGTAAAATTGTTGTTAAACTAGAACAGGAAAAAACTCCTATGACAGTTGCAAACTTTGTTGGTTTAGCAGAAGGCAATTTTACATTTCAAAAAGAGCCTGTTTTCAAAAAACCATATTATGATGGATTGAAATTTCACCGTGTGATTGATAATTTCATGATTCAAGGTGGTGACCCACAAGGAAATGGTTCTGGAGGACCAGGGTATAAATTCTTTGATGAAACTCGTTCTGATTTGAAACATGATAAAGGTGGGATTTTATCAATGGCGAATTCTGGACCAGCTACAAATGGAAGTCAGTTTTTTATTACACATAAAGAAACTCCTTGGTTGGATGGTAAACATACTGTTTTTGGACATGTTGTAACAGGAATGGATGTTGTAAATGCGATTAAACAAGATGATGTAATGGAAACTGTTAAAATCATCAGAGTTGGTGCTGACGCTAAGAAATTTGATGCAACGAAAGTTTTTAATGCTGAATATGACAAGATTAATATTGTTCAAAAGAAAGAAGCTGAGGAACTTGAGAAAATAGGAAAAATGTCTCAGGAAGAATATAGTAATTTCATGTATCAAGAAGTGATTAAAAAACATCCAAATGCTAAGAAAAGTCAATCAGGATTGGTTTATATCATTGAAAAAGAAGGTGAGGGTGATGCAATTGAGCAAGGTAAATTAGTGTCGTTACATTATGCTGGAACTTTCAGAAAAGATGGTGCAAAATTTGATTCATCTTATGATAGAGGTCAGCCAATGGATTTTCAATACCAACTACAACGAATGATTCCTGGATTTGAAGAAGGAATTGGAATGTTGAAAAAAGGTGGAAAGGCAAAATTAATTATTCCTTACTATCAAGCATATGGACCAGGTGGGCGTCCAGGGGCAATTCCTCCTTATGCAGACTTAGTTTTTGATATTGAGATTGTTAATGTGAGTGATGCTCCGGCGATTGATAATCATCAGGGACATGATCATAGCGATCCGAATCATAAACATTAAAATAAATTTGTGTGTAAACACGAATCAATAATATGTTAAAGAAGAGACTGTCATTGAGATAGTCTCTTTTTTATTTGGAAGTAAACAGATTTTTGTAAATAGGTTAAAAAGAGGAAATGATTACTTTAGCAAAAAAATACCTTAAGAGAATACTTAATAAACTATAACACGATATGAAAAGAATTTTAATGATCGCATTTACGGGCATGCTTTTAACAACAATTTTTTCTTCCTGTAACAAAGATATTCCCAAAGATATTCCAGATTGGCTCAGAGAGAAAATCAAGGAAATCAAGAAAGAAACGAAAGAAATGAAGAAAAACGGGACAATAAGACAAAGATCTGTTGCGGAATATTCTAATGGAAACGTTACACTGTATTATTATAATCCTGATACTAATCCTGGAGGTAATTATATTTATGATAAAGATGGTAATGAATTATGTTTCCATAGTCCAGGGATTTCAAGTTCTCCATGTGGGCCTTATACTTTTAATGAAATATTAATAAGCTTTACGAAAATCAGAACAATATGGATGTCATAAGGATAGTTAAACATGTTATTGTTCTGTCGTTTCTTTTTCAGATACAGTCTCTTTTCTCACAGTACGAAAATTATCCTGTCAAAGAAAAATATGATCAATTAAATGTTCCTGCAGTAGAGGAGTATTCCCCATGTACAATTTCTTCAATTGGAGATGAAGAAGCTTTTGGGAATGGTCATTGTCATATTTTAGAAGGATATATCACCATGTATGAAACAACCGGAGATAAAGCTTATTTGTACAAATTTATCTTTCAGTCTTTGTGTATGATGGAAAACAGACATGATTATGCTGGAGTAGAACTATCTCCTAGGTGGTCAGATAATATGTATCTTAATGGAAATATTGTTGCTGCTTTTGCCCGTTTTGCACATTTAGTGAAAAACAATTCAACACTGTACAATTCTGCCTTATACCCATTTAATACTATTGTTAACAATTCGTTCAATACTACTTTTTCTACATTTGGAGATTATTCTAACTGGCTACAGGGTCGATGCGGTGAAACTTTATGGTATTTTTCTAACAACGGATACTGGTTATCAAATGGATTTAGAAGACTTGGTCAGGACGAGCCCATGGAGATCAATATGCAAGTTGGTTTTACAAGAGCCATGCTATACATTGGATTGAATGCCAATGAACCCTCATTTTTAACAAAAGCTAATATCATTGCCAACCAATTCAAAAGTACAGTTAACATTGTTGATTATTGTAAGGGTAAAATTTTGAATACCCCTGTCTTTCTGGTAAATTCAGACAATGCATATCAGTGGTATCATGCTGGATGGAGAGTAACGAAAGAAAATAGCTGTTCTACTTCCACTTTTCCTTTCTTTTTTACAAATGTACCTCAATACGACGAATATGTAAAATTTAAAGAAGATATTAGTCATGGAGCACCTGTAACCTGGCTGGTAAATGATTTTCGAAAATACCAGCCTTCAACACCATTTAACCTTACAGATATGGTTCGTTTTAAAAATACATTTGCAAAACGTATTTATGCTGGAAATGGCAACTTCCACAATGCTGTAGATGGAACGGATAATCCTGTTTATTGTGGAGATAACTGTGTTTCAAATTTCTCAATGAATTATTATCAATATGAGTATACCCCCTTAAATTATATGTATCTTTCAGAATATGACGCTTTTGAAACAACATCTCCAACTGTTTATGAGATTTTGATGGATTTTTATCAAAACAAGTTGTTAAACACAACAACAAAGCCTTCCTTTTATCAAGGTATGGCAAATAAAGGTCATGCGGAGACAGTACAGGCACATTGGCAAAGAGAATGTTTCAGCCTTTCGCTTTTTAACAGAAATGTGGTCTATAATCAAGATTTTTTTGCTAAGAAAAATTTAGTTGTCAATCCATCTGAAGGCCCGACGACTTCCTATGCAGATCCGATTATCTACGAACCAACCTTTACTGTACAAGGAGGTATTACAGCTAATTTAACGGCTGGGGAATCTGTTTCGTTAAAACCTGGTACTCAATTTAAAGCAGGAAGTAATGTTCGTGTTTCCATTGTAAATGGATGTTCGACAGGAGGAAGTGGTATGATCGCTCAAAATCTTGAAACAGAGTTTAAACATATTAATTCTGAACAAAATGAAGTAATTAATAAGAGAGCAGAGTTTGGTGTTGGTTCTGAAGATAATTTTGAACACATATTAAAGCCAACTGTTTATCCAAATCCGTTTGATAATTATTTTATTGTAAACAGTAGTAAAGAGGATTTATTGGTCATAAAGTCAGCAGCGGGTACAATTGTTGGAAATTATTCTGTTTCAGCAGGAGAAACGTTTATTAGCACCTCAAATCTTTCTCAAGGTGTATATATCATTTCATTAATGCAACAAGGAGAACAGTTTAAAATAGTAAAACAATAACAAAAAATGGATAGAGATTTTTGATTTAAAAGAACTGTTCTTTCTTATACTTTGTAAGTGTAAAATGGAAAATTACTACTTTAGCAAACATACGTTTTTAAATAAACATCAAAATGAAAGAAGCAACAATCGTTGGAGCAGGTCTAGTAGGCTCTTTATGGGCAGTTTATCTTACAAAAGCTGGATATAATGTAACTATTTTTGAGGCAAGAGATGACATTCGGAAAGCCGATATTTCAGCTGGTAAATCAATAAATCTTGCTTTGTCTAATCGAGGATGGAAAGCTTTAGAAGCTGTAGGTGAAGCAGAAGTAGTAAAGAAAATTGCAATTCCTATGTATGGCCGAATGATGCACGACTTGGAAGGCAATCTTACTTTTCAACCTTATGGTAATGAAAATGAGGCGATTTACTCTACTTCTAGAGGAGATTTGAATGCTATTTTGATGACTGCTGCAGAAAATACTGGAAAAACAAAGATTCTATACAATCATCAATGTATTGATGTCAATCTGAAAACAAATGAACTCACATTTTTAGATAAAAATACTGGAAAAACTGTTCATCACAAAACAGATGTCATTTTTGGCTGTGATGGTGCTTTTTCTGTCGTTAGATATAAAGGATTACAGCGAACAGACAGATTCAATTTTTCACAAAATTTCATTGCTGATGGTTATCGTGAAATTTTACTGCCAGCGAATGAAGATGGAACACATAAATTGGATAAAAATGCTTTACATATCTGGCCACGAGGAAGATTTATGTTGATTGCTTTGCCAAATGAAGATGGGTCATATACTTGTACGTTATTTATGCCACATGAAGGAGGTGAAAATGCTTTTGATAAAGTAAATACTCGAGATGAGGTTGATGCCTTTTTCAAATCAACATTTCCAGATTTTTATGATTTAATGCCACAAATTGCAGATGAGTGGGAAAATCACCCTCTATCTTCTTTGGCAATCATGAGGAGTTTTCCTTGGCACAACAATAAAACAGTCCTGATGGGAGATGCTGCACATGCTACGGTTCCTTTTTATGGGCAAGGGATGAATGCAGGATTTGAAGATTGTACTGTGATGTGGGAATTGATGCAAAAACACAATGAAAATTGGGATGCTGTTTTTGAAGAATATAGTGAAACGAGAAAACCCGATGGAGATGCATTGCAAGAATTGTCACTGTATAATTATCTGGTTATGCGTGATTATGTTGCAGATCCTAAATTTTTATTAAGAAAAAAAATTGAAGCAAAATTTAGTAATTTGTACCCAAATAAGTGGATGCCGTTATACTCGCAAGTAACATTTAGTGATATTCGCTATTCTGAAGCTTACAAACAGGGAGAAGTTCAAAATAAAATAATGGATGAGGTAATGACGCTATCCAATATTGAAGAAAAGTGGGATTCTCAGGAGGTGATTGAAATAATATTAAATCTAGTGAAATGAAAATAGTTTTAAGTTTTTTATTCGTTATCGGGTTATTAAATATTAGTACTGCACAAAGAAATTTGAACCCGAGAAATGCAAAAGGGAAAAAAGACTTGTTTGGTGGGGCTGCAGACTATAATGAATATAGACCTTATGGTTTACAAATTTCTGCTGGACCAACGTTTATGTTGACTCGTCGTCACCCGGTTACAACACGATATGAGTCTATTGGACGTTCTTATGAATTGACAACAACACCTTTAGGTTTACCTGGTTTTTTTGTTGAGGCAGGAATGCTTCATTATCCCAAACGATCAAAATTATCCAAAGCTTTGAAATATGTGTTTGTATCGTATATTGATTGGGGAGTTGGCGTAAAGGTATTTAATGGACAAGAAACAACAAGGGTTAACCAATTGGATCCATTAACTTTAAGTGTAATCGGTACAGACGAGTACATTGGAAAATTTAGTAACGTTTTTGCATCTGCGAGAGTTACATTTCATAAAAATATTTATCTAGGTAAAAAATATTTTATTGATAACGGGTTGGGAATCAATGTGGATTATAATTTTCAAAGAGATGAAGCTCCTGGATATACCGCTTTAGTTCATCAAACAATACCTGATTTACATACTTTTCATCATCCTTTAGTAGCTCAAATACATTATGAATTAGGATTTGGTATTCGTTTAAATAGACGTAGCATGCTAATTCCTTCTGTTCAGGCTCCAATTTTAGGATTACATGAGTGGAGAGGAGGTGCTTCTGCTTTAAAATGGTTTGATTCAAATTATTATCCTTTACTTGTAAAAGTAAAATGGACGTATTTATTCCAGAAGAGGTCAAAAGGTTGCCCACCTGCCCAAGTAAATGATCAAGATAAAGATACAATGAGAAATCAATAATTTATGAAACGAATTTATCATTTAAAAACATGTTCAACTAATCAACGTATTTTGAAAGAATTAAATACGGATGGGTTTGAATTAATTAATATTAAAGAGAATAATATCGATGCAAATACGCTTGATTGGTTAGCTAAAAAAGAAGGTTCTTATGAAGCTTTGTTTTCAAAAAAAGCAACAAAATATAAGGAACAGGGATTGAAAGATAAAAATTTATCAGAATCAGATTTTCGTGAATTAATGCTTGAAGAATATACATTCTTAAAAAGACCATTTATTATTAATGAAGAACATGTTTTTATTGGAAATGCGAAAGAGACGGTAGAACAGGCAAAAGCATCGTTGAACAAATAAATGAGTAACATACTAAAAGCACATTTTGCTTTGTTCTTTGTAAACGCTTTATACGGAGCGAATAATATTATAGCAAAAGATGTCATGCCAACCTATTTAACACCAAATGTTTTTATTGCATTTCGGGTATTAGGGGCAACTTGTTTGTTTTGGTTGGTTTCTCTTTTCACAAAGCGTGAAAAAGTTGAAAAAACAGACGTTTTAAAATTAGCTATTTGTGGTGTTTTTGGAGTGGCTGTTAATCAGTTGTGTTTTTTTCATGGACTAAATTATTCATCAGCCATGAATTCAGGGATTATCATGACACTGAATCCAATAATTGTTGCTGTGATGGCTTTTTTCATTTTAAAAGAATCACTTAGCTCTAGAAAAATTATTGGAATCTTTATTGGAGCAACTGGTGCTGTATTTCTTGCATTACAATCTACAAATTCGCAAGGTAGTACGTTTCTAGGAGATGTTTTGCTTTTTATTAATGCCCTTAGTTATGCCATTTATTTGATACTTGTTAAACCACTAATGAAGAAATATTCTGCATTAACGGTTACAACTTATGTATTTACTTTTGGAGCCATTTATGTGCTGTTATTTCCTAAAACGATAATGGATTTTTATTCAGTTGATTTTTCTATTATTCCTTTTGATATTTGGTTGAGAATAGCATTTGTTATAATTGGAGTTACTTTCTTTACTTATCTACTAACAATGTATGCGATGAAGTTTTTAAGTGCAACCGTAACGAGTACTTATATTTATTTACAACCTGTTTTAGTAATAGTTTTTGCTTATCTTTTTTATGAAATTGGTTTTTCAGCAGATAATACAAAAGACATCAATCTTTTTAAAATTGCTTTGATGTGTATCATTTTTATAGGTGTCTTTTTAGTTGCGAAACCCAATAAAAAGGAAGCATTAAATGATTAGTTTGCGATGAAGTATAAGTAATGAAATTACTTACAAAAACTTTTTAGTCCGTTGGAACTAATTTTCTCATTTATTTCTTCAATTCTTCCAATATTATTGCATTCATATACTTCTGTAAATGGATCAAAATCAATAATATGATCGAATAGTTTTTCAGATGTTATATTGTTAAGTTGACGATATTCTTCATAAGAATAATCTAAAAAAGCATAATTTTTCCCTACACCAACTTGGCTTAGTAAGTAGTTGTTTTTTAGTTTAATTGGGTATAAAGCTTTGTTTTCTAAAAATAAATCTGATGGATCAGGATATGAAACAATATACTTTTTGTCCTCTGATAATTTTACAGGAACTTTTTGATCGTAATTATTTTTTGTTTTGTAAATAGAAATAAAATCCCCCATATTTTCGATAGTTAGTTCGTTCGGAAGATTATTAGATTTGTTTCTTTTCAATGTATTACAAGAGAATAAAAAAAGCAAATAACCATTAAGGTTACTTGCTTTCCTAAACTATTATTATAATTAGTTGTCATTCCTCTAATTTTGATTTTTCTTCTTTACTAATATTGTTTACTTTGTCTATTAACAATAAAATAGTAAAAATTGAAGCAAGAAACACATCTTTTGTCCAAAAACTGTACAATAAAGCCCCAAGAATTAGTATGGCCAAATAGTTGCTTATTTTCCCTATAATTTTAAGTTTGAATTTAACGTGTTCAGATAGTTTGATATAAATTTTTTCTTTTATTTTGATCAATAGCTCCCCTATCAAATCAGCTAATATGAAAAGAATTGCAAGCGATAAAATTACGATGGTCAAAAACCTTTCTGACCCATTTTCATTGAATACAGATACTAAAAATTGAACACAGAAACAACATACAGTAAAAATGACTACTGGTTTGATAACTCGTTTCCATAAGTATTTTAAAAAATCTTTTCTGTCTATTGTTTTGAAATTGACCATCAATATTATTTATTGCTTGATAAACTTCTGAGTTAATTGTCCTTTGTCAGAATAAATAGTGAATGTATAAATTCCGTTACTTAAATCAGAAACATTTATGTTACTTGTATTTCCTATCTCTTGGATTACAATTTGACCTAATTGGTTTCTAATTTCAATAGAATTAATTTTTGCACCATCTTTTGTTGTTACAGATACAAAGTCTTTTGTTGGATTTGGAAATAACACGATGTTATCTTCACTTAAATCCTCTAATCCAAGATTACCTGAATTAACAACTTTAATGTCTAGTTCATAGTTACCAATATTTCCATAGAAATAAGGAATAACTTCAACGTATAAAGCTGTCCAATTTGTAAATGTCATTGTAGGTGATACATCGTCAAAATAGTCAGACCAAGTACCAGAATGATTATCCCAAATACGATACATTACATCGTTTGTGTACACTTGACCATTTGTTGAGTTGTATTGATCATGAGCAGTAATATCTACCGTATAAGCCCCACCTGTTGGTAGTACTACTTTGTAGTAATCAACATCAATAGTGTCGTGAATGTTTGATCCAATAGTGTTTACAAAGAATGAGTTGTTTGTAAAAGAAACTGGAAATTCATAGGCTGTATTTTGAGTATTATTATCTTCATAAGGGTCTACAGGAGCGAATGCATAATCCAAACCAACAACATCTACAGAACGAGAGCTTTGATAAGTGTTTGTACTTTCAACGATTTGCCAATCTTCTGTTGGATGCTGATACCAAGCAACAAGTCTATACGTTCCTGGAGGAACATTTAATCCAGCACTGTTAAAGTTTACTGTTCTTGTTCCATTAGCTGATATTGAAATGTTTTTAATTTCAATTTCTTTAATCCACTGACCATTAGGCTTGTGAAGGTCAATGGAAACATTCCCATTGAAAGCAGAATTTATTTTATTTTTAAATACAAATTTGATATTTACTGGCTGATTTTGTTCGATTGGATCAGAAGTAACAATTGTAATGTTTTGATTTGCTCTTAAATTTTGAGGAGTTGAAATAACTTTTGTACTTAAAGGATTTGCATAAGAAGTTGAAGTAGGGTTTAATAACACCCAATTTCCTGTTTGATTTTTATAGTAAATACCCACAGTATAATTAGCTGGTGTAGCCGATAAACCAGCTTTGTTAAATGTCACCGTATTTGAACCATTTCCATTAATTGCTTGATTTACAATTTTGATAGTATCTACTAAAGACCCATTTACGGCATCAAATAAAAATGCAGCTAACTGACCATTGTATAAAGCCCCTCCGTTATTTTTAATTGTAGCAGTTACCGTAACAGCCTCTGATCGAACAATTGGATTTGGATTAATAGTGATAGCAGAATTTAATTTTAAATCATAAGTACTATTAATTGGTGCGATTCCAATAATTGCTCCTTGAGCTTGATTGAATACATAAGTGCTACCTGGATTTAAATTATTGATTTCAAAATAACCATTATAACTACCTCCCCAGCCCCAATTAAGGTGAAATTTATCAGTATTATCATATCCATCAACAATAAAAGCGTGTCCCGCAGAAGGATCTGGGCAAAATCCTTTGTGATAAACAACTCTAGTATTGTTAAGCTCTGTTTTTAATTTAGTTTTCCAATTTGCTAAAGAATAACTACTTCTAGCAATATATTGAGCTGTTGTTTTGTAAGAGAAAAAGCTTTCTAGAGCAGCTTCTACATCTATACTAGAAGCTCCACTTCCCGAAGGACTGTAATTCATGTCGACACTAACCCCACAATGATACATTAATGTTGCAATTGCTGCTTTTTGAGCAGCTGTTGAAGAAGAAGTTAGCTGATCTGGCATACTTGCCCAATTATACGTAGTTGCTCCAAAGTTTGCAGAAAGTGTACCGTAAGTTGAATGATTATAAGAATAGAAACCAGTTCCTTGAGCAGGATGATTATAAAATTTCAATATTTGAGCAAAAGCAGTGGCAACACATCCAGTTGGAGAACCTCCAGGACATAGATCATTGTATCCAAAGCTGTTTCTTTGCGTCCATTTTGTCGTTAATAAAGGAGAAACACTTGATTTCTCAACAGAAAAATCACCTTTTGTAAACTGTCCCCATAACTCTTTAACTTCCTCTGACTGTGGTGCATTTTCTATAATGATGCGTTTAATTTCATCACGATATAAATCAATAAGTTTACGAAGTCCTTTTGGGAACTCTGCAGAATTAACATCTCCAAATCCACCTTCGTCAGAATAACCCAAAATTGGAATTGATAAATCGTCACCTGAAACTAGAACAAATCCACTATGACCTTTAACATCAAAAGCATAAAATGCATTTTTTTCTTGACCAGAAACTAGAATTTTAAAGGTATGTATTAGACTAGTTGAATTTTCTTTGGTTAGTTGGGGCATGTACAAATTTGCTTGTCTTTCTGCAATTTGTTTAGCAGTGTTTACATCAACCTGTTTTGCAAAAGAAATAAAAGCAAAAATTGAAAAAGTTAAGAGTAGTATTTTTTTCATAGATAGTTTAAACTTTGGAGTTAAAATTTCGGACAAATTTAATTAAAAAGAATATCCAAATACTTTTTCGCTTAAATTATTTTTTTGAATTTAATACATTGATTATCTGTTGTCAATAATTGAAAATTTTCCCAGGATTTAATATGTTATTTGGGTCAAAAACTGCTTTAATTTGTTTTTGTAATTGTATCCCGACAGTGCTAAAAACAATGTCCATATATTCTTTTTGAACATACCCAATTCCATGTTCACCACTTATTGTTCCACCTAGTTCTTTTGTGTAAACAAACAATTCTCTTATTGCAATAGGTAATACGTTCGTCCAAGCTTCATTAGTCATCTTTTCTTTTAAGATGTTAATATGAAGATTGCCATCACCCGCATGACCATAAACAATTGATGTAAAACCATAAAGATTGCCTAATTCTTTTACCTTTTGAATTAATTCTGGTAGTTGGGCTCTTGGAACAACCGTATCCTCTTCTTTATAGGTTGAACTGTGTTTTGCTGCTTCTCCCATTACTCTTCTTACTTTCCATAATGCATCTTTATTGGATTGATTATCAGCAAAAAGAATTTCTCCTGTTTCAAATTGAGTTAATACATTAACAATCCCTTCCATCTCTTGAAATAATTGATCTTCGTCTGTTCCATCAACTTCGATAAGCAGTCCTGCTTGTGTTTCGTCGTTTAATTTAATAGGGAAAGAATCAAGGAAGTTTTGTGAAATATTTATAGCATCGCGTTCCATGAATTCTAATGCTGAAGGATTAAAACCGGCTAGAAATATTTGATTAACAGCTTGGCAAGCTTGTTTTGCAGAGTTAAAAGGGACAAAAATTAATAAATTACAAGTTGGGGGAGGTAGTAAACGTAATACTATTTTTGTAATAACAGCTAATGTTCCTTCTGATCCAACCATTAATTGGGTTAAATTATACCCTGTTGAATTTTTTAACGTATTTGCTCCTGTCCAAATAATTTCTCCATTTGGTAGAACAATTTCTAAATTCAAAACATAATCTTTTACTACACCATATTTAACTGCTCTTGCTCCACCAGAATTTTCAGCAACATTTCCTCCAATAAAACAACTTCCTTTACTGGACGGATCTACTGGATAAAACAATCCTTTATCGCGTACTGCTTGCATCAAGTCTTCTGTTATAACTCCAGGTTGGGTTGTAACTTGAAAATTTTCAGTATCAATTTTAACGATGGAATTCATTCGTTTGAAATCTAAAACAACCCCTCCAAAAATTGGTAGTGCTCCACCACTTAAACCTGTTCCTGCTCCACGTGGTACAATCGGGATTAAATGATTGTTACAATAATTCAATATTTTACTTACTTCATCCGTTGAAATAGGTTGTAATATCACTTTTGGTTTAAATACAAAATCTTCAGTTTCATCTGATGCACACCGTAAAATGTTTTCTTCATCTGTTAATACACGCTCAGATGTAACTACTTGTTTAAAGTAATTCAAATGCTCTTCTAAAAGGTCATTGTACTGCATTGGTTTGGAAAAATTATAGTGCAAATTAATAAAACTGTTGAAATAAAAATAAACTTTTCAAAAATGAAAAAATGGTAATTACAATTCTAAAATTTTTGCAACTTTCTTTGCACAGTCATCCCAACTAAATTGAATGGATCTTTTTAATCCTAGTTCCGATAATTCTTTTAATCGTGTAGGATTTGAATCTAATTCAATCATTTTTTTAGTAATTTCATCAATATCAAAAGGATTGCAGTATTCTGCAGCGTCTTCACAAACTTCAGGTAGAGATGTAAGATTTCCGGAAAGTATAGGGGTTCCACATTTCATGGCTTCTGCTAATGGAATTCCAAATCCCTCAAAATAAGGTGTGTAAGTGAATAATTTGGCGCTTCCCATCACTTCTGTCAATTCTTTTAGTGATAAGTGTCCGGTAAATCGAATTTCAGATTGATTGTTTTCGGAAATAGCTGAATTAAATTGTGAGTTTTTCCACAATACTTCACCTACTATCAATAACTTCGTTTTTGAGTATGTTTGATTTTTAAATTCTTGAAATGCCTTTACCAGTCGAATGAGATTTTTTCTTGGGTGTAAAGCCCCAACAAACAAAAAATACTCCATTCCATCGGTATATTTTGAACGTATTTCTTTTTTTATGGCTTCACCAACTGGTTTAAACTGATCGGATGCTCCATTCCAAATTGCTGTTATTTTTTCTTCGGAAATTCCATATGTTTCAATAATATCCTTTTTTGAATAATTTGAAACGGTTATTATATGAGTTGCTTTTTTTGCAAATCTTGGAAAGAATTTTTGAAGATATTTGAGTGGAGATT